>NZ_JBXUNO010000003.1:0-564707 GCF_057197025.1 Bacillus sp. LSHTCR4 | reverse complement strand
ACCTCACCAACTAGCTAATGCGACGCGGGTCCATCCATAAGTGACAGCCGAAGCCGCCTTTCAATTTCGAACCATGCAGTTCAAAATATTATCCGGTATTAGCCCCGGTTTCCCGGAGTTATCCCAGTCTTATGGGCAGGTTACCCACGTGTTACTCACCCGTCCGCCGCTAACTTCATAAGAGCAAGCTCTTAATCCATTCGCTCGACTTGCATGTATTAGGCACGCCGCCAGCGTTCATCCTGAGCCAGGATCAAACTCTCCAATAAAGTTAGTTTGTCTAGCATCTAAAATAAAAATTGACGTTTCACGTTGTTTGTTTCGTTTAGTTTTCAAAGTTCAACATCGCGTTTCAGCGACTTTTATAATATATCATAGTACATTATTTTCGTCAACAAGTTTTTTTAGATAACTTGTATCTCTCATTTGCTGACTCTGCCTATTATATAGACTTTCTCTTCCCTATGCAAGTATTATTATAAAAAAATAAAGAGGGGAGATATCTCCCCTCTTATTCTTCTGAAGAAACCTCTTCGCTCGTTTCTTCCTCATCATCTTTTTGTGCTTTTGCTACTGTCGCTACCTCTTGCTCATCCTCTAATCGAATTAGACGAACACCTTGTGTATTACGTCCCATTTGAGAGATTTGATCAACCGGCATACGAATAATAACACCTGCTGCTGTAATTAACATTATATCCTCTTCACCTGTTACAGATTTAACAGCTACTAATTTACCGTTTTTATCTGTAATATTACAAGTCTTCAGACCTTTACCACCACGGCTTTGTAGACGGTATTCATCAATTGGCGTACGTTTTCCATAACCATTTTTCGTTACAATTAAAACATTTACATCCTCTTCGACAATTTCCATACCTACAACTTGATCTTCTTCACCTAATGTAATTGCCTTTACACCAGCCGCATTACGTCCCATAGAACGCACATCTTGCTCGTTAAAACGAATTAACATACCATTGCTTGTTCCTACAATAATATCCTTATCACCAGATGTTAAACGTACAGATATTACTTCATCCTCTTCACGAAGAGAGATTGCAATCAAACCATTTGTACGTATATTCGCAAATGATGAAAGTGGCGTTCTCTTAGAAATACCTTGTTTTGTTGTGAAGAATAAGAACTCATCGTCACCAAATTCGCGAATTGGAATAATGGCGTTAATCCATTCACCCTTATCTACACCCAATAGGTTGATAATAGGTATACCTTTCGCTGTACGACTATACTCTGGGATTTCATATCCTTTCGTACGGTATACTTTCCCCTTATTAGTGAAGAATAGAATATGATCATGTGTAGAAGTAGTTAATAAATGCTCTACGAAATCATCATCATTTGTTCCCATTCCTTGCACACCACGTCCGCCACGGTTCTGTGTTTTGTACGTAGAAGCTGGTAACCTCTTAATATAACCATTATGAGTTAACGTAATGGCGATGTTTTGTTCTGGAATCAAGTCTTCATCTTCAATAGACTCCATACCACCAATTGTAATTTCCGTGCGTCTCTTATCATTGAAGCGCTCTTTTACTTCCGTTAATTCTTCACGAATAATCTCAAGAACCTTTTCTTCATCCGCTAAGATTGCTTTTAATTCAGCGATTAACTTCATTAAATCTTGATATTCTTGTTCAATTTTTTCGCGTTCTAATCCTGTTAAACGTTGTAAACGCATATCTAAAATAGCTTGCGCTTGTTTTTCACTTAAACCGAAACGCTCCATTAAACCTTGCTTTGCAATTTCTGCTGTTTTCGAACTACGAATTAATGTAATAACTTCATCCAGGTGGTCTAAGGCGATTCGTAACCCTTCTAAAATATGAGCACGCGCTTCTGCTTTTTCTAGTTCATAAGCAGTACGTCTACGAATTACTACCTTTTGATGTTCCAAGTAATGATATAAATTTTGTTTTAAGTTCAGTACTTGCGGCTCTCCATTTACAAGAGACAACATGTTAATACCAAAACTTGTTTGAAGTGCTGTATGTTTATATAAGTTATTTAATAATACGTTAGCATTAGCATCCCGACGTACTTCCATAACAATACGCATACCATTTCGATCTGATTCATCACGTAAATCTGTAATACCTTCAATTTTCTTATCGCGAACTAATTCTGCGATTTTTTCAATTAATCGTGCCTTATTCACTTGATAAGGTAGTTCCGTTACGATAATAGATTGTTTGCCATTTGACTTCTCTTCAATTTCAACTTTAGCACGAAGTATAATAGAACCTCGTCCTGTTTCATAAGCTCTACGAATGCCACTTCGTCCCAAAATTAAACCTGCCGTTGGAAAATCTGGTCCTGGAATAAACTCCATTAATTCTGCAATAGTAATATCAGGATTATGGCTTAGTGCCAATACTCCATCAATTACTTCACCAAGTTGGTGCGGCGGAATGTTTGTTGCCATACCAACTGCAATACCCGTCGTACCATTCACTAATAAATTAGGGAAACGCGCTGGCAATACAATTGGCTCTCTTTCAGAACCATCATAGTTATCTTGATAATCAATCGTATTTTTTGAAATATCACGTATTAATTCCATAGAAATCTTAGACATTCTTGCTTCTGTATAACGCATTGCTGCTGCCGAATCACCATCAACAGAACCAAAGTTACCATGCCCATCAACAAGCATATAACGTTGGCTGAAATCTTGCGCCATACGTACCATCGTCTCGTAAACAGCTGAATCACCATGAGGGTGATACTTACCGATTACTTCACCGACAATACGCGCTGATTTCTTATACGCTTTATCAGCTGTAATTCCTAAATCATTCATCGCATATAGAACCCTACGATGCACAGGTTTTAATCCATCACGAACATCTGGTAATGCACGAGATACGATAACACTCATTGCGTAATCTAAAAATGAGGTACGCATTTCATGACTAATATTAATTTCTCGAATTCGTGCTTGTTGTTGATTGTCTGACATCAACGAGCACCTCCTCTTACATTTCCGTTACACATACATTGATTTATATGTAGAAGACAGGAATACTTAGATTCCTGTCATTACTCATTTAAATATCAAGGTTTTTCACGTATTTTGCATTTTCTTGGATAAAGTTACGACGTGGCTCTACTTTATCTCCCATTAAAATTTCAAATGTTTCATCTGCCTCAATTGCATCTTGAAGAGAAACCTGAAGTAATGAACGTACTTCTGGGTCCATTGTTGTCTCCCACAGCTGAGTTGGATTCATTTCCCCTAGACCTTTGTAACGTTGGATTCCTGGTTTAGGTTGAGCTGGTAATTCAGCTAAAATCTTTTCAAGCTCTTTCTCATTATAAGCATATTGAATTTTCTTACCTTGTTGTACTTTAAACAAAGGTGGCTGTGCGATATATATATATCCACACTCAATTATTTGACGCATATAACGATAGAAGAACGTTAATAATAGGGTACGAATATGTGCACCATCAACATCGGCATCGGTCATAATAATAACTTTATGATAGCGTGCTTTTTCAATATCGAAGTCTCCGCCGATATTTGTACCAATCGCCGTAATAATTGTACGAACTTCATCATTTGATAAAATTTTATCTAAGCGGGCCTTTTCAACATTAATAATTTTACCTTTCAGCGGTAAAATTGCTTGGAAATGACGATCGCGCCCTTGTTTTGCAGATCCACCCGCAGAGTCACCCTCTACAATATAAATTTCACTAATTGCGGGATCTTTAGAAGAACAGTCTGCCAATTTCCCTGGTAAACTTGAAACTTCTAAAGCGCTCTTTCGACGAGTTAACTCACGAGCCTTTTTAGCTGCTACACGTGCACGCGCTGCCATCGTCCCTTTATCTATAATTTTACGTGCAACATTTGGATTTTCCAGTAAGAACTTTTCAAATGCCTCTGAGAATACTGACTCTGTAATTGTTCTTGCTTCACTATTTCCAAGTTTCGTCTTCGTTTGTCCTTCAAATTGTGGATTCGGATGTTTAATTGACACAATTGCAGTTAAACCTTCACGAACATCCTCACCAGTTAGATTACTGTCTGCATCTTTTAAAATACTATTTTTACGACCATAATCGTTGATCACACGAGTTAAGGCTGTTTTAAATCCTACTTCATGCGTTCCACCTTCATACGTATGAATGTTATTCGTAAATGAGTAAATATGATTTGTATATCCTTCGTTATATTGAAGCGCAACTTCAACCTGAATTCCATCTTTTGAACCTTCTACATATACAGGTTCTTCATGAATTGGTTGTTTTGAACGATTTAAATGTTCAACATATGATTTAATTCCACCTTCATAGTGAAACTCTTTCTTTTGCTTATGTTCACGCTTATCTTCAATTGTTAATTTAATATTACGATTTAAAAATGCCAGCTCACGCATACGAGTCGCTAACGTATCAAATTCATATTCTGTCGTCTCTTTAAAAATCTCTGGGTCTGGCTTAAAGCGAGTTATTGTTCCAGTTTTATCTGTATCGCCGATGACTTTTAAATCCGCAACTGGGATACCTCTTTCATACTTTTGGTAATGGATTTTTCCATCACGATGTACAAATACCTCTAGTTCTGTTGATAAGGCATTTACAACAGATGCACCTACACCGTGCAAACCACCAGAAACTTTATAACCGCCACCGCCAAACTTACCACCGGCATGAAGAACGGTCATAATAACTTCTACAGCAGGACGTCCCATTTTTTCTTGTATACCAACTGGAATACCACGTCCATTATCCGTTACAAGGATACTATTATCTTCTTCGATACTAACATTAATTTCATCACAGTACCCTGCAAGTGCTTCATCAATACTATTATCGACGATTTCCCACACAAGGTGGTGAAGTCCTTTTCCACTTGTAGATCCAATATACATACCAGGGCGCTTTCGAACTGCTTCTAGTCCTTCAAGTACCTGTATCTGGCTTTCATCATATGAATTTTCTTGCATTTGCTTTTGTTCCATTGACACAAAGATCACCTACTTTTCCATTTAAACAGGGATTATGCCCTATCTATTTCACAATCTACCGTGCCGTTCGTTACATGAATTGTTTTCGCTTCTTTTAATGTTTCGTGTTCAATTCCGTCGACACTCGTCGTTGTCACAAATGTTTGCACTTTTCCTTGAATTGTATTTAACAGATGTGATTGACGATAATCATCTAATTCTGATAATACATCATCCAATAAAAGGATCGGATATTCCTTAACTTCTGAGTAAATCAATTCAATTTCAGCTAATTTTAGGGACAGTGCGGTCGTTCGTTGTTGTCCTTGTGAACCAAAGACTTGAACATTTTTACTATTAACGAAGAATTGTAAATCATCACGATGAGGACCAAGTAAAGTCGTACCACGGAAAATTTCACGTTGTTTCACAGATTGAAAACTTTCATAGTATACTTCTTTTATTTTCGACAAATCCATTGATTCTGATACATCTACACTTGGTTTATAGACAATTTCTAATTCTTCTAATCCACGGCTTATACCGCGATGAATTGGAGCTGCCCATTCTTGTAGTAAATGCAAAAATTCAAAACGCTTTTGCAATATCTTTGCACCATGCTCAATAAGTTGAAGTGTAAATACATCCAACATCGTTTCCTCATTCTTACTATTCCCTTGCATCTTTTTCAGCAAGTGATTTCGTTGTGTGAGCACCTTTTGATATTGACTCAATTCATACAAATAGACCGGAGCTATTTGGCCTAATTCCATATCTAAAAAGCGTCTTCTTACTTGAGGGCTTCCTTTTACAAGATTTAAATCTTCTGGGGCAAACATGACAACATTCATCACGCCAATATATTGACTCAATTTTTGTTGTTCAAGTTGATTTAATTTTGCCTTTTTACCTTTTTTCGAGATATTTAATTCCAAAGACAAAGAACTATTTCTCTTTTGTAACTTCCCCTTAATTTGACCGAAATCTTCATCCCAACGGATAAGCTCGCGATCATTAGAGGTTCTATGAGATTTCGCCATCGCTAAAACATAAATAGCTTCCATCAAATTCGTTTTCCCTTGCGCATTCTCGCCGATAATTACATTTACCTTATCTTCAAAGGAAAGCTCTAACTTTTCATAATTGCGATAGTTTTTTAATTGTATTTCTGAAATAAACAAAGGGCTCCCCCTTTATGACTGAACTTGGAAACTTCCGCTTCCTGGAATTTCAATAATATCGTTCGCATATAGTTTGCGACCTCTTCTATTTTCAAGTTCTTGATTCACGTACACTTCATATTCTTGTAAAAACCATTTTACAGCGCCACCTGTATCAATTACATCGGCTAACTTTAAAAATTGTCCTAGTGTAATATACTCTGTTGAAATTTTAATACGTTTCATAAAATCGCTCACTTTCTGAAAGTGTTCATTCTTTCATTGTACTAAATAAACTAGCATTAGGAAAGTAATACCCAAAAATCAAATAAGGGCTACTAGCATCTGAAAACTAGCAACCCTTATTTCTTACTTAGTAAGTACGAACCGGTAAAATTAATTGAATAATGGATTCATCATTTACTGTACGAATTAAGAATGGTCTCATTGCTCCAGTAAAGCTAATCTTAATTTCAGTACTATCTAATGCTTTCAGTGCATCCATCATATATTTTGCACTAAAAGATATTTTTAACTCTTCCCCATCTACTTTTTCACATTGAACTTCTTCTACTACTTTTCCGATTTCTGGTGAATTCGAAGAAATTTCTAGCATTGCCTGCTCTAAAGTTGATAATTTTACAACATTATTACGACCATCTCTTGCTAATAGAGATGCACGATCAATTGCTTGTAAAAATTCTTTTGTATTTACAAAAATATCTGTTTTACTCTCCGCTGGAATTAAGCGAGTTGTATCAGGATAATTTCCTTCTAACAATCTTGAGAAGAATAATAAATGTTTTGTACGGAATAATACTTGATACTCCGTAATAACGATATCTACCATTTCTTCAGACTCATCTAAAATTTTGCTTAATTCATTTAAGCTTTTCCCCGGAATAACAACATTTGCTTGGAATTCATCTGCAATACCTTCGATTTTTGCTTTTCGAAGAGCTAACCTGTGACTATCTGTAGCAATGCAAGTTAGTTCGCTGTTATATACCTTCCAGTTTACACCTGTCAAGATCGGTCTTGTTTCAGAAGTGGAAACTGCAAATACAGTTTGTCTGATCATATGTTTAAGTAAATCCGTTGGGATCTTAAAAACATGATGTTCTTCAATTTGTGGTAACAACGGATATTCTGCAGAATCTAAACCATTTAAATTAAACTCTGATTTTCCAGAAGTTATTTTTGTCATCAAATGATTTTCTACAGAAATTTCTACAGTTTCTTTAGGTAATTTTTTTACAATTTCACTAAAATATTTCGCCTGTAAAACAATACTTCCTGATTGTTTTACTTCTACGATTTCTTTTCCATCCTCTTCAACTGGGATAAAAGATTCAATCGAAATATCAGCATCGCTTCCTGTTAATGTAACTCCTTCTTCCGTAGCTACAACTTTAATTCCTGTAAGGATCGGAATTGTTGTACGAGAAGAAACAGCCTTCATTACATCTTGTACACTTCTTACAAGATAGTCTTTTTGTATTGTAAAACGCATAAAGAAAAACCTCCGGTAAGTATAAGATTTTATTTAATTAATAAAGATAAAAAATAGTAGTAATAGTAATAGGGCTTGTGGATATGTGGATAACCCCGTTAAAGGATGTAAAAACAGTCTATCTACATGTGGATAGACTGTGCGTAAAACAAGGAAAGTTATTCACACTATTCAGCTACTACTTTAAAATATCGTTAATTTCTTCAACTTGCTTTTGTAATTGCGTATCCGTCTTAAGTAGCTTAGAAATTTTTTCATGTGCATGTATAACTGTTGTATGATCGCGTCCACCGAATTCTTCACCTATTTTAGGTAAGGAGGAGTCTGTCAGTTCACGTGATAAATACATTGCAATTTGGCGAGGAAAGGCAACCGATTTCGTTCGCTTTTTCGCCTTGAAATCTTCCAATTTTACTTGATAAACATCTCCGACAGCTTTTTGAATATCATAAATGGAGATAATTTTTGGTTTAGAATTTGGAATAATATCTTTAAGTGCTTCAGCTGCTAAATCAGCATTAATATCTTTATTAATTAAAGATGAATAAGCTACGACTCGGATAAGTGCACCTTCTAGTTCACGAATATTTGAATCAATTTGATTTGCAATGTAAAGCATGACCTCATTTGGTATATCAAGTCCTTCAGCCTTTGCCTTTTTGCGCAAAATTGCAATTCGTGTTTCTAAATCTGGTGGCGTAATATCCGTAATGAGTCCCCATTCAAAGCGAGAACGAAGACGATCTTCTAAAGTTGGAATTTCTTTTGGTGGCCGATCACTGGAAATTACAATTTGTTTACTTTCTTCGTGTAATGCATTGAATGTATGGAAAAACTCTTCTTGAGTTTGTTCTTTTCCTGCTAAAAATTGAATATCATCTATCAATAAAACATCTACATTACGGTATTTATTACGAAAATCGACCGCTTTATTATCACGAATAGAATTAATGAATTCATTTGTAAATTTTTCTGATGATAAATATACAACTTTGGCATTTGGGTTATGTTCAATTACATAATGACCAATTGCATGCATTAAATGGGTCTTTCCAAGTCCAACTCCCCCATAAATAAAGAGGGGATTATATGCTTTAGCTGGCGCTTCGGCTACGGCCAATGAAGCAGCGTGAGCAAAACGGTTACCAGAGCCAATAACAAACGTATCAAACGTATATTTTGGGTTTAGCATACTCTGTGGTAAATGATTAGAATCATCTTGTGCTGAATTTGGTTTAGAAGGAGGAAGATCAATCTCCTCTTCAGCTTGACTTTGGGGAATAATAAAGCGAATAGCTAATTTTGCCCCTGTTAAATCATAAAGTGTTTCCGAAATTAGCTCTGAATAATGAGATTCTAACCAATCGCGGGCGAATTCATTTGGAGCCGTAATTGTTAATACGTCTTTCTTTAAATTATGTGCGGTTGTTGATTTTAACCATGTTTCATAACTTGGTTTACTTACCTTTTTTTCTAGTTCTTTTAAGGCGCTGTTCCATAAATCAGAGATGTTTTCCAAAGGTGTCCCTCCTTTACTAAGATGGTAAAAGAATAAGGTTGCGCAACAAATGTACAACCTAAATAAATATAAAATGTATATTTATACGAAACGTATTTTAAAACCTAAAAACGTCGTTTGTATATGAGATAGGGTTTTCGACAAAAAAAGCAAATGTGGATAATCATTTACCCACATGTGATTAAAACTGTCCACATGTTATACACAAATTGTGGATAAGATAAAGATGTGGAAAACTTATTCAAAGTGAAAACACAACTATAATATCAAAAAAAAGTAGCTATAGCAATGAAATTAAGAAAGTTATCCACAAAATCAATACCTTGTGGAATAAACTTGTCCACAACACGATATACTGTGTAAAAGTATGAAATGAGTTTGTGGATATAAAAAACAAGAAAAAACATTTATCCACAAGGAAATGTAGCGTCTGTGAAAAAGTATGTGAATAGGTTCGAAATGAATATTTCATGAAAATTTCTAGAACCATTGACATTTTCCTAGTTGATTAACTATAATTTATAAGACTGTCTTTAACAGATATTCCTCAGGGAGGTGTCATATAATGAAAAGAACTTACCAACCAAATAAACGTAAGCGCAGCAAAGTACATGGTTTCCGCAGCCGTATGAGCACAGCGAACGGACGTAAAGTGCTAGCAGCTCGTCGTCGTAAAGGAAGAAAAGTATTATCTGCGTAGACCACTGATCGTTCAGTGGTCTTTTTTTCTAATAATAGTGAATTTCCGCTGATGAACTACAGGAGTGTCAATTGATATGAAGAAAAAACATCGTATAAAAAAGAATGATGAATTCCAGACGGTTTTTCAGAAAGGAAAATCGAATGCGAATCGTCAATTTGTTGTGTATCAACTAGATAAAGAAGAGCAGCCAAACTTTCGTATTGGCCTTTCTGTCAGCAAGAAAATAGGAAATGCAGTAGTGCGTAACCGAATTAAACGTATGATTCGCCAGTCGATCACAGAATTAAAAGATGAGATAGATTCTGGAAAAGATTTTGTTATAATAGCAAGGAAGCCTTGTGCAGAGATGACATATGAAGAAGTAAAGAAAAGCTTAATTCATGTCTTTAAACGCTCTGGTATGAAAAGAATAAAAAAGTAGCGTAAGGAAATGAATTACACTATATACATACCGAAACAAGGAGGAGCAGGCTTTGAAAAAGAAAATAGGTTTACTGGCCATGGTTATTACATTAATGGCAATTGCTACCGGCTGTAGTGAAACGGGTCAGCCGATTACATCGAAGAGCACTGGGATTTGGAATGAATATTTCGTATACCCGCTTTCTCAGTTAATCACGTATTTTGCGACATGGCTTGGTGATAATTACGGTTTAGCGATCGTTATTACGACCCTTATTATTCGTTTTGCATTATTACCATTAATGATTAAGCAAACGAAGAGTACGAAAGCTATGCAGGCGTTACAACCAGAAATGGTAAAGTTAAAAGAGAAATATAGCTCGAAAGACCAAGCAACACAGCAAAAATTACAACAAGAAATGATGCAGCTATATCAAAAAAATGGTGTAAATCCATTAGCCGGTTGTTTACCAATATTTGTTCAGATGCCTATTTTATTCGCATTTTATCATGCGATTATGAGAACATCAGAAATTAGTAAACATACATTTTTATGGTTTGATTTAGGACAGGCAGACCCTTACTATATCTTACCGGTTGTTGCAGCGATTACGACATTTATTCAGCAAAAGCTTGCAATGGCAGGAACTGCTGGTCAAAATCCACAAATGGCAATGATGATTTGGCTTATGCCGATTATGATTTTAATCTTTGCAATTAACTTCCCAGCTGCATTATCACTTTACTGGGTTGTTGGTAATATCTTTGGTATCGCTCAAATGTACTTGATCAAAGGGCCGGAAATTAAGGCTAGTAAGGCAGGAGGATCAAGCAAGTGAGTATAATTACTGCTAAAGGACAAACAGTCGAGCTGGCAGTACAGGATGCTTTAAGGCAATTAAATGTTTCAAAAGACCGAGTAGATATAAATATTATCGATGAGGGTAAGAGAGGGTTCTTAGGTTTATTTTGGAACCGACCTGCAGTAGTAGAAGTTGTATTGAAGAAAGATCCAATTCAAGAATGTGAAGAATATTTAAAAAATGTTATTCACGATATGGGTGTGGAAGCTGAGATTAGTAAAATTGTAAAAGGACGCGAAGTTGAATTTACAATTTACGGCGAAAATGTAGGTGTTTTGATTGGAAAAAGAGGGAACACCTTGAATTCTTTACAGTATTTAACAAAACTTGTGGCGAATCGTAATACGAAGCAGTACATTGGTATCACATTAGATGCTGAGAATTATCGTAGTAAAAGAAAAGCTACGTTAGAAGCACTTTCTTATCGATTAGCCAAACAAGTAGTAAGTACGAAAAAAAGAGTTGTATTGGAGCCTATGCCATCTTTTGAACGAAAGATTATCCACCAAGCATTATCTAATCATCAAAATATCATTACAACTTCTGAAGGAAAAGAACCAAATCGACATGTTGTAATATCTTCCAAGTGACCGGTTACTCAATTGAGTGCCGGTTTTTTTGAGGGGAAAATAGGTGTGGATAACTAAAAAACACTAAACTTATCCACTGTGAATAAGTTTAGTGTTTTTTACATGAGGACATAATAAAATGAGTTATTATTCTTTTGTAGATAGGTTCGTTATGGTATTCTAATAATTTAGTGAAGAAAATAATCATGTTGAAATAGAGATAAATAAGCAAGTGAGGTGAAAGGACATGGAATTTGATACAATTGCCGCGATTTCCACAGCGCTTGGAGAGGGTGCAATTGCCATTGTTCGAGTAAGTGGGGATGATGCGGTTGAAAAAGTTAATCGTATTTTTAAAGGGAAGGATTTAACAGAGGTTCCTTCTCACACAATTCATTATGGTCATATTGTTGATTTAGATACAAATCAGGTTATTGAAGAAGTAATGGTGTCTATTATGCGTGCACCAAGGACTTTTACACGTGAAAATATAGTAGAAATTAACTGTCACGGTGGACTTGTTTCGGTAAATAAAGTATTGCAGCTTATTTTAGCGCAAGGAGTACGATTAGCGGAGCCTGGTGAATTTACAAAACGTGCTTTTTTAAATGGCCGTATTGATTTATCACAAGCAGAAGCTGTTATGGACTTAATCCGTGCAAAAACAGATCGAGCAATGAACGTAGCGATTAATCAAATGGAAGGACGATTATCCAAATTAATCGGCCGTCTGCGTCAGGATATATTAGAAACGTTAGCTCATGTTGAGGTAAACATAGATTACCCAGAATATGATGATGTGGAAGAAATGACACATCATATCTTAATTGAGAAAGCTACACATGTTCGTGCTGAAATTGCAAAAATATTAGAAACATCAAAGCAAGGAAAGATTTTACGTGAAGGTATTGCTACTGCAATCATCGGTAGACCTAATGTTGGGAAATCATCGCTATTAAATAGTCTCGTTCAGGAGAAAAAGGCAATTGTAACTGATATTGCAGGAACAACTCGTGATGTTATTGAAGAGTACGTTAATGTGCGTGGTGTACCACTTAAACTTATAGATACAGCCGGTATTCGTGAAACAGAAGATATTGTTGAACGAATTGGTGTAGAGCGTTCAAAAGAAATGATGAGTCAAGCTGATTTAGTGTTAGTTGTCGTTAATTATAGCGAAGCTTTAACGAATGAGGATGAAGATCTATTCCGTGCCGTACAAGGAAAAGATTTCATTGTTATTGTAAATAAGACAGATTTACCGCAAGCAATTGATATGGAACGTGTTATAGAATTGGCAGAGGGAAATCGTGTTATTACAACGTCGTTAATTGAGGAACAAGGAATAGATGAGCTTGAAACTGCAATAGCTGATTTATTTTTTGAAGGAACAATTGATTCTGCAGATGTAACATATGTTTCTAACGCGAGACATATTGGATTATTAACACAAGCAGGAAAAACAATTGGAGACGCAATTGAAGCGATAGAAAATGGTGTTCCAATTGATATGGTGCAAATTGATTTAACAAGAACGTGGGAAATACTTGGTGAAATTACTGGTGATACCGTTCATGAAAGCCTAATTGACCAGTTGTTCTCTCAGTTTTGTTTAGGAAAATAATATAGTGATGTTTCAGAAAGATAGAGATTATTAGGAGGAATAAACAATGGGATACAATGCCGGTTCATACGACGTCATAGTAATCGGTGCAGGTCATGCAGGATGTGAAGCTGGTCTTGCGGCAGCACGAATGGGCTCCAAAACATTAATGTTAACAATTAACTTAGATATGGTAGCGTTTATGCCATGTAACCCTTCTGTTGGTGGACCAGCAAAAGGGATTGTTGTTCGTGAAATTGATGCATTAGGCGGAGAAATGGGACGCAACATTGATAAAACGCATATTCAAATGCGTATGTTAAATACAGGTAAAGGACCAGCTGTACGCGCACTTCGAGCACAAGCAGATAAATTCTCTTACCAGCATGAATTAAAGAAAACAATTGAAGAAACACCAAACTTAACGTTGTTCCAAGGAATGGTAGAGCGTTTAATCGTTGAAGATGGCGAATGTAAAGGGGTAATTACGCAAGCTGGTGCTGAATATACAGCAAAAACAGTCGTAATTACGACTGGTACGTTTTTACGTGGTGAGATTATTATGGGAGATTTAAAATATTCGAGTGGTCCAAATAATCAACAACCATCTATTACGTTATCAGAACATTTAGAGGAGCTTGGATTTGATCTTGTTAGATTTAAAACAGGTACACCTCCGCGCGTAAATAGTAATACGATTGATTACAGTAAAACAGAAATTCAGCCAGGTGATGATAAACCACGAGCTTTCTCTTTTGAAACGACAAAGTTTATTATGGATCAAATTCCATGTTGGTTAACGTATACAAGTACGGAAACACATCGTTTAATAGATGAGAACCTACATCGCTCAGCTATGTATTCTGGTATGATTAAGGGAACAGGTCCTAGATATTGTCCTTCAATTGAAGACAAAGTAGTAAGGTTTAATGATAAACCACGCCATCAAATTTTCTTAGAGCCAGAAGGACGTAATACACAAGAAGTATACGTACAAGGTTTATCCACAAGCTTACCAGAAGACGTACAGCGTGATATGCTTAGAACAATCCCTGGTCTAGAAAATGTTGAAATGATGCGTACAGGTTATGCAATTGAATATGATGCAATTGTGCCAACACAACTATGGCCAACACTTGAAACGAAAAAAATTAAAAATTTATATACAGCAGGACAAATTAACGGAACTTCTGGTTACGAAGAGGCGGCAGGACAAGGGCTTATGGCCGGAATTAATGCAGCATGTCGTTCTTTAGGTAAAAAAGAAGTTATTTTAGGTCGTGAGGATGCTTATATTGGTGTCTTAATTGATGATCTTGTAACGAAAGGGACGAATGAACCATATCGTTTATTAACGTCTCGTGCAGAGTATCGTCTATTATTACGCCACGATAATGCGGATCTTCGTTTAACTGAAGTTGGTCGTGAAATTGGATTAATTAAAGAAGAGCGCTATGAACGATTTATAAATAAAAAATTACAAATTGAACAGGAAAAGGAACGTTTAAGCAGCATTATTATTAAACCACGTCCTGAAGTTCAAGAATTAATTCGCAATATTGGTGGAAGCGAATTGAAAGATGGAATACGTGCAAGTGACTTATTACGTCGTCCAGAGATGACATATGAGCATATTCATCTTTTAGTACCAAGTGAAGTAGAATTAAGTGATGAGGTTACAGAACAAGTTGAAATTCAGATTAAGTACGAAGGATATATCGAAAAATCTTTACAGCAAGTAGAGCGTATGAAGAAAATGGAAAACAAAAAAATCCCTGTGGATATTGATTATGATGCAATTTCTAGCCTTGCATCAGAAGCTAGACAGAAATTGAAAGATGTTCGTCCACTTTCAATGGGACAGGCTTCACGTATATCGGGTGTAAATCCAGCGGACATTTCCATTTTACTTGTGTATATTGAACAAGGAAAAATTGCGCGAGTATCGAACCAATAAATAGTAAGGAGATATTGTTAGATGAACATAGAACAATTTCAATCTATGCTAGAAGAGAAGGGTATCACCCTCTCTTCTAGACAGTTAGAGCAGTTCGAAATCTACTTCGAAACACTAGTAGAGTGGAATGAAAAAATGAACTTAACGGCTATTACGGAGAAAGAGGAAGTATATTTAAAACACTTTTTTGATTCCATTACAGCTGCTTTTTATTATGATTTTTCAAAACCATTCTCAATTTGTGATGTTGGCGCAGGAGCTGGATTCCCAAGCATTCCTTTAAAAATCTGTTTCCCGCATTTAAAAGTGACGATTGTAGACTCATTGCAAAAACGTATTAATTTCTTAAATCATTTAGCACAAAAGTTGGAATTAAGTGACGTCGCGTTTTGTCACGATCGTGCTGAAACGTTTGGGAAAAAAGAAGGTGTACGTGAAGCGTACGACATTGTAATGGCACGTGCAGTCGCGCGTCTTTCAGTATTAAGTGAGCTATGTTTACCACTTGTAAAAGTTGGGGGAACATTCATTGCAATGAAAGGTGCTGCAGCAAACGAAGAAATTGAAAATGGCAAGTATGCTTTAGAGGTACTAGGCGGGGATCTAAAAGAAATGTCTACGTTCCAATTACCGTTTGAAGAAAGTGAACGTAATATTTTATTAATCGAGAAAAAACGCAAGACACCAAAGAAATATCCACGCAAACCGGGAACACCCAATAAATTACCTATTGAAAAATAAATCTTATTAGACGTAAGATTAAATTATATAAATGAAAACGTAAATGTTTCATAGGAAACATTTTATGGAGAATAGTCAATAGGCCTAAAAGGTGGTGGAATATGTATGAAAAATACGTTTTCTCGTTTATTTGGCTTTGGAGATAAAGAGAGCGAATTCGAATTACAAGACGAAAGCCATGAAGAAATAGATAAAAAGGTATATGAAGAAATACAAGAAATTCCGATAGTAAATATTACCCCTAACCGCTATCAACCACGAACAGTTTTTGATGATGCGCGTATTGAGGAACTAGCATTAACGATTCGTACACACGGACTTATTCAGCCGATTGTTGTGAGGCAATATGAAGATGATAAGTACGAGATTATTGCTGGAGAAAGGCGTTTCCGTGCAGCAACAAAGTTAGGATGGGAAAAGGTTCCTGCAATTATAAAAAACTTAAATGATACAGAAACAGCTTCTGTGGCTTTAATTGAAAACTTGCAACGTGAGGAACTAACAGCAATCGAGGAAGCTGTGGCATATCAAAAGCTAATTGAGTTACATAATTTAACGCAAGAAGCATTGGCACAAAGACTCGGAAAAGGGCAATCCACAATCGCAAATAAGTTGCGATTGTTAAAGTTGCCTGAAGAAATAAAAAGTGCGTTATTAGAAAAAAGCATTACAGAACGTCATGCCCGTGCGCTCATCCCTTTAAAAAATGAGGAATTACAACTGAAGGTTTTACAGGAGATTGTGGAAAAACAATTGAATGTAAAGCAAACAGAGGAACGAATTGCGAAATTACTAGAGGAAGCAAAACCGAAGCGTAAGGCAAAGCAAAAAGCAGTAAGTCGAGATACGAGAATTGCCATGAATACAATTAGGCAGTCATTACAAATGGTTGCTGACAGTGGTTTAAATGTTAATTCTGAGGAAGAAGAGTTTGACGAGTACTATCAAATTACAATTCAAATTCCGAAGAAAAAATAATAATGGCATGTTAGAGACCTGATCCTATTGGATAGGTCTCTTTTACTATATTTTCTTGTTAGATGAAGAAGGAGTTTACAAATAAATTTTGAAGTTTAATAAGGACGTAAAAGAAAAACTTTTATTTCATGTTACAATAAACGTAATTGTTACTAGAATAAGATAGAAAGGTTGAAAGTAGGTGACATCATGGGAAAAATCATTGCTATAGCCAATCAAAAGGGTGGCGTTGGAAAAACAACAACATCTGTTAATTTAGGGGCTGGATTGGCACAAGTAGGTAAAAAGGTCCTTCTTGTAGATATTGATGCTCAAGGAAATGCAACGACGGGTGTGGGGATTGAAAAATCCGAATTAGATCAATGTATTTACAATGTTCTTGTGGAAGATGCAGATGTTCAAGGGGTTATACAAAAAACCGCAACTGAAAACTTAGATGTTCTACCCGCTACAATTCAATTGGCAGGTGCTGAAATTGAATTGGTACCAACTATTTCCCGGGAAGTACGTTTGCAAAGGGCATTGCAGCCAGTTCGTGATGAATATGATTATATTATTATCGACTGTCCCCCGTCCTTAGGGTTATTAACGATTAATGCATTAACTGCAGCAGATTCTGTTATTATTCCTGTTCAATGCGAATATTACGCACTAGAAGGGTTAAGTCAGCTATTAAATACAGTTCGACTTGTGCAAAAGCACTTAAATAAAAATCTAGCAATTCAAGGTGTATTGCTAACAATGTTGGATGCCCGTACAAATTTAGGGATTCAGGTTATAGATGAAGTGAAAAAATACTTTAGGGATAAAGTATACCGTTCGATTATCCCTCGTAATGTTCGTTTGAGTGAAGCACCAAGTCATGGGAAACCAATTATGCAGTATGACGCTAAATCAAGAGGGGCAGAAGTATATATAGATTTAGCAGAGGAAGTGATTGCAGGTGGCTAAAGGGTTAGGAAGAGGAATCAATGTATTTTTTCCTGATTTAGATGTGAAAGAAGAAGAGACAATTCAGGAGATTACGATAACTGAATTAAGGCCGAATCCATATCAACCACGTAAACACTTTAATAAAGAGGCGATTCAGGAATTATCGGCCTCTATTAAAGAGCACGGCATATTACAACCGTTAATTGCTAGAAAGAGTATTAAAGGATATGAAATTGTTGCAGGTGAAAGAAGATATCGTGCTGCTAAAGAGGCGGGACTTGAAAAAGTACCTGCCGTTGTCAGACAATTAAATGAGCAGCAAATGATGGAGTTTGCATTGCTTGAAAACTTGCAACGAGAAGATTTAAATCCAATGGAAGAAGCAATGGCATACCAAATGTTAATGAATGAGCTAAATGTGACGCAAGAACAATTAGCAAAACGTCTTGGTAAGAGCAGACCTTACATTGCAAACTATACGCGGTTATTGAGCCTCCCTTCTTTTGTTCAAGATATGATCGCAAATGGTCAACTTTCAATGGCTCATGGGAGAACTTTGCTTACGATAAAAGATGAAGAACAATTGAAATCTTTATTAAAACGAATCGAAAAAGAAGGATTAAATGTTCGTCAATTAGAGAAAATTGTTCAGGAGATTAATCAAAGCGTTTCACGTGAAACAAAACAAGTGAAAAAAGAGAGAAACATATTTTTCATAGAGCGCGAAACGTTCTTAAGAGAAAAGTTTGGCACAGATGTGAAAATTAAAGAAACGAAAAAAGAAAAAGGTAAAATCGAAATTGAATTTTTTAATAAAGAAGATTTAAATCGTATTTTAGAATTATTAGCGCAGAAAAACTAAAAAGCAAACCATCTTATTATTTATAGATGGTTTGCTTTTTTTAATGCACATATTTTTTGATCTGTTTCTTTTATGCTCTGTGCGATTACGTCAGCCATTTTCATGACTAAACTTAATCTTGTATTTTGTAGAACGAAAAACTCCATAAAACCATTTAAATTTACGATGCCATGAATATGTAAATCACCAACTGCAGGTAATTTCTTATTCATTGCAGCTCCAGGTTTACTAGGTCCCATTCCTGTAGTGATGGAACCAATACTTTGAGATTTTCCTAAACAGGCATCAACCGCAATTATAAATGAAGTAGGATTATCTTTCTGTATATTCTGAATTTTTTCTTCTAAATTTAGCGCATGTACTGGATCATCTAGTGTGCCGAACACTTGGAAGTTTTTAATTCCTATTTGTTCTAGTTTCGTACCGACTAATGGGCCGAGTGCATCTCCTGTAGAACGATCTGTTCCGATACAAACGAGAATAATTGGTATATGAGTCTTAATAGGGATATGGGAAAGTAAGAAGTTACTAATTGTCTCGGAGGCTTCTATATCTTGGTGCATAACATTTTGAGTTTCTTTTTCGAAAAAAGGTAAGCGAAAACTTCCAATATTCATGAAGCACCCATCCTTTTAATAAATTTTCAAAATATGTTATATGGTGAGTAAAATGGAAAACTATAAGTGCGTACTTGCTGTGAAATTTAAGTGAGAACGGAAATAATAGTACTAGTATATATATATTCGTTCCATTTTATACCTGCATGGCGGTTAACAAATGGAAATAAAGTCATAAAATTTTTTCAGCAATTAGGAGACTTCTGATACAATAAGAAGGATAATTAAAAAGAAATTTTGGGTGAGAGGTAGAGGTACATGGATTTATTAACGAAGTGGTTTAATGCTACGAAACAGTATTTATTAGATGCTGATCGTTGGGCTCATATTGGAATTGCGACATTGAAAATATGTATTATTTTAACAATCGGTGCAATTGTAGTGCGAATTGCAAGGGCTGTTGTACGAAATGCGTTTCGTATGGGAAGTCGTTCACCAATTCAAATTTCAGAACGTCGTACAGTTACAGTAGCGAAGTTACTTGAAAATATTGTGGCATACGTTGTTATGTTTATTATGTTAATTGCGATTTTAGGTGTGTTTAATATTAATGCATCAGGTTTATTAGCCGGTGCCGGGGTAATTGGTTTAGCAGTCGGATTTGGTGCTCAAAGTTTGGTTAAAGATGTTATTACAGGGTTATTTATCTTGATAGAAGATCAATTTTCAGTAGGTGACTATGTAAGAATTGGTCAGTTTGAAGGTGTCGTTTTGGAAATTGGACTTCGTACAACAAAAGTGAAAAGTTGGACAGGTGAAATCCATACTTTACCAAACGGAAGTATTATTCAAGTTACGAACTTCTCAGTAAGTAATAGTGTAGCATTTGTTGATGTATCTATTTCGTATGAGGCTGATATAGCAAAAGCAGAGCAAGTCATTGAAGACTTATTACAAGAATTACCTGCAAAGTACGAACAAATGGTAACAACACCGCAATTGTTAGGTGTACAAACATTAGCTGCTTCAGAAGTTATATTACGTGTTATTGCTGAAGTAGAACCAATGCAACATGCAGTTATTGCAAGGGCACTTCGTAAAGAAATTAAAAACCGTCTAGATTTACATGGTATTGAAATTCCATATCCACGTATGGTTTTATATAATCGTGAAGAATTAGTGAGTGGAAAAGCAATTTAATATGGAGAGGGGTTTGGAGAATGGAGCAAAAGCAGTATAACTTGTATGATGTTGTGGAAATGAAGAAAGCACACCCATGTGGGGAGAATCGTTGGAAGATTATTCGTATGGGAATGGATATCCGCATTAAGTGCGAGGGATGTGACCATTCCGTAATGATTCCTCGAAGAGAGTTTGATCGTAAGGTAAAAAAAATACTTGTGAAGCACGAAGAATAGAGAGAAAGTAACAGTTGCAGTGGGTGACTGTTACTTTTTTTCGTTTGGAGGAAACTTGTCATTTTTTTCGTTACTATCTATAATGATGAAAGATTGAGACATAGGAGTGAAAAATATGGGATTAACGGCTGGGATTGTTGGATTACCTAACGTAGGGAAGTCCACTTTATTTAATGCAATTACACAAGCAGGAGCAGAATCTGCGAACTATCCATTCTGTACAATTGATCCAAACGTAGGAATTGTAGAAGTACCAGATGAGCGTTTAAATAAATTAACGGAATTAGTAGAACCGAAAAAAACTGTTCCAACTGTATTTGAATTTACTGATATTGCAGGTATCGTAAAAGGTGCTAGTAAAGGTGAAGGTTTAGGAAATAAATTCTTATCTCACATTCGCCAAGTAGATGCAATTTGCCAAGTTGTTCGTTGTTTTGAAGACGAAAATATTACGCACGTTTCAGGTAAAGTAGATCCAATTGATGATATTGAGACAATCAACTTAGAGCTAATCTTAGCAGATTTAGAATCTGTTGATAAACGTATCGAACGTGTTGCGAAATTAGCAAGACAAAAAGATAAAGAAGCTGTATATGAGCATGAAATTTTAGTACGTTTAAAAGAAGCTTTCGAAGAAGGAAAACCAGCTCGTACGGTTGAATTTACAGAAGAGCAAATGAAGATTGTTAAAGGTCTTCATTTACTGACAACGAAAGAAATGTTATACGTGGCAAACGTAAGCGAGGACGATGTTATCGATCCTTCTGAAAATAAATACGTACAAATGGTAAAAGAATTTGCTGCAAATGAAAATTCTCAAGTAATCGTTGTATGTGCAAAAATCGAATCAGAAATTGCTGAGCTAGACGAGGAAGAGAAAAAAGTCTTCCTTGAAGAACTAGGCATTGAAGAATCTGGTTTAGATCAATTAATTCGTGCTGCATATGATTTATTAGGACTTGCTACTTACTTCACAGCTGGTGTACAAGAAGTACGTGCATGGACATTCAAACAAGGTATGAAAGCACCGCAATGTGCTGGTGTAATTCATACAGACTTTGAGCGTGGATTTATTCGTGCAGAAACAGTTTCTTACGAAGACTTAATGACAAACGGTTCTATGACAGCTGCAAAAGAGGCTGGTAAAGTCCGTTTAGAAGGAAAAGAGTATATTGTAAAAGACGGAGACGTTATGCACTTCCGCTTCAACGTTTAATTTAATATTTCCTAGGAAAAATAAAGATATGAGCTTGGCAAATATATTAGTGTTTGCCAAGTTTTTTATGTATGGGTGAGTTGATTCATCTAACTTACTATGATATAATCTAAACTCGTGAGTAATTACTATAAATTAATTGCTCCTTGCCCATTACGGGCCGTTTAGACCAAAAGGAGGTGAAAGTGTAATGAGAAAGTACGAAATTATGTACATCATTCGTCCTGGCGTTGAAGAAGAAGCTCAAAAAGCTTTAGTTGAACGTTTTGCAGGTGTTTTAACAAACAATGGTGCAGAAATCATTAACACGAAAGAGTGGGGTAAGCGTCGTTTAGCTTACGAAATCAACGACTTACGTGAAGGTTTCTACATGATCTTAAACGTGAAATCTAACGCAGAAGCGATTAACGAATTCGACCGTTTAGCTAAGATCAACGAAGACATCCTTCGTCATATCGTTGTTAAAGAAGAAGAAAAATAATTGATATATAAGGGAGAGTGGTTCGATTGATGAATCGTGTTATCCTCGTTGGTCGTTTAACTAAGGACCCTGACTTACGTTACACGCCCAATGGTGTTGCAGTAGCTACTTTTACGTTAGCTGTGAATCGCGCATTTGCCAATCAACAAGGTGAGCGTGAAGCTGACTTTATTAATTGTGTAATATGGCGTAAACAAGCAGAAAACGTAGCAAATTATTTGAAAAAAGGTAGCTTAGCAGGCGTAGATGGACGTCTTCAAACTCGTAATTACGAGGGACAAGATGGTAAACGTGTATACGTAACAGAAGTTCTTGCGGAAAGCGTACAATTTTTAGAGCCGCGTAATGGCGGTGGGGAGCAACGTGGTTCATTTAATCAGCAACCATCAGGAGCTGGTTTCGGTAACCAAGGCTCTAACCCATTTGGTCAATCTAGTAATTCAGGTAACCAAGGTAACTCTGGATTTACGAAGAATGACGATCCATTTTCAAATGTAGGTCAACCGATCGACATTTCCGACGACGATTTACCGTTCTAATACAGTAAATTTGTTAGTTTTAACAAAGAATGGAGGGAAATAGACATGGCAGGACGCAAAGGTGGACGTGCGAAACGTCGTAAGGTGTGTTTCTTCACAGCTAACGGCATCACTCGCATCGATTATAAAGATGTTGATTTATTAAAACGTTTCGTTTCTGAGCGTGGTAAAATTTTACCTCGTCGTGTAACAGGAACAAGCGCAAAATACCAACGCAAACTTACAGTTGCAATTAAACGTGCTCGTCAAATGGCACTTTTACCATATGTTGGTGAATAATAGCGTATGAAATGCACAGTAGAGTCGGACTCTACTGTGCATTTTGCTATGCTTTTCTTTTTTTGAAAGAGAGGTTAGATGATGAAAAATACAAAATTTATTACTGAAGGTGCAGCGTTGTTAGCGATATATGCAATGTTATTGCTTGTATCTATGTATGTTCCGATTTTAGGCACAGTTGTAACGTTTGCGTTGCCGTTGCCATTTATATTGCTAACGATAAGATATAAATTATCCAGTGCCTTTGTGATTTTTACGGCGGCGCTTTTTATTACTGTTATCGTCAGCCAGCCGATGAACCTAGTAAAGACAACTATGTTTGGATTGATAGGTATCGTTTTAGGGTATATGTATAAAAAACAAAAAAAGCCGGTAGAAATTTTGATGGCAGGGACGCTTGCTTACTTAATTGGTATTATGCTCATTTATGTTGCGAGTATAAAGTTTTTTAACATAGATTTAATGAAGCAAATGCAAAATATGTTTAATGAAAGTATGACACAAAGTGAAAAGATAGTTACTGCTGCGGGTATGCCAATTAGTAAAGAGCAAAAAGAGCTATTTGCACAATTTAATGATGTGTTACAAACGTTATTCCCAAGTTTACTTGTCATGGTCTCAGTATGTTTTTCTTGGATTACAGTTATGATATCAGGCAGTGTTTTGAGAAAGTTAAAACACGATGTCATACCTTGGCCTAAATTTAAGGATATACAATTACCGAAGAGTATTGTTTGGTATTACGTTATATTTATTTTGCTATCAACTTTTATAAAAGTAGAACCGACATCATATTTACATATGGTATTTTCTAACCTATATGTCATATTTGCTTTACTACTAGTGCTGCAAGGTCTGACGTTTATCGCTTTTCTGGCGCATAGCAAAGGTTTTACGAAAGGGGTTCCTATTATTAGTTTTATTGTCTGCATGTTTATTCCGATGCTGTTTCCTCTTGTGACAATCTTAGGTATAATTGATTTAGGGATTTCATTACGTTCTAAAATAGGAGGATAAAGTAATATTCCTTATACTATTTTAATCTGTTTAACTAACTGGAAGATAAGTTAGTTTTACTTTATAGGAGTTGTATACATGCCTGAATTTTATAAGAAACAGTGGTTTTTATATCCTGTTTATGTATTGGCATTTTTCGTGTTTGTGCTCATTTCGATTCTCTGCTACTTTCATTTACTGATGGGGATAGTCTCCTTTTTTATTTTTTGTATCGTCCTTTTTGTTGTTGTACGATTCGAACTTACCTTCCAAAAGAATTTTGAAAAACATACGACAGATATGATTACAAGGGTAAAGAAAGTGAGTAATGAGGCATTTAACCAGATGCCGATTGGTATTTTGTTATACAATAAGGATTATGGGATTGATTGGGCAAATCCTTATTTATCTTCATGTTTGGGGCAGCATGCATTAGCTGGGTGGCACCTTTATGATGTATCAGAAACGTTACTTCTTTTTATTAAGGGAGAGACTTCCGATGATATAGTTTCTTTAAATAATCGAAAGTTTCGTGTTTTTGTAAGGAAAGAAGAAAAGTTAATTTATTTCTTTGATGTAACAGAACAAACAGAAATCGAAAAGATGTACGAGGATCAACGTACTGTTTTAGCTGTAATTTATTTAGATAATTATGATGAAGTTACACAAGGATTAGATGATCAATTACGTACGAATATAACAAGTCTTGTGACATCGCGTCTAAATGAATGGGCCGTTAAGTATGGGGCATATTTAAAACGCGCATCTTCGGAAAGATTCTTCGTTGTACTAAATGAAAGTATTTTAGCGCAGATGGAGAAAGGGAAATTTAGTATTTTAGATCAAGTGCGTGAAGAAACATCCAAAAGGAATATACCACTTACATTAAGTGTAGGTGTTGGATCAGGTGATTTACCTTTATCCGAGCTTGGGGCGATGGCACAATCAGGTTTAGACCTTGCGCTTGGACGTGGTGGAGATCAAGTAGCTATTAAGCAAGCGACAGGTAAAGTTAAGTTTTATGGTGGTAAGACAAATCCGGTAGAAAAACGTACTCGTGTACGTGCCAGAGTGATTTCGCATGCATTAAAGGATTTAGTATTAGAAAGCAGCAATGTCATTATAATGGGGCATAGGGCTCCTGATATGGATGCAATTGGTGCTGCGATTGGTATTTTAAAAGTAGCGCAATTAAACGAACGAAAAGGATATATTGTGCTCGATGAAAATGATTCTGATAAGGGAATTAAGCGTTTAATGGATAAAGTGAAGCAAAATGAAGAGTTATGGTCTCACTTTATTACACCAGAACAAGCGATGGAATTTGCAAATGATGATTCCTTACTTGTTGTTGTTGATACGCATAAACCTTCAATGGTGATGGAAGAAAAGCTGTTACGCAAAATTGAAAATGTAGTTGTTATTGACCATCATCGCCGAGGAGAAGATTTTATTGAAGATCCATTGCTTGTTTACATGGAGCCATACGCTTCTTCCACGGCAGAACTTGTTACGGAATTACTTGAATACCAACCGAAAAATTTGAAAATGACAATGTTAGAAGCGACAGCATTATTAGCAGGTATTATTGTTGATACGAAAAGCTTTACATTCCGGACAGGTGCTCGTACATTTGATGCTGCTTCTTATTTACGCTCACACGGTGCAGATACTGTACTTGTACAAGAGCTTTTAAAAGAAGATATGGATCAGTATTTACGGGTTGCAAAAGCTATTAAAAATGCGTACATTTATACAAATGGAATTGCGATTGCGAAAGTTGATAGCGCTGATTATTACGATCAAGTGCTTATTGCGCAATCAGCGGACACATTATTAACAATGACAGGAATTATTGCATCATTTGTTATTGCAAAACGTGGCGAGAATTTCATTGGAATTAGCGGCAGGTCTTTAGGTGAAGTGAATGTGCAGCTAATTATGGAAAATTTAGGTGGTGGAGGGCATTTAACAAATGCAGCCACACAAATGAAAAATGTTACAGTAGATGAAGCTGAGGAGAAGCTTCGATTTGTTATTGATGACTATTTACAGGGAGGCACACAATCATGAAAGTAATTTTTCTAAAAGACGTAAAAGGTAAAGGGAAAAAAGGAGAAGTAAAAAACGTACCAGATGGTTATGCAAATAACTTCTTACTAAAACAAGGATTAGCTGCTGAAGCGACAAATAGCAGTATGAAAACTTTAGAAGCTCAAAAACGCAAAGAAGAAAAAGATGCAGCAGCAGAGCTTGAAAGTGCAAAACAATTAAAAGAAACGTTAGAGAAACTAACTGTAGAATTAAAGGCTAAATCTGGAGAAGGCGGCCGTCTATTCGGTTCAATTACAAGTAAACAAATCGTAGATGCAATGCAAAAATCTCACAAGATTAAACTTGATAAGCGTAAGTTTGAAATGGATGATGCAATTCGTGCATTAGGCTATACAAATGTTACTGTGAAATTGCATCCGCAAGTAACGGCAACAGTAAAAGTTCATGTTAGTGAACAATAAAAATACGTTAAGCAAGGAGGATTGCGTATGAGTGATGTAATGGCTGATCGTACCCCTCCGCATAATATAGAAGCTGAGCAGGCAGTCTTAGGTGCTATATTGATTGATCAGGATGCGTTAACGTCAGCATCAGAATTATTGGTACCTGACTCATTTTATCGAACAAAACATCAAAAGATTTTTGAAGTCATGCTTGGATTGTCTGATAAGGGAGAGCCAATCGACTTAGTAATGATGACGTCAGCAATGGCTGATCAAGGGTTATTAGAAGAAGTCGGTGGGGTTTCTTACTTAGCAGAATTAGCAGAAGTTGTTCCGACCGCTGCTAACGTAGAGTATTATGCACGAATCATCGCTGAAAAAGCACTGTTACGTCGTTTAATTCGAACGGCGACTCATATTGTGTCTGATGGATATGAGAGAGAAGATGATGTGGATGGTCTTTTAAATGAGGCTGAGAAAAAAATATTAGAAGTATCTCATCAGACGAATGCGAAAGCATTCCAAAATATTAAAGACGTTCTTGTAGATGCTTACGATAAAATCGAACTTTTGCATAATCAAAAAGGTGAAGTTACCGGTATACCAACTGGGTTTACTGAATTAGATAAGATGACGGCAGGGTTCCAGCGAAATGATTTAATCATCGTGGCAGCACGTCCATCGGTAGGTAAAACGGCGTTTTCATTAAATATCGCACAAAACGTAGCGACGAAAACGGATGAAAATGTAGCGATTTTTAGTCTAGAGATGGGTGCTGATCAGCTTGTTATGCGTATGCTTTGTGCAGAAGGGAATATTGATGCACAAAGACTACGTACCGGATCATTAACTTCTGATGATTGGGCGAAATTAACGATGGCAATGGGTAGCCTTTCTAATGCTGGTATCTATATTGATGATACGCCGGGGATTAAAGTAAATGAGATTCGAGCAAAATGTCGTAGATTAAAACAAGAACAGGGGCTTGGTATGATCTTGATTGACTACTTACAGCTTATTCAAGGAAGTGGGAAATCAGGAGAGAACCGTCAGCAGGAAGTATCTGAGATTTCTCGTACACTAAAAGGGATTGCGCGTGAATTACAAGTTCCTGTTATTGCCTTGTCGCAGTTATCTCGTGGTGTAGAATCTCGTCAAGATAAACGTCCGATGATGTCTGATATTCGTGAATCGGGAAGTATCGAGCAGGATGCTGATATCGTAGCCTTTCTATATCGTGAAGATTACTATGACCGAGAAACGGAAAATAAAAATACGATTGAAATTATTATTGCAAAGCAGCGTAACGGTCCAGTAGGCTCAGTAGAGCTCGCATTCGTTAAAGAGTTCAATAAGTTCGTTAACTTAGAACGTCGCTTCGAAGATGGACATGCGCCGCCGGCATAAAGATAGTATAAAAAAGAAACGCATTTCTTATAATAAGATGTGTTTCTTTTTTTTTATAGAAAAGATAAGGCTTTCATAGTATAAAAATATAATTCTTACGAACGAAAAAGTTTTTTAATAAAAAAATGTTCGCTTTTTGGTTGACTTCTTTTTCGGTTTTGGTACAATTATATTGTTTGAATAGATCGTTTGAAAATTGCGGAGGTGCTTTAATAATGTCTTCAGTAGTAGTTGTAGGAACACAATGGGGCGACGAAGGAAAAGGTAAAATCACTGATTTTCTTTCTGAGCATGCGGAAGTAGTTGCAAGATATCAAGGTGGAAATAACGCAGGACATACAATTGTTTTTGGCGGAGTTAAATATAAATTACACTTAATTCCATCTGGTATTTTCTATAAAGAGAAAATTTGTGTAATCGGAAACGGCTTAGTAGTAGATCCGAAAGCATTACTTGAAGAGTTAAAATACTTACACGATCGTGGTGTAAGTACTGATAATTTACGCGTAAGTAACCGTGCGCACGTTATTTTACCTTATCACTTAAAACAAGATGAGTTAGAAGAAGCAAGTAAAGGTGATGACAAAATCGGTACAACGAAAAAAGGTATCGGTCCTGCATATATGGACAAGGCTGCTCGTATTGGTATTCGTATGGCTGATCTTTTAGACCGTGAAGCATTTAAAGAGAAGCTTGAGCGCAATTTAGCACAAAAAAATCGTTTATTTGAAAAAATGTACGATACAGAAGGTTTCAGTGTAGAAGAAATCTTCGAAGAGTACTTCGAGTACGGACAAAAAATCGCGCAATATGTATGTGATACGTCTGTTGTATTAAATGATGCATTAGATAATAATCACCGTGTATTATTTGAAGGTGCACAAGGTGTTATGCTTGATATCGACCACGGTACGTACCCGTTCGTTACATCTTCTAACCCAATTGCTGGTGGTGTAACAGTTGGAACTGGAGTTGGTCCTGCGAAAGTTACTCGCGTTGTAGGTGTATGTAAAGCATATACAAGCCGCGTAGGTGATGGTCCGTTCCCTACTGAGCTTCATGATGAAATTGGTCATCAAATTCGTGAAGTTGGTCGTGAGTATGGAACAACAACTGGTCGTCCACGCCGCGTAGGTTGGTTCGATAGCGTTGTTGTAAGACATGCACGTCGTGTTAGTGGTTTAACAGATCTATCATTAAACTCTATCGACGTTCTAACGGGTATTCCAACACTTAAAATTTGTGTTGCTTACAAATACAATGGCGAAGTTATCGATGAAGTTCCAGCAAACTTAAACATTTTAGCGAAATGTGAGCCTGTATACGAAGAGCTTCCAGGTTGGACAGAAGATATTACTGGTGTAAGATCATTAGACGAGCTTCCTGAGAATGCAAGAAAATACGTAGAACGTGTTTCTGAGTTAACGGGAATTCAATTATCTATGTTCTCAGTTGGACCAGATCGTAACCAAACGAATATCGTTCGTAACGTATACGAAGCTTAATTGATATTTTTAAGAAAAAACTCATGTCCGCATGAGTTTTTTCTTATCTTTTATAAAAAAATAAAAAAAGGTGTTGCAAAATATAAAAGAAACATGTTATGATACATCTTGTCGTCACGAAAATATGACGTTGGTGAGTATGAGCCATTAGCTCAGTTGGTAGAGCATCTGACTTTTAATCAGAGGGTCGAAGGTTCGAGTCCTTCATGGCTCACCATTTTATTTTTCGTGGCCCGTTGGTCAAGTGGTTAAGACACCGCCCTTTCACGGCGGTAACACGGGTTCGAATCCCGTACGGGTCATGTTTTTTTTATGTTCATTTTTGGTCCCGTGGTGTAGTGGTTAACATGCCTGCCTGTCACGCAGGAGATCGCCGGTTCGACCCCGGTCGGGACCGCCACTTTTGTTTATACCACCATTAGTGGTTTTATATATAGTTTTGGCTCGGTAGCTCAGTCGGTAGAGCAGAGGACTGAAAATCCTCGTGTCGGCGGTTCGATTCCGTCCCGAGCCACTCTCAGGATATTAAGTGGGCCCACTTAATATCCTTTTTATTTGTGTAATTTTACAAAATTGAGTAGTTATTTTAAAATAGAATGAGGAGCCTCTAGCAGTTGAAGCTAGAGGTTTTTCTATAGATCGTATAGGATTCCGTGTAAAAGTGGATCATACATGAGTCTGTGAGAATAGAGAAGAAAGTACTTAAGCAAAAGATGCGGTCATATAGGGACATACTATGTAGACATCAATGTGTTTAGGGATATTGACCATATTTTTACCCCGCATCAACGGGCAGTAAGATCCTACCTCAGAATTCAGCGAAGATAAAAGAAGTCAGGTGCGGGATCAACTGCCCGTAAATGCCCGATTGGTTCAACTAATAATCGATGGGGGATGAAACTCCCCACCGATTAAAGTTTCACTTTATAAGGAGGAAATAGACGATGATGGGAAAGAAAATTTTAGTAGTTGATGATGAAAAGCCGATTGCGGATATTTTGAAGTTCAACCTAGAAAAAGAGGGTTTTGAAATTGTAATGGCGCATGATGGTGATGAAGCGATTGAAAAAGCGACTGAAGAACAGCCAGATATGGTTTTATTAGATATTATGCTACCAGGTAAGGATGGCTTAGAGGTTTGCCGTGAAATACGTAAAAGCTCAGAAATGCCGATTATTATGCTTACAGCGAAAGACTCTGAAATCGATAAAGTATTAGGTCTGGAGCTTGGGGCAGATGATTATGTAACGAAGCCATTTAGTACGAGGGAATTACTTGCTCGCGTGAAGGCGAATTTACGTCGCCATCAACAAGGTGGTGCTGCAGAAAAAGAAGAAAATACGGAAATGGTTATTGGACCAATTGTTATCAATCCAAATGCGTATAGTGTAACGAAACGTGAGGAAAATATTGAGCTTACACATCGTGAATTTGAGTTGCTGCATTATTTAGCAAAACATTTAGGACAAGTTATGACACGTGAACATTTATTGCAAACAGTTTGGGGTTATGACTATTTTGGAGATGTACGTACAGTGGATGTAACAGTACGTCGTCTACGTGAAAAAATTGAAGATAATCCAAGTCATCCTACATTAATTGTCACTAGACGCGGAGTAGGGTATTACTTGCGTGACCCAGAGCAGGAATAGTATATGAAGAAAGTCGGTTTTTTTCAATCTATTCATTTAAAATTTGTACTCATATATATGCTATTAATATTGATAGCTATGCAAGTTATTGGGGTATATTTCGTAAGAGAGTTAGAAAAGAGTCTTGTACAAGGCTTTAGAGATTCTTTAACGCAACAAACGAACTTATTATCGTATAACTTGAAACAAGAGTTTAAAAAAAGTTATACAAAAGCAGAGACAGAGTCAACAGATGAAACGATTAAAACTTCCATTCGAAAATTTGCCTCTGATCGAAAGAAAGATATTCAAGAGGTAAGTGTATTTGATGCGAATAGAAAGCTGCTCGCTATTTCAGATGAGTCAAAGCAAAACAAGGTAAATAGAACATCAACTGATATAGCTGTTCAGCGGGTATTGGTACAAAAAAAACCAGAAGTGAAAATTGAGAAGGATGGTCGTACAGGTCACCGTGTACAAGTTATGATTACTCCTATTATGGATGATAACAACAAAGATGCACTTGGTGCTATTTACGTTGTTGCATCTATGGAAGATGTTTATAAGCAGATGAAGGATATTAATCAAATCTTTGCGACCGGAACCGTTATTGCATTACTCGTAACAGCTGTACTTGGAATTTTGTTAGCTCAAACGATTACGAGACCAATCTCTGATATGCGAAGACAAGCGATTGAAATGGCAAAAGGAAACTATTCAAGAAAAGTAAAAGTGCATAGCCATGATGAAATTGGACAATTAGCATTATCTTTCAATAATTTATCAAAAAAATTACAACAAGCTCGTTCTTCAACGGAAAGTGAAAGACGTAAATTGTCATCTGTATTATCACATATGACAGATGGAGTAATTGCTACTGACCGAAAAGGGGACATTATTTTATTAAATGATCCTGCGGAAAAGATGCTAAATGTTTCGCGTGAAACGGCGCTCGATCAATCTGTTTTAGAAGTATTGGGAATACAAGAAGAATTTACGCTCGATCATTTATACGAAGAGCCTGATTCTGTTTTATTAGATTTTAGTACGAGAAATGAGCCATATATTTTACGTGCTAGTTTCTCTGTTATTCAAAAAGAGACAGGGAAAGCAAATGGTTTAATTGCCGTATTATATGATGTAACTGAGCAGGAGCGTATAGAAAGGGAACGCCGCGAGTTTGTAGCAAACGTCTCTCATGAATTAAGAACGCCATTAACGACAATGCGCAGTTATTTAGAGGCACTTACAGACGGTGCGTGGCAAGATCCGAATATTGCACCGCAATTTTTAACAGTTACACAAGAAGAAACAGAAAGAATGATTAGACTTGTAAATGCGTTATTGCAACTATCTAAACTCGATAGTACAGAACATCGTTTAATGAAAGAATGGGTCGACTTTACTGACTTCTTTAATAACATTATTGATCGTTTTGAAATGTCTAAAGAGCAAAACGTAAGTTTCAAACGATCTTTCTCTAAAAAATCTCGATTTATTGATATGGATACGGATAAAATTACGCAAGTATTGTATAACATTATTTCGAATGCATTAAAGTATTCACCAGAAGGTGGAACAGTAACGTATCGCTTACGTGATCGCGGGGAATTATTAGAGATTAGTGTAAGTGACCAAGGAATGGGTATTCCGAAAGAAAACGTCGATAAAATCTTTGAACGTTTTTATCGCGTAGATAAAGCACGTTCAAGACAAATGGGTGGTACAGGACTTGGATTAGCAATTGCGAAAGAAATGATTGAGGCGCATGGTGGCTCGATTTGGGCGAAGAGTGAGGAAGGAAAAGGGACAACGATTTATTTCACATTGCCAATGGCAGCGGATGAAGAGGACGATTGGGAATGAGTATGGAAAATGTTAAAACGATAGTTTTAATTAATTTAGTTGTAATTAGTTTATTTCTTACTTTTAACTTATGGACGTATGTGCCAGATTCCACATCTATGCAAAATGCAAAATTTGTACAGGGGAATGAAGGAACTACGCAAACTAAAATCGCTGATGTTGTCCGCCCTACTTCTATCATCGTGCATAAAGATAAAAATCATTACGGGAGCAAAAGAGAGGGAGATATAGAATCAATCTATAAAACTTTGGAAGCAGGGGAATTACATGCTTTCAAAGAGATATCGATTGCTAAGGCTGACTTCCTTTCTTATGTGCATGGTGAAGGGAAAATTGAACTTCTTTTCCCTACCAACATCCCATTTGATGCAGTTAAATCTATGTTTAGTATGAAAGAAAAAAGTATAGATAAGCCTAAACACTTTAATCGAATTATTCTTGATCCTTCTAGAAGTAGGGATCAGGAAATTAAAATTAATTTTGTTTCTGATGGTGATAACTCTAGAATATATGAAGCAAAATTAAGTGGTGTGTATTTAAAAGATATTGTAAATGCACAAAATCAATTTATAGTATCCGCGAAACCTTATTTTGACTATCAAATTAATGATATGAAAAAGCTATTTTTACCAGATGGAACGACAGAATTAAGTAATATAACATATATTGCATCTAATTTAGCGGTTGATACATTTAAGAATGCCCTTTTTAGTGACCCACGTTATTTAAGCCCTATTATCGAGCCGACGAAAGAAATATTTACAGACGGTATTAGGTCTATGGAGATTGAAAACAATCAGCATATGCTAAAGTATAAAAATTCTTCTGTTTCAAGCGAGAAAACGACAGATAATTTAATGCTTTTACAAAAAAGCTTTGATTTTGTAAATGGTCATAGTGGAAGTCTGGATTCATACCGTTTGGACTATATGAATAAAGGACAGACAGTATTCCGCTTACAGGAAGATGGATATCCTGTATTCAATACAGATGGATTAGCTGAATTGAGACAAGTATGGGGATCAGAAGAAGTAATGGAATACGAAAGACCGTTGTTGTCTTTAAATACGAAAGGTATTGAACAGAAGGTTACTCTCCCATCAGGACACGTTGTGATAGCATCCTTAGAAAATAATGCCGCGGTAGATAAAAGATTCATTAAAGACATTGGTATTGGATACAAATTAGCACTAGACGGACAAGTAGCGCGACTACAGCCAATTTGGTATGTAAAGTTTGTTGAAGATGAAGCTGGCAAACAAAAAATATATGAGTGGAGTGAGGGAGGACTAAATGGATTGGGATCGGATTAAAACCATATTTATTGTGACCTTTTTTGTTTTGGACCTCTTTCTCATCTTTCAATTCATTCAAAAGCAAGATAGTAATCAATTGGAGCTTATTGCAGAAACAAAGATAGATCAAGAATTAAAAGCAAACAAAATTACTATGGGTAATTTCCCTAAAGAACCGAAAAAAGAGTCATTTATTAGGGCTGAAAACAAGGCCTTTAAAGAAGAAGATGTACAGGCTTTAAAAAATCAAACGGCGCATATACAAAATATGTACAAGATAGAAAGTAAGCTAAAAGAGCCCTTTTTAAATACAAAATCGTTATCCAAAGATAAGTATAATGATTTTTTGAAGAACTATGTACTGGATGGACAAAAGTATGAGTTTGGAGCGATGAAAGACTCTAAAATTTATTTCTTCCAAAAATATAAAGATAAGCCTATTTTCTATAACGATCAGGCGATGATTGTTGTGGAATTAAATGAGAAAAATGAACTTGTGTCGTACACACAGACGATGCTAACAGATTTAAAAGAAATGGGCGAAAGTGAAAAAACGAAACAGCAAGAAATTATTACTGCCCAAACCGCTTTAGAAAATCTGTATTTAAAAAATAAAATTCATGGGAATACACATGTAAAAGAAGCGCAAATTGGTTATGCCAACCTTACCGCATCTACTTCTAATAACCAAGTACTTGCTCCAACGTGGAACTTAAAGACGGAGCAGAAGCAGGACTTCTTTGTAAATGCAATTGAAGGACAAGTTATGGAATTAGGTGAAAAGGAAAATCAAGTGGTTGATGAACATACTGGAGTGAGAAAGAATGGGTTTGCATTTTAGCGTACTTGCAAGTGGAAGTACAGGAAATATGCTATATGTAGGAACAGATGAAAAAAAATTACTCGTCGATGCAGGTTTAAGTGGTAAAGCAACTGAGGCTTTATTTAAACAGGCAGAATTAAATATAAATGATGTATCGGGTATTCTTGTAACACATGAACATAGTGACCATATTAAAGGATTAGGTGTATTGGCACGTAAATATGATTTGCCTGTTTATGCAAATGAGAAAACATGGAGTGCAATGGAACACTTAATAGGAAATATTCCAACTGAGCAAAAGTTTATTTTCTCAGTTGGGGATGTAAAAACATTCGGTGATATTGAGGTCGAGTCATTTGGAGTTTCACATGATGCGGCAGAGCCAATGTTCTATGCTTTTCATAACAATAATAGAAAGTTAGCTCTTATTACAGATACGGGATACGTGAGTGACCGTATGAAAGGTGTTATTAAGGGGGCTAACGCTTTCGTGTTTGAAAGTAATCATGACGTGGAAATGCTTCGTATGGGACGTTATCCATGGAGTATTAAGCGACGTATTTTAAGTGACGTAGGGCACGTTTGTAATGAAGACGCTGCATTAGCGATGGCGGATGTAATTACAGATGAGACAAAGCATATTTATTTAGCCCATTTAAGTTTAGATAATAACATGAAAGAATTGGCGCGAATGTCAGTATCACAAGTATTAGAGGAAAAGGGATTTGGAGTGGGAGAAGCCTTTGAAATCCACGATACAGATCCAAAAATGCCTACAAAAATTCAATACGTATAATTCTCCATTTTAGTAAACAATAAAGGTGAATATAGTTGTTTTCAGGAAGATAGGTGAACAAATATGTCCTTTATTGATGGAGAAAATTATCGTATGAAACGTGCAAAGAAAAAGAAGCATAAAGGTATTGTTATTTCTAGCATAGCAGGAACAATTGTAGGAGCTTCGTTATTTGCATTTGGAGCTCCTTTATTTTCAAATGATACGGACGCGTTTCCGCAAGCTGAAGCAAGTGGAAGTAATATGGCGGAAGCTCAAGGTATTAAACAGATTAGCTTTGTGGATGCTGTTGATCGTGCGTCTGAAGCTGTTGTTGGAGTTATTAATATTCAACGAGATAATTTTTCAGAGGCAGATTCAGAAGCAGGTACGGGATCAGGTGTAATTTATAAGAAGACAGATGGTCAAGCTTATATTGTAACGAATAATCATGTTGTTGCTGGAGCAAATCGTATTGAAGTAAGTTTAAGTGATGGTAAGAAGGTTCCTGGAAAGGTATTAGGAACCGATGTAGTCACAGATTTGGCTGTACTAGAGATAGATGCAAAGCATGTGAAAAAAGTAATTGAGATTGGCGATTCTAATACTGTTCGTAGAGGAGAACCAGTCATTGCGATTGGAAACCCGCTCGGGCTACAATTTTCTGGAACCGTCACACAAGGTATTATCTCGGCTAATGAGCGTATTGTCCCTGTAGATTTAGATCAAGATGGACATTATGATTGGCAAGTAGAAGTATTGCAAACAGACGCAGCAATTAATCCGGGTAATAGTGGTGGTGCGCTTGTAAACGCAGCAGGTCAATTAATTGGTATTAACTCAATGAAAATTGCTGCAAAAGAAGTAGAAGGAATTGGACTAGCTATTCCTGTTACTAGAGCTGTTCCAATTATGAATGAATTAGAGAAGTATGGAAAAGTAAGAAGACCGTATGTTGGAATTGAACTTAGATCATTAAATGAGATTCCAAACTACTATTGGTCAAAAACGTTGCATTTACCAGGCAATGTAACAGAGGGAGTTTGCATTTTAGATGTGAAAAGCCCTTCGCCAGGTGCAGATGCTGGTTTACGAGAACACGATGTGATTGTAGCAGTAGATGGAAAGCCGGTTCGCGATATTATCGGATTCCGTACGGCCTTATATGATAAAAAAATTAATGATAAAATGACTCTTACGTTTTATCGTGGTACAAAACGAGCAACAACAACGGTTAAACTAGGCATTCAAAAGTATTAAAAACAGGAGGGCCTACCTCCTGTTTTCTATTGTAGAAAAGTGAGGTGAAGAATATGAATTTACCTTGTTGTTTAGAACATGTTGAATTAGCTTTAGATATTATTGTGGATGAGTGTGAAGTTCCGCCAGTTATTAACAATGTGGATAACTCGGAAAAAGAGAAAAAAACATGTGAATTTTGTCAAAATGAGGCGACATATGTTGTATCGAACACAGATTCTCACACAATATGTGGGTAACAATTGTGGATATGTGGATAAGTTATGTGGATAACATGTTTGTAAGGTGGGGAATACGTGTGAATATCTCGATTATTTCAATTGGGAAATTAAAAGAAAAATATTTAAAACAAGGTATAGCAGAATACTTAAAACGATTATCTGCATACGCGAAAGTAGAAGTAATTGAATTGCCAGATGAAAAGGCACCAGAAAATTTAAGTGAAGCAGAAATGTTAATTGTAAAAGAAAAAGAAGGAATACGTATACTGGATAAAATTTCTGATGATACGCACGTGATTGCGTTAGCGATAGAAGGAAAACAAAAATCATCAGAAGAATTTGCGGTAAGCTTAGATCGTCTTGCTACATATGGGAAGAGTAAAGTTGCATTCGTAATTGGTGGATCACTTGGATTAAGTTCAGAAGTAATGAAGCGTTCAAATGAATCACTTTCTTTTTCAAAGATGACATTACCACATCAATTAATGCGATTAGTATTGCTTGAGCAAGTGTATAGGGCATTTCGTATTAATCGTGGGGAACCGTATCACAAGTAACTGCAAACCAAGCTCAAAAAATAATAAATTAAGTATGTATATTATAAAATAAGTTAATAATGATGGTGTAATCAATAATAATTTATTAAACATTTGGACGAAGTCATCAAGGAAGTATATAAAGAAATAGTTGAATAGTAATTGTATTGGGATTAGATTGCCGAATACAAGATACAAATTCATTATTTTCTTTAATCTTTCTTGTTTGCCTTCGTCCTTTTTTGTTAAAAAGGAGGGATATATATGAAAAGTAGCATTCCAAAAATAGTTGTTACCATCTTCGTGAAAAAAGTAATTAAAGAATTATTAAAATAAACTCTAGGGAGGGAATGAAATGAGCTTTTTACCTGGAAATAATGATTATGAAGAGCTTATAGAAGAGGTAATTGAATTTATTTGGGATATCCTGTTTAAAGACAAAGATTGAAAGTATATGATGAATTATTTAGCCACTAGGTTCAATCTCACTAGTGGCTAAATAATGAAAATATAAAAATTACATTTATATATTATAAGGTTAGATGCCTATGCCGATAGGCAGTCCATATATGAGGCTGGTAACATAGAAAGACATATTAAAGTAAGAGGATTATATTCTTAAATATCCCATTATATAATCCTCTAAGCATTTTTTGATATTCTTTATTTGAGCCCCACTTTAAAGACTTTTAACTCATTGTCATTAAATGCTTTAAATATCCTTTTATCAAAATATAAAAATATAAGTGGGATACTGTAAAATTTAAATTTTATACTTCCGATTAAATAATCAAATTATCATTCAGCCGGAAGTGGATTGGAATACTATATTTTAAATATAATATATCCTTATTTTATAATTTTTTAGCTAAATAAGTTAGAGCAATTAGGTATAATATATTTAATATTAAATGAGGATACATATTTATAATTTCTTAATAAACATGCATAGAGTATTTTTCTGATAAATAATTCAAGATTTAAAATGCAATATACATGAGGAATAAATAACGTGAGGAGAGATTGTATGAAGAGAAATTTACATTCTAAACCATCTAGAATAAGAAAGAAACCAATTTATAGAAATAGAAAAGTAATTGCAGAAAATTCACTTGAAAATGAATGTACGCTATGCAAGAGAAAATCATTTTTGTTACAAGCTTATTTAAGTGATAATGGTAATTTTATTAAAGTTTGTGAGTTGTGTAAACCTTATGCTGAGCGCAGGGCATATATAAGGATTTGAAGTTTGTATTATAACTATCGTGATACAATTTACCGTTGAAGTTGGGACAGCAAACTAAATTAAAGAAATTTATATTAGAGAGACTATTTTATGTATTAGTAAAAGGGGGGAAGGTGTAATAATGAATACGTTTGATGAATTATTGGGATATTCGGGTATAAGAGAGGGGAAAGAGGCAGGTAAAGAATCAGTTGAATCAATTATATTTGGAGATCATTTTAATGATTTATGTAAGGGCTTAGATCTAGACCCTGGGATTGTAAAGAAATATATACTAGAATATTCCAGTTTTAAATTATTACAAGAGCAATGCTTATTTTCTGATGACGATATTAAATTAATGGAAAAATATAATGAAGAAGTAATAGTGAATTTAACGTTTGGGGAAGTTTTGGATAAGGAGTTTTGTAATTCTCTCGAAACATATTATGAAAGCTTTGGACATGTTTTAAATAATAAAGTTGAAACAATTGCTTTTAAAGAAAAAGAAAAAATAATGCAAGCAATTAAGAATACAACTCAAGTGACAAAATCACTAAATTATATAAAAAATGAAGGTATGTTTTTTAATATATATAAGGACTGGCTAAAACGACATAAAAAACCTTTTAATAAAGAAGGAGATAAATTAAATGAAGTGAAGGATATAGGAATATTAAAGGGAAATATCATATCTTTTTTGAAAATGCTAAATCAATTAGATGGATTAGTATGTAATGAAGATATGTTTCAATTTGAGAATGCTTCCAATATGCTATTTATTTTTAGGTGTTATCAACTAGTAAATGAAAATTTACATAAGATTGATTCATCTTATGAGGGAGATTTTTTAAATATATTAGCTTCATTATGTATTATAGAAGATATTAATTTAAAATTATATTTAGCAAAGCAGTTAATAGAAAATGGTGATTTATTTGATGAGCGTAAATACAAATCCCTTAAATTGCTTTTAAGAGATGTATATATGTTGGCAATTGTATATCCAGAATTTACAAAAAAATATATAGAGGGAAGAATATTAAATAAAAAAAATCGTTCCTTGGTATTGAAGGAAGTCAATCAACAAATAAGTTTGAAAGAAGAATTTAGAAATATTAAGGATTTAAAACGAAGATTATACACATATGAGGTATTAGGGAAGAAAAGACTTTTCAATTTTAGTGAAATGATGGATGAATATGAAAAATTAGAGGTAAATAATCTAAAGCTATATAAGAGTATCTATTTGCGAATCTCTAGCATTCAATCAACAAAAAAAGAAGCCGATCAATTTTTCATTAGAGATATTACAGATACAGCTAAAATATGTGCAGAATTGGAAATGGATATTGAATCAATTATGTCCGCATACTCATTTGAAATAGTAGAGAGGGTCAAAGCAAAATGGCGAAGCGTACGGATGTCGTCTAAATAAAAAAATTATGAAACGTTATTTCTTTTATGAAATAACGTTTTTTTAGTGTTATCAAGGCTTCCACTAGCATATTTTCATTTTTAACCAATATGTAAGTGAGTTTTTAATATGTAATATATGGGTCAAGGGAGGTTGGATGTTTAAGATGAAGAATTCTATTGATGAAAAATTATATATAACTATAAATCTCGATGATAATAAAGAAGAACAAATTAATACTCAAGGAAAGGGAAAGCAAAATGAAGATTTTGTTGAAGAATTTAGTAATAACGTCGGGAATATTACAGATATATTTGCTTCTTATACAGTAAGCAATATAGAAGGGTGTGTAAAAAAACAAAGTAGCAATGTAGATAAGGGTACTAAAGAATCGAGTAGTAAGCAAAAAGTTAAAAATAAGGAAAGTGATAATAAAGGGTTTAAAGAAAGTGAGAATGAGAAAGTAAATAAAACTAATGTGGATTATGACATTTATAAAAAATTATTAGAACGGGCGCAATTTAGAGTACATCAAGATGATGTGTATTTATACATAAATCAATACGGTTATTTTAAAAAATTAACGCCTAGTGAATTAAAGGTAATAATTAGGAAGGGATGGCCTGAATGGATTGAACGACAACTAACTAAGTATAAGGTAGATGATGTGATTGATCGATTAAAGGGAAGTCATGTACTACAAATTAATAGTGATAGTTTTGATAAGTATACAGGTCTAGTTAATTTTGAAAATTATGTGTTGGATGTAAATAATGGTGATTTATATGAGCATTCACCTAAATTTAATTTTAAAAGTTATATTAAAGCTAACTATTATACGAATATGAACAAAAATAGAGGGGAAACATTCAGGGGATTTATAAATCAATGTATTGAGGGCGATGAGGATAAAGGGAAATTACTTCAAGAAATATGTGGATATGTAATCTCTAATTTTTTTAATGCAAAGAAATTTTTTGTTTTTATTGGGAAACCACATACAGGCAAGAGTACATTATTAGACTTATTAAAAGAGATTATAGGTAGTGAATATACATCAGCAATACCATTACATAAGTTAGGTGATCGTTTCATGACAGCTAATCTATTTGAGGCAAAGTTAAATATATCGGGTGAATTGAATGAAGGAGAGCTTAAAGGATTAAATACGATTAAGGCTCTGACTGGTAATGATGACATTATAGGTGAAAGAAAAGGAAGAGATCCATTTGTATTTAAAAATAAGGCGAAATTAGTATTTGCAGGGAACCAGATGCCATTATTAAAGAATTTAGATAGTACTTCTGCATTTTTTGATCGGATAATTTTTGTAACATTTAATAATACAATCCCAGAGCATAAAAGAGATTTAGAGCTAAAAGAAAAAATGCTTAGGGAGAAGGATTACATTGTTTATTGGGCTATAAAAGGACTAAAAAGATTGATTAAAAATAATTTTATATTTACTACATGTAAAAGCTCTACTGATTTTAAAAATAAATATGTAGAAGAAGTAAATACAGTTATCTCATTCATTCAGCAATGTTGCCTATTAGATAGAAATGATTATAGGTTACGAATTCATAAGAAGGATCTATATCATAGTTATTATCAATACTGTACAAATAATTGTTTGGGTGCAGTGGGAAAATTGGAATTTTTCAATCAAATAAATGGCTTATCATTAGAGAAAAAGAAATTTAGATATAATAAATCCACTCCATTAGAAGGATATTTAGGAATTACCTTAAAGGATAGGATAGAAAAGGATTTTTAAAAAGATTGTCTACATTATCTACCTTATAGCTAAAAGCATTGATTTTATGCGGATATTTTGAGTCATAGGGTAGATTTATAGCTAATTATTTACTACATAATTAGCTACATGTAGAACTTAAGTAAACGTAAATGTATGGAATTTATATATATATTATATTTTTGGATACGTATTTCTATAGTGAAAGGGGGGAGGAAAATGATGATAAATGATGCAACTAAGTATAGTGATTTAATCGATATCTTGTGCGATGTATTAGTTGACTATATGTATATTGGAAAGGATGAAGAACGTGAAGAAGGTAGCGATATATGCTAGAGTTTCGACAACGGAACAAGCAGAAAAAGGTTATTCTATTGATGCACAAATTGAAACCGTTAAGAAAAAATGTAAATTGGCGGAAAGGATAGTTATTAGGGAATATGTGGATCGAGGGATAAGTGGAAAATCCATTGAAAAGCGTGTGCAATTGCAACAATTAATAAGGGATGCAAAATCAGGGGAGTTTGAAGAAGTATGGGTTTGGAAAACAAATCGTTTAGCAAGAAATAACTTAGATTTGCTAAAGGTCGTAGATATTCTAGAAAAGAGTAACGTAAGTTTCAAAAGTTGTACGGAAGAGTTTGATACTTCCACAGCAGCTGGGAAATTATTATTAAGTGTGCTTGCTTCTTTGGGGGAATTTGAACGAAAAACAATTGTTGAAAATGTACAAATGGGCATGAAAAAGCGAGCTAGGTTAGGCAAATGGAATGGTGGACAAGTATTGGGGTATAAATCTGTTAAGGATAATGGAGATAGCAAAAAATCTAAATTACAAATTGTAGAGGCAGAAGCTGAGATAGTTCGAATGATTTTTAATTTATATGCAGGTGGAAAGGGACTAAAAAGCTTAGTAAATCACATAAATAAATTAGGGTATAGGAGTAAAAAAGGAAATATGTTTGCAATTGCAACAATTAGGGACATTTTACATAACCCATTGTATATTGGGAAAATTCGTTATAATAAAATGCAGAATTGGAGTGAAAAAAGAAGGAAGGGAAAGAGTGAGGAAATCATATTAGTTGAAGGGGAGCATGAAGCCATTATTGATATAGATTTGTGGGATAAGGTTCAAAGTTTATATAAAAAGAAATCTTATAAACCAGTTAGAAATTATAGTGGTTCATATCCATTAACGGGTATTTTGAAGTGCCCACAGTGTGGTGGCTCTATGGTAGCTGGAAAAACTAAAAGAAAACTTAAGGACGGAAGCTATAAAATACATCAGTATTATTTTTGTGGTGAATGGAGAAATAAGGGGATTGCCGCTTGTCGTTCCAATGGAGTTAGGAAAAATGAAATTGAGGAATGTGTTTTTAATAAAATACGAGAACTACTACTTACTAAGACTATATTAAAAGATGTCGTAGATCGGATGAATAAAAAAAGACAGAATATTACAAAACCAAGAAAAGAGCGTTTAGAATATATAGATAAAAAAATTAAAGAATTGGAATTGAAAAAGAATAAAATATTCGATTTGTACGAAGAAGGTATTTTTGAAAAGGAGGATTTATCTGAGCGAGTGAAAAGCCTTTCTAATCAAATAAAATGTAATTTAAAAGAAAGGGATAAACTTCAGCAAAGTGTTTCAGAAGAGCAGATAGAACCTATTGATTATAAATTAGTTAAAAGGGTTTTGGCTAAATTTAATCAGGTATTAACTAAGGTAGAGAATGAAAAGAAAAAGTTAATTTTGAATTTAGTAATTCAAAAAATTGAATTGGATGAACATAGGAAATTACAGGGGATCACATTTACATTTGATGATCAAATTAAAAAGTATATATTTAATGGACAAGAGGATGCTTCCATATATGGAACATCCTCTTTTAGTTTTTCAATAATTTGTAGGTAAGTCATTAACGTAAATCTCAAAATAAGAAATGTTTTAAAATTCATCAACATAACAACTATATTATGTAAATATGAGTAAGAAAGTAGAAATCAAGGAAAATAAACGCAATACTGAAAAATCTAGGTGAAAAGGAATATTGATGCAAAAAACGAACTTCATTTGATTTTGAAGTTCGTTTTTATTTGAAAATAGGGTATTAGAATTGGTATATATTTTTAAGCTAGTTTTTTTGGAGTGTTACGCTTCAATTGCGCAATTAGTTTTTGCTTTTCTATCTCTCGATCATAAATTACTTCTGTAACACCTTCGATTTCTGACTCAAGTTTATACAATAAATCCTCTTTAAAATAATATTTGTACTCAGCAATAGAGCCATTTTCTAAATAACAGGAAACATAAGCAACTAAAAAATATGTTTCTTTTTTATAATTGATTGCAGAATAATTGGATAAATTAAGATTAGTTAGAAGTGTTTGTGGCGTTATCTTAGGTGAATAAGTTTCATCATATAAACGCTCAATTAAATCTTTCATATTAATTCTCCTTTAAATGATATTTTAACTCCGATAAAATAAATTCGTTGTAAGTTTCAATTTGTTTTAATGCTCTCTCATAGTCATCTAAATCCCAATCTTTACGTTTTTTATTATTAAATAAGCGTAAAGACATATTAAAGTATTTCGCTAGTGTAGCACCATTATCATCTTTTTTATCGTAGGGTAATTTATTAGAATTAGCAATAAAATTATGTCGAACCTTGGTGATTTCGTCACTATTAACTTCAATTTTAAAGTGAGAAAGTATATCTGGTATAATTTCTTCGTTGATTTTTGCATTTAGTAGGGAACGCAAATTTTGTTGATATAAATCGGGACGCAATAGTTTTTCAGTTTGAATGTCGTTTTTTACATCCATTTGCTTACTTAAATTCTTAGCCATTTCTTCTGAAACACCAAATTCAGACATTAATTTTTGAATTCTCTTTTGTTCATCAGCTAATTTTTTTTCCCTCATTTTAATAAGTTCGGTGTCCATAAAAGCATCAACGTTCATATTAAAGTCATTAGATTCCGATGTATACCCAAATTCTAATTCATCTAATGGTGTCGTTGGTTTAAGTTCTCGTTCCTTTTTAGCCTTTTTCTTTATCTCTTTAATTACTTCACTTCTTTCAATTTCTGTTTTATAATTTAACCATAAATCGTCTAGCTTAAGTTCTCTATGGTGTACGACTTGTGCGATGTTATCTTCTTCATTTATTTTATAACCATCACTTGGGGATATAGACCTCAAAACCCTACCTATAAATTGTTGATATGGCAAGTCAGATCCAAATGGTCTAAAAATAGCAGCAATAGATAAAAATTTGTGATCATATCCTTCGCCTAGTAACGCAACGTTTACGACAACCTCAACCTGATGCGAATCAATCCTAGAAAATTCTTCTTTTAAATCTTTTTTCTCCATTTTACTGTGTACTATAGCTACATTTAACCCTTTTTGCTCGTAAATTTCTTTAAGGTTTTGTGCGTGCTCAATACTACAAGCTACGGCCACAATTTTATGTGGGGTATTATTAGTTTTATTTTTCTTTTCATTTAATAATTCAATTGATCGCTCAACAACACTAAGATTGCTTTCTGGAGATAAGGCAACGCTTCTGCGAACCCAATCTTCAGGCTTAATTTTCATTACCTCTTCTAGGGAATAATACTTACTATCGTCTTTATCTAGTGTAAACAACATTTTTTCTGGAATATGGACAAATCTTTCTAGGGTTTTGACATATCCATTAGCCATAGCTTGTCCTAATTTATAACGGTAAACCTCTTCACCTTCAATTTTAATACCATCACTCCTAAATGGGGTGCCAGTTACTTTTAGTATCTTTGAATCAGAAAAATATTCAATTGTTTTCTTCCAAGTATAAGCTTCTGAATGATGGGCTTCATCAATAATGACCATATCAAAAAAATCTTTATCAACTTTATTTAATAAAGAGCTCTCTAGTCGTTCTTGTAGTTTATGTATATTTAAAATTACTAAATCCGAACTTTCTAGTATATCCGGGCTTAAATCCTTTGAATACTCAATCACAGTTGGCAATTCATACTTACCTGAAAATACTTTCGTAGATAACCAAAAGTTCAATGGATACATAGGATCAAGTGAACCTAGTACAGTATCTTTAACAACGGTTTGAGGGGTTATAATTAGAACTCTTTTTTTGGCTATTCCATAGGGAGCAATTGCCATTAATCCAGTTTTACCTGAACCTGTAGGTAAAACAACCAATGCGGTTCTATTTGAGTTGTCCTCAGAAAAAAAGTTTTGTAATTTTTCATATGCAAAAATTTGTGGATCTCTTAAATTAATATTGCTTCGGATGTGTGGATTTGCAACTAAATAGTGATTCATTCTATAGATTCCTTTCCATATGTAATATAGTTTTGTACGATTTTACTAATAATAACAATTATACAATAAGTTATAATGTATTTTTAATTGCTTAATAGATTTATATAGTATTACTATGCAGTTAATTGGCAATATTATAGTAGATATGGATGGAAAAGATTTAAATTAAGGTCATAATCTTAGTTACAGTCATCTATTTTTTAGGAGTTTTATACCAATATTAGTATGAAACTGTCCGTTTAAATAGTGCATATTTTTTGATTTACATCTCTCTTTAGACCATTTAAAAGACATTAAAAAGATTTAATTAAGTCGTACCTATATGAAGATACTAGCAGTAAAGTAGCTACAAAAATTATACGGAAAGTTAATTTAAATTAACGTATAATTTAGTTCAAGAGATATTATAGAGAACAAATTAATTTTGATACTTATAGAGTATTTTTTAAGGAGTAGTGAATATGGAGATAAAAATCTATGACAAAATAGCGTTTAATAACGATAAGTTAGCCCAACATATACAAACGTACTTACAAGATGAATTTAATAATCATGAAGCCATTGCGTATTATCAAGAACCGGATTACTGGACAGCATCTAATGTACTTCCTACATTTACAATTTGTTCTAAGAAATATGGAATAGTTATAATCAAGGTTTATGAGCATACTAAAGAAACTTTAACCGAAATTACAGATAAATATTGGATGATAAATGGTTTGAAGAAAAAAAATGCCTTTATTGATTTTGCGGATTACTGTTTCAAATTAAAGAATGATATTGAGTTACCTTCTAATGATATTTATGATGAGATTCCTATCACTAATATTGTTATTTTTCCAATGTTAGACAGTACTGAAGTTAAGGTTGATTTAAAACGTAAGAATGTAAATGAAATTATTTTTTCTAATTATCGTTCAATCGAATTGACGGAATGCTTACCTGAAGTTGAAATAAGTGATGATAGTTGGCTTAAGCTAAAAAGTGTTATTCAGAAATCTAATATTTTAAATAAAGAATCGAATTATTTTGTAGACACTCCTATTTCAAATTTAAGGGATGCTATTGCATATAATAATCAACAAATTAACCTTTTTGATGAAGAACAATTAGATGCTAGTATGACTATTACTGAGGGTGCCCAGAGGATTCGAGGACTAGCAGGTAGCGGTAAGACGGTTATACTTTCAATAAAGGCTGCTAGACTACATAGAAAATATCCTCAAGCAAAAATTGCCTATGTATTTTCTACTCATAGTTTATATAAACAGGTTACAGAATTAGTTAATAAATATTACGGTAAGTTAACTGGGGAGAAATTAAATCCTGAAAATTTACAGGTTATACATGCATGGGGTGGGAAAACTACTGGGGCTGGTTTTTACTATAATGTTTGTAAATCAAATGGGATTCAACCATTGGCTGTTAGGGATCTATTACAGTATAAGGATAAATTTGAAGAGGCCTGTAAGCGTTTGTTGGATTACGATTTGAAGGAAGAGTTTGATCAGGTATTAATAGATGAAGCACAAGATTTACCTTTAAGTTTCTTTAAGTTGGTAGAAAAGGTATCTAAGAAGCCTAAAAATATTATCTGGGCATACGATGATTTACAGACTACAAATGATGTTAAGATTCCGGATTCTGCTGAACTTTTTGGTGTCTTAGAAAATGAAGAAGAAAAAGTGCCACTGTTACCAGAGAATGATTATATTTTAAATAAATCATATAGAAATCATAAAGATGTATTAATGTCTGCACTAGCATTGGGATTTGGGTTGTATTCAAGTGATGGTATAGTTCAAATGATTAATAACAAAAACACTTGGAATGCACTTGGTTTTACGGTAGATGGTGAATTAAACTATAATTCTCAAGTGAAAATTATTAGGCCTGAACAAAATAGCCCTAATAACCCAAATAAAGAGTATACAAAATTTGATATTATGAATTATGAAAAATTTGATACATATAAGGATGAGCTTGTAAGTGTATCTAATTTAATTCAAGAATTGATTTTGAGAGAACAAGTTCGACCAGAAGATATTATGGTTGTAGATATGCATTCTAGGGCGAAGGCACGTTTATTAGATTTGCAAGGATTATTATATAATGAGGAAATTGAGAGTACTATCCCAGGGATTATTGATGGGGCAAAGGATTTCTTTAAAGAGGATTCAGTAACTTTAACGACTGTTAGAAGAGCTAAAGGTAATGAAGTACCTATTGTGTTTATTATTGGTGTAGAAGAGGCATATGAGGCTAATACACCATTTAAAAAAAGAATCCTGAGAAATATGCTGTTTATTTCAATGACAAGATCTAAAGGTTGGTTATTTATGTCTGGTCATGGTGAGAATGCTGAAAAATTTAGGATTGAGCTAGAGGGGCTTTATTCTGATGTTAAAAAAGGAATATTTGAATTTAGATACCCTAGTAGGGAAGAAGAGGAGTTTATTAATAGCTTAAATCTTTTAACAACTGATACTAAGAAAACTGAGCAATTACAAAGTCAGGCAGAGGTAATTAATGAAATATTATCTACTGGGGATTTAGGAGCATTAAAAGCATTTTTAGACGAAGATGCACTGGAAAAATTCAGAAAAGAGATATTTAAGGGGAAAAACGATGCCTGATATCTATGATGTTATAAAGAAGGATATAAGCGAGACTATAAAAAAATTAATGGGATTTAATTTGATAGCTAATCCTTCTTTTTCGGATAGAAAGAGCTGCAAAGTCAATAAAATCTCTAGTCGCCTAAATGGGCCTAAAATTGATAAGACAAAAACATATGTTGAGAACTTTTTAAAATTCTATAATGAAAATGAATATTTGTTCTTATTTTTAGATAATAGTTTTATACAAATAAACTATGAATTTATTCAACATCCAACAACCAGAGAGAGGGTTGTAAGTAAAGCGAATTTAAATTTTTATCCTAATCCTGGATTATATGAAGAAGGGATACTTGAAATGATGAAAGAAGATATTCCAGAAGAAGAGCAAATTGACTTTTGGAATTCTTTAAAAATGGATACAGCAAGAGATTTTACTTATCATTCAAACTATATGCGACTGGATTATTCAAATAAGGAATCTGATTTTACGGAGCTTACTCATCCTAGATGCCACATTCACTTTGGGTTGAATAATCAATTTAGATTAGCTATTAATAAACTGCCTTTGTTATCAGATTTTATTGATCTTGTTTTGTTTACTTCTTATATCTCGGATTGGGAAAAAATTCACAAAGATAAATTAGAGGATTTGAAAATGTATTCAAATTATAGGAGTGAAAGAAGCAGGAGTTATATTCAATTAACAGAGTTTGAAAATGTATTGACAGAAGTTGAAGAATTAGGCTATTCGCTTAAATTGATTTGAATAGTATATGGAGAATGCTCGGATTACAATTTAGGTTTTTTATTTTATATGAAATAAAAGAGATACGGAATGTTTGCAGTTAAAACTGATACGGTGAACCGTATCATAAATAGTAATAGTACATTTAAACGGCTACAGATGTGGCCGTTTTCTATATTTCATAATATGTAATAGGAGAACTGTATGAAGCCAAAACAACTACTAAGTTTATATATAGAAAATTTTTTAGTCGATAAACTACAAAGATTGGGCTTCCGTTATGCAAAGAGTGTACCTAAATTTTCTCGTAAACAAGGTGATTTTGAATTAACCTTTAGTTTTTCGCTCAGTACATGGAACTCTGAAAATTATTGTGAGTTTTGGACCATGTGGGATGTTACATCAAAAAAATACTCAAAATGGTATAAGGGTCAATGGGGAGATAAACCAGTTAACGATGCGGTAGTTGGAGATCCAGAGTGGAATATTCCAGGCTGGAAAGGAAAGGAACAGTATTGGAAGCTTACGAATGTGGAATATGATAGGACAGAATTTAGCGAATTTATAGATAGTGTAATGGATGTTGGAATTCCATATTATTCGCAAATTGATGACTGGGATACTGCAGCAGATTATGCTACAAGAAGTCCAATTATTTTTTATGAAAAGGTATGCGATTTTTATATGATATCAGGGCAAAAAGAGAAAGCGAAAGAAATCCTTGAGAGAGGTATTCAAGAGATTAAAGATAGAAAACATGATAGTAATATGCAACTTTTAGAAATTCAAAAGAGGTTAAAGAGGTATTTTACGTAGTAAAAGCTTATTCCCTAAAATAAGTATGTTTCTATTTCTAAAAAAGTATGCTGTAATATGAAGAGGAAAAAGTATAAGTAGTCATAGAAGTGAGGAGTTAAAGGTGAAGAAGTTTAAGAAATTTTACTTGGAGATTACGAGTGTATGTAATCTTGCGTGCAGCTTTTGTCCGCCGACGGAAAGGCAGAAGCAATTCATTTCTGTGGAGGATTTTGCGAAAAGATTAGACCAAATTAAACCACACACAGACTACATTTATTTGCACGTGAAGGGTGAGCCGTTGCTTCATCCGAAAATAGATCAATTGTTAGATTTAAGCCATGAAAAAGGGTTTAAAGTTAATATTACAACGAACGGAACGTTAATTAATAAGAGAAGGCATAGACTGTTAAATAAGCCTGCTTTAAGACAAATGAATTTTTCACTGCATAGTTTTGATGGACACCCAGGTTCACAAGATAAAGAGGGCTATGTAAGAAGTATACTTTCCTTCATTAGAGAGGCAACAAGTCAATCAGATTTAATTGTTTCACTAAGATTATGGAATTTAACGCAGGATAATAAAACGAATGCTGAAATCCAAAAAAATAGAGAGTTATTATCCATCATTGAAAATGAGTTTGATCTATCTTATCAAATTGAAGAGAAGCTTACACCAGGAAAAGGTATAAAAATTGCGGAACGCGTCTTTATTAATCAAGACTATGAATTCCAGTGGCCAGCATTGCATGAAGAAGAGGATGATGGAAAAGGATTCTGTCATGGTCTTCGAAATCAAGCTGGTATTTTAGCGAACGGAACGGTTATTCCTTGTTGTTTAGATGGTGAAGGGATTATTAACCTTGGAAATATTAATAATGATTCATTCTCTAACATTATAGAAGGCGAAAGAGCAACAAACATTGTCGATGGATTTTCTAGAAGAGTTGCAGTTGAAGAGCTATGTAGAAAATGTGGATACCGTAAAAGATTTGGAAAGTAAATATGAAATAAGCCCTCATAAAGTGAGGGCTTATTTTTTATTCTTGATAAGAGCTCTCTAATTCATCGATTAGGGAACCAACGTAAGAAACAGCCCTGCGGATTGCATCTGGTTTTGACATATCGACTCCGGCATGTTTCATTAATTCAAGTGGTTTCATCGTACCACCAGCGCGAAGTACATCTAACCAGCGATCAACGGCAGGTTGTCCTTCCTCTTTAATCATTTGAGCTACCGCAGTAGATGCAGTGAGGCCTGCGGAATACGTGTAAGAATATAAGCCCATATAATAATGAGGTTGACGCATCCAAGTTAAGCCAGCACCTTCGTCAATTTTTACAGAATCACCCCAGAATGTCGAAAGTACATTTGTTTTTATTTCAGTTAAAGTTGTAGCTGTAAGTGCTTCTCCTTCTTCTGCTAGGCTGTATACCCTCCTTTGATATTCTCCCTCAAGTAAGTGAGTAACAAAGTTATGATAATATGTGCCAAGTAGTTGCAGAATCACCCATCTACGCATTCTCTTATCGTCAGTGGTCGCTAATAAATGCTGGGCTAATAGTAATTCATTCATTGTAGATGGTGCTTCAACAAAGTACATAGATGGACGTACGTTCATAATACGCTGGTTTTTATTTGCTAAATAAAAATGACCAGCGTGCCCAAATTCATGAGCCAATGTGAAGCAGCCGCGCATCGTATTTTGCCATGTAATTAAAATGTATGGATGAGAGCCATATGGACTTGAACAAAATGCTCCAGTTGATTTGCCTACGTTATCTGCAAGGTCGACCCATCTTTCTTTGAACCCTTTTTTGATAATGGCACTATATTCATCGCCAAGTACTTGTAAAGATTCTTGAATGAGTTTTCCAGCTTCTTCGTAAGTAATTGCTGGATTAAATTCGGGATCTAAAGGCGCATGTAAGTCGCAGAACAGCATTTGATCGAGTTCTAATACTTTCTTTTTTAAATCTGCAAAACGGCGCATATGAGGCGCTAATTCTTTATAAATAATATCAAGTTGATTGTTATACATTTCAAGTGGAACTTTTTGAGGTTCTAAAAGCATATGAGTAACCGATTCAAATTTGCGTAAGCGAGAGAGTGTTACTTGTTTTTTTACCTCGGTAGCATATGTTGTTGCCACGGTATTTTTATATCGCTTCAAGGTGGACACAAATGATGAGTATGCCTTTCTGCGTATGTCTACGCTTGGAGAAAACTCATATTTACTTTCAAATAATGCAAATGAGACAGGAAGTTCATTTCCTTGTTCGTCTTGTATGGGGCTAAAATCCATATCGGCTAATTTAGTCATACCGTAAATTTTGTATGGAGAACTATGTACTTCGCCAAGTGCAGCAAGTGCTTCTTCTGTTTCAGGAGAGAGCGTGTGCTGCCTTTTTTGTAATATGTCTAGTAATGATTTACGGAAAGGTTCAAGTTTTGTTTCTTCAGTTAAATATTTTTCAATTGTGCCTTCTTCTAATGAGAGAATTTCATTATGAATAAAGGATAGTGCCGTATGTACTTTCGTCCATAAAGCGGCAATTTTGGAAGAGTTCGCTTGAATAACTGGATTTGTACGATCAGTAGATTCTTTTAAATTTGCATAGGAGTATAGTTTTGTTAACTTCATTAAAAGCTCTTCTTCTAAAAGTAGGCAATGTAATAAGATAGTGGGGCTAGTGTGTAATTGACCTTTAAACGCATCAAGTTTTTTTATATCATCTGTTAATACACGTAATGCAGTTTCCCACTCTTTATCAGATTCGTATAAATCAGAGAGGTCCCATGTTAATTCAGTAGGAACTTCTGCACGAATATAGCGTTTCTCAATTACATCTTTCATATATTATATCCCCCTTATTATAAGTATCTAAAAATATGATACTAGAAAATTCAGTAAAATGAAAATATTTTACATTTCTATATATGAAAAAGGACAAGCATAAAAATGCTTGTCCCTCGAGTTAAATTTAAAAATTAATATACTTTATCACCGTTGAAAATAGAGTTTTTCACGACTACATAATCTACAGTACGAATTGAGTCTAATTTTGTTCCACCAGCATAAGAGATAGAAGATTGAAGATCTTGTTCCATTTCGATTAAAGTGTCTTCTAAAGAACCTTTATGCTCAACGAACATTTTCTTACCTTCAACGTTTTTCTTCTCACCTTTTTGGAATTCAGAAGCTGAACCGAAGTACTCTTTATAAAGTTTGCCGTCTTTTTCGATTGTTTCCCCTGGAGACTCTTCATGACCAGCGAATAGAGAACCGATCATAACCATAGTCGCCCCAAATCGAATAGATTTAGCTACGTCGCCATGTGTACGAATACCACCGTCAGCGATAATTGGTTTACTTGCAGCTTTTGCACACCAGCGAAGTGCAGCTAGCTGCCAACCACCAGTTCCAAAGCCTGTTTTAATTTTAGTAATACAAACTTTACCAGGTCCAATACCGACTTTTGTTGCGTCAGCACCAGCGTTTTCTAATTCTCTTACCGCTTCTGGAGTTCCAACGTTTCCAGCGATAACGAAGCTTTCTGGTAAATGCTTTTTAATATGTTGAATCATGTTGATTACAGCATTAGAATGTCCATGCGCGATATCAATCGTGATGTATTCAGGTGTAAGGTGTTCAGCAGCTAACTGTTGTACGAATTCATACTCGTCCTCTTTTACACCAACGCTAATAGAAGCGATTAATCCACGTGATTGCATATCTCTAATAAATGAGATTCGTTTCTCTGGTTGGAAACGATGCATGATATAGAAGTAATTATTTTCAGCTAAATAAGTTGCAATTCTTTCATCAATAATCGTTTGCATATTTGCAGGTACGACAGGTAATTTAAATTTATGTTTTCCTAAAGTGACAGTTGTATCACATTCAGAGCGGCTATTTACAATACATTTTGCAGGAATTAATTGAATATCTTCATAGTCGAATACGTTTTCCATCATTTACACCCCTAAAATACGAATATTTTATTCATTTTATTTAAAAATGTTCGTCCAAAAGATAATTTACATTATTTTCACTCATAAGTCAAAGGTTTTCATGTTTATATTTGAAAATTAAAGTTTATCTACGTACTTTGTCAGTTCTTATAATAAAAATGTGTTTAAACATAGTATTATTTGATGTAAAATTATGTTTGGAAAATAAAAGTTATAGAGGGAATTTTAGGAGGAGTACTAATGAAGCGTTTAGTATATATGGATTGGTTGCGAGTATTAGCGACAATCGCAGTTGTTACAATTCACGTTTCTGCTGGTTATGTTTCCATTTTAGATGCAAATAATGCTTCACGCTGGATGGCTGGTAATCTATTTGAATCGATTTCACGTGCGAGTGTTCCGATTTTTGTAATGATTAGTGGAGCTTTATTGTTAAAGGGGACAAAAGATATTTCAGTCGGAGAATTTTTACAGAAGCGCGCAAGTAAGGTGATTATACCTTTTGTAGCTTGGAGTGCTATATTTTATGCATATGGAGCCTATGCAGGGTATTTTCCAGCATCTTTAAAGCAAGGAATAAAGCACTTTTTAACGGATACTATTGGGGGACATTTATGGTTCTTATACATGATTGTAGGGATATATTTAATTACACCGCTACTGAAAATCTTTGTGAAGAACGCTAAAAAAAGAGAGATAGAATACTTTTTAATTTTATGGCTATATGCGTCTGTTGTAGTCAATTTAGTTAAATATTATTATCCTATCAACTTTAATATTGAATTATTTTACGTTACAAATTATGTGGGGTATTTCCTACTTGGTTATTATTTATCAAATTTTGATATTTCGAAAAAATGGAGAAATATTTCTTACATTGGAGGATTTGTAGGATTTATTAGTACATTCTTTATTACTTATTACTATACAGTAAAAGCAAATGGACAATTAGAGCAGTTTTGGTATGGATATTTTGCGCCAGGTGTCGTACTGATGGCGATTGGATTATTTATATTTTTCAAATATGCATTCCAAAAATCCGAAAGAGAATTACCATTGTTATTCCGTTTTATAAATCAAGCAAGCCTTGGAATCTATATTCTTCACTTCTTCTTATTAAATAACTTGTTGTACATGGTTTTCCCTAAAGTAAATGATCGTGTGCATGCAATATTGGCAATACCTATTAATGTAACGATTACAATTGTTCTTAGTATGGTAATTACGTTAGTATTGCAAAGAATACCAGTTGTGAAAAAACTAGTTCCGTAAAAAATGAATATGGTATAGATAGGGCAGACTTATTATTAAGGCTGCCCTTTACTATTTTAAAATTATACTTAAATCAATTTAGGTTGAAACGAATTAAAAACAGTGGATTAATATAGTATCTTACTATAGTCTAAAGTGAGGTATGAAGAACATAATAAATTAAATATAAAATCAAATGAGGTTAATATATGAGTAAAAAAAGCTTTAGTAATTATGCATTAAGTAAAGAAGTAAGGCGAGCACTTACTGGTTTAGGATATGAGCATCCAACAGAAGTGCAAGGAGAGGTTATTCCAGTTGCATTACAAAAAAAGGATCTTGTTGTAAAGTCGCAAACAGGAAGTGGAAAAACAGCTTCGTTCGGTATACCACTTTGTGAAATGGTAGAGTGGGAAGAGAATAAACCACAAGCGTTAGTTTTAACACCAACGAGAGAACTTGCTGTTCAGGTGAAAGAAGATATTACAAATATAGGGCGATTCAAAAGAATTAAAGCTGCTGCAATTTATGGGAAATCCCCATTTGCACGTCAAAAATTAGAATTAAAGCAAAAGACGCATATTGTAGTAGGGACTCCAGGACGTGTGCTGGATCATATTGAAAAAGGGACTCTTTCATTAGAACGATTAAAATATTTAGTGATTGATGAAGCAGATGAAATGCTAAACATGGGCTTTATCGATCAAGTAGAGGCAATCATTGATGAATTACCCACAAAAAGAATGACAATGCTATTTTCAGCAACTTTACCGGAAGATGTTGAAAGGTTATCCCGTACATATATGAACGCACCAACTCATATTGAAATTAAAGCTGCTGGGATTACAACAGATAAAATTGAACATACCCTTTTTGAAGTAAGGGAAGAAGAGAAGTTGTCACTTCTTAAAGATGTAACAACAATTGAAAATCCAGACAGTTGTATTATTTTTTGTCGTACACAAGAAAACGTAGATCATGTATATAGACAGTTAAACCGAGTTAATTACCCTTGCGACAAAATACATGGTGGCATGGTGCAAGAAGATCGTTTTGGAGTGATGGATGATTTTAGAAAAGGAAAGTTCCGTTATTTAGTAGCAACGGACGTAGCTGCGAGAGGAATTGATATTGATAATATTACACATGTTATTAATTATGATATTCCATTAGAGAAAGAAAGTTATGTACACCGTACAGGAAGAACAGGACGAGCTGGTAATAGCGGAAAGGCCATTACATTTATAACGCCTTATGAAGAGCGATTTTTAGAAGAGATTGAGGCGTACATCGGTTTTGCAATTCCGAAGGCAAACGCACCTTTAAAAGAAGAAGTTTTGAAAGGTAAAGCTGCATTTGAAGAAAAAATACACGCTAAACCAACTATAAAGAAGGATAAAAATGCAGATATAAATAAAGGAATTATGAAATTGTACTTTAATGGCGGAAAGAAAAAGAAAATTAGAGCGGTGGATTTCGTCGGTACAATTGCTAAAATTCAAGGTGTTTCTGCTGAAGATATAGGTATTATTACAATACAAGATAATGTTTCTTATGTTGAAATATTAAATGGAAAAGGACCACTTGTTTTAAAGGTTATGAGAAATACAACGATAAAAGGTAAACAATTGAAAGTCCATGAGGCAAATAAGTAAACAAAAAAACTATCCACTTTAATAGGTGGATAGTTTTTTTATTTAAGATTCCTTTAAATCATCGACTAACTTCTCTGCTAAACGTCTATACATATTGCTCATGTTCACTAAGGAGTTTAGTAATAGAAACTTTTCTAGTTTTGGATCTTCTAAAGAAGAAATCTCACTTACTTCTGAAACACGATTATTTACGTCTTGTTTAAAGCTTTCGACGTTGTTTTCGGTAAGAGTAAGATAATCTTTATATAGCGTATTTAATTCGAATGAATCATCGCTTAATAAGGATTCATTTATATGTTCTAAGGAACTTTTTATGTCATTAATGGAAAGAGCTCCTTTTAGTTGATAAATTAAACTGATTAAAATCATATGCTCTTTTGAGTATTTTTTATTTTTGATTGGAATAAACAATTTACCTTTTGCATAATTGTTAATCATTGTTTTTGTTAATACTTTTTCATCATCGGTTCTTGTTGTATCTGCATAAGTGTTTTCAAATAGTTGGACAACCTGGTCTACATACAAGTCGACATTTGGAATGTCTTCAAGTGTAATATTTTTTTCTAAATGTAATGTTTCAAGCAATTTATTTATATTTTCCACGTAGAATCCCTCACTTTTATAACTTAGTGGAGCATAATGTTTATCTTATCTCTAAATATGGTATTACGAAACAAATGAATTGTAAATGTTGACCTCTAGTATCGATAGGTATATAATTACATGTAGTTATCAAAACTACATGTAATTATATGAGGGGTGTTTATATGAATACTTACATAAGAGAACCGGTTAATGCTTTTACTCATTTGGGAGGAGCTGTATTATCATTTATTGCGTTACTAGCTATGCTTGTAAAAGTTTCTATTAAGATGCCATCTTTTGCGGCAATTACAGCTATTATTTTGTTTGGTATCGGAATGATGGTTCTGTATACAGCATCAGCTGTATATCATAGTGTTGTAGCCAGTGAACGTGTTATTTATTTCTTTAGGAAGCTTGATCACTCTATGATTTTTATATTGATTGCAGGTACATATGCACCATTTTGTTTAATTACATTACATTCCGAAAACGGTTTATTATTATTTTGTTTAGTTTACGCAACTGCCATTTGTGGTATTGTTTTTAAAATGTTTTGGTTTAATTGCCCGAGATGGTTATCAACAGCAATTTATATTACAATGGGCTGGTTAATTGTTCTGTTCTTTGCGCCGTTAGCTGCTAACTTAAGTACAGGAGGCATGGTGCTCTTAGTACTTGGGGGCATTCTTTATACAATTGGTGGATTTATTTATGGAACAAAGCCAAAATGGTTAGAGTTTAACCATATGGGCCATCATGAAATTTTTCACGTTTTCGTGTTATTGGGAAGCCTTGCCCACTTTTTAAGTGTATATTGCTATGTAATTTAACAATATAAAATTTCCAATTGATTTTTATTTTTCTTGATTAATAAAAAAAGATATAGACACATATGTATGTTGAAGAGTTACATAACGTAAAGGTTATGTGGCTCTTTTTTATATAAATAATAATCGAAAATAATTTTTAGAATTATCAGTCTTTTTATGATAGGATATATGTGTATTGAGGTTATAAAATTTTATAATTAATAATTAGTGGGGGACTATATATATGGCGATACTTATAACGGGTGGAGCAGGATATATCGGTAGTCATACATGTATAGAATTATTAAATAATAATTATAAAATTATAGTTGTAGATAATCTTTCAAATAGTTCAATCGAATCTTTAAATCGAGTAAAGGAAATAACAGGAAAACAATTTGAATTTTATAAAGAAGATGTTTTAAATCGTGAAAAAATGAATGAGATTTTTTTAGAAAATAACATTGAAGCGGTTATACATTTTGCTGGGTTTAAAGCAGTGGGGGAATCTACTACAATTCCACTTACATATTATTATAATAATATAATAAGTACGATCGTACTATGTGATGTGATGCAAAAACATAATGTTAAAAATTTTATTTTTAGCTCATCTGCAACTGTATATGGAATTCCCAAAACATCACCAATTACAGAAGAATTTCCGCTGAGTGTGACAAATCCGTATGGGCAAACAAAATTAATGATTGAGCAAATTATGCGTGATGTAGCAAAGGCTGATGATGAGTGGAGTATTGCGTTACTTCGTTATTTTAATCCATTTGGAGCACATCAAAGTGGCCGTATCGGAGAAGATCCAAATGGGATTCCGAACAATTTAATGCCATATGTAACGCAAGTAGCGATAGGTAAGTTAAAGGAGCTAAATATATTCGGAAACGATTATCCAACGAAAGATGGGACGGGTGTCCGTGATTATATTCACGTTGTTGACCTTGCAAAAGGACATGTAAAGGCACTTGAGAAAGTACTTAAGACGAAAGGAATCGAAGCGTATAACCTTGGCACAGGTAAAGGGTATAGTGTATTGGAGATGGTAAAAGCTTTTGAGAAGGTTTCGGGTAAAAAAATACCTTATAAAGTGATAGGGCGTCGTCCTGGTGATGTAGCAATCTGTTTTGCTGATGTATCTAAGGCGAAACGAGAATTAGGATGGGAAGCGGAATATGGGTTAGAAGAGATGTGTGTAGATTCTTGGAGATGGCAAGTAAATAATAAAAATGGCTACCAAATGATTTAGGGTAGCTAGTAAAGCATGCTCTTATTATGTTGCTTGAGGTCAGTAATATGTTCATTTTAGGAAAGAGAATGTAATAAAATATTACTGACCATAGCGTTTGAATAGTAACTAGTTATATATAATATAAATTGGCGATAGAGAAAAGAACCTTTAATGAATGCGAACAAGTTGTTTATGAAATACTGTATTACCTTCTTGACTTGTATAAGGTGGTACGCTTCGTCCGAAACAATTTGCAATAATATTGGAATGAGTAGGATAAGAAATACGAATTTCATACAAATTAATTGCTTCGTCTAGATTAGCATAAAACACTGCTAGGTTGTTGCCTTGTAAAAGATAGGGGAATTCTACTACTGTATCTTCACCAATTAGTACAGGTAATTTTACAGGATTAGAATACTTAGACCAATCCCACACTTCTATATTTACATAGTGTGCATAATATGCATCTAAATTTACAATGTTTATTACTGCTGAAACTGTTGCAGGCTCTCTTGTTAATACACCTGTTGAATGAATAACAGATTGATGTGGATAATGAAGAGGCATAAATATCAGACCTTTCTAATTTAATATGATTGTACAATATTCTATGCAGATCATTAATAGAATGAGATAGGGAAAATGCATTATTCTATTAATTTTTTATAGAAATAAAAAATGTAATATTGAATAATATTTCAATACTTGTATCATTGTTAAAGTGCGTTTATAATCAAATAATCCTATTAGCTTTTTGATTAAGTTACGCATTATTGAAAGCGTTTTTATTGAGTGATACATTTTGATGGAAAACGTTACTGTATGACATATATGAAAAGGATTTTTTTATTGTTTTTTAAGGTAGGAAGTCTGACTTATTTTCGAAAAAACTTTGTATGTAGTTGTAAGTAAGAAGGAGAATAAGGAATAATATAATTTTTACAAGATAGGGAGGGTACAGTGTGAAAATATAAGGTTTTCACATGAGGATATATGGGTTATGTAGGATTATTACTTTCGGGTGCAGCTTTATTTTTAAATAGTCTTGTTATATTAGGAAAAGCAGAGATGAAAAGTGCGGGTGTTTTTAATTTATTTGTGGGTGCACTACAAATTATTATTCCGTTCTATTTGATCATGATTTCTGACCAAAGCAATTGGACAGTGTATTCATATGCAGCTACTTTCTTATTTGGATTAACCTATTTATATGTAGGTGTTACCTTTATAAAAGGAATGGATAGTAGCGGTCTAGGATGGTTTTGTATTTGGGTAGCAATTATTGCTTTATTCTATATGGTTGTTTCATTTGTTCAATTCCACGATGTTGTTAATGCGTTAACGTGGTTTATGTGGGCATTACTTTGGTATTTATTCTTTGTATTAAATACACAAAAAAAGAACATCAATCAATATCTTGGCAGGATTGCCTTTGTACAATCATGGGTAACATTGACGTTACCTTCACTCTTTTATTTTATGGGAGTATGGGGAGAGGGATTCGTATATGAATTATGGGTTTATGTATCTGTAATTTCTATTTTATACTTCTGTTATTGTATTTATAAATATCGAGTACGTTAATATATTTTTTGTAGAAAAGCATGGAATCGTTAAACGAATTCCATGCTTTTTATATGTTAGCACTTATAATAGAGAGGTAGTATTTTACAATTTTCTAAAATGGGGATGATGAAGTTGAAAAAAGTATTGGTGCTAGGTGGAACAAGATTTTTTGGTAAACATTTAGTAGAAGTACTTTTGCAAGGGGGGCACGATGTAACGATTGCGACGAGAGGAATTACAGAAGATTCTTTTGGAAGTGCAGTAAAAAGGCTTATCGTAGATAGAGAAGATGAAAAACAACTAGCAGAGCGTCTAGAAGATAAAAGGTATGATATTGTATACGATAATTTATGCTATAGCTCGAATGCAGCGAAGATAATATGTGAAGTGTTACGAGGGAAAACGAAGAAATATGTTATGACATCTTCAATGGCCGTCTATGAACCTGCACTAAGCTTATCAGAAGAAGACTTCAATCCGTACGAGTATGCAATCGTGTATGGAGATAGGAATGACTTCAATTATGGTGAAGGAAAGAGATTAGCCGAAGCCGTTGTATTTCAACAAGCAACATTCCCAGTTGTTGCAGTTCGTTTTCCGGTTGTTATTGGAGAAAACGATTATACGAAAAGGTTACAATTTTACGTTGAACATATCGTGAGAGAAGAACCTGTCGCAGTGAATCATCTAGATGGAAAGTTGTCGTTTATACATGAAGAAGAAGCAGGGGGATTTTTAGCTTGGTGCGGGATGAAAGACATAGAAGGGCCAATTAATGCTTGTAGCAACGGTGTAGTTTCTGCTCGGGACATGATTCATTTCATAGAAGAAACTACGGGAATAAAAGCACTTGTTCAAGAAGCAGGAGACAATGTAGCACCTTATAATGAAGTGACTAATTGTACATTACATAATGGAAAAGCTAATGAATTAGGATTCCCGTTCCAAGAGTTGAAAATAGAAATGGAAAAAGTATTACGTTATTACATACATGCAATGAAATAATCATAAATCCCCCGGTGGCAATCCGGGGGATTCTGGAGGATTTCGACAATACTAATTTTACATTACCAAACTTACCTTATACGCACGACTAATGTTTTTGTGATTGAATTGCTTGTAAATACTTTTCATTTACCCGGTCCCAGTTCACTGTATGCCACCAGTTGGTAACAAATTCTGGGCGACGATTTTGGTACTTTAAATAATAGGCATGTTCCCATACATCAATGACGAGTAATGGAATCTTACCCTCTTGTAAAGGTGTATCTTGATTAGGTGTACTCATTACAGTAAGTTCTTCACCATCAAGGACAAGCCAGCCATAACCACTTCCAAAACGGCTAATTGCTGCTTTAGACAGTTGATCTTTTAAGTTGTCAAAGGTATTGAAATAATAATCAATTACTTTTGCAACGTCTCCATTAGGCTCGCCGCCACCACGTGGGCTCATTACTTCCCAAAAAAGACTATGACAATAATGTCCACCACCGTTATTTCTTACAGCTGTAACAATTTCCTTTGGTAAAGTGTCTAAATTACATAGTAATTCTTCTAAAGATTTATTATGTAATTCATAATAGTTTTCTAATGCAGCATTCAAATTATTTACGTATGTCGCATGGTGCTTCCCGTGATGAATAGAAAGTGTATTGCTATCGATATATGGCTCTAGTTCATCATAGTCATATGAGAGCTTTGGCAATTGAAATGAAGACATGACATTACCTCCTTTCCCTCTAAAAGTTGGTCTGGGTAAAAATAATTTACCTGAGTCAAAAATACACCTATTTTTTATACAAGTCAATAGTAATCCCTTTAATTTTCTGAAAAATATTACAATAAAAGTAACACTTCGACTTTCATTTGTGACTCTTATTCTTTTTGCTTATACTGTAAAGTAGAACGTTTTGTTGAAATAGAAGGAGATCGTTTATGAGTAAAACGAAACAATTAATAGAGGAAGCGAGTCATTTTATTACGATTTGCTATAAAGAGCTTAATAAAGAACAATTCATAGAAGAACGTATGAAAGAAATTCAAGCTGAGATAGAGAAGACAGGGACGTATGAACATACATTTGAAGAACTTGTTCACGGATCGCGAATAGCATGGCGCAATAGTAATCGATGTATCGGAAGACTATTTTGGAGTAAGATGCACATATTAGATGCACGTGAAGTAAATGATGAGGAAGGTGTATATAATGCATTGATTCATCATATTAAATATGCAACGAACGAAGGAAAAGTGAAACCGACAATTACAATTTTTAAGCAATATCAAGGTGAAGAAAATAATATACGAATTTATAATCATCAATTAATTCGATATGCAGGATATAAAACAGAAATGGGATTGATTGGTGACTCTCATTCCACTGCGTTTACAGATTTTTGTCAGGAACTTGGCTGGCAAGGAGAAGGCACGAATTTTGATGTATTGCCACTTGTGTTTTCTATAGATGGAAAAGCGCCTATATATAAAGAAATTCCGAAAGAAGAAGTAAAAGAAGTTTCAATTGAACATCCAGAATACCCGATTTCATCACTTGGAGCAAAATGGTATGGGGTTCCAATGATTTCAGATATGCGCTTAGAAATTGGCGGTATTTCCTATACAGCAGCTCCGTTTAATGGATGGTATATGGGAACAGAGATTGGGGCACGTAACTTAGCAGATCATGATCGTTATAATTTACTTCCGGCAGTTGCGGAAATGATGGATTTGGATACATCGAGAAATGGTACGTTATGGAAAGACAAGGCGTTAGTTGAATTAAACGTGGCTGTTTTATATTCCTTTAAAAAACAAGGGGTTAGTATTGTTGACCATCATACTGCGGCACAACAATTTCAGCAATTTGAGAAGCAAGAAGCTGCCTGTGGTCGTGTTGTAACGGGCAATTGGGTGTGGCTCATTCCGCCGTTATCTCCAGCCACCACCCATATTTATCATAAACCGTATCCGAATGAGATTTTGAAGCCGAATTTCTTTCATAAATAGTTTGTAGTATAGGACATTTTCTATCAAAATATAAATTTTTTTAATTACTGTTACGTAGCAAATGGAAGCCTTTACTATCGGTTATTTTTGGAAGAGGCTTTTTGAACCAAGGAGTTCCTTATGTTATAATCAAATTTCTGTTTCGAAGACCTTATAGAAATATAAGGTCTTTTATTTTGCTTTTTTATGTAACAGGAATAGAAATTTTCTTTTAAATAAGGGATTTAGCATATTTTTAGGGACAACATAAGTGTGTAGAAAATAGATGAATTATTATGCTTATATAATCATTGTGTTTTGGTTGTAAACAATAAAACATAATAAAGTTGTTTTTTTAGATTGCTGAGGAAGGAGGAAGTGTAAATGAGGATGAAGAGTCGAAAAACGGATTGGCCTGTATTTCTTATTAGTGGTGGCTCACTTTTATTATTTGTAATTGCGGTTTTTTTAAATAAAAGTTACGTAGAGGGAGTCATTAATAGCAGTTTTGCAGCTTCAATTAAATATTTTGGTGCCTTTTGGCAAGTTTTATTAATTGGTACATTTATTGTTGCAATGTGTATGGCGTTCTCGAAATATGGGAGAGTTAAACTTGGGGGGCTAGAGAAACCTGAGATTAGTACGACAAAATGGCTCGCTATTATTATGTCTACATTACTTGCCGGAGGTGGCGTTTTTTGGGCAGCAGCAGAGCCAATGTACCACTTGATGACGGTACCACCAATACATGAAGGTATATCCGCTGGAACGAAAGAAGCGGTAATGCCTGCTTTAGCACAAAGTTATATGCACTGGGGTTTCCTGGCTTGGACAATTTTAGGTACAATTAGTGCAGTAGTTATGATGTATGGGCATTACCATAAGGGTATGCCGTTAAAACCTCGAACGCTTTTATATCCTATTTTCGGTGAGAAATTGCGAAAGAGTTGGCTTGGAACGATGATTGATGTGTTTGCAATTATTGCGGTAGCTGCAGGGACAATTGGTCCAATCGGATTTTTAGGATTACAAGCAAGTTATGGATTACAAGCATTGTTTGGAATTCCTGATGTGTTTACTACTCAATTAGCCATTATTGTTTGTGTAGTAGCTGTTTCTACTATATCTGCGGTAACAGGAATTGATAAAGGGATTCAAATTATAAGTAATTTAAATGTTAGGTTAGCAGTTTTATTAATGGTATTCGTATTACTGTTTGGACCAGGTGGATTTATTATTGATTCATTTGTTTCTTCGTTTGGATTTTATATAAATGAATTTATTCCAATGAGCACATATCGTGGGGATACAGGTTGGTTAGGATCATGGACAATCTTTTTCTGGGGATGGTTTATTGGATATGGACCGATGATGGCAATTTTAGTGAGCCGAATTTCAAGAGGGAGAACGATTCGAGAAATCATCGTTGCGATTGGAATTATTGCACCTATTATTACAACGTTTTGGTTTACTATACTAGGGGGATCAGGCGTGTTTTATGAGTTAATGAAGCCTGGTTCTATCTCAAGCGCATTAAGTGAATCTGGTATGCCAGCGGCTATGATTGCAATTACAGAGCAACTGCCATTTTCTCATATTATTGGACCTGCATTTCTTTTATTAACAATTTTATTTGTAGTGACAACGGGAGATTCAATGGCGTATTCAATTTCAATGGCAGTGACTGGAGATGGAGATCCTAGAATTAGTTTGCGAGTTTTTTGGTCGCTTATTATGGGAACAGTTGCAGCGATTCTTTTATACATGGGTGAGGGAAGTATTAATGCATTGCAATCATTCATCGTAGTAACAGCTGTTCCAGTATCCGTTCTATTGTTCCCAATGCTATGGCTAGCGCCTAAAGTTGCAGGGGAACTAGCATTAAAACAAGGGATTGTAAAAGAAGAAGAGAAAACTTCTTTCTTGTTCCAAAAAGCTAGTAGATCAAAATAAATAATTGTATATTTTATATTAAAAGAGGAAGCATTTCATTTGAGATGCTTCCTCTTTGCTACTTATATAACTACCTTTCTTGAAGGAAGATCGTACACTGTGCAGTTTCCATCTATTCTAATACTTTATCTTTCGTCTCTGGGACACATAATAGCATTGTAACTAAACCGATTGGATAGATAATGAAGATAAGAGATAATGCTCCCATTAAATTACCACCTGCAGCAAGTAATCCGATAATAACAGGTCCAAAACCAGCTAAACCACGTCCAGTACCGAAAATAAAGTTTTCTGCTGTAGAGCGAGCTTCAGCAGGATAGTTTTCAGCTAAAATTGCTCCGAATCCTCCCATCATACCATTGGCAAAGAATCCAAGCAATGCGCTTCCCCATAACAATAATGTTGAGTCTGTGAATAAGAAGAAGTAAATGAGACAGTATACAGTACCACCGACATAATAGATTGTAAAAGTTTTACGGCGACCAATTTTATCGGCTAGAATACCAAAAATTGCAATACCAATTAACATACCGATTGTAGAAATGAACATCCAACCACTTGCTTTTGCTAATGTGTAGTTATATTTATTTGCTAAAATAGTTGGCATCCATGTAAAGATGCCATAATATCCGAAGTTCTGGATGAATGACATAATAATAAGGCCAATAGTTGTTATTGTTACTTTTTTATTTGCAAATAGCTTTCGAAGTGGGAACTTTTTCATTTGTTTTAGTTGTTCAGCCTCAGTAGTTGTTAAACTACCTTCAGCCTCTTTTTGTAACAATTCTTTTTTGTATCGTTGTTTTTGTTCCCATATTTTCGGTTCACTTAAACTTTTTCGTACATAAACAGCTAATAAAGCGGGAATAAGTCCAAATAGGAAAACGGCTCTCCATCCAAAATGCGGGACGATAAATGCTGGAAGGAGTGAAGCGACTAGTACGCCAAATTGCCATCCAAGTGCAACAACGGATGTCGCCTTAGCACGCATTTCTTTAGACCATGTTTCAGTTACGATGGCCATTCCAATCCCGAATTCACCACCAACTCCCATTCCCACTAAAAAGCGAAGAATTAATAATTGCCAATAATCTGTTGCGAAATAAATAAGTGCTGTTGCGAGTGAAAATAGTAAGATTGTGAAGGCCATCGTACGAATACGCCCAAATAAATCAGCAATAAATCCAAATAAATAAGACCCAATTAGCATTCCTATTGTGGTAGCTAAAGTTAAGTTTCCACCTTCAACAGGGCTTAAATGAAATTCTTTTAAAATGTAGACGAGTACGAAAGATAAGAGCAACATATCTAAGCCTTCTGCTGCATATCCTAGCGCAGACCCAAATAATGTTTTATATCTTTTCTCTTTCGTTTCCTCTGTTGTTGATTGTACATCAGTAGTGACGTTCATCATTACTCCTCCTTATTTTCTTCTACAGTCGCTATGGAAGAATAACAAAAGGCCTTCTCACCTGATACGATGAGAAGGCCAAAAAAGCATACGTATTCCTAAAAAAGGCCATACGTATAGTATATTCCGACTTCCTTCTCAACCTCACGGGGTTGGGTTAAAGGACTGTATTATATTACTTTATTTTTAGCACTCTTCTATTAGATTGTCAAATAAAGAGGGGATTGTTATGTACAAAATATTTCAAAAGATATTTCGTTCTTCTTGACGCCCACTTCATTATTTTCCCATAATAAAACTAACTCATATAAAAAGGAATGAATCACAGATGCTAAATTTAGTACTTATGATGATTGAACGTGTCGGACTTATTGTTATTTTAGGGTTTTTACTTTCGCATATTAAAACGTTCAGGCGTCTTCTTCATAAGCAAGACGGATATGTAGATAAGCTTAAGCTTATTTGTATTTTTTCGGTGTTTACAATTGTAAGCAATTACACAGGAATTGAAATAGCAGGAAATACGATTATGAATGAAAATTGGCTACAGGGTGTTTCTTCATCAAGCACAATCGCGAATACACGTATTATGGGTGTTGGAATTAGTGGATTGCTCGGCGGACCTATCGTCGGAATTGGAGTAGGATCAATTGCTGGTATTCACCGCTATATGCTTGGCGGGACGACGGCGCTAAGTTGTGCAATCTCTTCAATTTTAGCAGGCGTTATAACTGGTTATATCGGATACATTTTTAAAAAATATAACCGTACAATTACACCTAAGTTTTCAGCGATTTTAAGTGTTTTTATCGTTTCTTTAGAAATGATTATGATCCTATTAATTGTAGAGGATGGAATGAGCATTGTGAAAACAATTGCGATACCAATGATCCTTGTAAATAGTTTTGGAAGTTTTATTTTACTTTCTATGATACAAGCTATTTTGCGTCAGGAAGAGAACGCAAAGGCACTTCAGACTCATAAGGTATTACGTATTGCAGATAAAACGTTACCATATTTTCGCCAAGGCTTAACAGAAGAATCGTGTAAGCATGTGGCACAAATTATTCACCGCTTTACAGGAACAGATGCGGTATCCTTAACAGATACAGAGAAAATATTAGCTCATGTTGGATTAGCATCAGATCACCATATTCCTTCACATAGTTTAATAACTGGTTTGTCGAAAGAAGTGTTACACACAGGGAAAATAATGAAAGCAAAATCACGTGAGGTTATTAATTGTCAACATGAAGGCTGCCCTTTGCAAGCGGCGATTGTTATTCCACTAACTTCACATGGAAATACAATAGGGACATTAAAACTGTATTTCAAAAATCCTAACCAGTTAAGTCGTGTGGAAGAGGAATTAGCAGAAGGATTAGCAAAAATATTCTCTACACAACTTGAATTAGGTGAAGCTGAGTTACAAAGTAAATTATTGCAAGATGCGGAAATAAAGGCATTACAAGCACAAATTAACCCGCATTTTTTATTTAATGCGATTAATACAGTATCAGCTTTATGCCGAACAGATGTAGAAAAAGCAAGGAAGTTATTATTACAGCTTAGCGTATATTTCCGTTGTAATTTGCAAGGGGCACGTCAGTTATTGATTCCACTAGAACAAGAATTAAACCATGTACAGGCATACTTATCGCTAGAACAAGCAAGGTTTCCAAATAAGTATGAAGTAAAGATGTATATTGAGGATGAGCTAAAGGCAACTTTAGTACCACCATTTGTTCTTCAACTATTGGTTGAAAATGCGTTGCGACACGCCTTTCCGAAGAAGCAACCAGTATGCGAAGTGGAAGTGCATGTTTTTGAAAAAGAGGGTATGGTTCATTTTGAAGTAAAAGATAATGGGCAGGGAATTGAGGAAGAACGTTTAGAACAATTAGGTAAGATGGTAGTTTCGTCAAAGAAAGGGACTGGAACAGCTTTATATAATATTAATGAACGTCTTATTGGGTTATTTGGGAAAGAAACGATGCTTCATATTGAAAGTGAATTAAATGAGGGGACAGAAGTTACTTTTGTTATTCCAAAAAAAGTAGGGGAGGAAGAGCAGATTGTTAAAAGTACTAGTAGTTGATGATGAAATGTTAGCACGTGATGAACTAAAGTATTTATTAGAGAGAACGAAGGAAGTTGAGATAATTGGTGAGGCTGATTGTGTAGAGGACGCATTAGAAGAGTTAATGAAAAACAAACCAGATATTGTTTTCCTAGACATTCAGTTATCTGATGATAACGGATTTGAAATCGCGAATATATTAAAGAAGATGAAAAATCCACCTGCAATTGTATTTGCTACTGCATACGATCAGTATGCGTTGCAAGCATTTGAAGTAGACGCGTTAGACTATATTTTAAAGCCATTTGATGAAGAACGTATTGTACAAACATTAAAGAAGTATAAAAAACAAAAACAAGCGCAAATAGAAACAAAGCAAGAAATAAAAGGAACAGATGTAACGGCAGAGATGCATAAATTAGCATTACCAATTGAAGAATCAATCGTACTTGTTAATATTGAAGATATTGTATATGTAGGACTTGTAGATGGGAAAGTGACAGTAAAAACAATGAGGGAAACGTATGTAACACACGATACACTTGTGATTTTGGAAAAGAAGTTGCCACAAGCAAGTTTTATGCGTGTTCATCGCAGTTTTATTGCAAATATTAATCACATTACTGAAATTCAGCCATGGTTCAACTCTACTTATAATTTAATTATGAAAGAAGGATCAAAAGTACCTGTTAGTCGTACATATGCAAAAGAACTCAAGAGGCTGCTTCGTATTTAAGAAGCAGCTTTTGTATTTCATCCTTTTATATCTGTAATTGATTCTGTATATTTGACGTTCTGTTATGTAAACGCTTACTTTAATGATTATATCTTATACAATAAAGGTACCAAATCGAAAGAGGTGGCCAAAATGAGTACGAAAAAAGTATATAGTTTCTTATCACAAGCATTCATATTCTCAGCTATTATGTTAATTTCTAATATTATTGCAACACATTTACCAATTCCGATGCCTTCATCAGTGATCGGATTAGTCATTTTATTTAGTCTACTATGTTTAAAGGTTATTAAATTGGAACAAGTTGAATCACTTGGAACAGCTTTAACAGGTATTATCGGATTCCTTTTCGTCCCATCAGGTATTTCAGTTATTAATTCTCTTGGTGTAATGGGACAATATTTTGTACAAATTTTAACTGTAATTGTTGTCGCAACAGTTATTTTACTCGCTGTAACAGGATTATTTGCACAATTTATTTTAGGAAAAGATGAAAAAGAAACAGAAGATACAAAAGAATTGAAAGTAGTAAATAAAGGACGCAAGCACGGAAAAGTTGCGTAACCATTGCATTTATATATTGTTAGGAGGTAATGAACATGGCAAGCACAATGACTCCATATTTCGGAATCGTCGTTTCATTAATCGCATACGGAATCGGAACATTATTGTTTAAGCATTCAAAAGGCTTCTTCTTATTTACACCGTTATTCGTAGCAATGGTTTTAGGAATTGTCTTTCTAAAAGTAGGTAATTTTACTTTCGAAGAGTATAATACTGGTGGAAAAATGATTAGCTTCTTCTTAGAACCAGCAACAATCGCCTTTGCAATTCCATTATATAAACAAGTTGATAAGTTAAAAAAATATTGGTGGCAAATTTTATCGGCTATCGTGGTTGGATCTATTTGCTCAGTAATTGTCGTGTTTATTGTTGCAAAAGCAATTGGTCTAGATACAGCAGTAATGAATTCAATGTTACCACAAGCAGCGACAACAGCAATTGCGTTACCAATCTCTGAAAGTATTGGTGGTATACCAGCAATTACATCGTTTGCAGTAATCTTTAACGCAGTTATCGTATACGCATTAGGAGCATTATTCTTAAAAACATTTAGAGTGAAACATCCAATTGCAAAAGGTTTAGCACTTGGAACAGCAGGTCACGCATTAGGAGTGGCAGTAGGAATTGAAATGGGTGAAGTAGAGGCAGCTATGGCAAGTATTGCTGTAACAGTAGTTGGAGTTGTAACAGTAGTTGTCATACCGATGTTTATGCCATTCATTGGATAGTAAAACTTACTTAAAAAAATGAGAAAAGCAAGCTATTTGTAGGACAGATTTCTACTGATAGCTTGCTTTTTATGTTACAGTAGTGGTAAGACCTATTGTGACAAAATGTAAGTTTCCTTAAATCTTCATTAATACTGTGTAGAATACGTTTTGAATTAGGTCATTGTATTGTAAAATAAGAAGTAAGCTACTATAGATCTGCTAAGGTAGGCGTATAATGAGCTTATAAAAATCTTAATATGAATGAATAATTAAAAGTAGAAAAGAGAGAAAAATCTACTTATTAACGTTTTACTTTATAGGACAGGAGAGAGTACTCGTCGATTATGCAAATAAAAAACCTGTTTCAAAGCAAAGGATTTCAGAGGTTACTCGTATTAGTAATACTTGCTCTCGTATTATATGGGCTGCAAAGTATGTTGAATTTAATATTAATTACGTTTATTCTTACGTATTTAATGGATCGATTCCAAAAGTTTATTTCTCGTAAATTAGACCACTTTATGCCCATTAATCGAAAGCTCGTTATAGCATTTCTGTATGTCATGTTAATTGGCGGAATTGCTATTACGCTATTTAAATATTTACCAGTATTAACGATACAAATTTCACAATTGATTTATCAATTTAACGTATTTTTAAGAAACCCACCGGATAGTGAATTAATTAAGTATGCAGTTAATGCTGTTAATCATATGGAACTTTCGAAGTATGTAGGACAAGGCGTTGACATTTTGTATAAATCGATTACGAATGTTGGGAAATTTGGCCTTCAAGTGTTACTTTCTTTAATTTTAAGTTTATTTTTCTTATTGGAGAAAGCTCGTATCGTTGCTTTTACTGCAAAATTTAAAGAAAGCCGACTTGCAATTTTTTATACTGAAATCGAGTACTTCGGTAAGAAATTTGCACGTTCATTCGGAAAAGTAATCGAAGCACAATTTTTAATTGCTGTTGTTAACTGTGTTCTATCTGTTATTGCACTATGGATATTAGGATTCCCACAATTATTAGGTTTAGCATTAATGATCTTCTTACTCGGTTTAATTCCAGTAGCTGGGGTTATCATTTCGTTATTCCCGCTTTGTATGATTGCTTACAATATCGGCGGTATTATGTACGTGGTTTATATTTTAGTTATCGTAACAGTCATTCATGCGCTTGAAAGTTACGTGTTAAATCCGAAGTTTATGTCGCAAAAAACAAATTTACCGATTTTCTATACATTTATGGTATTAATCTTCTCAGAACACTTCTTGGGTGTATGGGGATTAATTATCGGTATTCCAATCTTCATTTTCTTATTAGATGTCTTAGATGTGACAAGTGATGAAATGGAGAAGGATGTTGGAAAAAAATAAAGTGAAGAAGAAAAAGCATCGATGTTCGATGCTTTTTCTTTTATAACATGATGTTTCTTATGCCATACTGTAAGGAGAAGATAGAATAGGGGTGAAGTAATGGCTGTAAATGAAAAGGTAGAGTTAGCTACATTTGCTGGAGGGTGTTTCTGGTGTATGGTTTCGCCATTTGAAGAGATGGAAGGAATTATAAAGGTTGTTTCTGGCTATACAGGTGGTCATAAAGAGAATCCAACATATAAAGAAGTATGTTCAGAAACGACGGGACATTATGAGGCAGTACAAATTACATTTGATGCAAATAAAATGCCGTATGAGGAGTTATTAAATATATATTGGAGACAAATTGATCCGACTGATGTAGGTGGGCAATTCCACGATCGGGGACAGTCTTACGAAACAGTGATTTTTTATCATAATGAAGAACAACATAAAAAAGCAGAGGCTTCAAAAGAAGAGCTTGCAAAGAGTGGGCGCTTTTCAAAGCCGATTGCGACAAAAATATTGCCAGCTGCTACGTTTTATCCGGCGGAGGAATATCACCAAGGATATCATAGGAAAAATGAATTCCGCTACGAGTTATACCGTAAGGGCTCAGGGCGAGATGCGTTTATTAAGCGACATTGGCCAAAAGATAATGCTCATTTAAAAGAAAAACTCAATGAAATGCAGTTTTATGTAACACAGGAAAATGGAACGGAACCACCATTTCGAAATGAGTATTGGAATCATAAAGAAGAAGGTCTTTATGTAGATATTGTTTCAGGAGAACCGTTATTTACTTCTCTAGACAAGTTTGATAGTGGATGTGGTTGGCCTAGTTTTACGAAGCCGGTTATGTCAGCAAGTGTGAAAGAAAAGATGGATGTGAGTCATAATATGACGCGCACGGAAGTGAGAAGTAAAGAAGGGGATTCACATCTGGGGCATGTATTTCCAGATGGCCCAGGACCAAATGGGCTTCGCTATTGTATAAATTCAGCAGCTCTTCGATTTATTCCTAAAGAGGAATTAGAGAGAGAAGGCTATGGTGATTTCTTAATCTTGTTCGGAAATCAAAAATAACCTCGCAGTTAGCGAGGTTATTTTTTGTTATTTTGCTTTTTTCTTTTTGAACTTGCTTAATACTTCATAAACGATTGGGACAATAAGAAGTGTTAATAACGTTGAACTTGTTAATCCACCAATTACCGTTACACCAAGTCCCTTAGAAATTAAGCCACTACCTTCAAATCCTAATGCAAGTGGGATAAGAGCCCCGATTGTTGCAATTGCAGTCATTAAAATAGGACGAAGACGTGTTGCGCCAGCTTCTAATAAAGCTTCACGTGTTGATAGACCTTCATTTTCTTTATGAATAACGCGGTCGATAAGCACGATTGCGTTTGTTACAACGATACCGATTAACATAAGCGCACCAATCATTGCAGAGACACTTAATGTTTCGCCAGAGATTAGTAAGGCAACAAGAGCTCCAATAATTGTGAATGGTAGCGAGAATAAAATTGCGAATGGTGCAAGAGCCCCACCAAATGTAACGACAAGAACGAAGTATACAATGGCGATCGCAGCTAACATCGCTAAGCCAAGTTGTTTGAATGATTCTTCAATATCTTTTGTAACGCCTCCCATAGAAACATCTACGCCAGAAGGAAGATCCATTTTATCTACTTCTTTTTGAACAGCGGCAGATGCTTTTGAAACGTCATCAGTTGTTAGTTTTGCACTTACTTCTGCATAAACACGGCCATCGCGGTGTTTCACTGTATTCGAAGTTTCCCCTTCTTTTACAGTCATCACATCTTTCACAGCTACTTCATTACCAAGTGGCGTTGTAATTTTACGATTTGTTAAGTCATCGATTGTTTCATAATTTTGTTTTTCAGCTTCTACATATACATTGACATCTTTACCGTCTTTTTTAATTGTTGTCAGAACAGGGCGATCATGTTGATTAGAAAGTCCCATTCCGATTTGTGCAGCCGTTAGACCCATTTTACTTAGTTTTTCCTGATCTGCGACTAAAGTGTATTCTGCATACGTTTTTGCAATACTAGAGTCTATATCCTTTAAGTCTTTATTTTTCTTCATGATATTTTGAATATCTTTTACGACAGGCTTAATGTCTTCCGAGCTATCCCCGTAAACATATAGTTTGATTTCGTTACTACCGCCACTTGCCCCGAAGTCTTGGTTTTTCCATTCGCCTTTTCCAGACATCTTCTGTAAATCTTTAACGACTTGTTCTTTCTCTTTTTCGAAGTTTTTCGTGTCGTTATCATATTGTACGAAGAACATTGCTTGATTTGATTGACCAGGGCTCATTGGGTTTTCGCCACCTAATGAGAATTGAATTGTTTTGACGTCTTTATTATCTTGGAAGTGCTTCTCAGCTTTCGTTGCAATTTTTTCAACGTCTTCTAACGTTTGACCTGGTTCAGGATTGTACGTTGCAATGATCATTTTTTCTTCTTCAGATGGTAAGAAACTTACACCAATAATTGGCACAAGTGCAAGACTACCAACTAATAGAAGGACAGCAATACTTGATGTAATGATTTTATGATTTAAAGCCCATGCAAGTATGCGTTTGTAACTGTTTGCTAATTTACTTGGTTTTTCTTCATGGTGTACTTCTTTTTCCCTCATGCTCTCTTTTTTAAATAAAGAGTGAGCTAGCATCGGTACGATTGTAACTGCTACTAGTAATGATGCTAATAAAGCGAAGACGATAGTTAAGGCGAATGGTAAGAACATTTCACCAATCATACCTTTTACTAGTCCAAGCGGTAAGAATACAGCAATTGTTACAATGGTAGAAGACATAATTGGGATAAACATTTCTTTCGTAGCTTCACGAATTAAATCTTTCCCTCGTAGTTTCTCTTCTGATAACGACATACGTCGGTAAATATTTTCAATAACAACAATGGAGTCATCCACAACGCGCCCAATAGCGACTGTCATTGCTCCGAGCGTCATAATGTTAAGCGTAATATCCATTTGCTTTATGACTAATACAGCAATTAATAAAGAAAGTGGTATGGAAACGACAGAGATTAATGTTGTTCGGATATTTCGTAGGAACAACATAATAATAACAATCGCAAAGATAGCACCAAAAATGGCTTTACTTAGCATTGTTTCTACTGATTTCTCAATAGGTGCACCTTGGTCGAATGTTGAAATAATCTCTAAGTCTTTATATTTTTTCTCAAGCTCTTTTACTTTATCTTTCACTGCATTTACAACATCAACTGTGTTCGCGTCAGCAGCCTTTACAATTTGAATTCCAATTGCTTCTTTTCCATTTGTTCGAGAAATAGATTCCGCTTTTCCGACTTCCTTAATGTCAGCAATTTCGTCTAATGTAACTGTCGGAATCCCGTTCATAGCGGCTGGATTCATTTGCGGCACTTGTGTACCAGCTCCAGCATTTTGACTACCTTGACCGCTTGCTGATGAAGGAACAGCAGGGATTTTTAATTCTTTTAATGCTTTAATTGTTGTAATATTTCCATCTACAACAACTGATTTTTCTGTGTCTTTAAATGTATATAAGCCAAGTGGTAAAGATATATCCGATCCTTTAATTACATTTTTTACAGTATCTTCACTTAAACCTAATTCTTTCATCTTATCTTTTTTGAAGACAAGTTGTACTTCATCTACTTGTTGACCTGAAATTTGAACAGATGCGACCCCATCAAGTCCTTTTAATCCTGGAACAACATTTTTTTCTACATTTTCAGTTAAGGTAGCTAAAGATTCATTTTTACTTGCTACGCTTAATGAAATAACAGGAAAGGCGTTGAAGTTTACACGTGAAACTTTCGGATCTTTTACGCCTTCTGGCAGTTTCACATTTGTGAGAGCTTCTTTTATTTCTGTTTCAGCTTTTTCCATGTTTTTATCAAAATCATATTCTATCTGAATAGAAGATGCATTTTGAAAAGATGATGAACTAACAACGTTTACACCACTTAAATTTTGCAGTTGCTCTTCCATCGGTTTTGAAACTTTATCAGCTACTTCTTCTGGTGTAGCACCAGGATAAACCGTGGTTACTGTTACAACAGGTGTTGTAATATCAGGAATTGTTTCCAGCTTCATATTCAGCCCAGAATAAATACCTGCAATGGTAACGATAATGGTTAGTAGCCAAACTGCGAACTTATTTTTTAACGAAAAATTAATAATTTTGTTCATGTTTGCGCTCCCTTTATATTATATTGACCAACTGGTCAGTCTAATACATAATATAACTGACTGATTGGTCAGCCGTCAATGAAAAGGGATGGTATAATAAAGTGAAACTTTAATCAGTGGGAATTTACGATCTGTAAATAGTGAGATGTATTTATTATAAGATGCGAGATTACATTTAGGAGAGACGGGATATGAAAGAAAAAGAGCGCTTAATTATAGAGATGGCTATGAAGTTATTTGCGACTAAGGGTGTAAATGCGACATCAGTACAGGAAATTGTGACGGCTTGTGGCATATCTAAGGGAGCCTTTTATTTATACTTTAAATCGAAAGAGGAACTTTTATTAGCGACACTTCGATATTACTATGACAAGATTCAAAATAAAATGATGGATATTGAAAAAGAGTCGTTATTGCCACGTGACAAATTTTCAAAACAATTGCATTGCCAGTTTAATGATATACAAAAGCATAAAGAATTCATTATTATGCATGCAAGGGAAAATGCTATTCCATTTAATAAAGAAGTAGAAGAATTTATGATGCGTATGAAGTTAGAGTCTCACGCATTTTATCGGAACAGTTTACTGTCAATTTATGGTGATAAGGTTATGCCATATTTATTAGATTTAGTCATTATGGTAGAAGGCATATGCCGTGGATATTTAGAGCTAATTATTTTGCAAGCGCCAGAAATGGACTTATCTTACGTCTCTGCGTTTATTTTGAAAAGAGTAGACGATTTAGTAGATGGATTGGTAGAATCTTCAGAAGAACCTGTGTTACATGAAGAAAAGCTTGGAGAATTTCTTTGTAAATCAGAGCTTATTAAGGAGCAGGTTAAGGAACATTTTTTAAAAGAAATTATTGTGTTTAAACGTACATTAGCGGATCAATTAGAAGATGAGGAATTGCTTGTTACATTAGATGTTTTGGAGGCAGAAATGAGGATGCAAAATCCAAGAATTCCAGTTATCCAAGGGATGTTGTTTAATTTAGAGGCATATCCAGCTTTAAAAGAGTTTCGTTTGAGGCTTATGGGCTATTACAATATAAAAAGGTAACAATGATAGTTTTCATTGTTACCTTTTTATTATGCATTCACTTTTTCCTTTTTCGGTGCAGTCTCTTCTTCATCAATGTTGATTGTTTCTTTTACGATATAAATCGGACGGTTTTTACTTTCGTCATAAATGCGAGCAATATACTGGCCAACGATTCCAAGACCAAGTAATTGAATACCGCTAAAGAATGTAATAGCAACCATAATAGATGCCCAACCTGTTTGCGTACCATTGCCGATAATTTTCACAGTGATTGTATATAGTAGAACAATTATTGAAATGAGGACTGATAATAAGCCTAAAGTCATCACGATACGTAACGGCTTTGTTGAAAATGCAATAATGCCATCAGATGCAAATTTAATCATTTTCTTTAATGGATATTTTGTTTCACCAGCAAAGCGCTCGTCGCGTTCATATTCAACATACGTTTGGCGGAAGCCAACCCAAGACATCATACCGCGGATGAAGCGATTTCGCTCAGTCATTTGATTGAAAACATCAGCTATTTTGCGATCGATGATTCGGAAATCACCAGTATCTTTTGGGATATCGATATCAGACATGTAGTTTAAGAATTTATAGAAATATTTAGCTGTTAAAAGTTTGAACCAAGTTTCACCTTTACGTTGCTTACGTTTTGCATAAACAACTTCATATCCTTCTTCCCATTTTGCAATAAGTTCAGGAATAACTTCAGGTGGATCCTGTAAGTCTGCATCTATAATTACAATAGCGTCACCTTTTGCAGCAGCAATACCAGCTGTAACAGCTACTTGGTGACCAAAGTTACGTGCGAAATTAACGATTTTTGTACGGTAATCATTTGCTGCAATCTCAGACAAGATTTCCATTGTACGATCTGTACTACCGTCGTTTACAAAGACAAACTCGTAATTAATGTTATTTTGAAGCATAACGGACTTTAAACGGTTATAACATTCCTGTGCTACTTCTTCCTCGAAGTACATAGGAACTACAACCGAAATTAATTTTTGCATGTTGTATCCTCCGTATTTTTAATAAGTTGTTCAAATTTAATTAGTAGCCTTTTCAGTTTGGTTGAATGTCCAAATTTTATTAAGGACAAAATTTATAACCATTCCGACACCGATTGCAAAAATCTGTGCAATTAGCGCATTAAAGGTAAATTTATTTACTAATATAAATAAACATAATGTATTAAAAGCCAATACAATTAAGTTTACAGTTAGAAATTTAAAGAACATTGACGAGCTTTTATTATTAGGTTTAAACACCCAATTTTTATTCCAATAGTAGCTATTGGCAACACCAATTAAATAGGCAATGGTATTCGCAATAAGGTAGTTCATCCCAAATTTCAATAATATCCAAAAGCTAATGATTGTAATGAGTGTATTAAAGATCCCTACTAAACCAAACTTTAAGAGTTTCTCCATAGATAGTATCCTCAACTTTATAAAATGTATAAACAAAACAGGAAATGTAGAATGGTTAATTGTACATAACAACTATCAATTATAGCATAATTTATGCTAAGATGTTATATGTTTTGGGTGGATATCATTTTAGTATATAGAATAAATCTGTCAATAATAAAAATGTTTATTTTAAATTGGTATACTTGGAAATATAAAAGCAAACATGGAAATCATGGTAATATTAATGTATAGTAGCTGGTAGTGTAATTTTTTTAGGAAATATAATGTTTTCCCATATAAATATGTTAAGGAGTGAGTTTTTTTGGAACGTTTTTCTGGATTGTTTTCAACTTTTTCTACACGTGCCATATACGGCATTTATAGCTTTTTCGTTGCAATATTAATTTTTGATTATTTTTCAGATACTCAAAAATATAATTATGTAATGATATTAGTTGGAGTTTTATTATTATGTACAATTGGAAACTTTATACTTAGTAGTGGATCGCTATATCTTGAAAAGGTAAATGAAAAAATATGTTTTTTTGTACTACTAATTATTTGTTTAGCAGTGAAAACTGCATGGATTGTTACATATAAGATTGATCCGATTGGTGATTATGAAGCCTTTTTCAATACTGCAAAAGCATTAGGTGATAACTTTGTTATTCATGATAGATATGTTGCATTATTTCCACATATTTTTGGTTATGCTTCATTCTTAAGTATCTTCCTAAAAATATTTGGGGCAAACTTTATGATTCCGCCAATTATTAATGTTATTTTAACTACAATTTCAATGGGATTAATATATTTTATAGCTAGACGAATTGGTGGAGTGAGAACAGCGATAACAGCAAGTGTTTTATGGATTCTCTTGCCATCACAAACGATGTATAACATGTTTGCACTTTCAGAACCGTTGTATTGTACAGTACTGTTATTAGCCTGGGCAATTATGATAATTGTTTATGATAAAATTGAAAAGATGACGATTGCAAAGATTCTTATGTATTCAATTCTATTAGCTGCATTACTTGTATTAATAAATATGGCAAGACCAATTGCAGCAGTGCCAATTATAGCCTTAGCGATATGGATGTTTATTATAGATACAAAGCATATCGGGAATAAAAAGCTACTTATTAATAAGGTGGCATATGTAGGGGTTATCATTATTGGATACTTAATGATGTCTTCGGCGGCAAATCATTATGTAACATTACGTTTAGGTGAAGAGATAGCAACAGTGCCGGGATACAATATTCATGTAGGATTTAATAAGGGAGCCTCAGGAACATGGAATCCAGGAGATTCAGCGTTACTATATCATTATAGTGGTCAACCTGGATGGAGTGCTCAGGACGTTCAAAAGCAAATGCTTGAAGAAGCGAAAAAGAGAATCAAAAACGATGATATAGATTTCGGGAAACTAATGTATGATAAATTTATTATCTTTTTAGGTAATGATGATCAAGCTGTTAAATATGCAGATCCAATTATGGACCATAAAGTACGCTATACTATAATTTCTAATGTTTTCTATTACTTTTTACTAGTTACTTCACTGTTCGGAGCATTAGTAGCTATAAAAAATAAAAATAAATCTTCACTTTTAATTATTTGTTTATATGTGATTGGGCTAACAATGGCACAAATGATAGTAGAAGTAGCACCGAGATATCATTATTCGGCTACAATACCTATGATCTTTTTAGCTGCCTTTGGTATTAAACATATTTACAATAAAAAAAGAATATAAATAAAAAGGCGTAAGCTCGGTATTGCACCGAGCTTACGCCTTTTTTATTTAGCCTTATTTTATATTTTTGTGGCCTTTCTTTTAGACATAAGATGATAAATTACATATAATCCATAACCTTGGATGATTGTAAAGCTAGGGATGATAAAGTATCGATATCTCGTTTGATATTCGATTAAGAAGTGAATCGTTATATAACCAATTATTAATAATAAAAATAGTGTGTAATGTGTGTTATTTTGCTTAGTTAATATGAGATAAAGAGTTGCTAACGTAGCAAATAACATCGTTGTAATATATATATACTTGTCGTATGTCTTAAGATCATCTTGTAAGGTAACCATATCACTCTCTGTGTTACTTAGTGTTGCCAGGCTCCATACTGGGGCGGAATCATAATCTGCCCACATAATCGTGAATTTATCACCAAATAAAGATAAAACCTTTTCTGGATCAGCTAGTCGCTCTTGAATTAATTTCTTCTCAACAGCTTCTCGTTCTTTTCCAAGCTTAAAGGACATAACATATTCTACATCTGATGAAGAATATCCACCTCTTGTTTCGTGATTAAGTCCTACTGTGAATTTCCAGAGAGGATCCCGGTTAGATAGCGGATATTGTGTAATTCCGGCAGATATAAATGAAGAGCTTATAATGTAATGAACAAGATAAAAAACGATGAAAATCCCAGACAGTTTTTTTATAGAAGTTAAAATATCCTGTTTTGATTTTCCTAATATACCTTGTAAAAAGACATAAAGAGCTACTGCAATCAAAACGAAAGCGCCAAGTGGACGCATAATATCTCCTAAGGCTAGGGAGACTCCTATAAAAATCCACATATATTTATGGGTTAGGCCTTTTGTAATTAATAAGTAAAATCCAAGATAAAATAGGAATGTGGCAATGTGTTGATTTGTTAGTAATGAGGTCAATACAATGCTAGGGATATATAATGCATATAGTAATCCAGCCATTCTTCCAGCCCATTCATTGAAAACATATGAAGTTATTTTGTAAACTAGCCATGTTGTTCCTGTGCAATACATTATATTTAAAAGTTTTAGAAGGAAAGGCCCTTCACCGAATAACTTAATAATGAAAGCTTGGTACATTGTAAAGCCAAGTTGATAAACCCATGAAGTATAATAGTCATCTTGTGCAAAACTAAAGTCGCCTTTAGTAGCTTGAATAGCACTATTGTACATCACTGAAAAATCTGATTCGATAGGAGTGGGAACGTTGAGAACCCAAATTAATCGAACAGAAAAAGCTAAAACAATAAGTGAAACGGTAAATATAAATGTAGACATATACTTATTAGAAATATAGCCAATAAGCAAAAATAGAAGACCTATTAAAATAATAATCGCGATTATAATAAAGGAATGCGTGTCGGTTTTTTCTTGAATTATGCCTATTGATTGCCACGTTATAGCAGCAGAAATAATTAGACATAGTACTAATAAGCACTTTACAAAAAACGTATTAAGCTTTAGGGGAAATGTGCGTTGCATGAATAAAAACTCCTTATCAAATTGCATGGTTATTTTAAAATGAAATCCCTTTACACATTAAATATGAGTGTAAAGGGATGTTGTTAGGGGATTAAGAATTTTCTTGGGCCCATTTCTCTACATCCCAAGTTTTTGTTACCCAATCTTCATAAAAATCAGGTTCGTGGCATACAAGAAGAATGGTTCCTTTGTATGCTTTCATCGCCTTTTTCAGTTCTTCTTTTGCTGTAACATCAAGGTGGTTTGTTGGCTCATCAAAGAGTAACCAGTTACTTTCTTCACCCATTAGTTTACATAAACGAACTTTTGCTTGTTCGCCACCACTTAATTGGTTCAGTGGACGAGAGATATGTTCATTCTTTAAACCACATTTTGCTAACATTGCACGGATTTGATGTTGGTCTAAGCTAGGGAATGTATTCCAAACATCATCAATTGGTGTTATGTTATCAGCTTTTACTTCTTGCTCGAAGTATGATGGATTTAAGAAGTCACCAAGACTTGTTTTTCCGCTTAATGGTTTAATCTTACCTAAAATTGTTTTTAACAGTGTTGATTTACCGACACCGTTACATCCGACAATTGCAATTTTTTCGCCACGTTCAATTGTCATTGTTAATTTCGGTAATAACGGATGTGTATATCCGATCTCCACATTTTCCCCTTCGAAGACAAATCGACTACTTGCACGACTTTCTTTAAAGGAGAACTCAGGCTTAATAGCTGTTTCAGGACGATCGATACGCTCCATACGATCAAGTTGTTTTTGACGGCTCTTTGCACGTCCTGTCGTTGAGTAACGAGCTTTATTTTTTGCGATAAAGTCTTCTTGTTTTTTAATAAATTCTCTCTGCTTTTCATAGGCGTTGATATGTTGATTTTTATTGATTTCTGCTAACTCTAAGAATTTTTCATATGTTGCTGTATAACGCGTCATTTTTGTGAATTCTAGATGGAAAATAACATCAACACATTTATTCATAAACTCCGTATCATGGGAAATCAATAGGAAAGCATGTGGGTATTCTTTTAAATAATTTGTTAACCAATGAATATGTTCAACGTCTAAATAGTTGGTAGGCTCATCTAATAGTAGTACTTCTGGTTGCTCAAGTAGTAACTTTGCAAGTAATACTTTTGTACGTTGTCCACCACTTAATGCTGCAACATCACGATCTAGCCCGATTGCATCAATCCCAAGACCACGCGCTGCTTCTTCAATTTTAATATCTAATAAATAGAAGCCACCTGCTTCAAGAGCATCTTGAATTTCTGCCATTTGCTCAAGAAGTTCCTCTAATTCTTCCGGTGTAGCAGTTCCCATTTTTTCTGTAACTTCATTTAAAGCTTTTTCTTTTTCAAATAAAGGTAAAAACGCATCTGCTAATACATCACGAATCGTGCGGCCAGGTGTTAAAATAGTATGCTGGTCTAAGTAACCGTAATTTGTACCAGGTGTCCATTCAACGCGACCTTCGTCATGGATAAGCTGACCAGTAATTATATTCATAAATGTTGATTTACCAACGCCGTTTGCTCCAACTAATCCAACGTGTTCTCCTGCAAGTAAGCGCATGGATACGTCTTTAAATAATGTACGATCACCAAATGTATGGCCTAATTTTTCAACAGTTAATAAGCTCATAATGTCCTCCGTTCATTTCTAAATAGTGTCTTGAATCATGATACTAAATTCTTGGATAGAATGCTATCATTTCCAAAATATATAATGTAATTGAATAGTAGGGTATGCGATTACAAAAGGATGACGGATTGCTGTGATGCGAGAGAAATAAAAATAAGGTGTAACCATTTCATATAAGTGGTTACACCTTATTTTTTATTTTAAATATCCACGAACAATTCCTCGTAAGCGATTTGCATGGAATTTGCGCTTATCATTAGAAATATTTTGTGTCATACGGAATGTTGCGGCAGCGACAGCACGCAAGAAATAAGGGAATCCATAGTGTAAGCGAATAACCCGACCAAAACCACCAGCATAAGAAATGGCACGTTTTAATGATTGTTCATTAATAACTTCCTCTTTTACAGGATGGTATACGAACAGGTCTTTTCTAAATAAACCAGTATAATTTTGTTTCATACCGCGTAGTACAAAATCAGTTTCTTCACCAGCTCCATAAATCGTTCCAGAACCAACACCTAAGTCTTCATCAAATGTACCTACATCTTGTACAAATTGCTTTGTGAAGAATAGTGTGAAAGAAGGTCCCATGAATCCATACTTATTATTTAAAATAATGTCTGTATTCGGTGCGTGTATTAAAGAACCCGTTCCTTCGACATTTGTCGTATTTGTTGAGATGAAATGAACATCTTTATTAGAGTTGAAAGTTTCTAATATGCTTTCTAAAACGTTTGTTTCATAAATACAATCATCATCTGGAAAAGCGATGAAGTCGCCATCTGCTACTTTTAAACCTGCATTGCGAGCTCTCGATAGTCCTTTAATAGGTGTATAGATGTAATTAATAGAAAATTTATCTTTATATTCATCAAATAAATCAGAGATTGGCGTATCATTTTGATCTACTACGATCAGTTCAAAGTTTTTGTAAGTTTGTTGTTCAAGTGATTTTAGTAAGTCAAGAATATCATCACGTCTGCCACAAGTAGCCATGATTAAAGAAAATTTCAAGTTTAACAGCTCCTTTTAGAGATTGCGTTTAAGCTTTTTTGAATCGTGCTAGTATCTTTTCAAGTAGTGAAAAGAGAATTTCATCCTTTGTTATAAAGAGGATAAGGGCATACGTTAATCCACAAGTTATTATTACTAGAATAACTTGTAGTATTTGTCCAGATACAATCATATCAATAACGAATGCTATCGGTATAAATGTTAATGAATAAAATAGATATTTAAGTTTTTGTATATCGAATAACGTATAATTCACTTTTAGTTTCTTTTTCACATAAATATATTCAAATGTGATTAAGAAACAATTCGCAATTGTTGTTGTGAAAATCGCTGTTGTTGGTGTAAGTACATGGAAGAATATGAGCGCAATATTAGATGCCAAGTTGATAAATCCGCAAATGAATAAAAATCGCACTAAAATGCTTTCTTTCTTTTTCACATAAATAATTTGATTCGATAAAATGGACTCAATACCAACTGTAATCATATAGAAGGCGAAAACAATTAATGTATTACCAGCCGCAGCAAAATCTTGTCCACCGTAAATGACAACAGCTCCATGAGCAATGAGCATTAAACCGATTGCAGCAGGGAATAGGGTAATGAAATATACTTTTGAAATTTTATTTAGTAAAGATTCATACTCCATTTCAGATGCATTTCCTGATAAGTAAGACAGTCTTGGAACGGTTACTTGTACAACACTTAACATAAGTGTATTAATAATCATCATAATTTGAAAAGCCATTACGTAATATGCGACTTCTTCCTTTCCAACATATACTCCTAAAACAAGACGATCTAATTGAGTATATAAAATATTAGCATTTGAAAAAATCAAGACTAATAGTAACGGTTTTAAATGAGGAATAATCGTTAAGTCGGAAAAATCAAATTTCACTTGGCGTTTCACATATATAAAGCTAATAGAGTGGTTTAAAAATGTTGATAATACTAATAAACCAGCATATGTTTTGTAATCGTCAACCCCATGAATCAAAGAGAAAAGAAGTACGACATAGATTAATCGAACGATAACTGTTTTTTTAGTGATAAAGTCATAATTTTCATATGCCTCATTGAACCATTCTACATAAAACATGTTAGATATAAAATTAAAACCGAAAATAAGAAGAACAGGAAATAGACTTTGATGTCCATATCCAATATAACTAAAGAGCATAAAGCCTGATAAAGCCAAAATACTAGTTGTGAAGTTAATTACATAAAGACTTGTAAATAACTTAGAAACTTTCTTTTTATCGTTTTTAATTAAGCTAATTTCACGTAAACCATATTGATATACACCAAATACGGCGAACACGAAGAAGTAATTGAAAAAAGTTTCAGCAAGATTAACGGTTCCGATTGAAGTTGCTCCTAACGTTCGATATGCGTAAGGGCCAACTAAAATTGGAAGGATAATATTAAACGTATTGAGCAGTATTTTATAAAAAATATTTGAAGCAATTGATTTCTGCATAATTTCACCTTTCCATTAAAATAATCCAATTTAATTAAAATACTTGCTATGTCATAGTAAGGTTTTTTAACTACAGTTAATTCTTTCAATATAATGAAGTGTAAGGTGTTTTCTACACGATTTACAAATCCTTAAATTGTTTTGTTAATCACCCGTATAAGTGTACCCTACATAAACTTTGTAAAGCAACTATTGATAGGATAGAACCGTATTATAAATGAGATTTTATCAATTAGAAAAAGTTAATAGCGAACGGATATGTATAAAAATATTACATAGTATGTGTGAAAAGGAGTAATGGTTGTATGAAGGTGGGAAGTTGTTTATAAAAAATGAGCGAATACATGATTGTTATTCGCTCAGAAGATGTCTTAATGGTGAAGGCCTACATACTCCAAGGTTTACTTAAAGTTAGAACTTCAGCCATTTCCTTGCTTTTTACACGCCCTTTTTTTCTACTTTCTGCACGTTCAGCACCAGTTGTGTGTAGCCAATGTTCTTCTTCCGTTTCGGGTAATACTTGTGGAACAGAAGAAGGTTTTCCATCTTTTAATGCAACGAATGTAATGAAACATGTTGCGGCTATTCTACGTTCCCCTGCTAATAAATTCTCTGCAATTACTTTTACGAACACTTCCATTGAAGATTTTCCTGTATAACATACGAATGCTTCGTAACAAACAGAATCAGCTTGGTGAATTGGAGTTAAAAAATCAACAGAATCGATAGATGCTGTTACGCAATGTTTACGACTATGCCTTGCAGCTGCAATTGAAGCGATGCTATCAATTTCTGCTAATAATTTTCCTCCGAAAAGTGTTTGATGATTATTTAAATCATTCGGAAAAACACGTGTTGTTTTAATTGCTTTGGATTCTCGCATGAATTTCTTTTCCATATGGTCAGCCCCTATTTTCTGTTTTCAATCAGAATGACATGTCTTGTAAGTGGAGTACAAAAATATTAAAAATCTATAGATATTTAAATGAAGTAAAGAATTCCAGAAGAGAGTTAGCAAAACTTCTGTATTTGTATTCATGTAACTGAAAGAAAATTTATCATATATAAAATGTAGTGTAAAAGAGGATTCGCTTACATTGCAAGTGAAAAAATTAGGACTCTGTATTTGTCATAGAAATTCCCTATCAGCTGTGCACCTATTCATGATAGAATCGTTTTGTTATGAATGGAAATAGAGGTGCAATGGAAATATGAATCATATACAAACAAATTTTTCGTCTTTTTTCAGTAAAATAATGATTGGTGCGATGCTCGCATTTTTTGTTTATAGTTGTTGGTCTGCATTTGAAGTAAGTAAACAATTTTTTGGAGACAGTACAACAAGTGTAACAATCGTATTGGTTATTTTCGTTATTCTCATGCTGTTAGTGGCATCGATTTTACAGTATCGTTTTACAGATAAACAATTTCTTGGTTTTCTTATTGGTACATCTATAGTCGTGAGACTTAGTATGGTTTTATTTGTAGACGTTCCGATAATCGGTGATATGAAAGCTATGTTTGAGTCTGCAAAGCAGGTTGCAATTGGTAATAGCGTAGAGAATGTAACGCAGTTACCTTTTATTATTTATGAATCCATTATCATTCGTATATTTGGCGATACAGTATTCGCATTACAGTTATTTAATATTTTATTTTGCACAGGGACTGCATTTTTCATTTATCGTATTGCAGCAATGGTTTTTGGAGAAGAATGTGGCCGTATTGCGTCTGTATTTTACGTTTTATATATACCAAATATATTTATGAGTTCCTTATTAACATCAGAATCGCTCGCCATATTTTTATTTTATTTGGCTTGTTACATACTTTTATATAAAGGTTTAGATCATCCTTATATGTGGGTGCTTTCAGCAATTTTATTTGCATGTAGTAATATGATTTTTCCAATGGGGTTATTTCTTCCTATTTTTATTGCTATATACGTGTTGGTAATTGAATTCTTTCAATCGGCAATGAAGCAAAAGGTATTATTAAAGATGATAGGGATACTTATTCTATTTTATAGTGCTCATTTTGGAGTGAGTTATGGAATTCAGACAATGGGAATGTCACAATATACGCTTTCAAACGAAACGTATGTGCAATCTGTTTTAATTGGAAAAGGTAAAAATGAGGAAAAAATAACTAAGAATCAAAGCGTAACAGAACATATTGATCAAAAGGTAAAAGAGATGGAAGAAGAAAGATTTAAACTTTTAAAACCAGTAACTAATCAATTCTCAGATGAAGGAATACATTCTATTCTATTTAAATGTGAAAAACTTATATATATAGCGGTAACATTGTTTATGTCTATCGCCTTATTACACTTTCTTATTAAGAAACAACAAAACGAAGGATATATGTTGTTCTTATTGTTAATTAGCGGATACGTATTGGTAAGACTCTTCCAAGTCGATATGGCATATTATAGTCTTATTGTGCCGGCATTGTTTATTTTGCAAAGCTTTGGTGTTTATATGAGCTATGTGTATTGTCAAAAAATATTCTTCAGAAAATAAAAAGAATCCAAATTGGATTCTTTTTTTATGGATGGAAGATGAAGACTAAGAGTCAGCAGAGAGAAAGAATCTCTACTGATATAATCGCTCTATCGGTTCAGTTCCAGTTGTAAACTATCAGCTGTTAGAGCCATTTTTGAGGAATCATCTTGAATTCCTTTCATTACTTGTGAAATGGTTTCTAATTCATTTTCAATTTTTTTATTCTGTTCTTTTGAGTTAGACATGTCTTTTACAATTTCTTGGAAGTATTGATCTGTTGCAGACATACCATCCGTTCCTTCAGATACGAGGGAGCTAATTTGTTTCACCGAAGAAGAGACACGAATAATTTGTTCATTTGTTTTTTCAACGAGCTTTGTAACGTTGAATATAGATTCTTTCGTTTGCTCTGATAACTTTCGAATTTCTCCAGCTACAACAGAAAATCCCTTGCCAAACTCCCCAGCACGTGCAGATTCAATAGCAGCATTTAGTGCAAGTAGATTTGTTTGCTCTGCAATTGATTTTACAATATCTATAATTTCGTTAATTTTGTTAGAAATATCGAGAAGTTCATGAGTATCTGTAATAATCGTTTCCATGTTCGCTTGAATGTATTCCATTCGTTTATTTTGCTGATTTAATTGTTCCTTACCTTTATTCGCTTTTTCTTCTGATGTTGTAGCTAATGATGTACCTGTTTTGGCAATTTCTACAATAGTTTCAGATTTAGCGGTTAACTGTTGAATAGAAGCGCTCGTTTTTTCAGATACAGAGGCTAATTCTGTTGCAATATGTGTAATGGTCATAGCTGTTAGTTTTTTTTCTTTTTCAAGTTCTTTTTGCATTCTTTCATATTCAGATTCATAGGCCGCAAGAACGAGTTCTTGTTCAAGGGTGAATAATTTGTTTATTACGTTTATAGAATAAGAAAAATCGTCAATTGTTGTAATTTTCGTTTTTAAAATCTTCATGATAGAGCGGAATAATTCTTGATAAGCAGCTGTATACCATTTTCTATGTAAACCAATTTGTACGTGTCTTTTGGCAATTCTAACACGTTGTTCAATAAAATCTTCGTGCATATCTCCGCTGAATAATTCTTTTATATGTGTTTTTAAAGTTTGCTTTAATTTTGGAACGGAGCTATAACGTTCAATAATAGTAATTAGATTAGGCTGTTTTGTAATGTTGGCATAGAATTTTTCCGTAATCCAATCAATTTCTTCATAAATAAAGGGCTGTAGTACCTTTACGATTTGTAAATCTTCTTTCGAAATATGTAGCATATCCATTTGAATCTTCAGTTCAGAATTAGTAGGCACGTTAAAAGTGATTTGTTGATCCTTACTTAATTCAAGTATACTGGCGTTTGTTTTATTTGTATGTTTTTTAAAAACCCCAAGCATTGTTCTTCCCCCTGTATGTAAAGCGTTTTCATTTTTTGGTTACAATATAATTATATATTTTTATATACAATTACTCTACATTAGTGTGTAGAATAGTATATAAATTAAGAGAATTCTATGTAGAATTCTCTTAATGGCCTTTATTAATTTTAGCATGTGTTTTAAAGAAAACTGGGAAATGTACATTATATATTACAGTGACAACACGAATAATGAATGTTACTAATAAACAAACATAGAAAGCTAATACGTGTGCCCCCATTGCATATGTGATTAGGAAACTAATTGCTCCTAAAATAGAAGCGATTGCGTAAATCTCTTTTCGGAAGACGTAGGGGATATCTTGAGCGCAAATGTCACGCAAAATACCGCCTCCAATACCTGTAATGACTCCCATTGAAACGACTAGAAACGAGGCGTCAACATGATGTGACATTGCCGCATTTGCACCAATAGCTGTAAAAACCCCTAAGCCAACAGCATCAGAAAGCATAATAACGACTTGCAGTTTATTGATACGTTCAAAAAACATACAAGTAAATAGTGCTGATAGTACACTTACGAAAAAGTAAATAGGTTTAACAAATGCGACAGGAGGCAGGTTACCGATCATAATATCACGAATAATACCGCCGCCGAGCGCAGTAGCTACAGCTAAACAAAGGACACCGAATAAATCTAAATCTTTTTTTAAACCAACTAATGTACCAGAAATAGCAGCGGCGATAATGCCAAGAAACGTAAATATGTCGATTAATAACATTGCTGTAATCCCTTCCTCCTAAAGATGTTCCAGAGAAAAAATATACACTAAAGTTATGTAAATAACAATGCATTTTCGTTACATGTAGAAAAAAAGAAAAAATGAGGAAAGAAAGCGCTTGAAAATACAAATAATCTTTTTTTGAAAGGTAAGGTTGGGGTAGAAATGTGAGGCGTTTAATTAAAAAATATATGTTATAATAAATATTTGAGATGAGAAAAAAATATTAACTGTATAGATTGAAATTAGGTAATAGTTATGGAGGTTCTAGATGTTAAGCGAAAATAGTAAAAGTAATAAATTTGAAAATTTTCTACTAATCTTTATTTTGTTGCAACCAATTTTAGATTTGCTTACAGCGTTCTGTATCATGGTTTTAAAAATTGATACGACCATTGGAGTTATTACACGCTTATTCGTTATGTTCCTAAGCGGGATATATATTTTAATTCAAACGAAGAAACAAGGAAATATAAAATATATATTGTATATAATCTTAGTAGGAATAGTCTTTACTATCGGATTGGTAAATAATAAGCTTACAAAAAATCCTATGGTACTTACAGAAGAAATTAAGTTTATAGCAAAAGCTTTATATCCGTTTGTTATGCTTACTTGTTATGTGTTTGTGTTTAAGTCTTTAAAAGAAAAAAGTCATTCGAAAATGCTTAACTATATTACGTATGCATCGCTAATTATAGGAGTAGTAATGGTAGCTTCGATTACTACTGGCACAGATTATAATAGTTATGAATGGGTAAAGTTAGGATCACGCGGTTGGTTTTATGCAGGTAATGAGCTAGGATCTATTTTAGCTATCATGTGTCCAATTGTTATTTTATACTCAATTGAAAAAACAAAAAGTATAGGTAAAGCGTACTATTGGATTCCTTCAATTTTAGTTGTTTATTCACTATTTGCAATTGGGACAAAGGTTGGCGTAGGAGCAATCTTTGGATCAATGGCTATCGCAGTTGTTATGTGCTTTATTCAAGCATTTACACAACGTAAAGATGGAAAGAAACATGCCTATTTATTAAATGGTTTTCTTGCAATGACTGTATTTGTAGGCATATTGGCATATACACCTTTTTCACCATTTATGAAAAATATGGGATTCCATTTCCAATTAATTGAACAAGAACAGAGTGCGAAAAAGGAAGAGAAAAAGAAGGAGGAAGCTAAAGAACACAAACCTCCTGTGACAGAACAAGAAAAAGAAAAAGAGAAAGAAAAAGAAAAAGTAGCGGAGAAAAAAGAAGAAACGCAAGCGCTTATTTTTAGTGGGCGTCAACTATTTGAACAAATGTATAAAGATTTCTATAATGAAGCCCCAATGTCTCAAAAATTATTAGGAATGGGTTATGCAGGTAACTATAAAGAACAGCCGAAATTAATTGAACGTGACTTCCATGATTGGTTCTATTCTTTCGGAATCATAGGGTTCATTTTACTTGTAATTCCATTCTTATACTTTGGTATTAAATTTATTGCATGTATATTTACTAAATTTAAACAAATATTTACTGTGAAATATGCAATGGTAATTGCAGCGATACTTCTCGGATTAGGTATCTCATTCATAGCTGGTCATATTTTAATGGCACCTGGAGTGAGTTTCTACTTAGTAGTAATCATGGCATATTTAATAGTTGACCTGGAAATTGAATGATAGAAAAATAAAAGCTAGCATATGTTAGCTTTTATTTTGTTATAGTAAATAAAAAGAAAAAAATGGGGGATGTAAGAAATGAAAGTGTTGCATATGAATGCTGGTGCAGAAGAAGGTGGGGGGAAAACACATATTATTTCACTTTTATCTCAATTTTCAAAGGAAGAAGTGGAATTAATGGTATTTGAAGAAGGTGCGATTGCTAGAGAGGCGAGAAACCTTGGTATTCAAGTGCATGTTTTTACCCAATCATCTCGGTACGACCTATCAATTCTTTCAAAAATAAAAGCATTTATTAATGAAAATCAATTTGACATTGTGCATACACATGGCGCACGAGCAAATTTCTATCTCTCCCTCTTGAAAAAAGGTATAAAAGCAAAATGGATAATGACTGTCCACAGTGATCCAACTTTGGATTTTATGAAGAGGGGATTAAAAGGATGGATATTTACGAAATTAAATTTACGTTCTTTCAGGAAGGTAGATTTGTTCTTTGCAATTACGGAGAACTTTAAGAGAAACATAATAAAACTAGGTGTACCAGAAGAGAAGATTTGTACGGTTTATAATGGAATTGAGTATGATTGTAATCCCGCAAAACCTTATGATAAGAGTAAATTTGGCATCGATGAAGGAGTATTTACAGCCATTCAAGTAGCACGTCTTCATCCTGTTAAAGGTCATGATATTTTATTTGAAGCGTTACAAAAAATTAAAATTCCAAATATAAAGGTACTCTTGCTTGGTGATGGTCCTATAGAAGCAGAATTAAAAGAGATGGTGAAACAAAAGGGCTTAGAGGATAAAGTAATGTTTCTAGGTTTTCGTACAGATTCAAAAGAATTATATGCATCTGCACACATTAATTTGTTAACCTCTTATAGCGAAAGTTTCCCTCTTGTTTTATTAGAAGCGGCTAATCAACGCTTAACCTCTATTGCAACAAATGTAGGCGATATGAAAAAGTTAATAGTTGATGATACGTATGGATGGATTGTACCGATTGGTGATGCAGACTCGTTAACGAATGCATTAGCAAATGCTTATGAAAAATGGTTGAATGGTGAATTAGAAGCGATGGGAAATCGTTTATATAATCACGCATCTACTCATTTCTCGCTAAAGAATTTGTATGAAGATACTTATAATGCATATAAAAAACTTTTACTGAAATAGAGAGGATAGTTAATCATGGAAGTAAAAACGGTTGATATTCTAGGTGTTCCTTTTTCTACAATGACAATGGATGAAACAATCCAATATTTGAAGGGACAACTAGAATTGGAGCGAACTCATACTTTTCAGGTAGTAACAGCAAATCCTGAAATTGTTATGTGTGCAAAAAAAGATGAAACATTCCATAAAACATTATTAAATACAGATTTAATTACACCTGACGGTATTGGAGTTGTAAAAGCAAGTGGTATGCTGGGCACACCTTTAAAGGAACGTGTAGCAGGTTTTGATTTAATGTGTAATTTATTTGCGAAGCTATCAGAAGAGAATAAACCAGTATCTGTTTTCTTACTTGGTGCAAAACCACATGTTGTACAAGCTGCAGCAGATCATTTAACGAAGACGTATTCAGCTGTATCTATTGTGGGTATACAAGATGGATATTTTAAACAAGAAGAAGAAGAGAATATTGTTTCTCGTATTCAAAAGGCAAAACCAGACTTATTGCTTGTTGCACTTGGTTTCCCGAGACAAGAGAACTTCATCCAAACGAATAAGCATCGTTTAGAAACGAAAATGGCTGTTGGAGTAGGCGGAAGTTTAGACGTATGGGCTGGGGAGGTAAAACGTGCACCAAAATGGATTCAAGCGATCCATTTAGAGTGGTTTTATAGATTGTGTAGCAATCCAACGCGTTGGCGCCGTCAGTTAGTATTAGCGGAATTTTTAAAAGAAGTCATGCGTTTAAAAAAGTAGCGGAATATCGCTACTTTTTTATTTGTCCATTTTTAATTTAACCTCCTTACTCCATCTTAAATTTGAGATGGAGGTTTTACTGTCCTCAAATAGTCGGATAAGTATTTTACTTTTTGGGAATGATGAAGGAGAATTTTTTTACACGAAAGTATTTTACTTATACAATACACACATGTAAAATGATGTGTAAAGACAGCTGTGTAAGGAGGACTTCTTGTGAGCAAGGTGAAAGAAATTTCGAAGCGAAAGCTACTTGGTATAGCAGGGCTTGGATGGTTATTTGATGCAATGGATGTTGGAATGCTTTCATTTGTAATGGTAGCATTGCAAAAAGATTGGGGATTAAGTACGCAAGAAATGGGCTGGATAGGCAGCATTAATTCAATTGGTATGGCAGTCGGAGCGCTCGTTTTTGGAATACTATCAGATAAAATAGGACGGAAATCAGTCTTTATTATTACATTATTATTATTTTCTATCGGTAGTGGTTTAACGGCTTTAACGACGACGCTTGCGATGTTCCTTGTTTTACGATTTTTAATTGGTATGGGGCTAGGTGGAGAACTTCCAGTTGCTTCTACATTAGTATCAGAGAGCGTTGAAGCACATGAACGTGGCAGAATAGTTGTGCTATTAGAAAGTTTTTGGGCAGGTGGATGGCTAATTGCAGCTCTTATCTCGTATTTTGTTATCCCAAAATATGGTTGGGAAGTGGCGATGGTATTGAGTGCGGTTCCGGCACTATATGCTTTATATTTAAGATGGAATTTACCAGATTCTCCGAGATTCCAAAAGGTTGAAAAAAGACCATCTGTTATCGAAAATATAAAGTCAGTTTGGTCTGGGGAATATCGTAGGGCAACAATTATGTTATGGATTCTATGGTTTTCTGTTGTCTTTTCCTATTATGGGATGTTCCTTTGGTTACCTAGTGTAATGGTATTAAAAGGGTTTAGTTTAATAAAAAGTTTCCAATACGTACTTATCATGACGTTAGCTCAATTGCCAGGGTATTTCACTGCTGCTTGGTTTATTGAACGTCTTGGTCGTAAGTTTGTTTTAGTTACGTATTTGATCGGTACAGCGTGCAGTGCTTACTTGTTTGGAGTGGCAGAGTCATTAACAGTACTAATCGTAGCAGGCATGTTACTATCCTTCTTTAATTTAGGTGCTTGGGGTGCATTATATGCTTATACACCTGAACAATATCCAACAGTTATTCGTGGGACAGGTGCAGGGATGGCAGCAGCATTTGGTCGTATTGGTGGTATTCTTGGGCCGCTATTAGTAGGATATTTAGTTGCTTCACAGGCTTCACTATCATTAATATTTACGATTTTCTGTGGATCAATTTTAATAGGCGTATTTGCTGTAATTATACTTGGGCAAGAAACGAAACAACGAGAGTTAGCATAGGGTGAAATTTTAATCGGTGAGGGTCTATTCTTTCACTAATTATCGGCTCGTATCATGGCAGTAAGACTTGCACTTTATTTCTTTACATTCAGCCAATCTTGAAGTGTGAGTTTTACTGATTCCAAATAGTGGAATAAAATGGAAGGGGATCCGTAAAGGTTTCCTTTTTTCTGTTTTTTTAGATAAATAATGGTATAGTAAGAAAAAGGGAATGTTCCTTATAAAAGCGAATGTATACAACAGGACATACGGACAAAAGAATTAGGTGGTTGAAGAAATGAAAATTTTACTGATCATGGAAGAAGCAGAAGAGCGAAGAAGTTTAGCTGAAAAATTTACTGAAAATATAAGGAATGTAGAATGTTTTGAAGCAAGTATGGGAACAGAATCACTATTTATCATGAAAAAGCATACACCAGATTTTGTTTTTTTAAACTCAAAATTAATGGATGGAACTGGCTTTGAATATGCGAATTTATTACGGGAAGTAAATTGTTATGCGAAATTTATTTTTATGGGTGAAGATATAGAAGAGTCCATTACAGCATTTCGTTTTCAAGCGTTTTATTATTTATTACGCCCATTTCGCGAAGAAGATTTGCAATTCCTTTTATATAGAATGGGTAAAGAGCAAGGGGAGAAAGCAAAGAGTTATTTGCGAAAACTACCGATAGAAGGTCAAGAAGGAATTCGGTATATTTTCCCTGAAGATATTGTATATGTAAGCAAAAATAAGGAAAACAAAACAGTTTCAATTTATACAACAAATAATCAGTATATTTCAACATATACACTTCAGGAGCTGGAAAATAAGCTAAATGCATATGATTTTTTACGTGTGCATAAAAGTTATTTAATTAATATGTCATATGTACAGGAGTTAAAGCCTTACTATAATGGCACATATAATCTGTATTTAGATAAATATGATGAACAGCCGATTCCAGTTAGTCGTAATTATGTGAAACGACTTCGAAATAAAATTGAATTATAGTAGATAATGCGAATTTTTTAACATGATAAACTAAAAATCCTTCATGATAGGGAGGATTCAAATTAAATATTCAGAAAATTTAGTACAATCCCACTAAGAAATAGTATTGGGGGGATTGTATGTGAGAACATTGAAGTCGATTTTACTTTGGGGCGTTATTGCAGCAGTAGGAGCAGGTGCTTTTGGTGTGATAGCTTTATCACAAGGTGAAACTATTAATGCTGTATGGCTCTTAGTCGCTGCGGTATGTGTGTATGCCGTTGCTTATCGCTTTTATAGTAGATTTATAGCGAGAAAGGTATTCGGTTTAGATAATAATCGGCAAACGCCAGCCCATACATTAAATGATGGAAAAGATTATGTTCCGACAAATAAATGGGTATTATTTGGGCATCATTTTGCAGCAATTGCTGGGGCTGGGCCTTTAGTAGGACCGATTTTGGCGGCGCAAATGGGATATTTACCAGGGACAATATGGATTATTGTTGGAGTAGTTGTCGCTGGAGCTGTGCAAGATTTTGTTATTTTATTTGCTTCGATGAGACGTAATGGTAAATCTCTCGGTGAAATGATTAAAGATGAGATTGGTCCTGTTACAGGACTTATTGCAATGATCGGTATTTTAGGCATAATGATTATTTTATTAGCAGTATTAGCATTAGTAGTAGTAAAGGCGCTTGTCGGAAGCCCTTGGGGAATGTTTACGATAGCGGCAACGATTCCTATTGCTATTTTGATGGGAGTATATATGCGCTACATTAGACCTGGACGGGTTGGTGAGGGATCAGTAATCGGAATTATTCTACTTATACTATCTCTTATTGGAGGGCAGTATGTAGCGGAAAATCCAGCACTTGCAAGCATGTTCACGTTTAGCGGAGAAACAATTGCTATTATGCTTATTGTATATGGATTTATCGCATCGGCATTACCAGTTTGGATGCTTTTAGCACCACGTGATTATTTAAGTACATTTTTAAAAGTCGGAACAATTGTAGGATTAGCAATCGGTATTTTAATTGTAGCACCAGATTTACAAATGCCAGCAGTTTCGAAATTTATTGATGGAACTGGTCCTGTGTTCTCTGGAAACTTATTCCCGTTCTTATTTATTACTATTGCTTGTGGTGCAGTGTCTGGATTCCATGCCCTCGTTTCATCAGGTACGACGCCGAAGATGATTGAGCAAGAAGGACACGCACAGCCAATCGGTTATGGAGCAATGTTAATGGAGTCGTTTGTAGCGGCGATGGCGATGATTGCAGCTTGTGTATTAACACCGGGAACGTATTTTGCAATTAATAGTCCCGCAGCACTTATCGGTACAGATGTCTCGCAGGCAGCTCAAGTTATTTCTTCATGGGGATTTGCTATTACACCAAATGAATTAAAAGATCTCGCTGTAAACGTTGGAGAGCAAACGATTTTATCACGTACAGGTGGTGCACCAACGTTAGCGATAGGTATGGCATATATTTTCTCACAAGTAATAGGTGGAACGGCCATGATGGCATTTTGGTATCATTTTGCGATTCTCTTTGAAGCGCTATTCATTTTAACAACGATTGATGCTGGAACGCGTGTAGGTCGATTTATGATTCAAGATATTTTAGGGCATGTATATAAGCCATTTGGGAAAACGGATTCTACATTAGCGAATGTAATAGCTACAACGTTATGTGTATTAGGATGGGGCTATTTCTTATATCAAGGGGTAGTTGATCCACTTGGTGGAATTAATACATTATGGCCACTTTTCGGTATTGCAAATCAAATGTTAGCAGGTATTGCATTATTACTTGGAACGACGATTTTGTTCAAAATGGGAAAAAAGGCATATGTTTGGGTGACGCTTATTCCAACTGTCGGATTGCTTATTGTAACGATGACGGCTGGTTATCAAAAGCTATTTCATGAAAACCCTAAAATAGGATTTCTATCCCACGCAAAGGTGTTTCAAGGAGCATTAGATGAGGGGAAAGTGTTAGCGCCAGCTAAAAATGTCGCTCAAATGAAGCAAATTATTTTCAATGATTATATTGATGCGGCACTTTGCGGGATTTTTATGGTAGTTGTAATCGCTGTATTAATTTCTGCAATTCGAATTTGGATTCAAGTATTAAGAAATAAGCCGATGCCGCTAAAAGAGGCACCATATATCCCTAGAGATGAAAGTGAGTCGAGGAACTATGCTTAAAAGACTACGGCAAGTATGGGGACAAAGGAAACACTTCATTAGTTTACTTGTTGGGGTACCAAGCTATGAAACATATGTAGAGCATATGAAAAAGCATCATCCAGAAGAAGAAGTTTTATGTCAAAAACAATTTTTTGCAGAAGCGCAAGAAGCTAGATTTAATGCAAAGGGTGGAAAGATATCACGCTGTTGTTAATGAGAAGGACGAATTTTCGTCCTTTTTATTTTTTTGCTGTTTCACGTGGAACAGCAAAAAATAAATAAAAGTCTTTGGGAATTATAGGGATTTCGTATACAATAAAATAAGGAAAGGGATAGATAGAAAAGTAGGGAGATTATTTTATGTTAAGGGACTTATTTGTAAACACAACAATTATTCTTTCCTTTATTTTTATTGGAGGTCAGCTTTTAAGAGATAAACCGTTAAAAGAAGAGTTCTCTTTTTGGCAGAAATGTGTAGTAGGTATTTTTACTGGAATATTAAGTGTACTGTTGATGTACTTTGGCGTACATATTGGGGATATTATGTTAGATCTACGCTATTTAGCTGTTATTTTGGCAATTATAATTGGAGGTCCGATAGCTAGTAGTATAACAGTTACTATTATTTTAATTACCCGATTATTTTTAACCGAGTACTCTTTAGCCTCTGAATTGGCTTGTTATACTATTGTATTGATAGGTGTTGGAATTATTTTTATTTGGCGTATGAAAGCTTCTATATTTACAAGGTGGATCTGGTTTAATGTATATAGTTTATCTATTTTAATAGTGCCACTTTCTATATTATTTAAAGATATGTCTATAGTAGCATTATATTTAGTTTGTAGTAGTGTAGCGGCATATATCACATTTATAAGCGCAAATTATGTATTGCAATCCAATGAGTTATTTCAAAAGATGAAGCAATATGCAACGATAGATGCATTGACAGGTTTAGGAAACGTAAGGCAGTTTGATTTAGAAATGAATCATCATATTGGTAATAGGCGCACGAAAAATGATTCACTTTGTTTACTATTTATAGATATTGATCACTTCAAGTCTGTAAACGATACGTACGGGCATCCTGCAGGAGACGAAGTGTTAAAACAAATAGGTTGTATTTTAAGAGAAATTTCACCGTTTCCAGATTTGGCTTTTCGAAAGGGTGGAGAGGAGTTCGCGCTTCTGATACCACAGAAGGGATTAGCTTACGGAATGCATATGGGGGAACAAGTTCGTGTAGCTGTTGAAAAACATTCATTCCAATTGTTAGATGGAACAAAAATAAAAATTACAGTTTCAGTAGGAATTTCAGTATATGAACAATCACCAGAGCAATTTATTCAAGCTGCTGATGATGCATTATATTATTCCAAAAGAAATGGTAGAAATCAGGTCAGTTCTGCATCTTAAAGGTAAGATGACCAGAAGAGCTTATAAAAAACACCCACAGAGAGGGAATATATGAACTCTGTGGGTGTTTTCGTTTAGTTAGACAAGTTCTTTTGATACAACGAATTTGCGATATGCACCGTGATGTGTTGGGCCTACGTATTCGTTGATCTTGAATGAATAACGGATAGCAGCTGTGATAAATTCTTTAGCAGTTTTTACTGCTTCTTTCACAGGTTTTCCTTTTGCAAGTTCTGCTGTAATTGCAGCAGAATATGTACAACCTGCGCCGTGTGTATTTGTCGTATCAATTTTTTCTGATTCTAGAAGGTCGAATGTTTCTCCATCATATAGGACGTCGATTGCAGTTTCCGTACCAAGCTTGCTACCGCCTTTAATTAGGACGTATTTCGCACCTAAAGCGTGGATCTTTTTCGCTGCTTCTTTCATGTCTTCAAGAGAATTAATCTTTACGCCACTTAATTGGTAAGCTTCAAATAAGTTTGGTGTTACAACTAATGCCTTTGGAACAAGAACGTCACGTAAGCAATCATTCGTTTCAGGATGTAATGCTTCATCAGCACCTTTACATACCATAACAGGGTCAACTACTACATTTTTGAAATTATGTTTTTCGATTGTTTCTGCAACCATTTCAATAATTTCTACTGATCCAAGCATACCTGTTTTTAAAGCATCTACGCCAACGCCCTCAATTGTCGTTTCTAATTGTGGTTTTAATGTAGAAGCTGGGATTGGGAATACGTTATGTGCCCAACCGTTATGTGGATCCATTGTTACGATTGTCGTAAGTGATGTCATTCCGTACACACCAAGTTCTTGGAATGTTTTTAAATCTGCTTGTATACCAGCACCGCCACTTGTGTCAGAACCAGCGATAGTAAGTGCTTTATTTAATGTCATTATGAAAAGCCCCCTCAGGTGATATAATGAAAACTATGTTTTCACCATTATATCAATGTTACGAATAAGTACAAAGTGAAAAGTAGATGATTTATGTTAGGGACTATGTAAAATCTTGTATGTAGGAGACGAATTATGTTTCAAGAGAATCGTACAAATGAATTAGTTATATTAAAAGAAATTGCAGAAACACTAAATACATCAAATGATACATATCATGTATTGCAAGCAGTGCTAGAAAAATTACTTAGTGTAACAGGTTTAACGACAGGATGGATATTTCTTGCGGATGAAAATGGTAGATATACAAAATTAATTGATTATCAATTACCAGAGGCACTTACATATGAAAACAAACGCCCGATGTGTGAAGGGGAATGTTGGTGTTTACGTGGCTTTGTGGAAGGAAAACTAGAGCGAGCTGTTAATATCATTGAATGTAAAAGAATTAATAATGCAATTGAATATAATTGGGGAGATACAGAAGGAATTCTTCATCATGCTACTGTTCCTTTAAAGGCTGGAGGAGAGAAATTTGGTTTGTTAAATGTGGCAAGCCCAGGTAAAACACATTTTTCAGAAGAAGAATTAGTATTGCTTCAAGCAGTTGCTTTCCAAATTGGAACAGCTTTAAAACGAGCAAAGTTATATGAAAATGAAAAGCGAAGAGCGCATTATTATGTGAAATTAGAACGATTTATTCAAGTTTTAAGAACGATTCATCAATTTAATATATTACCTGAAAAAGTTGTAAATCAATTAGGTGAAGTGTTTCAGTGGAATCAAGTCGCGTTCTTTATTAGGGAAGAGAAAGAATTATCCTTGCGGGCATCTTATTGCCAGGAAGAATGGCAGGAGGATATAAAAGAAGCAGCGAAAGAAGCGTTAGAAAAAGGTGAACCTATTTTATTAAACAATCAAATCAGTCATAAGGTAGCCTCTAATAGGACGGTTATTGCCACCCCAATACAGATTCAAACTCACATATTTGGTGTTTTATGTGTTAGTTCAAATAATGGTGAATTTGATGTAAATACGTTAGATGTACTTCAAGCAATAACAAATCATATTTCTTTCGTGATAGAAAATTTAAGGTTAAATGAGCAACGACGTGAACTCGTACGAATGGAAGAAAGAAATCGATTAGCAAGGGACTTACATGACTCTGTCTCACAAAAGCTATTTTCGTTAACTTTTATGACAAAAGGCGCTGAGGCGGTTTTAAAAGGTCAAAACGAAAAAGTGGATCGATCTTTGCATGACATGCGTGAACTAGCGCAAGGAGCTTTAAAAGAAATGAGGACGTTAATTTGGCAACTACGTCCAGCGGGTTTAGAGAAAGGATTATTACCGGCTTTAAAGCAATATGGGGAAAGTTTGGGTTTGAAAATTCGAGAACAAGTTACAGGTGTCCGTGATTTGCCACGCGTAGTAGAGGAAGCGCTATGGAGAATTGGACAAGAAGCTTTAAATAATGTAAGTAAGCATGCAAATGTTAGAGAAGCGACGATTTATTTCAAAGTGACGGAGAAGAATGTATCATTAGAAATAGTCGATCAAGGAAACGGCTTTGTAGAAAAGGATATAAAAGAGAAGAAATCACTTGGCATGACTACGATGCGAGAAAGAGTAGAATTAGTCGGTGGAACAATTAAAATTGTAAGTGATAAGAAAAGAACAAGTGTAAAAGTAAACGTACCATTATGATGTGAAAATGAGGGAAGTTTGTGAAAATAAAAGTATTGTTAGTTGATGATCATACAGTCGTTTTAAAAGGATTAGCATTTTTCTTAAGTACACAGGAAGATATAGAGTTAGTTGGAGAAGCAAGTAATGGGAAAGAGGCACTAGTGAAAGTAGGGGAAACGAATCCTGATGTTGTACTAATGGATTTATATATGCCCGAAATGGATGGCGTTGAGGCGACAGCGTGTATTAAAAAAGAATATCCGGATGTGAAAGTGATTGTATTAACTAGCTTTTCTGATCAGGCACATGTGTTACCAGCATTAAGGGCTGGAGCAAGCGGGTATATTTTAAAAGATGTAGAACCGGATCAGCTTGTTGAGGCCATTCGAAGCGCATATAAAGGTAATATTCAATTACATCCGGACATAGCAAATGCTCTTCTCTCTCAAACATTACCTGTAGAAGAAAAGGAAGAAGAGCCCTCTATTCAAGTAGATGTGCTAACAGCGAGAGAAAATGAAGTATTGCAGCTATTAGCGAAAGGGATGAGTAACAAGGAAATCGCTTCTGTTTTAGTTATTACAGAAAAAACGGTAAAAGCTCATGTAAGTAGTATTTTGAGTAAATTACATTTATCTGATCGTACGCAAGCGGCATTATATGCAGTGAAAAATGGTATTGTATAAGACGAAAGTCGTAAGACCTAGTTCGCCTTTAGAAGGTGGACTTTTTTTATGGAAAAATACGTCTATGTGAGGACGAAATTGTCTTGATATAAAGATAAAATATGTTTGTAAGCAACAAAACAACAATTACAAGGGATACCTTTTTTGAAAGCATATAACAACACAAGAGTGAGTAGTAGGAGGAAAAACAATGGCAACAGTTTTATTTGTAAAAGCAAACAACCGCCCAGCGGAACAAGCAGTTAGTGTGAAATTATACGAGGCGTTTTTAGCGAACTATAAAGAAGCACATCCAAATGATACAGTAGTAGAACTTGATCTATATAAAGAAGAATTACCATATGTAGGCGTAGATATGATTAATGGTACATTCAAAGCTGGTAAAGGATTTGATTTAACAGAACAAGAAGCAAAGGCCGTAGCAGTTGCTGATAAGTACTTAAATCAATTCCTAGAAGCTGATAAAGTCGTTTTCGGTTTCCCATTATGGAACTTAACGATTCCAGCGGTACTACACACATATATTGATTATTTAAACCGTGCTGGTAAAACGTTTAAATATACGCCAGAAGGTCCAGTTGGTCTAATTGGAGATAAGAAGATTGCATTATTAAACGCACGTGGTGGCGTATATTCTGAAGGTCCAGCAGCAGAAGTAGAAATGGCTGTTAAATATGTAGCAAGCATGATGGGCTTCTTCGGCGCAACAAACATGGAAACAGTAGTTATTGAAGGACATAACCAATTCCCAGATAAAGCAGAAGAAATCATTACAGCTGGTCTTGAAGAAGCAGCTAAAGTAGCAAGCAAATTTTAATTAAAAATAAAATCGTCACTCGAAAAAAGTAGCATTAACAGGTAAACGTTAATGCTACTTTTTTATATTTTAAGTTCATCAGCTAGTTTTTCTAACTGAATTCGATTTTGTATGTAATAGGTTCTTCCATCTTTTCTCAAGTAATTTTGTTGGCAAAACTGGTTTAATACGTATAAAAGATGACGGTAGCTAACATTTAAGTATTCCGAAGCCTCGGTATGTTTTTCTGTATAATTGTTATTTTGTTCTGTTAATAGAATAAACGCCGCTAATCGATTTTCGAACGGATAACTATTGTTTTTGGCATAACTTTCTGTTCGGGTAATTGTTTTTTCGCCGATAAATTTGCATAGTTTCTGTAGAAAGATAACATCTTGTAACAAAAGATGCTGACAATCTTTAAGAGGAAGCGCTAAGCACATGCAATCTTCAATTACTTCCACCGTTTTCGTAACGGATTCTACGCCAATTAATCCTAATTCCCCAATGAATGAAGATGCTTGAATAAAGTTAATTAAGGAGATTTTTCCGTTTTTGTGACTCATATATATTTTTGCTTTCCCAGAAATTAAGTAATAAAGATAAGGAACATCGACCCCTTCATTACATATCTTTTCGCTCTTCTGAAAGGAATGTAGTTCAGCATACGGTAAGATGTCAAAAGAAAAAAGAGTATGGAAGTTGTAAGTTTGTATGTAATGAGAGATTTCTTCGCTATTTTTGCTGACTTTCATGTTTTCACCTCATGTTTAGTATGAGATATCTCCTATTATTTTTACAAGAAAGAATGATACGATTTACGTAAATTTGTTTTTGTAGAAAAGAGAGTGTGAAGGGCTTATGAAAAAATATAAAACATTATTATTCGATGTAGATGATACATTGTTAGATTTTCAAAAGGCGGAAAAAGCGGCATTACGTATGCTTTTTGAAGAGAAAGGGATGTCTCTAACTAGCGAGATTGAAGCGCAATATAAAAAAATTAATAAAAATCTTTGGGATGCTTTTGAAGAAGGTGAAATAAATCGCGATGAAGTCGTAAATACACGGTTTTCGATTTTGTTTAAAGGATATGGAGAAGAAGTAGATGGGATATTATTCGAAAATAATTATCGTAGCTACTTAGAAGAAGGAAATCAGCTCATGCAAGGTGCGTTAGAATTTATAAATCAAATTCAAAGTGAGTACGATTTATATATAGTGACAAACGGTATTTCTAAGACGCAAGATAAACGTTTACGTAATGCAGGATTACATGCCTTGTTTCAAGATGTTTTCGTTTCTGAAGATACAGGATTCCAAAAGCCGATGAAAGAGTATTTTGATTATGTATTCGAACGCATTCCTAATTTTGCTCCTGAAGAAGGGCTCATTATTGGGGATTCGTTAAGCGCTGATATTAAAGGTGGATATGTAGCGGGAATTGATACTTGTTGGTTTAATCCAGAAAAAAAATCCAATCATAGCGAGATTGTACCAACGTATGAAGTGCAAAATTTTGAGGAGTTACACGCACTATTGAAGCAACATGTGTAATAAAAATAGGCAGTGGAACTTTTGTCCCTACTGCCTATTTTTATTCGTTTGTAGCTTCGTTGTTTTTAGGAAGTGGAAATGCATTGCCAATCGCTGCCGCTCCAAGCATCGGTAAGAGTAAATTGAGCGGGAAAAACATGAGTAATAGTAATGTTATAGCAATTGGTTTTCTTAATGCATAGCTTGAAATTGCTGTCGTTACGATGGCAACAGATGCTACTGGGTCTATAGGAAGAATAGATGCTACAGCATATCCGATACTTGACCCAGAAAATATAATTGGGAAGATATGTCCACCTCGCCACCCTGTGTTTAAGCAAACGGCAGTAACGCACAACTTTAAAATCCCTGAAAGAAGTAGTATCCAAAAAGATAAATGGCTCCATTCAACAACTAATTCTTTTAATTGATGTTCCCCTGAAAATAATGTGTAAGGAAGAAAAGTTCCCGCAATTCCTAATAAAATACCACCGATAATTCCGAGCGTCAGTTTGTATTCCCTAAAAGGGTGAATGAATTTCTCTAATGTAAATTCTAATTTGAAATAAAAGAATCCAACTATAGCACCAATACTAGCAAGTGGCAGAAAGGCAATCCATTCATTAAGAGAAAGAGAACCTTCTCCGAAATCAACGATAAAGGATCCACGATTATCGAATTTACTAAGTAATAAATAAACGGAAAAACCAGCGAAAGTGGTAGCCAAATATACAATTGCTTTTTTTCCTTTAGAGAATTCGTTAATTTGCTCGCCCTCATTTTCACTTGGAGCTAAATAACCGAATAATGGCGCATTAAAAATTACACTTAAAGTAGCACCAATTCCAACTTCTGTTAGTTCATTCATTCCTTTTAAGGCGAATGCAAAGCGATCCCCGACCCATGTACAAAGTCCACCGATAATGCCAACAAGTGCTGCTTCAGGACCTAAGCTAGCTCCAAAGATTAAAACGATAATCGCAGTTAAAGTGGCTTTATGTACGAAACGGTATTCAATTCTACCTGTTTTTTTATATTCACTCATTACTTCCGGCATAAGGCGTGGATATGTACCGAAGTATTTTTGAGTTAAACCAACAAGAATACCACCGATAGTTGTTACACAAATGGTGTAATACGGGGGAGAAGAGAAGATAGTAGGTAAGTATCCCCAAATAAAGTGGATTCCAATATTTATTGTGACTAAAAATAACCAGACTGTAGCTCCTACTATAGATCCTAGAAGAATGCCATATAGAGCAAGTATGTAATGCATATCTTTTTTATTTGTCATGTTATACCTCCGTTATGTAAATCTTAGTAGGGAAAAAAGTGAAATATACTAGTGGAAAATGGATTGAATATATATAGTATCTTTTTGAGAAGATGGCCTATTCAACATATAGGCTAACTTCTGGGGAATTTGAATTTATAGGTTAAATTACTTATTTAATTTTATAGACTGATTTGAGGTTTTTAAAGGTCTTTTTTGAAATAGACTAGAATATATTTCTTTTGTTGCTTTATATGAAACTGTTAACATTTATTTTAGAACATTCAGAAAAACTAATTGACATTAGGAAATTATTGCTATAAAATCAACGGTAATTGCATAGTCTTATCAAGAAAAGGTGGAGGGACAGGCCCGATGAAACCTTGGCAACAGCCGTATAACGGAATTGTGCCAAATCCTGCAGGTAGTAATCCTGAAAGATAAGAAAGAGCCTTTAGAGCGTGTTTTCAAACTGCTCCTTTCTTGTTTTCAGGAAAGGAGCAGTTTTTTATTTTGTATAAAAGAAAGGAGAATGAGAAATGGGAAAATCATGGGGAAAAGGAACGATTTGTGTGCAAGGCGGCTATACGCCAAAGAATGGTGAACCGCGTGTTTTACCGCTTTATCAAAGTACAACGTATAAATACGATACTTCAGATGATTTAGCGGCGCTATTTAATTTAGAGGCAGAAGGATATATCTACACGCGTATTGGAAATCCTACTTTAGCTGCATTTGAGCAAAAGTTAGCGGATTTAGAGGGTGGTGTAGGAGCTGTTGCAACGGCTTCTGGGCAAGCTGCTATTATGCTTGCTGTTTTAAATATTTGTAGTAGCGGAGATCACTTGCTTTGTTCTTCCACAGTGTATGGCGGGACGTTTAATTTATTTGGAGTGAGTTTGCGTAAGCTTGGTATTGATGTTACGTTCTTTAATCCGAATTTAACTGCTGATGAGATTGTGGCCCTTGCTAATGATAAGACGAAACTCGTTTATGCAGAATCGCTAGGAAATCCAGCAATGAACGTTTTAAATTTCAAAGAATTTTCAGATGCAGCGAAAGAGTTGGAAGTACCGTTTATCGTGGATAATACATTAGCAACTCCTTATTTATGCCAAGCATTTGAACATGGAGCAAATATTATTGTTCATTCTACGACGAAATATATCGATGGTCATGCAAGTTCGTTAGGTGGCATTGTTATTGATGGAGGGAACTTCGATTGGACAAATGGGAAATATCCTGAACTTGTTGAACCAGATCCAAGTTATCACGGCGTAAGTTACGTTCAAAATTTTGGTGCAGCAGCTTATATTGTAAAGGCACGTGTTCAATTATTAAGAGACTATGGAAACTGTATGAGCCCATTTAATGCGTATATTAGCAATATCGGCTTAGAAACGTTGCATTTAAGAATGGAGCGTCATAGTGAAAATGCTCTCGCAGTTGCTAAGTGGCTTGCTGATCATGAACGTATTGAATGGGTGAATTATCCGGGACTAGATAGTAATGAAAATTACTCGTTAGCACAAACGTATTTGAAAAAAGGTGCTAGTGGTGTTTTAACATTCGGCATTAAGGGAGGATTAGAAGCTGCGAAAGAGTTTATTGCCAATGTAAAACTAGCAACTCTCGTAACGCATGTAGCGGATGCACGAACTTGCGTTATACATCCTGCTAGCACAACGCATAGACAATTAAGCGCTGAAGATCAGCGTTTAGCTGGCGTTACATCAGATTTAATTCGTTTATCGGTTGGTATAGAAGATGTTTCTGATATTATTGCAGATTTAGAAGCAGCGCTAGTCGGAGGCAAAGAACATGCCGATCATAATTGATAAAGATTTACCAGCTCGCAAAGTGTTGCAGGAGGAAAATATTTTTGTGATGACAAAAGAGCGAGCAGAAACACAAGATATCCGAGCATTGAAAATTGCCATATTAAATTTAATGCCTACAAAGCAAGAAACAGAAGCGCAACTACTTCGTTTAATTGGAAATACACCATTGCAATTAGATGTTCATTTACTTCATATGGAATCACATCTGTCCCGTAATGTAGCACAGGAACATTTAACAAGTTTTTATAAAACATTCCGTGATATTGAGAATGAGAAATTTGATGGACTCATTATTACAGGAGCACCAGTTGAAACCCTTTCTTTTGAAGAGGTAGATTATTGGGAAGAGCTTAAACGTATTATGGAGTATTCAAAAACGAATGTAACGTCTACGCTTCATATTTGCTGGGGGGCACAGGCTGGTTTGTATCATCATTATGGCGTTCCAAAGTATCCTCTTAAGGAAAAAATGTTTGGTGTATTTGAACATGAAGTCCGTGAGCAACATGTGAAACTGTTACAAGGTTTTGATGAATTGTTTTTCGCCCCGCATTCGCGTCATACAGAAGTACGAGAGAGTGATATTAGAGAGGTGAAAGAGTTAACATTATTAGCAAACTCTGAGGAAGCAGGTGTTCACCTTGTTATTGGGCAGGAAGGAAGACAAGTGTTTGCGCTTGGGCATAGTGAATATAGTTGTGATACGTTAAAGCAAGAATACGAACGGGACCGCCAAAAAGGGTTAAATATTGATGTGCCGAAAAACTATTTTAAGCATAATAATCCAAATGAGAAGCCGCTTGTACGGTGGAGAAGCCATGGGAATCTATTATTCTCTAATTGGCTGAATTATTACGTGTATCAAGAAACCCCTTATGTATTATAAAAAAAGATTGTGTCACACGTGGCAACGTTTTCTTTGTAAAGATTAACCTATATTTTTCCGAATGTTCAAAAAACATTGTTTTTCAGATTTTTTATTCATATAATTTCATCTAAACACAATTTTTGAGGGGTGGACAGTATTATGAAAGAAATTCAAGTTGGCTTATTAGGTCTTGGGACAGTTGGTAGCGGGGTAGTTCGTATCATTACAGATCACCAAGAGCGACTTATACACCAAGTAGGTTGTCCTGTAAAAGTAACGAAAGTACTAGTACAAAATATTGAAAAAGAGAGAGAAGTAGAGGTACCTTCTACTCTATTAACACAAGATGCACATGAAATTTTAGACAATCCAAACATCGACGTTGTCATCGAAGTAATGGGTGGCATTGATGATGCAAAAGCATATATTTTGCAAGCTTTACAAAGCGGGAAGCATGTTGTGACTGCCAATAAAGATTTAATGGCGTTACATGGGGCGGAACTATTAGCGGTAGCAAAAGATAATAAAGCTGATTTATTTTATGAAGCCAGTGTAGCCGGAGGGATTCCGATTTTACGAAGTATCGTAGAAGGACTTTCTTCAGATCTTATTACGAAAGTAATGGGAATTGTAAATGGAACGACAAATTTTATTTTGACGAAAATGTCAGATGAAGGGAGAGCATATAACGACGTGTTAAAAGAAGCCCAGCAACTTGGATTTGCAGAAGCAGATCCAACATCAGATGTAGAAGGTTTAGATGCAGCAAGAAAAATGACGATTTTGGCTACCCTTGGTTTCTCTACAAATGTAGAGCTTGGAGATGTGAAGGTAAAAGGGATTACTTCTATTACAGAAGAAGATATTGAATACAGTAAGAGTTTAGGATACACGATTAAATTAATCGGTCTTGCGAAGCGAGATGGTGAAAAATTAGAGGTTACAGTTGAACCGACACTACTTCCAAATACACATCCTCTTGCGGCCGTACAAAACGAATATAACGCTGTATATGTGTATGGTGAAGCAGTTGGAGAAACGATGTTTTATGGACCAGGTGCAGGAAGTTTACCAACAGCAACAGCTGTTGTTTCAGATTTAGTAGCTGTCATGCAAAATATTAGATTAGGTGTAAACGGAAATAGTGCAGTATCCCCGCAGTATAAAAAGGTATTAAAAGAGCCAGACGAAATTGTTGTGAAGAAATTTTTAAGACTTCATGTAAAAGATGAAATTGGTGTATTTGCAAAAATCACTTCATTATTCTCTGAGCGTGGTGTTAGCTTTGAAAAGATTATTCAAATGCCTCTTGAAGAGAAAGGAAAGGCTGAAATTGTAATTGTAACGCATCGTGCGTCTCTTGCTGATTATGATTATATTCTACATACGTTGCAAGGGTATGAAGAAATAGATTGTGTGAAGGCAAATTATCGAATTGAAGGGGATGCAAAGTAGTATCCCCTCTAAGAAAAAAACCTATTAAGCGGCTTGCTTAATAGGTTTTTTTCTATTTAAAATCTTCGTACCAACTTGAATAAATGCTTGAATAATCCAGCCTGTTGTAAAAGATAAGATGATTGTTCCAAAATAGATAGGTCCATCTAATAAAAAGCTTAATGTTAAAAATAAAAATGCTAATGAAATTTCTGTTTTTCTAAATGTCCATTTCTTTTTCTCAGCAACTGTTAAAACGAAAGCTTCTTGCGGTGCTGCACAAAGGTTTGTAGAGACATAAAGACCAATTCCGGCTCCAACGAATAGATTTCCGCAAATAAGTGTTATATATTTTGGAAGAGAGCGGACAGCGTCCATAATAGTTGTAATGGAACCAATCCAATCAACAAAAAGAGAGATAAGAACCATTGTTACGATTGTACCGATTGTAATTTGTCTTTTATTCCAAAAGAGGACGATAAGGGTAAAAGCAAAGTTAATCATGAAAATCCAAAAACCGATACTTATCCCGAAATTTTGATATAGTGCAATAAAGAAGGAATCATAAGGGCTAAGTCCAAAGGAAGTAATTGTCGTCATCATATTAATACCGATGGCGAGAATAAGTAGACCACCAATGAAAAATATATGTTCTAATTTGAATCGAAGCATAGTTGTATATCCTTTCAAAATGTATTTGCTAGGAAAGGATATATTGTGGAAAGCTTACCAGGTCAAGGGAGAATTTTTGTGAAAAGGGGAAAATGAGATGACGAATATAAGAAAGATTGCGGAACTCGCTGGGGTATCTGTTTCAACTGTTTCACGTGTACTAAATAATCATCCGTACGTAAATGAACAGAAACGAAAAGAAATTTTAGCAATTATAGAAGAGTTAAATTATACGCAAAATGTGAATGCAATTCATTTAGTGAAAGGAAAAACGAATGTAATTGGTGTTTTATTACCGCACGTAAATGATCAATATTATAGTGCTATTATTGAGGGGATATCAAAGGAAACAGCAAAGAATAATTATAATATGATGCTTTGCCAGACGAATTATAGCGAAGAAAGAGAACTAGAAATTTTAAATATGTTAAAAATGAAAAAGCTTGATGGGGTTATTATTTGTTCTCGGGCAAATAGTAAGGAGAAGCTTGAAGAATATACGAAATTCGGCCCGATTGTTATGTGTGAAGAAATAGATTCAAAATGCATTTCAAGTGTCCATATCGATTACTACAAAGTATTTTCACGTGGGATGAAAAGCTTAATAGATGCCGGCCATACACGTATTGGATATTGTATTGGAAGAAGTAATAGTGTTAATAGCCAAAGAAGAAAGAAGGCGTATGAAGATTCGCTTCAACAGAGTATCGTAACACCGTTAGAGACCTGGAAATTTGAGGGTTGTTTTACAGTGGAAGATGGGCGCAATGTAATTAGAGAATGGGCTTATATGTCAGTAAAACCGACGGCGTTCCTTGTATCTTGTAACCATATTGCAGCGGGGATGGTTACAGAAGCAAAAAAACAAGGAATTCGTATTCCGGGGGACATTACGATTATCGGGTGTGATGATCAAGAGGTGGCAGATATATTGGGTATAACGACGATTTCGCATTCTAGTAAAAACGTTGGAGTGAAAGCGTTCGAATTATTATATGAAAAGATTAATGAAGAGAAATTAGATGTGAAGCATATAGAGTTATTACCGGAGTTAGTAGAAAGAGAAACGACATAATTGAGAAGGTATGAAAATCGCTTTTCAAAATTTCGTTTGGTATAATTATGGACAATCTATGAGGGCTAAAAGGGGTTTTGATATGAGATCAAAAGTAGTAAAAGTAATTCTACTCATTACAATTGCATCTTTCTGTTTATTTGCATATGGCTTTGTTTCAGGTGTAAATGATGTATTAAATCCGAAAGCTTCAAATTTAATTAAAAAGACCGATGTAGTGGCAAAAGAGAAAAAGAAAACGGGAACGTTACAAATCGTCAGTTTAGGTGATTCATTAACGCGTGGCGTTGGTGATAAAGAAGGAATTGGCTATGTTGGGCGAATGAAAGAGGATTTACAAAAAGATTATAAGCAAAAAATTGCATTAACAAATTTAGCAGTTAGTGGTGCAAAAATGCCCGATTTATTAAAACAAATTGAAAGTAATGGCGCTCAATATTCGATTAAACAAGCAGATGTAATCGTGTTAACGATTGGTGGGAATGATTTGTTCCCAGGCTGGGAATCGCTTGGGAAAATAGATTTAGAGACGTATCGTCCTGACACAGAAACATTTCAAAATGAAGCAAAGAAAATTATAGAAGAAATTCGTAAATTAAATACAGATAGTCCGATTTTTTGGCTTGGTTTATACAATCCTTTTGAAGATGTAGAAGATTTAAAAGGGTCTTCAAACATTGTTGTGGACTGGAATGCATCTTTAGAGAAGTTAGCGCTAAACGATAAAAATGTGTATATTACACCGACATTTGATTTATTCCAAAACCGTGGGAAAGATTTATTATACTCTGATCATTTCCATCCGAACGAAGTAGGTTATACGTATATGGCAGAACGTTTAGTTCAAAATGTTGTAAGTAAATTAAAACTAGAACAAGGAGGGGTAAAATGACGACGATACTTTCCGTACGAGACTTGAAGAAGGTAATTGGAAAGAAGACTCTTGTAGAGAATATTTCCTTTGATGTAAAGCAAGGAGAAGTGTTCGGATTCTTAGGACCAAATGGTGCTGGAAAGACGACTACCATTCGAATGTTAGTCGGATTGATTAAGGCGACAGAAGGTACGATTTCTATCGGTGGTTATTCGATTAAGGAAAATTTTAGAGAAGCGATGCGTCAAATTGGGAGTATCGTTGAAAACCCAGAGTTGTATACATATTTAACGGGATGGGAAAATTTAAAGCAATTTGCTCGTATGTTAGGTGATATATCAGATGAACGTATTATTGAAATTGCTGAAATGGTTCATTTAGATGAAAGAATTCATGACAAGGTAAAAACGTACTCACTTGGTATGAAACAACGCCTTGGAATTGCACAGGCGCTCCTTGGGAATCCAAAATTGCTCATATTAGATGAGCCAACGAATGGTTTAGATCCAGCAGGGATTAGAGAACTTAGGGAATTTATACATAAGCTTGTAAAAGAAGAAAATATGAGCGTGTTTATTTCAAGTCACTTGCTAAGTGAAGTGCAAATGATATGCGATCGCGTTGCTATTATTCATAAAGGAAAGATGATAACAGTTGCCAAGGTTGAAGAATTAATTAAAACAGCAAGTGATCGTGTAGAATGGATTGTTACACCGATTTCTAAGGCGAAAGATATGCTAGAAGCGGCCGAGGAAATAAGAGAAGTGAGTGTAGAAGGCGAGCGATTACTATGCCGCATGGATATTGCATCTATAAGTAGTTGGAATAAACACTTTGTCGAAAATGAAATAGATGTACATAGCGTTAAGGAGCTTGTATTTACGCTAGAAGATTTATTTATTGAACTCACAAGGGGTGAGCAGCATGCGTGAATTTGCGAATCTAGTTTTAAATGAATCAGAAAAGATTTACCGCAAGAAACGTATTTTTGTTGTCATGCTTATTTTAGCAATCTTGATCCCGCTTTTTGTGTACGCGCAGTATCGTGAAATAGAAACGACACAAAAAAGACTCGGTACAACTGATTGGAAGGTTTCATTGCAACAGCAAATTGTTGATTCTCAGAACCGGTTGAACAATTCTAGGTTGCCAGAAGAATGGCGTGATTGGTTAAAGGTAAGAGTTGAGCAACAACAATATTATTTAGATCATGATATTAATCCGATGGCACCGGGTGCACCGACTTTTGTCAGAGCATTTATTGAACAAGGAATTACATTATTTATTCCGCTTCTCGTAATGATTGTCGCCATTGATATCGTTTCAGGAGAACGAAGTGATGGGACGATGAAGATGTTACTTACGCGGCCGATTCGGCGCTGGAAAATACTCCTTAGTAAATACGTGACGATGTTATTTTTCATTTCGCTCATACTATTTCTTGTAGGTTTGTTTGCTTACATATTATCAGGGCTTGTATTTGGGTACTCGGGATGGAATTTACCTGTTTTAACAGGATTCGTCATTGATAAGGAAACGTTAAATACGAACTTTGTGCATCTTATTCCACAGTGGCAATACATCTTAATGGCGTATGGACTAGCCTGGTTTGTTGCTATCGTTGTCGGAACTATATCATTTATGGTCTCTGTTTTAATTCGTAATACACCAGCTGGTATGGGCGTTATGCTAGCTGCATTAATTGCAGGCGGTATTTTAAGCTCGTTCGCAACATCTTGGGAAGGTGCGAAATATATTTTTAGTGTAAATTTATCATTAACGGATTATTTATCAGGAAAATTACCTGCATTACAAGGTTTATCGATGGGATTTTCTTTAATGAATTTAACTGTTTGGGCAGTTGTTTCCCTTATTATTTCGTTCGTAGTATTTACAAGACAGGATATGGTGAATTAATTAGACAGGAAGTGACAGTATGGAAAATGTTTTAAAGAATGATTGGGAGCCACTATTGGCACCAGAATTCGAGAAAGAGTATTATCTTACTCTATCCAGTTTTTTGACAGAAGAATACAGCACGCATGTTGTTTATCCGAAGGTAGAAGATATTTTTAACGCTCTTCAGTATACAAGTTATGAAAATACAAAGGTTGTTATTTTAGGACAAGATCCATATCATGGACCGAATCAAGCGCATGGTTTAAGCTTTTCTGTACAACCTGGTGTTAAAACACCACCATCATTGTTAAATATGTATAAAGAACTGCGAGATGAATATGGTTATGAAATCCCGAATAACGGTTATCTAGTAAAATGGGCGGAACAAGGAGTATTATTACTAAATACCGTATTAACAGTTCGTCAAGGTGAAGCAAATTCTCATAAGGGAAAAGGATGGGAGCATTTCACAGATCGTGTGATTGAACTGTTGAACGAACGTGAAAAGCCAGTTATTTTCATATTGTGGGGGCGCCATGCGCAGGCGAAGAAGAAGTTAATTACGAATCCGAATCATCATATTATCGAATCTGTACATCCAAGCCCATTATCGGCAAGACGTGGTTTCTTTGGTAGTAAGCCGTATTCTAAAGTAAATACGATTTTAGCTAATATGGGTGAGAGAGAAATTGATTGGGAAATTTCAAATTTATAAATAGAAAAGGTAGTTAACAGTCGTTAACTACCTTTTTATTATTATTGTTGCTCGTTCTTTAATTTTGCATCTAGTACAAAAGTACCAAATGGGATAACTGATGAAACGAATGCTCCAAGTGCCCATAAAATTGATTTACGGTGTACGATTGTTACTTGAATTACTGCAAAGATGAATAGAATAAATAGAACACCATGAGCCATGCCTGTAATTTTAACAGCTGTTGCAAATCCTGCGAAATATTTCAATGGCATTGCTACAAATAATAGTAATAGGAAAGAAATACCCTCAACTAGTCCAATTGCTCTTAATCGTCCGATTGGTGTAGATAACATAAAGTAGCCTCCTTTAACGTATGCTTGTATATAATAAATTTGTATTCTTTTTCAAAATAAAATAGTCTATTTTGTTTCATTATATACAAAAAGGAACTTTACACTACGAGAATAGTGCAAAGTTCAAAATATAGTCACAAAAGCATGAGAATTTAAATAAAAACCCATTTGAAGTATTTGACTTCAAATAGGTTTTGTGAATGAAAATATTAAACAAGTACATCCGTTTTTAAAACGAATTTCTCTACAACTTTTGCAACACCATCGTTCATATTTGTATCTGTTACGTAGTTTGCAATTTCTTTAATATCATCAGGTGCATTGCCCATTGCAACGCCAAGACCAGCAAATTCAATCATTGCTTGGTCGTTATAGCTATCGCCCATTGCGATAACTTCTTCACGCTTAATGCCAAGCTTTTGAATCAGTTTGTTTAAGCTCGTTCCTTTTGTAACACCGGCTTCTGTAAATTCTAAGAAGAATGGTTTTGAACGCATAACGCTTAATTGACCTTCTAGTTGTTTTTGTAGTTTCTTTTCAACTTCAACAAGGCGTTCAGCCTCTTTATTCATTAATATTTTTACTACAGGCTCTTTAACTGCGGCTTTAAAGTCATCTACTACAACAATTGGCATACCAGTGATATCGCCCTCAATTTCAGTATAAGGATTATTTTCTTCCGTTACGATATCATCGCCCATATAAGTATGAATCCATACATCTTCCGTTTTACTAATTTCAAATAGGTTGTGAACGATTTCAGGAGATAGCGTACTACTAAAGATTTCTTCGTTTGTTTTACAGTTAATAATTTTTGCGCCATTAAAAGATAGAATGAAACTGCCGTATTCCTCTAAACGAAGTTCTTTCGCCACATTGCGCATACCAAATGTTGGACGACCAGAAGCAAGTACAACTTTTACACCTTGCTCTTGTGCAGTCATTAGAGCTTCTTTCGTGCGAGGTGAAATAGTATGGTCGTCACGTAATAAAGTATCATCTAAATCTAAAACAATCATTTTATAAGTCATATTGAAAATTCCTCTCTTTGTTGAAATAGAAATAAAGTTTTATGAAGATATTGGGGAATATATAGTAAGACATCGAACTTCTTTATATGAAGCTAGGAGAAGTTCTGTATTGTTAGTATAAATTACCATGGGTGTATTGCCCATGATAATTTATACACTTATTTGCAACTATTTATTAGTCACGCTTTATTATTATCGTAACAACTCTAAAGATAGAGTGCAATAATGGAAGTTTGCCAATTTACGATGGTTGTTTTCCTGTTGAACGAGAAAATAGTATTTCGAGCAAGATTGCCATTACAGCCCCAAGAACGAGACCGTTACTTAAGAACGAAGCTAGAAATGGTGGAAGAGTGGAATATGCTTCTGCTGGAACAAACATAACCCCGACTCCTGTAAAGATTGAAAGACCCGCTACTTTAAATAATCGTTCTTTATCCTGTACAGTTTCGTATTCGCGAAAGGCGAGGCCAATCATGCTTGCAAATACAGGATAAATAGCGGCATAACCAACTGCAACTGGTATTGCTGCAAAGAATGAAGTGATCTTTGGGAATATACTAACGACAATAATAAAGCTTGACCCTAATATAAATGGGAGGCGTTTATAAATATTAGTCGTTGCAATAAAACCTGCTGACCCAGAAATAGCGACAGGTCCGATAGCCGAAAACAGGCCGCCTAGCAATTGATTGATTCCGGTTATAATGCCGGCCTGTTTAAAACGATCTGATGCAGTATTTTCTTCATATTTAGAGACAATCTTTTGCACAACACGAATACTTGCTAACATATTTGTTAGAAGTAATAATGTAACAAATATGACCGTAATTACCATGTTCCATTCAACACGAGGCATTCCGAAAACAAATAGGGACGGAAAACGAATTATATCTGTCACAGGCGTTACTGGATTAGACAACCCAAAGCACGCGAATAATATCCAGCCGCAAACGATACTGAAAAGAACAGAGTATTGCCCAATAATAGGTAGCTTCATGACGAAAAAGGATAGTAAAATAACAATGAGTGAAAGAATAAATACATTAGGTTGTACTTCTGTATGTTTTCCATCAAGGCCGAACATTCCTTTTAAGAAGGAACCACTAAGTTGTGCAACAAGAAGAAATAAGTACGTTCCAATGACTGTTGGTGTAAAATAGCGAACTAGTTTATCAATAAGTCCAAAAACGCTAAGAATAATACAAATAATGCCGCTTAATAGGAAGGCGTATTGAAGGACTTTAAGCGTTTCATTGCTTGACCCAAATAATACGACACCTAAACTTGCGTAAAGGGAGAAAATCCCCCACCAAAGTCCTGCGGGACCTTCTTGAATAGGAAGTTTATGTCCAAATATAGCTTGCAGTAGACCGGCAAAGCCAAGAACAAATAATGTTCTTTGTACGAATGCAATAGCTTCTGCACCACCTAGGCCATAACTAGTTGCAACGCTAATTGGTACAATAAGGCTCCCAGCTAAAATAAATAGCGCCCATTGTAAGGCGGAAAGAAATGTTTTCATTATATCAACCTCTTTCATAGATTCCGTATCTAGTATATATGTATTTCATTTCTACTGGCAAAGATTGTAGATAGAGAAAAGAGTTGAAACACGATATGAATGCACGTAAGCAATTATGGATAGCAGTTATATGTATGACTTTTGTTGTAATTCTAGGAACGTTAGGATTTATGACGATTGAAGAGATTAGTTTGTTTCAAGCATTTTGGATGACGATGATTACTGTATTAACTGTTGGATACGGAGATGCCGTTCCTGTAACACAGGCAGGGAAAATTTTTGCGCTTCTTATCATACCGGTTGGCGTCGGTATCGTTACGTATGCAATTGGTGTAGTGGCAGCTATGATTATTGAAGGGAATTTATTTCATGCAGTGCGGAGGAAGAAGATGGATAAACAAATAGCACAGTTACAAAATCATATTATCGTATGTGGTTGCGGTAGAGTGGGGCTTCAAGTTGTACATGAATTGCAAGAAAAGAAAATTCCATTTGTCGTCGTGGATAAGGATGAAAGCATATTAGAGAAGGAAAAACTTTTGTATGTACATGGAGATGCAACAGAAGACCAAGTGCTACATCATGCTGGAATTTCAAAGGCAGCTGGTTTAGTTGCCATCGTGGCAAATGACGCTGAGAATGTATTTATTACATTAACGGCAAGAGGATTAAACGATGCAATTAAAATTGTGGCAAGAGCAGAAAAACCAGAAACCGAAGACAAATTAAAGAGGGCTGGGGCAAATAAGGTGATTAATCCATCTAGTATGGCAGGAATTCATATTGCAAAAGGTATTGCGAATCCGTTAACAGTTCATTATATTGATACAGTACTGTATGGCGTGGAGCAGTCATTTGTAATTGAAGAAATTGCAGTCGGCGAGGGCTCTATTTTAGCTAGTAGATCGTTACTAGAGAGTGATGTGAGAAATCAATTTGATGTAACAATTTTAGCGATTTTGAGAAATGGAAATGTTATACATAATCCAACGGGGCAGGAAAAACTGCAAGAACATGATATGATAATAGTATTTGGTTCAGTAGAGAAACTGGGTCAATTTGAGAAAGAACTACAAAGTAAGAGGTGACGAGGAATGCAAATATCGAGCGATAAGATTTTAAATAAAATGGCGAATGAAATTGCAAAGGCAAAAGGTAGTGAAGGACAAAAATCAAAAGAGCATTTATTAGTTGTGCGTGCTTTATGTGATTTATTATTAGATGAGCAGGTTGAATCTTCTACGTATAGAGAGCCACAAATTCAATCACAAATAATTGGATCACAACCAATCACGATGCAACCAATTGCACCGGTTTCTGATGAGCCAGTATATATAAAAGAAAGTGATGCAAACGGTAATTCTTTATTTGATTTTTAGAGGATAAATCGTTTGGCTTATATGAAAAAATTGCTTATGATAAAAGTAAAAAAGGGGAATTAAGATGAAAATTTTCTTTTTACTAGGTTGTATTGCAGCGGGGCTATCTGTTGCGTTAGGGGCTTTTGGAGCACACGGTTTAGAAAATAAAGTTTCTGCGAAAATGTTAGAAGTTTGGAAAACAGGTGTTACATATCAAATGTTTCATGCAGGTGGACTATTTGTAGTTGCTTTATTAATGGATAAAATTCAATCATCACTCTTAACTACTGCTGGTTGGCTTATGGTAGCTGGGATCATTATGTTCTCGGGTAGTCTGTATGCATTAAGTACAACAGGTATTAAGTTCTTTGGTCCAATTACACCTCTTGGTGGTGTAGCGTTTATTGTGGCATGGATCTTAGTTGGAACTGCAGTTGTAAAAGGATTATAAAAAAACAAAAGCTGGCATACGCCAGCTTTTCTTATGGTCTTGGAGCATAAGTTGCTTGTTGACTAGGCAAATACGTAATTTCTTCTGGGAATTCTACATAATCTAAGTAAATCATTAATAATAAATAACGTTTCCCTGATTGTGGCTCACTAATTACGATATGATCACGACCAGCTGCTTCGATAATACCTGTATACGATTGTGTACCGAGTGAACTACCACGTTCATAAGTCATTACAACTGTGGCTTGCTTGCCCTTGTTCAAGCGAAGAATATTTTCAATATATGACTGTTCTAGAGGTAACATGCCTTGAGATACAGCATATTGAGCTTGCGCAGCTTGTTGTTGCATTGCTTGCTGTTGTTGCTGTTGCTGTGGAGTCATTTGTTGCGGTTGTACGTAAGTTCCAGATGGTTGATAGAAACCTGTTCCGTAATACGGATTTTGTTGCTGTGCCATTCAAAAATCCCTCCTTGTTTTCATTCCTTAATAAATGCTAGGGCAATCCCCAGCATTTGGCTGGAAAAAGCAGTGCTTTTTGAAGCGACCAGAGTTTTGTTGATTATACCAAGTTGGCGGACAAGGGCCTTCAGGTCTAAAAAACCATAAGGCAAAATTTGCAGGCCAAAAACGTTGTCCTTGAATCGTTCGCCTTGCTAATGCGATATCTTGTTCTCTTGCGCGTTGATAAAAATACCCTTTTTGAGTTGCCTCAAAACCGCCAGGATTTTGATAAACCATTTGACGTAAATTACGTATTTTTTTAAAGTCTAAACAATTTCCGCGGACACGATTTACTCCAACGTTTCCGACCATTAACATCCCCTGTTGTCCTTCTCCTTCAGCTTCAGCACGCATCAGTCTGGCTAATAACTTTACATCTTCTTCGTTATACGCGATAACGCCCATTATGTGTCACCTCTCTTTTTGGAATACCTTGTGGAAAGAGGTTTATTTCTAGATGAAGTGTGTAACGATTACTAGTTCATACGTATGAGAAAAAGGACTCAGATATGACAACCAAACGAAGTTTTACATTGAGAGTGGAAAATAAAAAAAGCTAGCGTGAGCCAGCTTTTTTATTAAAAAACTTTAGACCATAAATTTGAGAAGAAATCACCAATAGAGCGCATTGTTAACACAAACCAATTTGCTTTTTCAACTTCTTCTGTCGTTTTTGCAGTAATTTTCATACTTTTACTACCATCTAAGAAACCATATTTATCAGTCGATTCTAAAGTAATCGATCCTACTTTTGCATCTTTCTTAATAGGAGCAATTAAATGACCATCTTCAGCAAGAGATTTATCAACTTCAGTCCCAATTTTATAAGGGTCTTTGCTACCTTTTTTCGCAATTAAGGTTATTTCTTTTTCCGGTGCAACAGTTACTTGATCTTCTTTCCCTTGTACTACAGAGAGTGTATTGTTTTTATCAACCTTTAGTTTTTGTTTTTCGAAGTTATTAAATCCGTATTCGATTAACTCACGAGATTCTGTGAAGCGCTCGTCCATTGATTTTGTTTTAATAATAACCGAAATAAGACGTACATCACCACGTTTAGCAGTAATAGTAAATCCATATCCAGCTGTATCAGAACTTCCGGTTTTTAAACCATCAGTACCTTCATAAGCGAAAGCAGCTCCTGGTAACATCCAGTTCCAGTTTTCCATACGAATTGGTTTCGGATGATTATCTGGGAAGTTTCTAAATCTTTGTTTTGTATCCTCTAGCATTTCTGGATACTTTGTAATCATTGCTTTTGAAAGTATACCCATATCGCGAGCTGACATAGAGTTTTCCGCATTTGGATCAGTACCCTCAGGATGTTTTCCTTTTAAGTCAGCGTTATTTAAACCAGTAGCGTTTACAAATTTATATTTCTTTAACCCTAGTTTTTTTGCATGTTCATTTGCAAGATTTAAGAAGTCTTTCTCACTTCCTGCAAGAAGTTCTGCTAAGGCAATACTAGATCCGTTTGCAGAGAAGATAACGATAGAATGATATAGTTCTCTTACAGTATATTGACGCCCTTTTTCGAACGGTACGTTAGAGAATTCGTTATTACGTGAAATTTCATAAGCGTAATCGGAAATATTTACCTTTGTATCCCATGTGATTTTTCCTGCTTTAATTGCTTCTAATACAGCATAAACAACAATTAACTTTGACATACTAGCGATAGCTAGTAATTCATCAGGATTTTGTTCATGCAGTATTTTTCCTGTATCTGCATCAAATAGGAGTGCAGCAGCTGCCTCAATGTGTATTTTTTCTTCTGCATGGGATGTTGTTACTCCTAAGGAAGAAATTGACAATAAAAGTACTAGTAAAATAGACAAGATTTTCTTCATATAGATTATCACCTTCGCATCGTTATTAGCATGTAGCTCGTACCATTTTAGCATAAATTTGGATATGAAAAGGTTACAATTTTACAGGGAATTTGAAAAGAATTTGTCGATTTTTGTTCAAATTTGCGGAGAAAAGAAGTTTTTTGAGGAGAAATATAGTGGATAATAAAAAAGGAACGAATTTCGTTCCTTTTTCACGATTTATATGTGTAAAAATTTCTCTACCTTTTCGTCTGGTAAAATGTTTCCGACGAAAAATGTTCCAAATTCACCATAACGAGCACTTACTTCATCGAAGCGCATTTCATATATAAGCTTTTTAAATTGAAGAACATCATCAGCGAATAATGTTACACCCCACTCGAAATCGTCGAATCCGACTGATCCTGAAATGACTTGGCGTACTTTACCTGCGTACTGGCGGCCGATTTTACTATGACTGTACATCATTTTCTTACGTTCTTCCATCGGAAGCATGTACCAGTTGTCATCACCTTGGCGACGCTTGTCCATTGGATAGAAGCAAATGTGATTTGCTTTCGGTAACTCAGGATATAAGCGAGCTAAGATTTGTGGATTTTGGTATGGATCTTCATCAGCTGGAAGGTAGTTGCTTAGTTCAACAACAGATACGTAAGAGTATGCAGGAACCATATATTCAGCTAATGTTGTTTTATTCAATTCTGTCTCAATTTCATTTAACTCTTCCATTGTTGGACGTAAAATCATAAGCATAATATCAGCTTTTTGGCCAACAACTGTATACATTGCGTGACTGCCTTTTTTTGTAGCAGCTACGTCGTTCCATTTTTCAACGACATTTAAAAATTCAGACACAGCTTGTCCGCGTTCGTCGCTAGATAATGTTTTCCATGCAGCCCAATCAATAGAACGTAAATCATGTAAACAATACCAGCCATCTAACGTTGTTGTTGCTTCACTCATTCTATTCACCTCAGTTAATGATAGTTTTACACGTTAACTATAGCATATATAGTTTTAAAATCATCTATATAAAACCTTGGCACATAAAATTGTCACATTTAAAATTACTTTAAAATAGGAGGAGACAAGACTTAAAGGGGTTTTATTTCTATGCTGAATTTTATGAAAATATAATCATTTTTATTTTATCTATTTTTTGGGAGCTATAAGTTTAAAATATAGAGGAAAAGAAGTATTCTTAAAGATAGAGTTTTTTTAACATATGTAGGAGGGTTTATTCGTGAGCAACTTATTTACAACAGTAAAAGAAAAAGTTCAAGGAAAAGGCATTTCTATCGTACTTCCTGAAGGAACTGATGAAAGAATTTTAGGCGCTGCAGAGCGTTTAGCAAAAGAAGAGTTAGTAAAACCAATCTTAGTTGGTAATAAAGAAGAAATTAGTGCAAAAGCTGCTAGCATGAATTTAACATTAGCAGGCGTTGATATTTACGACCCAGCTACATACGAAGAAATGGATGCAATGGTAGCATCTTTCGTTGAACGCCGTAAAGGTAAAGCAACTGAAGAAGACGCTCGCAAAATCCTTAAAGACGAAAACTACTTCGGTACAATGCTTGTATACATGGGCAAAGCAAACGGTTTAGTAAGTGGTGCAGCTCACTCTACAGCTGATACAGTTCGTCCAGCACTTCAAATTATTAAAACAAAACCAGGCGTTACAAAAACTTCTGGCGTATTCATCATGGTACGTGAAGAAGAGAAATATGTATTCGCTGATTGCGCAATTAACATTGCACCAAACAGCCAAGATTTAGCTGAAATTGGTATCGAGAGTGCGAAAACTGCTGAACTATTCGGCATTGACCCACGCGTTGCTATGTTAAGCTTCTCTACAAAAGGTTCTGCGAAATCTCCAGAGACAGAAAAAGTTGTAGAAGCAACTCGCATTGCAAAAGAAATGGCTCCAGAATTAACTTTAGATGGAGAATTCCAATTTGATGCTGCATTCGTACCATCTGTAGCTGAGAAAAAAGCTCCAGGTTCTACAATTAAAGGTGATGCTAACGTATTCGTATTCCCAAGCTTAGAAGCTGGTAATATTGGCTACAAGATCGCTCAACGTTTAGGTAACTTCGAAGCAGTAGGACCAATCTTACAAGGTTTAAACATGCCTGTAAATGACCTATCTCGTGGATGTAACGAAGAAGAAGTGTACAAGTTAGCTTTAATTACAGCAGCTCAAGCACTTTAATTCTATAACGAATTGAAATAAAGACCGTCGCTATAATAGCGACGGTCTTTATTTTTCTAAGCCAAGTGCTTTATTGTTACGATCAATAATACGTTGTAAATTCGTCTCATATAAAGGTATTTCATCTATTGTTAATTGAGATGGTGTTAACTTTGGAGCGAATTGTTGCAATGTTTTTAAAAGGCGCATCATTAAATCTTGTACTGTAATGGTTTCACCAAGCAATTCTGAAAGCGAAGCCATCGTGCTCGGTACAATTTCAGGGTACGTAAAGCGTGTTTCTTCCCCTTGAATAGCTAGATTGTAGAAATCACGAACGAGTGCGGCACGCTCAGAGCCACTTCCTGTAGCGCAAAGATAAATTTGAACAGCGACACCACCGCGAATACGACGCTGTGAAATGCCAGCAAATTTTTGATCGCGAATGCTTAAATCGTAGCTACCAGGACAGTAAGAGCCAACAATTTCTTTTGCCTCAATCGTAACGTCGTAATCTTTTAACATCTCCTGAATTAAATGCCACATCGTATCGTATCCAAGATCAATATCGATACCTTTTTCCGTCTCTTGGAATAAAAGTGATACGTTTAAAACACCTTCATCAAGTACGACTGCAAGCCCGCCAGAATTACGAACGATAACATTGAAGTCGTTTTCTTTTAAAAAGGAAATACCTTCTTCCAAGTGTGGTAGGCGTGAATCTTGAATGCCAAGAACAATTGTATTGTGATGAACCCAAGAACGCATTGTTGCAGCTGATTGACCATTTCCTATACTTGTGCATAATGTGTCGTCCATTGCGAACGATTGCAATGCATGAAATGTTGGTCCTAAACTAGACTGATCTACAATACGCCACTCTGGTTGAGATAAAATGGAACGGGAATTGCTCATATAACTAACCCCTTATCTTTAAAATGACAATCTTTATTATAGCAAAAATATAGAAAATAGTTTTAGGGAGAAATCTTACTAAATTGTAATGTTGTTGTAAGAAAAGTGAATTGGTAAAGCGAGCTACTGTCGTTAAACTAAGAGATGCAATTATGATTTTAGGAGGCATACAAATGAAAAAAGTTAAATTAGGACTCGTAGCGATTATGTCAGCTGCCGTATTTAGTGGCTGTTCTATTATGGATATGATTGCACCACAAGCAAAGGGCGTTGTTATATACGGAGATGAAACGGGCGTTCAAAAAACAATGGATCAATATAAAGATAAAATTGAATCCCAAAATAAATTTGAAGCAAAACTAGGTACTGTCAATGAGAAAAAGGTTTTAATTATGAATAAAACAACCGCTGAAAAGATGGTAAAAGAAAATATGCTGAAAAAGGTAGTAAAAGAAGATGTAGAACCAATTAAAGCATTGCCGGCTATTTCTGATGAAGCTGGAATCCTATTTGCTAAAGAGGAACAAAAAGATGTAGTAATGAATGGGAAGAAAATGAAGTATGAAGGTAACGTAGTAATTGGTGATGCGCGTAAATATACAGATATGTATGCAGTTGTTAGTGATACGGAATATGCAAAAATAAATGAACCGGTAAAAACAATTGGTTTAGTAGCCTTTAAAGAGAATCCAAAGGAAAAAATTTTCCCAGATATAAAGAGAGGTTCTAACGTAGAAGAAGTGCATATGGTAGAAGTGAAATAATAAAAAGGATGCATGCAATGCATCCTTTTTATTCTGCGATTTTTTCTAAATTACCGTTTCGATCCATTCGGAAAGATGTTTGAGAACGCTCTTCGTCATCCATGACTGCTAACTTACGAGCGCGGTTCATAATGTTCATAAGTGTTTCGTAATCTTCTTGTACAGTATGAGATTGTTTTTCTAACTTTTCTAGTTTCTTTTCTAATTCTTCATTTCGAAGGATTTGTGATTTAATTTCTTGTTTCAATCTCGTATTCTCGTTTTCAAGAGCTGTCACTTTTATATTTGAAGATCCGACTGTTTGTAAGAAATAAATAACATCTTGCATTGTCATAGAGCCCTTTGCAGCAGGAACGGTAGTTTCTTGATATGGAGTAGCTTCTTTATATTGTACAATTGATTCCTCTTGTACGAATTCTTCATAATTAGTTATCGAATCTGAAGCCGGTGGTGTATAGAGTAAACGTTTTTTCGCTTGTTCACCACTTGCAGCGCGCATTTTATCTTTACGATGTTTTTTTGCTAGTTGAAGAGCTTGTTCATAGCTATAGCGAACAACAGCATTCCAACGGAAACCACAGGCAGCCGATGTACGATTCAACCTGTCTCCTACTTCTTCAAATGCATTTAATTGAGTACTTCCTTCTCGAACGTGACGAAGTACAGTTTCAGCAAGTAATAAATCATCCTCATCCGTCCAAGCATCTTGTCTTACTTTCATAGATTCAACTCCCTTTCTTTTTATGAACTTCCTATTTTTATAATGGGCAAAAAAATGAGCTTTTATACAAAGCTTTTAAAAATATGGTAGATTTCGATGAAAGGTATACATTTTGTCAAGAATGACGGAAGCTTCTGTAGGAGAACATATAAATATGTAGCATTATATGAGGAAAGAGCGTCGAAGGGAAACTTGCAACGAGCTTCAAAGAGCGGTAAAATACCATTTAGTGTTTATTTTTAAATGTACTTGAGAAAAGTTTAAAATAGAGGAAGTGTTAGATAATGGGAAACGAATTTCGTGTGTGTGATGATTGTCAGGCAACGAACGTTAAAACGTTGATTCCGAAGTTAAAAAAAGTAGATTCATGTGCAACGATTGAAGTTGGATGTCAGTCTTACTGTGGCCCTGGTCGTAAAAAATCATTCGCATTTGTAAATAACCGTCCAGTTGCGGCGCCAACAGAAGACGAATTAATTGTAAAAATTGAAGCAAAGTTAAATAAGTAAGGAAAAGAAGAGTGAACAGATTACTCTTCTTTTTTATGCCCATAACAGGGAAGGATTTATTCTGTGGAAGCTTAATTGGTGATAATAGATAGTGACAGATAGGTATTATCTATTTATTAAGGTCTCAACCTATATAAATTTGTATTTCAAAATAATAGTTGACAGTCTTTGGAAGCGATAGGTAGAATAGAAGGTGTCTGATTCTGAGAATCATTATCAGGTGAAGGGCGATTCAGTTAATTTTTTTATTACTATTTGAGAATAAATTTCATTTCATTAAATTAAACATATGTTGTTGGTTAGGATGGTTGAGGGATGGAAGCGAGCGCAAGGAGTATAGAACAGCAAGATGTGAATGTTAAAGAGATTAAGAGCAGACCGCTCATTGCTTCTATTATTTTAGTAGTGGGTACAATTTTGTTAGCTTTAAGCATGGCAGTTTCTATTTCGTTTGGTGCTGCAGATATTAGTTTAAAGACTGTATGGCAAGCTGTATTTCAGTTTGACGGTTCTATTACGCATCATAACGTAATTCAAGAACTTCGCATGCCTAGAGCAATAGGGGGCGTAGTTGCAGGTGCCTTTTTAGCGGTATCGGGAGCAATTATGCAAGGTATGACGCGAAATCCACTTGCATCACCATCGTTAATGGGGATTACAGATGGAGCTGTATTTGGAATTGCAATTATGTATGCATTCTTCCCTAATTCACCTTATTTAATGTTTGTCATCGCATCTTTTATTGGTGCTGCGTTTGGTGCGAGCATTGTATATGGGATTGGGTCCTCTTCACCAGGTGGATTAACACCTGTGAAATTAGCTTTAGCAGGTGCAGCAATTAGTGCTTTATTAGGGGCAATTTCATCTGGAATTGCACTATATTTCAATCTCGCCCAAGAGGTGAGTATGTGGAATGCAGGCGGAGTTGCTGGAGTGAAATGGGAAAGTATTAATATGTTAGTGCCGATTGGGCTTGTTTGTCTCTTTATTGCAATTATGATGTCGAGGTACATTACAATTTTAAGCTTTGGTGAAGAAATTGCGATTGGACTTGGTCAAAATACGACATTAATTAAATTTATCGGAACAGTACTTGTTCTTGTGTTAACAGGTTCTGCAGTTTCTATGGCAGGGTCGGTTGGATTTGTTGGTCTTGTAATCCCGCATATGACTCGTTTCCTTGTAGGTTCAGACTATAGATGGGTTATTCCATGTTCTGCGGTTTTAGGTGGGTTGTTAATTGAATGTGCAGATATGTTATCTCGCGTTATTAATCCGCCGTTTGAAACGCCAATTGGAGCAATTACAGCGCTAATTGGGGTTCCATTCTTCCTCTACTTAGCACGTAACGAAGGGAGAGGAAAAATGTGAGGACAAGTGTCTTAACAAAAAAGAACGTTTCTGTTTTAACAATTTTAGTAGGATTAATCGTTACTGTATTTTTAGTGAGTTTAAATACAGGGACATTTAAAATACCGCCAATGGACGTACTAAAGTCATTGGTTGGACTTGGGGCTGAGGATCAGTCTGTTATTTTATTTGAATTCCGTATGCCACGTATGGTTATTGCTATATTAGTTGGATCTGCTTTAGCTATGTCAGGTGCGATTTTGCAAGGTTTATCACGAAATCCACTTGCTGATCCAGGTATTATCGGTATTAACGCTGGAGCTGGATTAACGGTTGTTATATTTGTCTACTTTTTCTTCGGGAAAGTTGGAACTGGTACATTTTTATCTGTATTTATCCTTCCGTTCTTCGCGTTAGTTGGAGCGATATTAGCAGCGGTTATTATTTATTTACTAGCATGGAAAGACGGCGTTTCATCTACTCGATTGATACTAGTTGGTATCGCTGTTGCAGCCGGGTTTGGTGCTGTTAGTTTAATTTTTTCTATGAAGATGACATCTAACGATTTCCGTTTTGCTACGATTTGGTTAGCAGGAAGTTTGTGGGGCACAGATTGGAAGTTCGTACTAAGTGTCCTTCCATGGATGGTTATTTTCTTGCCACTAGCTATTAGTAAAGCACACATATTAAATGTAATGAACCTAGGCGACTCTACAGCAGTTGGTCTTGGTGTAAACGTAGAAAAGGAAAGACGTAAATTATTATTTATTGCAGTTTGTTTAGCAGGGGCATCTGTCGCTGTTGCCGGAGGAATTGGTTTTATCGGTTTAATGGCTCCGCATTTAGCGAGGCGCCTTGTTGGTGGTAAGCATCAAATTATGTTGCCTACAGCTGCACTAATAGGAACGTTTTTACTTTTATTCGCAGACGTAATTTCAAGAAGTGTGTTACCAACTTCAGAAATACCGGTCGGTCTTGTTATTTCTGTAATTGGTGCACCGTATTTCATATACTTACTTATGAGGACAAAATAAAGGGAGGCTTTTTGTATGGCAACTTTAGCAGTTGATGCGGTATCTGTTGGCTATAATGAAGGGTTAATTATTGATGGATTAACAGTTGAAATTCCGGAAGGGAAAATTACAACAATTATTGGACCAAATGGTTGTGGGAAATCCACATTATTAAAAACGGCTTCTCGTATTTTGAAGGCAAAACGAGGCACTGTTTATCTTGATGGAAAAGCAATTGAAAAACAGCCAACGAAAGAAATTGCAAAGAAAATGGCGATTTTACCACAAACTGCAGAAGTGCCAACAGGTCTTACTGTGTTTGAACTTGTTTCATACGGACGTTTTCCGCATCAAAAAGGGTTTGGAACGTTGAAAGAAGAGGATTATCGCTACATTCATTGGGCACTTGAAGTGACGGGAATGACAGAATTCGCAAATCGTCCAGCAGAGGCATTATCAGGTGGGCAACGTCAACGCGTATGGATTGCGATGGCTCTTGCACAAGGGACAGAATTACTCGTATTAGATGAACCGACAACGTACTTAGATATGGCTCATCAATTAGAAGTATTAAACTTATTGAAAAAGTTAAATGAAGAAGAAGGTAGAACGATTGTTATGGTTATCCATGACTTAAACCATGCTTCTCGTTTCTCAGATCATATGATTGCATTAAAAGCTGGTAAGTTAATGAAACAAGGAACGCCAGATGAAGTGATGACGAGTGAAACACTTCGCAGTGTGTTTGAGATTGAAGCTCAAATTGTTCCATGTCCAGTGAACTGTAAGCCAATTTGTTTAACATATGATTTAGCGATGATTAGTAATCAATTACGTAAAAAAGCATAAGTAGAATCCCCCTCGTAAAGAGGGGGGCTTCTAATGGACGTTGAGCTTCTTATTAGTAAAATAGGAAGTTGAACACCCGTTAGAACGGGGCACAAACAACAATTAATAAATATATATCGATTAATTGTTAATCTTGTTTCTTATAGTTCACTGTAACTGATAAGAGAAATACAGCTAGAAGGAGTGGGAACATGAAGAATTTTAAAATGGCGTTATTAGCAATGGTACTAGTCGTTACTTCTGTACTATTTGCAGCTTGTTCTAACAAAGAAGAGAAGAAAGCAGATGCGAAGGATGCGAAGACTGAAGAGCGCACTGTACAACATGCAAAAGGGGAAATTAAAATCCCTGCAAATCCAAAGAAAATTGCTGACCTTAGTGGTTCAACAGAAGAATTATTAATCTTTGGTATGAAACCAATTATTACTGCTAATACATCTCAAGAAAAAATTGATGCACATATTGAAAAGAAATTAAAAGACGTAAAACCAGTTGGTTCTGCTTGGGGCGATAAAATTAACATCGAAGCAGTAGCTGCTGCAAAACCAGACTTAATTCTTGTAAACAATCGTCAAGAAAAGATTTATGATCAATTATCTAAAATTGCACCAACAGTTATGCTAAAAACTCCATTAGACCAATGGCGTCCAAAATTCGAAGAAGTAGGTCAAATCTTCGGTAAAGAGAAAGAAACAAAAGAGTGGTTCAAACAGTATGATGAAAAAGCAAGCAAATTACATGACAAAATCGTTGCGAAAACTGGCGATGCTACATTCATGAAAATGGCTGCATATCCAAATGCTTTCCGTGTATATGGTGACTACGGTTACGGTAGCGTAATCTTTAATGATTTAAAATTACCAGCAGTTAAAGGTACACCAACTGATAAACCGTTAGTACAAGTGCAAAAAGAAGCTTTAATCGATTACAACCCAGATTACTTATTCGTATTTACGACTGGTGACGGTTCTCAGCGCTTAAAAGAATTCCAAGAAGAATCAATTTGGAAAAATATGAACGCTGTTAAAAACAACCACGTATTTACAATTAAAAACGAAGACTTAAACAAAGGTTACTTCCCGCTAGGTAAAGAAATGATCTTAGATGAAGTTTCTGAGTTCGTTTTAGGGAAATAATATATAACAAAAAATCACTTTTACTTCGGTAAAGGTGATTTTTCTTTTTATAAAGGCAATTAATATAGTCTTTCATTTCTTTCTGTTTCCTATTTCGTTTATAATATATAGTAAGAATGCAGTAAAGAAAGGGGGATGTCGGAAAGTGGTATATTTAAACGACAAACTCAGCGAAACAAAAGTGTTTAAAGACCCGGTACATAAATATGTGCACGTGCGCGATCGTGTTATTTGGGATTTAATCGGAACGAAAGAATTTCAACGCTTGCGCCGTATTAAGCAGCTTGGAACGACATTTTTTACATTTCACGGTGCAGAGCATAGTCGCTTTACTCATTCGTTAGGTGTATATGAAATTATTCGTCGTATGATTGATGATGTGTTTGATGGCAGACCGAACTGGAATGCTGAAGATAGATTGTTATGTTTATGTGCGGCATTACTTCATGATGTCGGTCACGGCCCATTTTCTCATTCGTTTGAAAAAGTATTTTCATTAGATCATGAAAAATTTACGCAAAAGATTATCGTTGGAGATACGGAAATTAATCGTGTATTAAGTCGTGTGGATAAAGATTTTCCGCAAAAGGTAGCGGATGTAATCGCAAAAACATCTACTAATAAATTAGCGATTAGCATGATTTCCAGTCAAATTGATGCAGATCGCATGGACTATTTATTAAGAGATGCGTATTTCACTGGTGTAAAGTATGGGAACTTTGATATGGAACGTATATTGCGTGTCATGCGTCCGTACGGGAATCAAGTAGTCATTAAGAATAGTGGTATGCATGCTGTTGAGCATTATATTATGAGTCGTTATCAAATGTATTGGCAAGTATATTTCCATCCGGTAACTCGAAGTGCCGAAGTTATTTTAACGAAGATTTTACACCGTGCGAAATCATTGCATGAGAAGTATTATACATTTAAAAATCATCCGGTTCATTTCTATTCTTTATTTGAAGAAGAAGTAACAGTAGAGGATTATTTAAAGTTAGACGAGAACGTTATGTATTATTACTTCCAAGTATGGCAAGACGAAGAAGATCCAATTTTAAGTGATTTATGCCGCCGTTTTATGAATCGAAACCTATTTAAATACGTAGAGTTTACAGATAAGCACGGTTTAGATAATTGGATGGAATTAAGTAGCTTATTTAAAAAGATTGGGCTTGATCCAGAGTACTATTTAGTAGTTGATTCAACATCAGACTTACCATACGACTTTTATCGTGCTGGTGAAGAAGAAGAGCGTCTGCCAATCTTACTTCTTATGCCAAATGGAGAGCTTAGAGAGCTTTCACGTGAATCGGATATTGTTGAGGCGATTACTGGTAAGAAGAGAAGGGATCAAAAATTATTCTATCCGCATGATTTAATCTATGAAGATGGAAGAAAAGGAAAATATAAAGAGAGAATTATTGAGTTATTAGAAGGAAAAAAATAAGAAGCAGCTAAGAGCTGCTTCTTATGAAAGAACTTGAAATTATTTGTCGCTTAAGCGTTTTCCGCCAACTGCATAATGGTTTTTAGACATTTCTTCGATGAAAACAACGATGTTTTCTTCAGGAGCACCAGTTGTTTCGCTTACTGCTGCTGTTACTTTCTCAGCAAGAGCTTTCTTTTGTTCTTCTGTGCGTCCTTCTAGCATTTTCACTGTTACGTATGGCATATATAATCGCTCCTTTTATGTAAGTTACACTCTTATTATAGCGGATTATGGGGAAGAACAATCGAAAAAACAAATATTTTCTTTTTTTGACATATTGAAGAGGAGATGAAGCATGGATCAGTTATTTAGATACCCGTTGCACCAAATACCTTTGGTAGCAATGGCCATTATTATTGCATTATCAGTGCATGAATTTGCGCATGCATATGTTGCATATAAATTTGGAGACGATACAGCAAAGAAGCAAGGACGTTTAACATTATCACCGATGGCACACTTAGATCCTATCGGTATGATTGCTGTATTAATTCTTGGTTTCGGTTGGGCAAGGCCGGTACCAGTTAACCCGTACAACTTTAAAAGGCCGCGTCTTGCAGGTATATTAGTTTCTATTGCTGGACCGATTAGTAACTTAATTTTAAGCGCAATCGGTTTAATTATTTGGTATAGCTTATTAAAATTTGGTGTATTATACTCAATTCCATCTGCGGTAGCAGATACGTTAGCTCAATTTTTCCAGATTTTTATTACGTTGAATATCGTTTTACTTGTCTTTAACTTATTACCAATCCCACCACTTGATGGATATCGCGTAGTGGAAGATTTAGCACCAACAAATATTCGTGCGAAAATGACACAGTATGAAAAGTATGGAGCAATAGCGTTATTAATTCTTGTTATTACACCGCTTAGCAATTATACAATTCAACCTATTTTTAATGTTGTCATTCCATACGTATTTGTATTTTTAGACAGTATTATTGCGCCTATCTTTGGCCTTTTATAATCATTAAGCGAGGAGGAATATACATATGACAGAGAAAAAGAAAAAAATCGGTTTTAATATCGTGAAAAATGATTCAACAGATGGACATGGTGGTTTTGGCGTTGGGGCATTAAGCCTAGAAAACATCTCACCTGTATTTGTCGATGTACTAGAGAAAACAGCATTTGTTGATATCGGTGCGATGCATGCACGTAGTACAGTAGAAAAAGGTATTAAGTTTTTAACAAATAAAGATGAAGTTCCAAACGGAAAACCATTTTGGCTTGTTTGGGTAACGATTGAAAGAACTGCAACAGGTGCTTATTATGCAGGTGTAACAGCTTGTGAGATGACAGTTGACCGTGAAATTCGTCGCGGATATAAATCACTTCCAGAGCATGTAAACAAAATGGATAAATCATTGAAGCGTCACATTATGGTTGACCATATGGATGAATCATCTAAAAAAGTACTTGGTACATTCTTGAAAGAACATAATGAAGCGATTTGGAACGAATCTAGTGAAGAATTGCGCCGTGCTTTATTAAGTGAATAAAAAATAGCTGACGGATGCCCGTCAGCTATTTTTTTACCAAGGAAGATACCTCTTCCACCAACTTGTTTTTTTCTTTTCTTCAGTTGTCTTTTCAAATTCTTCTTTATCATCGACATGATCCATACAATATTCAGTTGGTTCTGTACCTTTTGCGAAATACATTTTCACTGAAATCGGGCAATTTTTTGTAGCGATTTTTCCGTTTTCAGGGTTAATATCGACTGCAACGACGTCACTTGGTTGTTTAAACTCTTTTTTTGGTTGTCCATCTAAGCCTTTCTCCATCGTATCGGTCCATATTCTTTTCGCATATCCTTGTTCTGCTACGTTTGAAATTGATTTAGGTTGATCGTATCCGACCCATACACCAGTTACAATTTGCGGGGTAAACCCAATCATCCAACTATCTGTTTCAGTAGAACCAGATTTACCGGCATATGTTCTGGATAGTTTAGATAACATCGATTGACCAGTTACAGCAGCATAACTGCTTAGCTTTTTATTAAACATGCCCGTCATCATTTCTTCCATCACAAACGCTTTACTCTTATCGAGAATTTGTTTACTCTCCAAATGAGCATCGTATAACATGTTTCCTTCATGATCCATAATACGTCGAATGAAAATAGGTTTTACTTCTTTTCCACCGTTTGCGAACATGCTATAAGCGTTAACCATTTCAATTGGTTTTACAGGAGATGTACCGAGAGCAAGAGATGGGACGTCTTTTAATGCACTCTTAATGCCGAATTGCTTCGCCGTTTTTGTAAGAATGTCTTCCCCTAAAAATAAATTGGTCTTCACGGCATAGACGTTATCAGAGACCGCAAGAGCTTGCGCCATTGTTACAAAATCGTCTGCATAATAGTCTTTATAGTTTTTCGGTTTATACTTTGAAACACCGTCACCTAAAGTGAACACGGTGTATTCGCTTTTTAAGCGCGTAGCAGGGGTGAATCCTCGTTCTAATGCCGCATAATATAGAAATGGCTTAAATGTAGATCCAGGCTGGCGAGCGGCCTGTGTAGCCCTGTTAAATTGACTTGTATTATAATCAGTTCCACCAACAAGGGCAGCTACTTCACCTGTTTTTGGATTCATAGAGACAAGCGCAGTTTGTATGTTTGTCGTGTCAGGTATGTGGTCTTTTACAGCTTGCTCTGCAACCGATTGTAATTTCGGATCTAGCGTTGTATAAATACGCAAGCCGCCTTTTTGTAAGGCTTGCTCATCTAATCCGATATCACGAAGAAGAGAAGTTTGTACAGCATCTTGGAAATAAGGCGCGACCTCTGCTACTTTTTTCGTATCTAATGAAGCAAAAGTTAGTGATTCTTTCTTCGCTGAAGCTGCTTGTTTCTTCGTAATATAACCTTGTTCTACCATTTCATCTAATATAAGAGATTGTCGTTCTTTCGCACGATCTTCTTTTAAAAAGGGAGAGTAGACACTAGGTCCTTTTGGTATACCTGCGAGCATACTAGCTTCCGCTAATGTTAATTCCTTTGCTGTTTTATCGAAATATAGACGGGACGCAGCTTCGATTCCGTAAGCACCATGCCCGTAATAAATTGTATTTAAATATCCTTCTAAAATATGATTTTTATTATAATTCACTTCAAGACGGATTGTGTACATTGCTTCTAATAGTTTACGTTTCCACGTTTTATCATGGTCTAAGTATAGGTTACGGGCATACTGTTGTGTGATCGTACTAGCACCTTGGACTTTTGCCATCGCTTTTAAATCAGCAATAATGGCACCAGCAATACGCTTCATATCAAAGCCATGATGTTTGTAGAATCTTTGATCTTCAATAGAAAGTGTTGCCTCTTTTACATAAGGAGAAATTTCATTGAGAGATACATTGTATCGATTTTGCACTTCATTACTTTGTCCTATAACAGTGTCATCATTAGCATAAAAGACACTTGTTTGCGGGACAGCAACAGGGGGAGGTCCCATAATTTTTGCAACTATAATAATAACAAAAAAGGAGAAAACGAAAAAAAGAACAGAAGAAAATATTACGGTGAAGAAAAGACGTTTATATTTTTTAAGTTTCGGATTCATAGTTTGATCCATCTTTTTCAGCCCCTCATTCATACAAACATTATTGTATTAGTATTGAGGGTTTTCTGTTTTTTTAAACAATGAAATTTCGAAAACAAAGAGCTCCTTCAATTAAGAAAGGAGCTCAAAGGCACGTGCTGGCCAATCGGTAATAATCACATCTACGCCATAATCAATCATAGTTTGTAAATCTTTGTATTCGTTAATTGTATAAGGGCGGAAAACATACCCTTGTTTTTGTGCGAGTTGAACAAATTCCTTTGTTAGTAGCTCAAAGTTTGGATGTAAACCAGTTGCTTCTCTAGTTTTTGCTTCAGCGATAGGATCAGCGAGTGGTGTGTCATATAAAATTGCTCTTGGGATTTCAGGAGCTATTTCTGCTAATAATGAAACAGAGTCGTGATTAAATGAAGAGAATACAATTTGATTAGATAGATGATATTCTCGAACGAGAGCAACAGCCTTTTCTTCAATATTTGGATAGTGAATTACGTCTGTTTTTAATTCAATATTGAGTTGTAAGTTTGTTGTAGATAACCAAATAAATACTTCTCGTAACGTCGGAATTTTTGCTTCATGAAAAGAAGGATCTTTATAGCTACCAGCATCTAAAGCTTGTAATTCAGCTACCGTTTTTTCAGAAACAAGTCCTATGCCATTTGTTGTACGATCGACTGTTTCATCGTGAATCACGACAAGTTCACCATCTTTTGATAGGTGGACATCAATCTCAATTCCATGGGCGCCAATGCGTTCAGCTTCTTGGAAGGCAATCATCGTATTTTCTGGATGTGTCCCTTTTACGCCGCGGTGAGCGAAAATAAGTGGTTTACTCATGTGAAATTCTCCTTATCGTTTCTTTTCTTTCATTATGAAACTGCTTTAGAAAAAATACAATTTAATATGACAAACATTTACAAAAGTCTAACAGTTGCACAAAAGTTAACGTTAACGTAAAATGTAATAATCGAGTGAAGGGAGGAATAAACATGTATAAGATTGATGAAGTCACAAAGCAAGTTGGTTTAACAAAACGTACACTTCGTTATTATGAGGAAATTGGTTTAATTCATCCCCCAGAACGTAGTGAAGGGAACATCCGCCTGTATACAGATGAAGATATTGCAAGGATTAAAAGGATTGTAGAAGCGAAAGAAGTACTAGGAATTACGCTACAAGAAATGCAGCATTTCTTATCGTTAAAAGAAAGAATGGAACAGAGAAGAAATAGCGAGAATCCTCGTGACCGTGAAGTGATTCAAGAAATTAAAGAGATGCTTGAAAAACAAGTGCAAACGCTAGACGAGAAAATGGAACAAATGCAGCGTGTGAAGGCCGAACTGGAAGATAGTTTACATCGTGCAGTGACATTTTTAGAGAATACAAAAGGAGAGTAATCAAAATGGAGAGCAAACAAAAACTAGGGAGATTGATTACAGTGTTGGCTACTTTCCTTGCCTTTTCAGGTATAGGGGTAGTCGACCCAATTCTGCCAATTATTGCTGAAAAGATTGGTGCATCGCATTGGCAAGTAGAGATGTTATTTACAGCATATATTTTGACGATGGCAATTATGATGTTACCAGCTGGAATATTTGCATCGAGATTTGGTGATAAACGAATGATGACAATCGGTCTTGCGATCGTGACTGTATTTGCGTTTATATGCGGTATATCGCAAACGATTGCTCAATTATCTCTTTTCCGCGCTGGATGGGGATTAGGGAATGCGATGTTTTTCGCAACGGCGATGACTTTATTGATTGCATTAAGTAAAGAAGTTCATGAAGCAGTAGGATTATATGAAGCAGCTATCGGTTTAGGAATGGCAGGCGGACCGTTATTAGGCGGGATATTAGGTGGACATTCTTGGCGTTACCCATTTTTTGCGACGAGTATTTTAATTTTCTTAGCATTTATTTTAGTTTTCTTCTTTGTGAAAGAACCAGAGCGAAAAGTGAAGCGTAAAGCAGCGGGCGTAGGAGAATTACTTAACCTAGTGAAATATAAACCGTTTATGCAAGGTGCGATTTCAGGAATGCTATACTACTACGGATTTTTCGTTGTGTTAGCATATTCACCACTTATCATGCATTTATCTGCCATTCAATTAGGATTTGTATTTTGCGGATGGGGACTTGCGTTAGCTTACGGTTCTGCAATTTTAGCACATAAGCTAGAAGGGAAATATGAGCCGAAAGCATTGTTAAAAGGTAGTTTACTCGTATTTGCGCTGTTCTTAATTGCACTATTCTTCGTGAAAATTATGTGGTTACAAATTGTATTAATTGTTCTATCAGGATTAGCATCAGGATTAAATAATGCATTATTTACAAGTTATGTAATGGATATTTCACCGTATGAAAGATCTGTTACATCTGGTGTTTATAACTTTGTTCGTTGGTTAGGTGGCGCAATTGCTCCCATTTTATCAGGGATTATCGGCCACACTGTTTCACCGCAAAGTCCATTTTTAGTAGGTGGGATTGTTGTATTAGTTGGTTGTGTAATGATTTTAATTCCGATTCGAAAACCGGTAGAAGTAGAGACAAAAGCCCTTTCTTAAGAAAGGGTTTTCTTTCCTATTACAGGGCAATCCCTTTTCGTATATATGTTAGAACCCTCTGACTAAAATATATTTTCGGTATTTTTGTACTTTTAACTATACTTTTTGGATGTTTTGTTTTATTTTTGTTAGGGGACATTAATGATGTCCCTATTATAAATTTGCATTGAAAGGCGTGATTGTACGATGGAACTATGGTTCACTGAAAAACAAACAAAACATTTTGGGATTACGGCGCGTATTAACCGCACATTACATACGGAGCAAACAGAATTCCAAAAACTTGATATGGTTGAAACGGAAGAGTTCGGAAACATGCTTATTTTAGATGGCATGGTTATGACAACAGAAAAAGATGAGTTCGTTTATCATGAAATGGTAGCGCACGTACCTTTATTTACACATCCAAACCCTGAAAACGTATTAGTTGTAGGTGGCGGCGATGGTGGTGTTATTCGTGAAGTGTTAAAACACCCAAGCGTAAAGAAAGCAACTCTTGTTGAAATTGATGGAAAAGTAATTGAGTACTCTAAACAATACTTACCATCAATTGCAGGCGCATTAGATAATGAGCGTGTAGAAGTAAAAGTAGGAGACGGTTTCCTACATATCGCAGAAAGTGAAAATGAATACGATGTAATTATGGTAGATTCTACTGAGCCAGTAGGGCCAGCAGTAAACCTATTTACAAAAGGCTTCTACGCTGGAATTTCAAAAGCGTTAAAAGAAGATGGTATTTTCGTTGCACAAACGGACAACCCTTGGTTCACACCAGAACTAATTACAACTGTGTTTAAAGACGTAAAAGAGATTTTCCCAATTACTCGTTTATACACAGCGAACATTCCAACTTACCCAAGTGGTCTTTGGACATTCACAATCGGATCTAAAAAACACGATCCATTAGAGGTAAGTGAAGAGCGTTTCCACGAAATCGAAACGAAATACTACACAAAAGAATTACACAATGCAGCATTCGCATTACCGAAATTTGTTGGCGATCTAATTAAGTAAGAGAATCGTATGGAACAAATAAAGTGTAAGTAGCTCATTTAAGGTGTTTGTCCAGAAGACTTGAACATGCTAGCTATTTACACTTCTGTAAAGAAAATTGTCTTCTTGTTATGAAATAGAAGACCCGGTAAATCGAGAAAGAGGAGCAACTCGCTCCAAATTTGAGAAATAATGAAAGGTTGGGATACCTTAAGTTCCACATAAGGAGGAAAAGAATATGCGTTTTGATGAAGCTTATTCAGGTAAAGTATTTATTAAAAGTCATCCAAGTTTTGAAGAGTCAAAGGTAGTTATTTATGGGATGCCTATGGATTGGACAGTAAGTTACCGTCCGGGATCTCGTTTTGGCCCTGCACGTATTCGTGAAGTATCAATCGGTCTTGAAGAATATAGTCCGTATTTAGATCGTGAACTAGAAGAGGTAAAATATTTTGATGCGGGTGATATCCCATTACCATTCGGAAACGCACAACGCAGCTTAGACATGATTGAAGAATATGTATCAAAACTTTTAGATGCCGATAAGTTTCCACTAGGTCTCGGCGGTGAGCACTTAGTGTCTTGGCCAATTTTTAAGGCTATGGCAAAAAAATATCCGGATTTAGCAATCATCCATATGGATGCTCATACTGATTTACGTGAATCGTATGAAGGGGAGCCTTTATCCCACTCTACACCAATTCGTAAAGTGTGTGATTTAATTGGTCCGGAAAACGTATATTCTTTCGGAATTCGTTCTGGAATGAAGGAAGAATTTGAATGGGCGAAAGAAGTAGGGATGAACTTATACAAATTTGACGTATTAGAACCGTTAAAAGAAGTATTACCGAAACTTGCAGGACGCCCAGTCTATGTCACAATCGACATTGATGTATTAGACCCAGCTCATGCTCCAGGAACAGGAACGTTAGAAGCTGGTGGTATCACATCTAAAGAATTATTAGATTCCATCGTAGCAATTGCAAATTCAAATATAAATGTAGTTGGAGCAGACTTAGTAGAAGTAGCTCCTGTCTACGACCATAGTGATCAAACACCAGTCGCAGCAAGCAAATTCGTGCGGGAAATGCTTCTCGGTTGGGTAAAATAAAAGTGAAGCCGACTGTTTAGACCCGGTGACTAAGGTTCTTTCCTGCAAAAGGTGCTTTTTACCTTTTGACAGGGAAGGTTCTTAGACGCAAGGGTCTAGGAGGCGTAACTGGATAGAAATAAAAGCGGAAGCGGCTCGTTCAGAATGTGAGGGGGATGGAGCTTCAGACACAAAGGCGCCTTTTGCCTCGAAGGAAGAAGCGAAGCCACCGATCATTCTAGCTGCTGTAGCTGGATAAAATAAGAGCCCTCTAATCATATAGAGGGTTCTTATTTTGCCTTTGTGAATCGATAAACCAATATATTAAAAAATGAATGATATAATTCGAGTTGTGCCGATATAATTTCATTTACCGTTATACAATACAAAAAAGAGCTATTCTCAAACGATGGGAATAGCTCTTTTTCTTATGCAACCTTCTCTTCTGAGGTAATGCCGCGAATTTCATCAGCAGAACGAATAGGATATTTACGGAACACAATTGATCCGATGTATCCAACAATAGTGGTAACGATTCCACATAATATAGCAGCAATTGTTACTTTTACAACGTCATTAAATCCGAATAAGACAAGAAGTCCTGGGATTGGTGATGCTGTTCCTGGTGCATTATTAACGAGCTGGAATAGAGATGTAATAATACCAGCAAGTGCACCGCCAACGAAGTTTGTCGCATAAATTGGAATCGGATTTGCTGAAACAACATCGGCTTGTGTTAAAGGCTCGATTGCTACAGCAATTGTGTCTTTCTTTGAACAAATCTTTAGTCGTTTAAAGAAAATAAAGTTCATTGGGGCTGAGGCTGCTACGGCAAGACTACCAATTGCCATTGGTAAACCTGTTAATCCAAGCATTGCAGTTAGTGCCATAGAACTTAGTGGAGAGGTAGAAATAACTGTTATTAATCCACCAAGCATAATGCCCATAATGATAGGACTTTCTGTAGTTGCAACTGAAATCATAGAACCGATTTTACCGAGCGTTGCGTTCACGAGCGGATCCATAAGCATTGCCATTCCGCGTGAGATTGGTGCAGCAATAAATAAAATTGCTAAAAACTCTACACCAGCTGGTAATTTCTTTTCGAGGAATTTCACGACGAAAGCACAAACGTATCCAGCGAAAAATCCTGGTAAAATACCGAATCCACTAGTAGCGATACCGATTAAAACAGCATATACAGGTGAAACACCGATTGCTAGTGCGACTAAAATTGCCGCTGCGACACCGCTCATACTACCAGAAGCTTCTCCTACTGATTGTAAAAAGTCATTATGAAACATTTCTCCACCGATATAACGGTGAAATGCTTCAATAAGAAAACTTGCGATTGCTGCATTAGCTAAAGCACCCATTGCTTTCATTCCGTAAGGAGCACGGTAACTAAAAAGTGTAAATAGACAAAGTACAACAAGTAATAGTGCTAAACCTTGCAAGATAGCCATTTGAAAACTGTCTCCTTTGATTTTTGTAATAAAAATTTGTATCATTCAATAATAATATAAAAGTTCATGAAACGGAAAAATTTTTTATTGGGAAATTGCTATAAGGTGAAAATGCCTTACAATAATGTAAGGAAAGTGTAAGGTGTTTAGATAGAGTATAGTATGTCATTTTTCGTATAATACAAGTATAGATATATGACTAGGGAAAAAGAAGTACAAACAGGAGGCGCATGTATGAAATTGGTAATTAAAGTTTTAGTTGTATTCGCCATCATTCTAGGTGGAACAGCGTATTATTTGAACACAAAAACAGAAGGTGTACATGCTTTTGTAGACAACTTCTTTTCAAATAAAGAAATACAAGATTATTATGCGGTTATAGATAAAGGTGAGAAAAAAGACGGGGAATATTTGTATACATTTAAAGCATATACAGAAGACGGAAAGTTACAAGTTGTGAAAAGAATGATGAACCGTGAATTGCATACAGGTGCTTTTATAAAAATTTATGCAAAAGGTATGCAAGGAAAAGGATGGGCTGAAATCCCGAAAGAATCAATTCCGCAAAAAGCGTTGGAAAAAATAGAAAAACCATAAAAGGAGCGACTCATTCGCTCCTTTTTTAGTGCGTTAAAATCGTGATAGATATCTTTTCTTTGCTAGAAATGATTTTTGCACGTCCACCGATTGGAAAAGTGAAAATCGGGGTTGTATGACCGAAACTTGCGTTTGCAATGATAGGGATATGTGCAAGTTCAGGCTTCGAAGCAATCATTTCTTGAATGTCTTCTGTCGTACATTCTGTGCCTTTTTGCATCTTTCCTATAACGATGCCTTTTACATGTTCAAAATCTTGCTGCTGCATAAGAGAATGTAAATATCGATCAAAAGTTTTAAGAGTAGCTTTCCCAGTTAAACTATCCTCTTCAAGAAATAAAATTTTATCCTTTAAGTTTGGCATATATGGTGTACCTTGCAGTAAGTTCAATGTGCTCATATTACCACCGATAATATCTCCCGTAGCTTCTCCTTCGTGAATCGAAACGTATCCTTCATTTTTAATAAATTCTCGATTTTTTTGATCTATATACCAAGAATCATCGCTCCATGTTTCAGATGGAAGGACTTCAATCGGCTCATTAGAAGTTACGCATTTTAAAAAGTAATCGGTTGTATACTCGAGCCCTTTCTTCATTCCAAATGAGGAGAAATGGGGGCCTGAATATGTAACAAGTCCTGTTTTAGTATAAATCGCATTATTTAATGCAGTGATATCAGAATAGCCACAGAAAAATTTCGGGTTTTCTCGAATTAAATCGTAATCGAGATGTTTTAACAAACCATTAGAGTTGTATCCGCCAAGTGTTGTTAAAATGGCTTTTACATTCGGATCTCTAAATGCTTCGTGAAGGTCTTGAACGCGTGAAGAAATAGAAGAAGAAGCGAACCTATCTATCTCATCAGCATGTGTTGAGAATGTAACGTGAAAGCCAATGTCGGTTAATCTTTTTATAGCAAAACTTCTGTTTTCAGTTGAGACAATACTTAAACTACAAGATGGTGAAATAACTCTAATTTCATCACCTTTTTTCAATTTTGTTGGTAGCATCTATTTCACCCCTTTAAATGAAAGAATATTTAGATTTAAAAAATATTTTATCATATGAAATAAAGTGAAAGTGAATTATTTTTTGAAATGGAGTTTTCCTGATTTTTCAGCAGACAGACAGAGGTTTTTTTTGATATGATAGGAAAAGTGATTTATTATAAGTAGTATTTAATATCTATAACATTTGAAAGGTGTGCAAGACGTGAAGAAACAACTTGCAGGCTTGCCGGTACACGTTCATTTCGTAACAGAAATCCGTGAAGGGGCGAGGAAGGAAACCGTTGCTTTTGAAGCAAATGGTCAATACTATGTAAAAGGTCAAGGTACATATGTAACATTCCAAGAGCCGAACGAACAAGGCGAAGTGAAAACAATTATTAAAATTCAAGATGAACAAGTTCTCATTATGCGTTCAGGTGCTGTTTCAATGCGTCAAACGCATGTGAAAGGTGAATGGACAACTGGTACGTACACGAGTGAACTTGGTACGTTTGCATTGCAAACAAAGACTGATAACGTTCTTTTTAAATGGTCGGATGAAAAGAAAAAAGGACAACTCTTCTTAACGTACGCATTGCTTCTAAGTGAACAAGAAGCTGGCAGATATACAATTACACTTAATTTGAAGGAGGCAAAATAATGAATTCTTTAGAACAAGTAAAAGGATTGATTAAAGAAGAAATTCAAGCTGCTGTATTAAAGGCAGAATTAGCAACAGAAGAACAGATTCCAAACGTTGTATTAGAATCTCCAAAAGATAAAACAAATGGTGACTTCTCTACAAACATGGCAATGCAACTTGCACGCGTTGCGAAAAAAGCACCTCGTATGATTGCAGAAGAATTAGTTGCAAACTTCGATAAAGCAAAAGCTTCTATTGAAAAAATTGAAATCGCAGGTCCTGGTTTCATTAACTTCTACATGGATAACAGCTACTTAACAGACTTAATTCCAACAATCGTTAACGCTGGTGAAGCTTACGGTGAAACGAATACTGGTAAAGGTGAAAAAGTACAAATTGAGTTCGTATCTGCGAATCCAACAGGTGACCTTCACTTAGGACATGCACGTGGCGCAGCAGTAGGTGACACTTTATGTAACCTATTAGCAAAAGCAGGATACGATGTATCTCGTGAGTACTACATTAATGACGCTGGTAACCAAATTCATAACTTAGCTCTTTCTGTTGAAGCTCGTTACATGCAAGCTTTAGGGTTAGAGAAAGAAATGCCAGAAGATGGATACCATGGTGCGGACATCATTGGAATCGGTAAACGTTTAGCAGAAGAGTTTGGCGATCGTTATGCGAAAGCTGATGAAAAAGAAAGCTATGAATTCTACCGTGAGTACGGTTTAAAATATGAGTTAGCAAAACTTCAAAAAGACTTAGAAAGCTTCCGTGTTAAATTTGATGTATGGTTCTCAGAAACATCATTATACAAAAACGGAAAAATTGATCAAGCTCTTGCTGTATTAAAAGAGCGCGACGAGATTTTTGAAGAAGACGGTGCAACTTGGTTCCGTTCAATGACTTACGGTGACGATAAGAACCGTGTATTAATTAAAAACGATGGTTCTTACACGTACTTAACGCCAGATATCGCGTATCACCGTGATAAATTAGAGCGTGGTTTCGATAAGTTAATCAACATTTGGGGTGCTGACCACCACGGTTACATTCCACGTATGAAAGCTGCTATTCAAGCGTTAGGTTACGATAAAGAAACACTTGAAGTAGAAATCATCCAAATGGTACAACTGTATCAAAATGGTGAAAAAATGAAAATGAGTAAACGTACAGGTAAAGCAGTTACACTTCGTGAGCTTATGGAAGAAGTAGGCGTGGACGCAATGCGTTACTTCTTCGCAATGCGTAGCGGTGACTCTCATTTAGACTTCGATATGGACTTAGCTGTATCAAAATCTAATGAAAACCCAGTATACTATGCACAATACGCTCACGCTCGCGTATGTAGTATCCTTCGCCAAGGTGAAGAATTAGGATTAGCTACAGGCGGAGACGTTAACTACAAACTTGTTACTTCTGAGAAAGAAGTAGAGTTACTGAAAAAACTTGGTGAATTCCCAGCAGTAGTTGCGGATGCAGCACAAAAACGTCTACCACACCGCATTACAAACTATGCATTTGAATTAGCAGCAGCATTACACAGCTTCTACAATGCAGAAAAAGTATTAAACCAAGATAACTTAGAATTAAGTAAAGCTCGCTACGAGTTAATGAAAGCAGTACGCACGACACTTCAAAACGCATTAGCAATCGTAGGAGTATCTGCACCAGAAAAAATGTAATTAAGAAAAGCGGAGCCGACTGTTTAGTCCCGAAGGCTAAGGTTCTTTCCCACAGAAGATGCATTTTATCTTCTCGTGGGGAAGGTTCTTAGACGGAAGGGGCTAGGAGGCAGAGCTAGACATAAAGAAAAGCGGAAGCGGCTCGTTCAGAATAGGAGGGGGATGGAGCACCTGACAGAGAGGCGTACTTTGCCTCGGAGGAAGGCGCGAAGCCACCGAGTATTCTAGTCGATTTTCGCTTTTAGTAAAAGGCAATCACACGATGTTGTGATTGCCTTTTTTTTATTGGAGTTTTGTTATATATGATAAGAAGAAGTAACAAGAAAATAGAAGGAGAACATACAATGAAGGCTATGAAAAAACAAAAGATAACATTAGTTGTCACATTTGCAAGTGCGATGTTTGTATTACTTAGCGGCTTTGCTTGCGTTCAAACGTTAGATGATATGTGGAAAGCTGGTGATATATATTTAGAAAGTGAGAAGCAAGGAGAGAAAAGTTATGAAGCGAAATTCTCATCATGGGATATTGCTGGTAAAGATATTGAAATTCAGCACGAGACAGATACAGAAGTGACATTTTCTTATGAGACAGATGCAAAACGCGGTAATTTATGCTTTAGTTTGTATGAAAGACAAGGGGAAGGGATAAAAGAGTTAAAGGAAATTTGTGAATCGAAAAAAGGTACTTTCAAAGCTACATTGAACGCAAATGAAAAATATGTCTTAAATATAAGTGGCTTAATGGTGAAAGATGGATTTGTAAAAGTAAAATGGAAAGAGAAATAAAAGGGGTCCTGTAAAAGGACCTCTTTTCTATTGGATAGTATACGTAACAGAAAAGCTAATAGGACTATAGTAAACGTAAGGCGCATGAAATTGAACGTATATATTTCCATCTGTTTTTGCAGTGAAAATTCTGCCGTACCCATCAGAATAACGTCCGATAAGGTTATGATTTGAGTCATAAACACTGTAACTAGGAGTTTTACTGTTAGGTTGAATTGTTAATTCTTGTCCCTTTTGAAGGAAAACAGGTTCTTGTTCAGAACTACTTCCAGTTTGCAAAGAATAAAATTTTGTAAAGCTTTGTGCTTGAGTAGCGGCAGCGGCCTTTGTTTCAGGAATAAACGCGGTAGCACCAGTAATTCCTGCTAAAGTTAATGTACCGGCTAAAATCATTTTTTTCATAGTAGAAAAGCCTCCTTAATTGTTGTAATCGTTTTTGTTACAGTTAATATTGTATACGATAATGAGTAGGAGAAAATATGCTTTTATGCATATATGTATTTTCTCAATAAAATGTCACCACTTTAAATTGGGTTATTTTTAATATAACTAATTGTTTTTTCTTTTGGACTGAAAACACAAGATAGATAAAGACTTAATTATATGTTTTTTTATTTCAATTAATTTATATTGAGAAATAGAAAAGTGAAAAGTGAATTATTTGCATATTTTTAATGAGGATATAGATGTTATTACTTTTAAAAGAAAGGTGGGTTTTTCTGAAAAACATAAATATATAATGTTTTATAAATTAAGGAGAATTCTATGAGGGTGGTCAATCTTAGCCAAAATATGATATGTAAAATAGGATAATCGGTTAACCTAAAGGTGCCTTATAATAATGAAGTAAAAATGGGGGACAACAATTAACTATTGATTTTTGGTAACAATTCTAGAATAATAGACTATGGAAAAAATTTGTTGTTTTTTGGGGGAATTACGAAAAAAAGCATGTCTGTACTATTTATTGATGAAATGCTAATAGGAAATGTTGTAATTGCTTTAAATAATGTTATTACAATCAAGGTAAGTATACTTACATTTATAACTACCTAACAACTGAGTAGGTAATCCTCAAAACTTCTTATTTATTTAAAGAATTAGGGATTTGATGCTAATCAACTTGTTTTTTTAGATTAGATAAAAATAATGAGGAGATATACACCTCGTATTTTTGATTCAATACCACTTATATATATTAATACATAAATATATATAAGTACATATAAATATTTTATTATTCGTAAAGAAATTAAAAATTCCTAGCGGATAGATAATATGTAGGTTTATTTTAATTTTTTGACATAGATCTAGAATCAGATCTATCAGGAGAAACCCTTTTTCCTGACACCCAGTTATATACTCCAAAAATGAAAAGACTGATTCCCGTATTTCTGCAAAATTCACATGAAATCAGTTGAAAATCACAATCGTTTTTATTTACCCCCAAACTTGTTCCACTTTATTCAGATTTGGAGAATATTTCTTTTATCTTCATAGACAAACAATACTTCGTCCGTAATATTTTAATCATATAACGCTGATGTTAAAATGTTTTTTGCATCAACTTATTTCGGTATTTAACTAAATATCAAATGTTTTAATACATGGACATTATCAGTCGTACTTATGATGACAGAAAGCTTATCTTCTAATGATATTCTGTAAAATATGAGTATTTTAACTCGTTCCACATTTATAAGCTTTTTTGCTGGTATGCTGAATGCGACTATAATCCGTAATTTTCGTTCTTTTTTCAGAACGATAAGTATGGAAGTTGATAGGATGCATATTTGCTGTGAAGTAGTTAGTCTATATTTGCCCGCACTAAAATCTTTTACACATAGAATAATCGTTTTATAATTCCTAAGGCACAAAAAGAAGACTGGTTGTCATGAGTTTCGTCCGGAATGCGTTTTAAATCTTTTTTTTCTGATTTTAAATGTATTCCAGTATCTGTCGTCTATATGTATTTATTATTTAAACTTCTTTATTAAGGTTTATCTATGTTCCTATTAAAAAATATAGGTCAAAAGTACATAATTGTAGGCGTGTTGAAAATGTTAGATACACTTATAAAAAATCAAGTTTCAAGTTGTTAAGTAGTAGTGAAGGGGGAAGAGAAATCATAATAACTATTAAAAATACGTAGGTAAAATATTTGGATAATAGAATTTTCGACATAACATGTTTGTACCAGAAACTATTTATATTTTAAATTATGGGGAGGCTAACATAGAGTATGTATTTGAAGAGAATTACTTCAATTTTTTCGATTATAATGATTTTCATGTTTACTATAGGCCAGAGTCTTTTACCTATCGTAGCAAATGCACAAGAATTAAACACAGCAGGAATTGTGGATAGTTTTAAGATTGATAAAACAGATCTTTTTATCGGGCAACAGACTAAAGTCACTGTAAACTTCAGTGAAAAAGATGGTCTTAAGCTGAAGGCTGGAGACACACTAACATTAACACTGCCTCCAGAATTAAAAGGATTAGATACAGAGTTTCTATTAGATGACTATGGTACTTGTAAAGTCACTGCAGGTACTGTGGTATGTACATTTAATGATAAAGTGAGTACACATCAAAATATTAAAGGGTATTTAAACTTTTTCGTGGAAGCTGCCAATGTAGGAACGGATGAAAAGAAAGAGATTGAAACCAATTTCGGTACAAATGTAGATAAGCAATCTGTAACAATTACCGGTCCAACAAGCGGTGGTGGTACAGATCCTGGAAAGGGTCCGTTTTTTTATAAAACTGGTGATATGAGAGGTAAGCCAGGTGAGGTACGTTGGTTCTTAAATATAAACTTAAATAAAGAAGAGTTAAGTCGCGATATTGTTGTGACTGATAATTTACAGGAAGGTCAAACACTTAATAAGGATAGTTTCTATATCAGTATAGATGATCATCTAGGTCGTCGATCTTTAACGCTACAAGAGCTTGAAAAGCAAGGTTACGGAACGATTACCTTTACTGGAGACAGATCATTTAAAGTTGTGCTTAATAAAGATAAAGCACGTCTTGCCTCCTTTACGATTGGTTATACATCTACTATAACGGAAGCTGGGAAGAAGCAAGAGTTTTTTAAGAATGATTATACGATTGATTACCAAGTTCTAAACAAGGAACCAGTTACTGAATCGGGTACCCACCCAGTCGAAAATATGACAGCTGGTGGTGGTGCTGAAGGTAACGTGATTCCAAGAGGAACGCTAAAAATTGTAAAGCATATTGAAGGGGATGAAGAAAAAGTAATCCCAAATGTTTCGTTTAAGCTGTATAAAGAGTCTGATGAACAAGTTGGAGATGTATATAAAACAGATGAAAAAGGGATAATTGAAATCCCTAATTTACAGCCAGGTAAATATTATGTGCAAGAAATTTCAGCTCCAGACTATGTTGATTTCGATCCTAAAGCAAAAGTGAATTTTGAAGTTAAATCAGATGCTGTAAATGGAGTTAAGTTGCTAATTCCGAATAAAGTGAAAACTACATCTATTGCAGGGACGAAGACGTGGAAAGACGATAATGAGAAAGATCGTCCAAGTTCAATCAAAGTAGAATTACTACAAAATGGGAAAGTGGTAGACACGAAAGAAGTAACAGCGGCTGATGGTTGGAAATACAAATTTGACAACCTAACAGTCTATGATGCAAATGGAGTAGCGTACAAGTATGAAGTAAAAGAACAACCGATAGATGGATACACAACAGAAGTAAATGGTTATGACATTACAAATACAAAAGTGGTACAAACAACAAAAGTAGAAGGAACGAAAACATGGAAGGACGGAAATGCGGAAGGTCGTCCAACGATGATTAAAGTAGACTTACTACAAAACGGTAAAGTGATTGCGACGCAAGAAGTAAGCGAAGCAACAGGCTGGAAATATGAATTTAAAGATTTGGCAATAAACGATGCAGACGGAAAAGCATATAAGTATGAAGTGAAAGAACAAGCAGTAGACGGATACGAATCCAAAGTAAATGGTTATGACATCACGAATACAAAAGTAGGCAAGACATCAGTTGCAGGAACGAAGACATGGAAAGGTGGCACAGAGGAAGAGCATAAAGCCATCAAAGTAGACTTACTACAAAACGGTACAGTGATTGCGACACAAGAAGTAAGCAAAGAAACAGGTTGGAAGTATGAATTTAAAGATTTAGTAGCGTTCGATGAAAATGGAAAAGCATACAAGTATGAAGTGAAAGAACAACCGGTAGATGGATACGAATCCAAAGTAAATGGTTATGACATAACGAATACAAAAGTAGGCAAGACATCAGTTGCAGGGACGAAGACGTGGAATGATAACAATGCGTCAGATCGTCCGAAAACCATCAAAGTAGATTTAGTACAAAAAGATAACTCACAAGCACAAAAAGAAACAGTGATTGCGACGCAAGAAGTAAGTGAAGCAACGGGCTGGAAGTATGAGTTTAAAGATTTAGCAGCGTATGATGCAAATGGAGTAGCATACAAGTATGAAGTGAAAGAACAAGCAGTACCAGGATATGAATCCAAAGTAAATGGTTATGACATCACAAATACAAAAGTAGGCGAAACAAAAGTAGAAGGAACGAAAACATGGAAAGACGATAACGCGAAAGATCGTCCGGAAATGATCAAAGTAGACCTTTTACAAAACGGTAAAGTAGTAGATACAAAAGAAGTAACAGCAGAAACAAACTGGAAGTATACGTTTGAAAAACTCCAAGCATACGATGCAAACGGAGTAGCATACAAGTATGAAGTGAAAGAACAAGCAATACCAGGATATGAATCCAAAGTAAATGGTACTGACATCACAAATACAAAAGTAGGCAAAACAAAAGTAGAAGGAACGAAGACATGGAAAGACGGAAATGCAAAAGACCGTCCAACAATGATCAAAGTAGACTTACTACAAAACGGGAACGTGATTCAAACACACGACGTACTCGCAGTAATGGGTTGGAAATATATATTCGCAGATCTAGAAGCATATGATGCGGAAGGAAAGGCTTACGAGTATGAAGTGAAAGAACAGCCAGTACCAGGATATGAATCAAAAGTAAGTGGTACTGACATCACAAATACAAAAGTAGGTCAAACAAAAGTAGAAGGAACGAAAACATGGAAAGACGATAACGCGAAAGATCGTCCGGAAATGATTAAAGTAGACCTTTTACAAAATGGTACAGTAATTGCGACGCAAGAAGTAAGCAAAGCAACAGGTTGGAAATATGAATTCAAAGATTTAGTAGCGTATGATGAAAATGGAGTAGCGTACAAGTATGAAGTGAAAGAACAAGTAGTCCCAGGATATGAATCCAAAGTAAACGGTTATGACATCACAAATACAAAAGTAGGCGAAACAAAAGTAGAAGGAACGAAAACATGGAACGATAACAATGCAACAGATCGTCCAAGTTCGATTAAAGTAGACCTTTTACAAAACGGTAAAGTAGTAGATACAAAAGAAGTAACAGCAGAAACAAACTGGAAGTATACGTTTGAAAAACTCCAAGCATACGATGCAAACGGAGTAGCATACAAGTACGAAGTGAAGGAACAGCCAGTACCAGGATATGAATCAAAGGTAAATGGTACTGACATCACAAATACAAAAGTAGGCAAAACAAAAGTAGAAGGAACGAAAACATGGAAAGACGATAACGCGAAAGATCGTCCGGAAATGATTAAGGTAGACCTTTTACAAAATGGTACAGTGATTGCGATGCAAGAAGTAAGTAAAGCAACAGGCTGGAAATACGAATTCAAAGATTTAGCAGCGTATGATGCAGAAGGAAAGGCATACAAGTATGAAGTGAAAGAGCAAACAGTCCCAGGATATGAATCAAAAGTAAGTGGTACTGACATCACAAATACAAAAGTAGGCGAAACAAAAGTAGAAGGAACGAAAACATGGAAAGACGATAACGCGAAAGATCGTCCGGAAATGATCAAAGTAGATCTTTTACAAAACGGTAAAGTAGTAGATACAAAAGAAGTAACAGCGGCAACAGAATGGAAGTACACATTTGAAAAGCTACAAGCATACGATGAAAATGGAGTAGCGTACAAGTATGAAGTGAAAGAACAAGCAGTACCAGGATATGAATCCAAAGTAAATGGTACTGATATCACAAATACAAAAGTAGGCAAAACAAAGGTAGAAGGAACGAAGACATGGAAAGACGGAAATGCAAAAGACCGTCCGACAATGATCAAAGTAGACTTACTACAAAACGGGAACGTGATTCAAACACAAGACGTACTCGCAGTAATGGGTTGGAAATATATATTCGCAGATTTAGAAGCATATGATGCAGAAGGAAAGGCTTACGAGTATGAAGTGAAAGAACAGCCAGTAGCTGGATATGAATCAAAAGTAAGTGGTACTGACATCACAAATACGAAAGTAGGTCAAACAAAAGTAGAAGGAACGAAGACATGGAAAGACGATAACGCGAAAGATCGTCCGGAAATGATCAAAGTAGATCTTTTACAAAACGGTAAAGTAGTAGATACAAAAGAAGTAACAGCGGCAACAGAATGGAAGTACACGTTTGAAAAACTCCAAGCATACGATGCAAACGGAGTAGCATACAAGTATGAAGTGAAAGAACAACAGGTAGACGGATACAAATCCGAAGTAAACGGTTATGACATCACGAATACAAAAGTAGGCGAAACAAAAGTAGAAGGAACGAAAACATGGAAAGACGATAACGCGAAAGATCGTCCGGAAATGATCAAAGTAGATCTTTTACAAAACGGTAAAGTAGTAGATACAAAAGAAGTAACAGCGGCAACAGAATGGAAGTACACGTTTGAAAAACTCCAAGCTTACGATGCAAACGGAGTAGCATACAAGTATGAAGTGAAGGAACAGCCAGTACTAGGATATGAATCAAAGATAAATGGTACTGACATCACAAATACAAAAGTAGGCAAAACAAAAGTAGAAGGAACGAAAACATGGAAAGACGATAACGCGAAAGATCGTCCGGAAATGATTAAAGTAGACCTTTTACAAAATGGTGCAGTGATTGCGACGCAAGAAGTAAGCAAAGCAACAGATTGGAAATATGAATTCAAAGATTTAGCAGCGTATGATGCAAATGGAGTAGCGTACAAGTATGAAGTGAAGGAACAAGCGGTGGCTGGATATGAATCCAAAGTAAACGGTACTGACATCACAAATATAAAAGTAGGCGAAACAAAAGTAGAAGGAACGAAGACATGGAAAGACGATAATACAACAAATCGTCCAACCACAATCAAAGTAGACTTACTACAAAACGGTAAAGTAGTAGATACAAAAGAAGTAACAGCAGAAACAAACTGGAAGTATACGTTTGAAAAGCTCCAAGCATACGATGAAAATGGAGTAGCGTACAAGTATGAAGTGAAAGAACAGCCAGTAGCAGGATATAAATCCGAGGTAAAAGGTTATGACATTACGAATATAAAAGTAGCGAAATTGACAGTAGAAGGAACAAAAACGTGGAACGATAACAACGCAACAGATCGTCCAAGCTCGATTAAAGTAGACTTACTACAAAACGATAAAGTAGTAGATACAAAAGAAGCAACAGCAGAAACAAACTGGAAGTATACGTTTGAAAAACTCCAAGCATACGATGAAGATGGAGTAGCGTACAAGTATGAAGTGAAGGAACAACCAGTAGCGGGATACCAATCTGACGTACACGGTTATGACATCACAAATACAAAAGTAGGCGAAACAAAAGTAGAAGGAACAAAAACGTGGAACGATAATAAAGCAACAGATCGTCCAAGCTCGATTAAAGTAGACCTACTACAAAACGGTAAAGTAGTAGATACAAAAGAAGTAACAGCAGAAACAAACTGGAAGTACACGTTTGAAAAACTTCAAGCTTACGATGCAGAAGGTAAGGCATACAAGTATGAAGTGAAAGAACAAGCAGTACCAGGATATGAATCAAAAGTAAATGGTACTGACATCACGAATACAAAAGTAGGCGAAACGAAAGTAGAAGGAACAAAAACGTGGAACGATAACAATGCAACAGATCGTCCAAGCTCGATTAAAGTAGACTTACTACAAAATGGTAAAGTAATTGATACGAAAGAAGTAAGTAAAGCAACAAATTGGAAGTACACGTTTGAAAAACTCCAAGCATACGATGCAAACGGAGTAGCATACAAGTACGAAGTGAAGGAACAGCCAGTACCAGGATATGAATCAAAGGTAAATGGTACTGACATCACAAATACAAAAGTAGGCAAAACAAAAGTAGAAGGAACGAAAACATGGAAAGACGATAACGCGAAAGATCGTCCGGAAATGATTAAGGTAGACCTTTTACAAAATGGTACAGTGATTGCGATGCAAGAAGTAAGTAAAGCAACAGGCTGGAAATACGAATTCAAAGATTTAGCAGCGTATGATGCAGAAGGAAAGGCATACAAGTATGAAGTGAAAGAGCAAACAGTACCAGGATATGAATCAAAAGTAAGTGGTACTGACATCACAAATACAAAAGTAGGCGAAACAAAAGTAGAAGGAACAAAAACGTGGAACGATAATAAAGCAACAGATCGTCCAAGCTCGATTAAAGTAGACCTACTACAAAACGGTAAAGTAGTAGATACAAAAGAAGTAACAGGGGCAACAGAATGGAAGTACACGTTTGAAAAACTCCAAGCTTACGATGCAGAAGGAAAGGCATACAAGTATGAAGTGAAAGAACAAGCAGTTGAAGGATATGAATCAAAAGTAAACGGTTATGACATCACAAATACAAAAGTAGGCGAAACAAAAGTAGAAGGAACAAAGACATGGAACGATAACAATGCAACAGATCGTCCAAGCTCGATTAAAGTAGACTTACTACAAAACGGTAAAGTAATTGACACGAAAGAAGTAAGTAAAGCAACAAATTGGAAGTACACGTTTGAAAAACTCCAAGCATACGATACAAACGGAGTAGCGTACAAGTATGAAGTGAAAGAACAACAGGTAGACGGATACAAATCTGAAGTAAAAGATTATGACATTACGAATACAAAAGTAGGCGAAACAAAAGTAGAAGGAACAAAAACGTGGAACGATAACAATGCAACAGATCGTCCAAGCTCGATTAAAGTAGACTTACTACAAAACGGTAAAGTAATTGACACGAAAGAAGTAAGTAAAGCAACAAATTGGAAGTACACGTTTGAAAAACTCCAAGCATACGATGAAAATGGAGTAGCGTACAAGTATGAAGTGAAAGAACAAGCAGTTGAAGGATATAAATCCGAAGTAAACGGTTATGACATCACAAATACAAAAGTAGGCGAAACAAAAGTAGAAGGAACGAAGACGTGGAAAGACGATAATGTAACAAATCGTCCAAGCACAATCAAAGTAGACTTACTACAAAATGGTAAAGTAGTAGATACAAAAGAAGTAACAGCAGAAACAAACTGGAAGTATACGTTTGAAAAACTCCAAGCATACGATGCAAACGGAGCAGCGTACAAGTATGAAGTGAAAGAACAGCCAGTAGCCGGATATGAATCCAAAGTAAGTGGCACTGACATCACAAATACAAAAGTGGGTAAAACAAAAGTAGAAGGAACGAAGACGTGGAACGACGGAAATGCAACAGACCGTCCGACAATGATTAAAGTAGACTTACTACAAAACGGGAACGTGATTCAAACACAAGACGTACTAGCAGTAATGGGTTGGAAATATATATTCGCAGATTTAGAAGCATATGATGTGGAAGGTAAGCCTTACGAGTATACAGTGAAAGAACAGCCAGTACCAGGATATGAATCAAAGGTAAATGGTTATGACATCACAAATACAAAAGTAGGCAAAACAAAAGTAGAAGGAACGAAAACATGGAAAGACGATAACGCGAAAGATCGTCCGGAAATGATTAAAGTAGACCTTTTACAAAATGGTGCAGTGATTGCGACGCAAGAAGTAAGCAAAGCAACAGATTGGAAATATGAATTCAAAGATTTAGCAGCGTATGATGCAAACGGAGTAGCGTACAAGTATGAAGTGAAGGAACAACCAATAGCTGGATATAAATCCGAAGTAAAAGGTACTGATATTGCAAATACAAAAGTAGGCGAAACGAAAGTAGAAGGAACAAAAACGTGGAACGATAACAATGCAACAGATCGTCCAAGCTCGATTAAAGTAGACTTACTACAAAACGGTAAAGTAGTAGATACAAAAGAAGTAACAGCAGAAACAAACTGGAAGTATACGTTTGAAAAGCTACAAGCATACGATGCAAACGGAGCAGCGTACAAGTATGAAGTGAAAGAACAGCCAGTAGCCGGATATGAATCCAAAGTAAGTGGCACTGACATCACAAATACGAAAGTAGGCAAAACAAAAGTAGGAGGAACGAAGACATGGAAAGACGATAACGCAACAGATCGTCCGGAAATGATCAAAGTAGACCTACTACAAAATGGTACAGTGATTGCGACGCAAGAAGTAAGCAAAGCAACAGGTTGGAAATATGAATTCAAAGATTTAGCAGCATACGATGCAAATGGAGTAGCGTATAAGTATGAAGTGAAAGAACAACCAGTAGCGGGATACAAGTCCGAAGTAAATGGTTATGACATCACAAATACAAAAATCAAGGACGATCCAAAAGATCCAAGTACAGATCCGAAAGATCCAAGCACAGATCCGAAAGATCCAAGTACAGATCCGAAAGATCCAAGTATAGATCCGAAAGATCCAAGTACAGATCCAAAAGATCCAAGCACAGATCCAAAAGATCCAAACACAAATACAAATACAGATAACAATAGCGATTCAAAAGTTCCACCTACTACAGAAAATGATAAGCAAACCTTACTTCCTAACACAGGAGGAACATCAGCAGAAATGAGTTCAATTCTTGGAGGTATGGTATTGTTCCTTTTAGGCGGAATCCTACTCACTCGTCAGCGAATTAAATAATAAAAAAGCTTTAGATTATTAATTACACTGTAATCTAAGTAGCTGACAAATTAAAAAATTACTATTGATATTGCTCCCTTTAGGTAAGTATTCAAAAACACTTCACGATAAAGTGAAGGGAAGAATGCAGCCTGAAGGGGTTTTTTTTATAGAAAAAAGAGAACAATTTTAAGGTGGACCCAATCAGCGGCTCTAAAGTGATAACAAGACCGTTTTTAAGAAGCCTATTATAATTGGACCATAAACTTAGAGCAGGGTATCTCATGTAATTTAAGGTCAATGCCATGTTTCATTAATGCATAGCCATTATTATGGCTAATTTAGAAATAGCATTTTGTAAAGCTTTGTTCTTGAGTAGCTGATGTAACGTTTATTTTAGGAATGAAGGTATTAGTTTCTGAAGTTCAAGTTAACACAACTGCAAGAGCACCTTTTTACAATCGAAAAATCTTATCATTAGATGTAATCAATAGTATTTTAAATTTTTTATTCTACATAATGCTATGTGATTTATATTCTTTATTTATATATTACGATTTTAATTATACACCATAATACCATGTAATAAATATGCTTTTATGCATATTTATTTTTTCTTAATAAACAGCCACCGATTAATCGGTGGCTTGAAATAGTATTAAGCGGCTTTCTCTCCTGTTTTCACAGTGGAATGAAGGCTATTATAGACGCCTGTACCAATGACCTCTAATGCCATTTTCATACGTTCAGGTGAAATATTCTCAAATACGTTATCTTGAGGTGTGTGATATACCTTTTCGATATGATAGATTAATGGATTCCAGCTATCGACACCCATCCAAATAAATAGAGCGGCAGGAATGCCAACTTCAACAAATGGTACGTGATCACTAGAGCCGAATTTTCCTTGCAGTACAAGGTCATTATTTAACTGTTTACCTGCTTGCAAGGCTGCATCTGTTACAAGGTTTGGAGAACCGTTAGGCGTCATAGCATATAAATTCTTTGCTTTATCGTAATTTGTTGCAACCATGTCCGCATTAAAGACACCTAAAATTCGATCGCGTTCTTTTTGGGACAGACTATTAACATAATAATCGGAGCCAAGTAAGCCAGTTTCCTCAGAACCAAAAGCAATAAAGCGAATTTCTTTATCAGTTTCTACATTTTGAAAAGCACGAGCTAACTCTAATACTAATCCTGTACCAGAAGCATTATCGTTTGCTCCAGGTGCTCCAACGACACTATCGTAGTGTGAACTTACAATGACAGCTTTTTCATTACCTGTACTATTTTTTGGTTTCTTTTTAGCGATGACATTTAAGGATGTTAAATTAGATTCATGTCTTGCTTTTAGGGAAAGAATTGTCGCCCCTTTTTTAGTAATTTCTTCTTTAAATGCATTTCCTTGCGCATAAGCAAGACCGAAGACAGGGATAGATTGCTTTTTCGTTAGACGAGGATTGAAAGTTTGTCCGTAGTTCCCGCGACCGCCAATTAAACTATATAAAAGAACACCTTTTGCTCCTTTGCTAACAGCATTTTCAACTTGTTTATTGTAGTCTGCTACTGTTGTTCCTCTTTCGAATAGAACAATTTTTCCGTTTACTTCATTTGGGATATCCTCTAATTTTGTCCCACCTTGAACAAAGATAAGAGGGGCTGTAACAGCTTCTGTAGAAATTAGTGCGTTAGGAGCAGCACCAGCTTGCCAATTACGCTTTGTGGATAATGGTGATTCTATAAATCCAACGTATTGATCGGGTACTTGAAATGGTTGATATTCTACCTCATAGCCCATTGATTTAAGCTGCGTACCAACGTAGCGAGAAGCCCATTCTTCTGATTTTGTTCCACCAGGGCGAGGACCAATTGTTTCGGATAAGAAACGGATGTGTTCGATAGCGCGGCTTGCATCAACTTGTTTTGTGATAGGTGAAGTTTGTGTGATTTTTGACGTGGAATCAGCTTTGGCTTGTCCGACTGGAGCTATGCTAACAGCGAGTGATACAGCAAGCAAAGAGCTTACTATTTTTTGTTTCAAAGATTTTTTCATTTTTTCCTCTCCTATTCTTCTATTCTCTCTGACTGACAAAAGAAGACGGATAACGACTTCATTTTACCTTTATCCTTATTAATTTTCAATATTCTGACATTTAGAAATAAAAAACGGTGTATGCATATTTGCATATTTTTGATGGAGACATGTATGCTATCATTTTAAATGAAGGTTCGCTTTCTGCTTGGAAAGCTCCTACATTGCATGAATCTAGTGTACCCAAACTTTAGATTATGTAGAGAAAAGAATCCACTGTAGGGTTTCTTTTCTCATGTTTGAATCATGTGATGATAAATATGTTTCCGCATTTCATACTTATTATCAGTGATATATGTAAGGCATCCATATGAAAATACGAGGCTGTTCAAAGGTTTTCCGTACTTTTGGACAGCCTCACCCCGTTAAAAGGACGATACTTTATGTATCGTCCTTTTTCAGGCTGTGGAGAAAATCTTTTCTACAGCCTAAAAAAGAACCGCTTCCTACTAAGAAGCGGTTCCTTTTTTATATTTCTGTTAAGATTATCGGTTCGCCGCGTGTTACGACAACTGTATGTTCGCATTGTGCAACAAGGCTTTTATCAGGTGTAACGAATGTCCAACCATCATCGCCACGTTCGATAATATGATCAGCTTTCATAGAAATGAATGGCTCTACAGCGATAACAAGACCGTCTTTTAGAAGCGCATTATCCATTGGATCAAAATAGCTTAAAATGTGGTTTGGTGCTTCATGTAAGCTAAGACCAATACCGTGGCCAGTTAAGTTTTGAATAACATTGTATCCATTTTTATGTGCAAAGTTTGAAACGGCACGACCAATTTGGTTTTGTTTTGAACCAGCTTTCACCTTTTTCATCGCTGCCCAAAAGGCATCAACAGCTGCTTGGCAAAGCTTTTCTTTTGCTTCATCTTCTCCAAGTACAAATGAAATACCTGTATCTGCATAATAACCATCAAGTGCTGCAGATACGTCGACATTTACAAGGTCGCCCTCTTTTAATACACGATCACCTGGAATACCGTGAGCAACTTCTTCATTTACACTGATGCAAGTTACGCCAGGGAAATCATATTCTTTTTCAGGTGCAGAAATAGCACCATGCTCATCTAATACTTTTTTGCCAATCAAATCAAGCTCTTTCGTTGTCATACCTGGCTTCGCTTCTTTTTTCATTTCTTCACGTGCAAGCGCAACGATGCGGCCGATTTTTCGTAAGCCTTCTAAATCTTGTTCATTACGAATAATCATGAAAACCACTGTCCTTCCTCGAATATATATCTTACCCGATTGTATCATGTTTATTTTCGTCCTGCTACTTGCTTGCAGTATGCGGATTGATTCCTCTCATAAAGAATACATGACAATTGTCATATCGATGTCATGACGCATCATACTGTTTCCTAAGTTTTCCAAGTAATACAATGTAAATATAAGAAACAGCGGGGGTGGAGAGATGGAAAAGATTATTGAAGTAAATAGTGTTTCTAAAACATTTAAACATAAAAAAGCAGTAAATAACGTGTCATTTCATGTGAATAAAGGAGAAATCGTAGCACTGCTTGGGCCGAATGGTGCAGGGAAAACGACGACGATGTCGATGATGCTTGGATTAAAGGATCCGACGGAAGGAACGGTTTCTACATTTGGAAAGAGTCCAAAGCATAGAGATGTTCGTAATAGAATCGGCGCGATGCTACAAGAAGTAAGTGTCATTGATAGCATTACGGTGGAAGAGGCAATTGAGTTATTTCGCAGCTATTATACGAATCCGGTAGCGAAAGAAACGTTGCTACAGTTATCGAATTTAAAATCGGAACGAAAGCAAAGATGTGAGAAATTATCAGGTGGTCAAAAGAGAAGGTTAAATTTCGCACTCGCACTTGCAGGAAATCCAGATTTGCTATTTTTAGATGAGCCGACAGTTGGAATGGATGTTACGTCTCGAAGAACATTTTGGGAAACAATTCGAGAGTTAGCAAGTGAAGGGAAAACGATTATTTTAACAACGCACTATTTAGAAGAAGCAGATGCATTGGCAAATCGTATTTTATTGTTTGCGAATGGAAAGATTATCGCAGATGGTACACCAGATGAGATGAAAGCAACGATTTCACGAAAAACAATCACGTTTTATTCGAAGGAAAGTATTCCGGGAAAATTACTAAAAGAATTACCAAACGTAACAGAAGTACAATCAAAAGAAGGGCACTTCACTTTAACAACTGAAGATACAGATGCAACGTTAAAAGCAATTTATCAAAAGAACTTACCTGTAACAGATGTTTCCGTTGAACGTGGAAGCCTTGATGAAGCATTTGAACAGTTTGTCGCAAATCAGAAGGAGGAAATCGCATGAGAGCTTTATGGATGCAATGCAAAATAGAAATTTTACGTACATTCCGTAATAAATTATTTATCTTTTTCTCATTATTAATGCCAGTTATGTTTTACTATATTTTCACAAATGTTGTTCAAGTGCCGCAAAACGGGGATGCGTGGAAAGCACACTATTTAATTTCGATGGCAACTTTCAGTATTGTAGGGACAGCACTTTTTAGTTTTGGTGTGAGAATTTCACAAGAAAAAGGGCAGGGGTGGACACATCTTTTAAAAATTACACCACTTCCAGAGGGAGCATATATAACAGCTAAAATCATCGCTCAAACTGTAGTGAATGCTTTTTCAATCTTAGTTATCTTTATCGCAGGAATATTAATTAATCATGTTGAGTTAACAGTAGGACAATGGATTGGTGCTGGATTATGGTTGCTGTTAGGTGTGACACCATTTTTAGCGTTAGGGACAGTAATAGGTTCTATTAAGAAGGCGGATGCTGCTGCGGGCTTAGCAAATATTTTAAATATGTGTTTAGCAATTCTTGGTGGCTTATGGATGCCAATTGAAGTATTCCCGAAAATCTTAAGATTTATTGGTGAATGGACACCAACATACCATTTTGGAAGTGGTGCATGGGATATTGTTGCTGGAAAATCAATTGGATGGGAAAATATCGCGGTATTAGGAGGTTATTTCCTTATATTTGTTGTAGTATCAATATATATAAGAAAAAGACAGGAAGCGGTATGAATGATAGAGAAGAAGAGGATTGAGATTTTTCCGAAGCATATGGGATTCTTTCCGTATATGTTTCTCGTGTATTTATTATTTCCAATTTACCATTTAGCGCAAGTGCCAGGATGGAAGTTTGTGCTAGGGAGCGGTATGTTGATACTTTTTATTATCACATACCGTCAACTTTATTTTGTTCAGAAGACATTTGTTTTGTGGGCATGTATACAGATGGCGCTTATCTATTTATTTGCTTTATTTTATAATCCCTTCATGATATTCTTTGGCTTTTTCACGGCAAGTGCGATGGGATTTGCACCAAGTAAGAAAGCATTTCGGGTATTACTATGTTTGTTAGTTGTAATGCTTGGAGCATTTGTATTTATAAATATGAATCAACTAACACCTACAAGTTTAATAAATATCGTACCGATGTTTATTTTAATGCTTCTTACACCATTTGGTATGCGCAACTTTAATCAGAAAAAGATATTAAGAAATCAATTAAATGAAGCAAACGAGCAAATTAAAGACTTAGTAAAACGTGAAGAGCGGCAGCGTATTGCAAGAGACCTTCATGACACGCTTGGGCATACGCTATCTCTTATTACGTTAAAAAGTCAGCTCGTGGAGAAGTTAATTGTGAAAAATCCAGAACGCGCAAGTGTGGAAGCGAAAGAAATTACACAAACCTCTCGTACCGCTTTAAAGCAGCTAAGAGAATTAATTTCTGATATGCGCATGATTACAGTAGAAGAAGAGCTTGAGCAAATAAAAGCGATCTTACAAGCTGCTAATATTGAATTAGAGATAAAACAAGAAACGCGTGCAAGTTCGTTATCACCCATTGAACAAAATATTTTAGGGATGTGTTTACGTGAAGCTGTTACGAACGTTGTAAAGCATAGTAAGGCAACACGTTGCATAGTTTCTGTACTAGAATCACAAGGTGAATTGATTTTGACAGTAGAAGATAACGGAATCGGTTTAGCAGATCAAAATCACGATGGGAATGGTATTCGTGGTATGAAGGAGCGCATCGCCCTTATTGATGGGTTTGTTGAGCTGGATGCAATCAATCCAGGGACACTATTAATAGTAAAAGTACCAGTTGTTATTAGAACAGGAAAAGATGAGGTGAAGGCATGATTCGTATCATTATTGCAGAAGATCAACGGATGCTTCGTGGTGCGTTAGGAGCCCTACTTGATTTAGAAGATGATATTGAAGTAATTGGACAAGCGGCGAACGGGGAAGAGGCGCTAAAATTAATTGAAACGTTAAAACCCGACATAAGTATTATGGATATTGAAATGCCGATTCAAAGTGGATTAGATGTTGCGGAAACTTTAAAGAAAGAAAAGTCATCATGTAAAGTAATAATTTTAACAACATTTGCACGGCCGGGATATTTTGAAAGAGCAATGAAAGCTGGAGTGCACGGTTATTTATTGAAGGATAGCCCAAGTGAAGATTTAGCTGCATCGATTCGTAATGTAATGAGAGGTAAACGAGAGATCTCTCAAGATTTAATGTTCGGCTTATGGCAGGAACAAAATCCGTTATCAGATCGCGAAAGAGAAGTATTGCTACTTGCAAAAGAAGGAAAGACGGCAAATGAAATTGCAAAGGCCCTTTATCTTTCACCTGGTACAGTACGTAATTATATTTCTGAAGTATTAACGAAGCTTGATGCGAAAAATAGAATTGAGGCAATTACAATTGCGGAAGAAAAGGGTTGGATATGAAAAGAAGTTTACCTATGAGTGGTAAACTTCTTTTTTTCTTATAAACAACGGTTTCACTAGAGAATTACGTCTTAGTTGAATTGCTTGGAAGTTGAAGTGTAGTACATAATGAAGATTTTACTTCATTTTTCGACAAAAAATTTGTTATAGTTAGATTAAGTTGTTGGTCTGAATTTTGGACCACTTTGCCACTAATAGTTGTAATTACTCCATTTGTATCTACTTTTACAATGAGATCTTGACTATATATTTTATAGTTTTTGTAAGTTTGTGCAAGGCGAACTTCGCTTTGAGTTTCTTTTGTATCTTTATTGGTAGATTGGGAATCTACATTCATTTCAGCTGTCACTCACTCTTGTTGAGCTTTAGCCTCGTTTATCTCACCTTTTAAATATTTTTTCGTATCATTTTGAGGTCGTGTTAACTTTTAAATCGTTAAACTAGGCTGAGCAATTTCAAATTGTACTTCATTTTTGTCTAATTCTTGGGTGTGAAGGGCTTCTGCTAATAAAGGATAAAGAGGACCGAATGTAACGAAAGCCTAGGCAAGTTTTCTATAATTTATCTATAAAACTCCTAATCTATTACTATAAGTGAGAGGAATTGTATGAAAAATTTGCCGAATTTTATATATATTATGCATTATTTCATATCAAAAATTGTCGAATTCACATTATTGTAGTGGTATGACAACTTAATAAATTAGATTGTTCTAATGGGATGGTGAGTAAGTATGCACGCAGAAAAATTAGGAAGTGAAATTAAGAAAATTAGGGTAATGAGGGGATTAACACAAAAACAGTTATCCGAGAACATATGTCATCAATCGGAAGTGAGCCGAATTGAATCGGGTGCAGTATACCCAAGTATGGATATATTGCAAGGTATCGCAGCGAAATTACAAGTTCCCATTATTCACTTTTATGAGGTACTTGTTTATTCTGATATTGAAAGAAAAAAGTTATTTAAAGATAGAATTCAAATGTTGAGTAAGAAGAAACAATATGCTGAAATTTATAACATTGTTTCAAATGAGTTGAAAAAAGAAAAGTTTCATCCAGAATTTAATCAGTTTCTTCTTTGGTACTATTACTTATCTGCATATGTTTTACAGAAAATTAATTTTGAATATTGCATTTTGGAGTTGAGAAAAATTGTCCACCAATCATACGGAGGGATAGATGTATTTCAAAATTTATATATCGAAAATTCCATTGCAAGTATTTGTGCAGAAAATAATCAATTAGATAGGGCAATAACTTCATTTCGAGCTATTTTAGAACAGTTAGAATCGCTACATAATGATGAAGCATTCACAGTTAAAGTTCGCTACAATTATGCAAAATCTTTATATTTGAGCGATCAATTTGAAGAGGCATTGTACCAAGTAAATGAAGCAATTGAAGCTTCTCGGCATATGGGAAGTATGGAATTAATCGGTCAATTGTATTATCAAAAGGGCGAGTGCCTGGAGAAATTAGAGTATTCATCAGATGATATTAAAGAAGTGTATAAAAAAGCGTCTTTCTTCTTCGATTTATTAGATTTACATTCGTACAAAGAAACGTTATTAAAAAAAAAGAAGTATTTAAATTAAAATGATTTGGAGTATGTATAGTGGTACATTTTGTGAATTATATCCACGAAAAGTAATGAAGAATCCAAAAAATGGGTATGCATAATTGCATAAAACATGGATAAATTTTCATGATATATTAAAAGAAAACGATGTGGGTGATGGAATATGAAAAAATTACTTATTGGTAGTCTATTAACGTTAGCAATGGCATGGGGTATTTCATTAACAGATACAGCTTTAGAGAAAAGCCAAGTAATTTCTCACAATGATCAAGAGGTACAATTAGCTTCAGATTTACCATTTGAACATTAAAAAACAACCGTCTTACTTAGACGGTTGTTTTTTTGTGGAGTAACCTCCAAACGTCTTTACTAGAAACGGGCTTGCTAATAAAGAATCCTTGAATGTGGTCACAGTTTTGCTCATATAAAAACTTCCATTGTTCTTCGGTCTCTACACCTTCTGCAATCACTTCTAAATTTAGTTCTTTTGATAGTGTAATAATGGAAGAAATAATCGCTTCCTCTAAAGGGCTAGTTGTAATTCCGCAAATAAATTCTCGAGCAATTTTTAATGTGTTAATTGGATATTTTGTTAAATAAGCTAAAGAACTATAACCAGTTCCAAAGTCATCAATTGAAATTTGAATACCGAGATTTTGAAGCTGTTCTAGTTTTGCAACTACAGATTGATTTTGATTAATGGCGATACTTTCTGTAATTTCAATATCTAGTGCTTCTGGTTTTAACTCTGTTTCTTCTAAAACCTTTGAAATAGTTGGGATTAAATCTGCATGGTTAAATTGAACAACAGATAAATTTACACCGACTTTTAATTGAGAGAAACCTTGATTGTGCCATCTTTTTGCTTCTAAGCAAGCAGTACGTAAAATCCAATTTCCAAGTTCAATAATGAATCCAGTTTCCTCTGCTAGGGGAATAAATTGGGCTGGGGATACGATACCAAGCTTTGGATGTTTCCAACGAATTAATGCTTCAAACCCAATAATTTGTTTTGTTTTTGTGCTTACTTGCGGCTGGTATTCAAGGAAAAATTCATTTTGTTGTAATGCTTTTGCAAGTTCGCCTTCTAAAAATTGGATTTCATTTTGAGCAATACTCATTTCTTTTGAGAAGAAAACAAATCTATTCTTTCCATTTGCCTTCGCTCGATACATAGCCATATCAGCATTTTTCATTAATTCTGTTACATCTGTTCCATAATCAGGGTACATTGCAATTCCGATACTCGGTGTAATAGACAGTTCTTCGCCTTGAATGAAGAATGGTTTGTTTAAAATATTTAAAATCTGTTCAGCAATAAAAGCTGCACTTTTTTCTGAGTACATATCTGGTAATAGAATTGTAAATTCATCTCCGCCTTGACGAGCAACGACATCTTTTGAACGTAAGCAACCGCGTAATCGTTTTGCTACTTCAATTAATAATAAGTCTCCGACGTCATGACCGAGCCTATCGTTAATTTTTTTGAATCGATCTAAATCAAGAAACATGACGGCAACATCATTTGCACTAGTTTGAGCTGTATTTAAAATATTTTTTAAATCCTTTTCGAACTTGCGGCGATTTGGTAATCCAGTAAGTGCATCATGAAAGGCTAAATGTTCTACTTGTTTTTGTTTTTCATATAAAGTTGTAATATCGCGTGCTATGCCGAACATCCCAACAACTTCTTTGTTTATGAAAGTAGGGATGAGTGTAATGTGAAGGTAATAGTAATAACCTTCTTTTTCTTTTGTACGAACTTCTAAAGTTTGTGGTCTACCTTCTTTCGTTAGTTGTAAAGCTTTCTTTAGTAAATCATGGTCTTTTGAGTCAATAAAGTGTAAAAGAGAATAGCTTTCTACTTCACAATAGTAGGCAGTAAATAAGCTTTCGCAAGCTGTATTAGATTGTTGGAAAATACCATACATATTTAAAGAGAAAACAGCATCCGGATGATCCTCGAATAAAGATGTATAGCGTTGTTCACTCTTTGATAACGCAGATGCACCTTCTTCTACTTTGCCTTCTAGTTGTGTAGTCAACTGTTCGTATGTATCAATTAGTGCCTGATTATCTTTCCACATATAAAGTTGTCGTAAGAATAATAAGATGAGAGATAATATTAGACCGATCAACATGAACTTATCATCCCAAGGTTGAAAGATAATAAAAGAAAAAGTAATGATTATACTAAAATAGGGTAATATAAAGCGCACATAATCAAACCGATAATATTTTGTTTTCGTTTCGTGCTGCGTTGGTTTATCCAAAATGTATAGTATGGAGGATAAACCGATTAATAAAATTGAAGCAGTATGTATTAAGTAAGAGACTTCAGAAGAAGGTTTTATCCCTGCGTTTAATTGAAACATGTGTATATATCCGTACACGAGTATAATAGTAAAGCCGATAATTAATGAAATTCTGCTAGAAGAATATTGTTCTCTTCTATATAGACTAATAACGGCGTAAATTACTAATGATTGTGCAATAAAATATCCAATTAAAACCCAGGTATCTGTTGTTAACATAAGAAAGCTTGAAACGTCCAAAATAAAAGTTAAGGTGAAATAAATATTCATAATAATGATAAAGATGCTATCGAATGAAAATTGAGCTAGGCCTCTAATAGAGTAATGTTTTATGAACTTTATAGCAAAGCCAGAAAAGAGCAAAATATATTGTACGATAAAAAAGGGTAACGCCTTATATGAGAATATGACTTGGTCGTATATAGAAAGTGAATGAAGAAATAAAGTTATCTCCATTGTTAATCCACATAGGCAAGTGCATAGTACTAAAACCCAAAATAGTTTGTCACCGCGCTTCATTTTCTTAATTGCTTTATATAGGCAATAGCAAGAAAAGAGTGTAGCGAAATAAAATAAGAAAAGAATTCCAATTTCTTTTATATTTAAGTCCTTAGGGATAAGAAATATCCAAAGAGAAAATATAATTATATATATCGTGACAAAGTGTACGTATTTTTTTTGATTAATCATATTATGACTCCGTTTCAATAAAGTTGAATCACAGGTGGAAAATGCTAATTCCAATCATAGCATATAAAATAGGGTGTTTTTTATTAAAAAAATTACTTTTCTTGAAAAAAATAGCTCAACATTACAATTTACCATTGTAATGTTGAGCTATTCATTCTTTTTATCCCTCTTATAGAGGATAATTCATGTATGAATTGCAGCATTGCTAAATCTTTCTGTTTACTTTCAATCATAATATCGAAATTATGATTGATTTTTTTTGCAACGTGTAAGAAAGGTTTAATAAACTCTAAATCAATATATTCCGCGTGAGCCCTAAATTCCTTTTTTGATTTAGGGGAGGAAATATGAACTTTAGGAAGGATATTTGTATGTGACCAAGTTTCAAAAATTGCAGGAAGTAACTCTTCTAACGGTTCCTCGCAAAGATTTGCCGTATGATGATGATAATCAAATACAAATGGAATCTTTTCCTTTTGGCAAATAGATAAAGTTTCGGCAGTTGTATATGTTTTATCATCATTTTCAAGTGTCATTTGCTTTTTTATATGTGCAGGAAGTTTTTTTATGTTTTCATGGAAACGTTCAACCGCTTTTTCTTTATTTCCATAGGCACCACCTACATGGATATTAATATAAGAAGAATCTGCAATTCCTATTGCATCTAATATTTTGTAATGATAGGTCATATCTGTAATAGCGTTAGTTGTAATATGTGGTTTGTCGCTTGTAAATAGCGTAAATTGATTTGGATGAAAACTTACTCGTAAATTATGTTCTTTAATTAATGCCCCAATTTTACGCCAAAGCGGTGTAAATGCCCCGATATAATCAAACTCGACTTCGGGATGTGTTGCAAGTGGAACAATGGAAGAAGACAAGCGATATAACGGGATTTCATGAGCTATATTGTAATGAAGAATACGTATTGTATGCTCAAGATTTTGCCTTGTAACATCGTATAATTTATCTTCTCGCTCTTGTTTACTGAGCTTTTGAAAGCTTGTAAATGTGATCGTTTTAGCCGGAGAGCAGTCCCAGAGTGCCATTGCATGTGAGACATATCCGAACCGCATAATCATAATGAATACATCTCCTTTATGCATTATCTTTTCTATAGGAAGAAAGCAAGTATTGTTCCTATCCATTCTTTTCCTCTATCAATAAGAGAAGTCGGGCTAACATCTTTCAAGGAAAGTAATGACGCGTTTCCTAGATCTTCATGGAATTTGTTTTTTACGGTTTGTATAAAATGTTTATCATATAAAAGGCAGTTGATTTCATGGTTAATATATAAACTTCTCATATCAAAGTTTGCAGTTCCGATATCACAAATGTAGTCATCAACTATAATAACTTTAGCGTGAAAAAAGCCTTGTTGAAATGCGTAAATATTACATCCAGCTTGTATTAACTTTCGGCAATACGGGAATTTTGCTTCTCGAACAAGGGCGTGATCCGCTTTTTCTGGAACGAGAATCGTGATTTGAACGCCGCGTTTTCGTGCTTCTAATAATGCATTCATAATTTTTTTCCCAGGAATGAAATATGGTGTACCGATAAAGAGTTCTTTTTCCGCGCTTTCGATTAAATATAAAAATGTATTTTGCAAATAAGCACCATCAGTAGGGATAAAACGATGAATAATGCTTCCTGGTTGTTGCTTAGGGAAATAAAGAGATGCATCTAATAAATTTTGGTCCGTATCGTCGAGCCAATCATGTAAAAATTGCTTTTGTAAATCTTGTATTCCTTCCCCTGTAAGACGTAAATGATAATCGCGCCATAATCCTAATTTTTGATTATGCCCTAAATATTCTTCTCCAATATTAAATCCACCAATATAACCAATTTTCCCGTCGATAACTGTAATTTTTCTATGGTTTCTTTGATTTGCAGAAAAGAAAGGAAAAGGAAACTTTACTTTGTGACAAAATGAAAAAGAGACACCATGTTTTTGTAGGGAGCGAATGGCCTCGTTTGATAAATGATGGCCTCCCAATCGATCGAGTAGAAGTCTTACTTCAATTCCTTCCTTTGCCTTATCAATAAGTAACTTTAAAAATTCCCGGCTGATTTTATCGTTTTTTACAATGAAGAACAAAACGTGCACATGGTGTTTCGCCTGTTTTATATCAGTAAATAGAGCGTCATACAAATCTTTTCCATATGTATAAAGGTGAAAATCACTTTGACGTAAAGGGAAAGAACGAGAACGTACACGCTTTAAATGAACAATTCTCCCATAAGAAAGATCAATTACAACCCAGAGAGTGCTGCCTAGCAATAAGAGAGATAAGAAGAACATGAGTAAATTCCCTCCTTCACGGTCTTTTCACCATTCGTTTTTTATAAATCAAACATTCATTTTATCCTGTTATTTGTGGGCTAATAATTAGTAGGGAGTAAATAACTTCTACTGATTAAAGTTTCACTTTATAGTTTCACCGAAATAAACAGCTTTATGAAAAAATATGTTGTTGTATAACAAAAAACTGTTGACTGAATGCTCACTCATTATATAATGAAGGTAGGGGATAAAATTCAGAAAATTATATGTTTTTGAAGATTCTAAAAAAGAAAGAGGGCTTACAAAGAGAGGGGTAGCATAAAAATGAATAGCTTACTGATCATTAATTGGCTGGCTGCTATTGCTGTTATTGCTTATGCGGGATATTTGTTTGTGTATCTTATACGAACGAGGATGGCCTACATACAGTTAGGAAAAAAGATTGAATTTGACCGTCGTTTTAAAGAGCGTTGGGATCTCCTTAAGGTCAATGTTTTCGGTCAGAAAAAGCTGCTGAAAGATAAAAAGAGCGGCATTATTCACGTTATGTTCTTTTATGGATTTATTCTTGTCCAATTTGGAGCAATTGACTTCGTTTGGAAAGGACTCGCACCAGGATCACATCTTCCACTTGGACCACTATACCCTGCATTTACATTCTTCCAGGAAATTGTCACACTTGTTATTTTAATTGCAGTCTTTTGGGCTTTTCATAGACGCTATGTTGAGAAGCTAGTTCGTTTAAAACGTAATTTCAAATCAGGTCTTGTTCTTATCTTTATCGGTGGCTTAATGATTTCTGTGCTACTCGGTAATGGAATGGGAATTATATGGCATGGCGAGGAGCTTTCATGGAGTGAGCCAATCGCTTCTGCAATCGCTTACGTTTTCTCAGGGATAAATGAAACCGCAGCCATTTCTGTGTTCTATTTCTCTTGGTGGGTGCATTTACTAATTTTGTTAACGTTTTTAGTTTATGTTCCACAATCGAAACACGCGCATTTAATTGCGGGACCAGCTAACGTTTTCTTCGGTCGTCTTTCAAATCCAGGGAAACTTGAAAAGATTGACTTTGAAGATGAAACACAAGAAACATTTGGTGTTGGTAAAATTGAAGACTTTAGACAAAACCAGCTTATTGACTTATATGCTTGCGTAGAGTGTGGTCGTTGTACAAATATGTGTCCGGCAACGGGAACAGGGAAAATGTTATCGCCGATGGATTTAATTTTAAAACTTCGCGATCATTTAACTGATAAAGGAGCGGCAGTAACATCAAAAGCGCCTTGGGTTCCAGTAGTTGCTTTTAATAATACACAAGGAAATCAGTTAGCGATGATGGCAGCTGGGAAAGGGCAACAAGAATCAGCGGCTACAACACTCGCTTACGATCCAAGTTTAATTGGAGATGTTATTACAGAAGAAGAGATTTGGGCTTGTACAACGTGCCGTAACTGCGAGGACCAGTGTCCGGTTATGAATGAGCATGTTGATAAAATTATTGATTTACGCCGCTATCTCGTTTTAACAGAAGGAAAGATGGATGCGGAAGCGCAACGTGCGATGACAAACATCGAGCGTCAAGGGAATCCGTGGGGTCTAAACCGTAAAGAGCGTGAAACTTGGCGCCAAGGTGATGATGAAGTAACGGTTCCAACTGTAAAAGAAAAATCGAAAGCTGGCGAGGAGTTCGAATATTTATTCTGGGTTGGTTCAATGGGATCATATGATAATCGCAGTCAGAAGATTGCGATATCATTTGCGAAGTTGATGAATGAAGCAGGTATTTCATTTGCGATACTCGGTAATAAGGAGAAGAACTCTGGAGATACACCGCGCCGCCTTGGAAATGAATTTGTCTTCCAAGAGATGGCGACAAAAAATATCGAGGAATTTGAAAAAGCAGGAGTGAAGAAAATCGTTACGATTGACCCTCATGCTTATAACACATTTAAAAATGAGTATCCAGACTTTGGCTTGCAAGCAGAAGTCTATCATCATACAGAACTGTTAGCTCAGTGGGTGAAAGAAGGACGCTTAAAACCTGTTCACGCTATTGAGGAAACAGTTACGTACCATGATTCCTGTTACTTAGGAAGATACAACGAAGTATACGAAGCGCCACGAGACATTTTGAAAGCGATTCCTGGCGTGAATCTTGTAGAAATGACACGTAACCGTGAAACGGGAATGTGCTGTGGAGCAGGTGGCGGCTTAATGTGGATGGAGGAAACAACAGGTTCTCGTATTAACGTTGCTCGTACAGAACAAGCGCTAGCTGTGCAACCATCGATTATCGGTACAGGTTGTCCATATTGCTTAACGATGATTAGTGATGGGACGAAAGCGAAAGAAGTAGAAGAGAATGTTCAAACACTTGATGTAACAGAGATTTTAGAACGCTCTGTTATTGGACAGAAGAAAGAAGCGATGTAATTTGCAAGCATGAATACAACTTTAGAGAGAGGTGCAATCATTGCACCTCTTCTCAACGTAAGAATGCCGAGCGAGCGCTCGGTGCTAAAAAAAGAAATGGGGGAAAGAAACATGAGTAAAACAGTTATTTTAAGTGCTGCAAGAACACCGGTTGGGAAATTTGGAGGATCTTTAAAAGATGTAAAAGCAACAGAACTTGGAGGGATTGCAATTAAAGCGGCGCTTGAAAGAGCAAATGTTTCCGCTAGTGATGTTGAGGAAGTTATATTCGGAACGGTTATTCAAGGTGGTCAGGGACAAATTCCATCGCGCCAAGCGGCGAGGGCGGCTGGAATCCCTTGGGAAGTGCAGACGGAAACAGTGAATAAAGTTTGTGCATCAGGACTTCGTGCGGTTACGTTAGCGGATCAAATTATTCGTACTGGCGATCAATCATTGATTGTAGCTGGCGGTATGGAGTCGATGAGTAACAGTCCTTACATTTTACGCGGAGCAAGATGGGGATACAGAATGGGCAATAACGAAGTCATTGATTTAAACGTTGCTGACGGTTTAACATGCGCATTTTCAGGTACACACATGGGTGTATATGGCGGAGAAGTTGCGAAGGAAGATGGAATCTCTCGCGAAGCGCAAGATGAGTGGGCATATCGTAGCCATCAGCGTGCGGTTTCAGCACATAAAGAAGGACGTTTTGAAGAGGAAATCGTGCCAGTAACGATTCCACAAAGAAAAGGCGATCCTATTGTCGTTGCGAAGGATGAGGCACCACGCGCGGATACAACGGTCGAAAAGTTAGCAAAATTAAAACCTGTATTTGATAAGACAGCAACGGTGACAGCTGGTAATGCGCCAGGACTAAACGATGGTGGTGCTGCACTTGTATTAATGAGCGAAGAGAGAGCGAAGCAAGAAGGAAGAAAGCCATTAGCGACAATTTTGGCACATACAGCAATTGCGGTGGAATCTAAAGATTTCCCAAGAACGCCAGGTTATGCAATTAACGCATTGCTTGAAAAAACAGGTAAGACAATTGAAGACATCGATTTATTCGAGATTAATGAAGCATTTGCAGCGGTAGCAATTGCAAGTACGGAGATTGCGGGAATTGACCCAGAAAAATTGAATGTAAATGGCGGCGCAGTGGCGATGGGGCATCCGATTGGAGCAAGCGGAGCACGCATTATCGTTACACTAATCCATGCACTTAAGCAACGCGGCGGCGGAATTGGAATTGCTTCGATTTGTAGCGGTGGCGGCCAAGGTGATGCAGTGATGATTGAGGTTCATTAATTTACGGCGAGAAAACAATTCATTTATTACAAACTTATATTAAGGGGGAAGAAGAAATGAGTGTACAAAAAATTGTTGTAATTGGTGCAGGGCAAATGGGATCAGGGATCGCGCAAGTATGTGCAATGGCAGGATACGACGTGAAGGTACAAGATTTAAAACAAGAGCAATTAGATAGAGGATTGGCGATCATTACGAAAAACTTAGTGCGCCAAGTAGAAAAAGGACGCATGAAGGAAGAAGAGAAGGAAGCGACATTAAACCGTCTGGCAGTAACGCTTGATTTAGATTGTGTGAAGGAAGCGGATCTTATTATTGAAGCAGCTGTTGAGAAAATGGATATTAAAAAGAAAATCTTTGCAAATCTAGATGAAATTGCCCCAGAACACGCAATTTTAGCGACGAATACGTCATCTTTGCCAATTACAGAAATTGCCGCGGTAACGAAACGTCCGGAAAAAGTAATCGGTATGCACTTTATGAATCCGGTTCCAGTTATGAAACTTGTTGAAATTATTCGTGGTTTGGCTACAGATGATGCGGTATACGAAACAATTGAAGATATTACGAAGAAAATTGGCAAAGTACCAGTTGAAGTAAATGATTTCCCAGGATTTGTATCGAACCGTATTTTATTACCGATGATTAACGAAGCAATCTATACGTTATATGAAGGTGTAGCGACGAAAGAAGCGATTGATGAAGTAATGAAACTTGGTATGAATCACCCGATGGGTCCTTTAACGCTCGCTGATTTTATTGGTTTAGACACGTGTTTATATATTATGGAAGTGTTGCATGAAGGTTTAGGTGATAGTAAATACCGCCCATGTCCATTACTACGTAAGTACGTAAATGCAGGATGGTTAGGACGTAAAACAGGTCGTGGTTTCTACGTTTACGAATAAATCCCCCTTTGTTACAAAATAGTGGTCTTACCAAATTATTAAAAGGATTTATAGCAAATGGAGGCGGAGTATATGAACTTTCGTTTTAATGAAGAGCAGCAAATGATGAGAAAAATGGTTCGAGATTTTGCACAGAAGGAAATTGCTCCCTTTGTTCCTAGTATGGAACAAGGGGTGTTCCCAAAAGAGATTTTACAGAAGATGGGTGAGCTTGGATTAATGGGAATTCCAGCGCCTGCAAAATACGGCGGTGCAGAAATGGATTTTATTTCTTATATTTTAGCAATTGAAGAAATTTCAAAGGTAAGTGCAACGGTTGGTGTAATTTTAGCTGTACATACGTCAGTTGGAATGAACCCGATTTTATATTTCGGAACAGAAGAACAGAAAGAGAAATATGTTTCTAAACTTGCGACTGGTGAATATTTAGGTGCATTTGCATTAACAGAACCTAATGCAGGGTCAGATGCAGGAAGTTTGAAATCAAGAGCTGTAAAGAAAGGCGATCATTACATTATTAATGGATCGAAAGTATTTATTACAAATGGCGGTGAAGCAAGTACATACATTGTATTCGCTTCTACAAATCCAGATGCAGGAAAGAGTGGGATTTCTGCATTCATAGTAGAGAAAGATACACCGGGCTTAATTATCGGTAAAGATGAGCATAAAATGGGGCTTCTCGGTTCTCGCACAGTACAACTTACGTTCGAGGATATGAAAGTGCCGGCCGAGAATTTACTTGGTGAAGAAGGACAAGGATTTAAGGTAGCGATGGCGAATTTAGATGTTGGACGAATTGGAATTGGTGCACAGGCTTTAGGAATCGCTGAAGCCGCGCTTGCATGTGCGATTGATTATGCGAAAGAACGTGAGCAATTCGGAAAGCCAATTGCGGCGCAACAAGGGATTGGCTTCAAACTTGCAGATATGGCAACTAGCGTAGAAGCGGCACGATTACTTGTATATAGGGCGGCATCGCTAAGAGCACAAGGATTACCATGTGGTAAAGAAGCATCTATTGCGAAACTATTCGCTTCTAAAACAGCTGTTGAAGTTGCGATTGAAGCCGTGCAAGTATTTGGTGGTTACGGTTATACGAAAGACTATCCAGTAGAAAGATTTTTCCGTGATGCGAAAATCACGCAAATATATGAAGGAACGAGTGAAATACAGAAACTTGTTATTAGCCGAGCTTTATAAAAGCATAAGGGGGAGACGGACATGCATTTTAAACTATCAGAAGAACATGAAATGATAAGAAAAATGGTTCGGGATTTTGCTAAGAACGAAGTAGCACCGACAGCAGCTGAGCGTGATGAAGAAGAGAGATTTGATCGTGCACTATTTGATCAAATGGCAGAGCTTGGTTTAACCGGAATTCCGTGGCCTGAAGAATACGGCGGAATTGGAAGCGATTACTTAGCATATGTAATTGCAATTGAAGAATTATCACGCGTATGTGCTTCTACAGGTGTAACATTGTCTGCACATACTTCACTTGCTGGTTGGCCAATTTTTAAATTTGGAACAGAGGAGCAAAAGCAAACGTTCTTACGACCGATGGCTGAAGGAAAGAAAATTGGTGCATACGGCTTAACGGAGCCAGGATCTGGATCGGATGCTGGTGGAATGAAGACGATCGCAAAAAGAGATGGAGACCATTACGTTTTAAATGGATCGAAAATATTTATTACAAATGGCGGTATTGCTGATATTTATGTTGTTTTTGCTTTAACTGATCCTGAATCGAAGCAGCGTGGCACGAGCGCGTTTATTGTGGAAAGTGATACACCAGGATTTTCAGTTGGGAAGAAGGAAAGTAAGTTAGGGATTCGCTCTTCACCAACAACTGAAATTATGTTCGAAGATTGCCGCATTCCTGTAGAAAATTTACTGGGGGAAGAAGGGCAAGGGTTTAAGATAGCGATGCAAACATTAGATGGCGGCCGTAACGGTATTGCGGCGCAAGCGGTTGGTATTGCACAAGGGGCTTTAGATGCTTCCGTAGAATATGCAAGAGAGCGTCATCAGTTTGGGAAGCCAATTGCGGCGCAGCAAGGGATTGGTTTTAAACTAGCAGATATGGCAACGGATGTAGAGGCAGCGCGCCTTCTAACATACCAAGCAGCTTGGCTTGAATCGGAAGGGCTTCCTTATGGGAAAGAGTCAGCGATGTCAAAAGTATTTGCAGGCGATGCAGCGATGAAGGTGACGACGGAAGCGGTACAAGTATTTGGTGGTTACGGTTATACGAAAGATTATCCAGTAGAGCGTTATATGCGAGATGCAAAGATTACACAGATATATGAAGGAACACAAGAGATTCAAAGACTCGTAATTTCTCGTATGTTAACGAAATAGGATCAAAGGCGTAGGTATTTTCCTACGCTTTTTCCTTCCAAAAAATAATCGAGAGAGGTGAAGGAGATGGTTAAACATAATGTGCACGCATCAGTGAAGGATGAAAAATTAGTCGCGTTAAGGCGTGAACAAATGATTAAAGGTGCAGTGCAATTGTTTAAGCAAAAAGGATTTCCGCGTACGACAACGAGAGAAATTGCAAAGGCGGCCGGATTTAGTATAGGTACGCTTTATGAATACATCCGTACAAAAGATGATGTTTTGTATTTAGTTTGTGATAGTATTTATGAACATGTAAAAGAAAGATTAGAGGAAGTAGTTTGTACAGAAAAAGGGAGTATAGAAAGTTTAAAAATAGCAATAACGAATTACTTTAAAGTGATGGACGAATTGCAGGAAGAAGTATTGATAATGTATCAAGAGGTACGTTTTTTACCGAAAGAATCACTCCCGTATGTATTAGAAAAGGAGTTTCAAATGGTAGGAATGTTTGAGAATATTTTAGAACAGTGTACGGAAAATGGAACATTTACATTAAATAAAAAAGAAATACAGCTTCTTGCGCATAATATTTTTATACAAGGACAGATGTGGGGATTTAGACGTTGGGCGCTGCAAAAACTATATACGCTTGAAGAATATACAGAAATGCAAATTAGGTATGTATTGCAAGGGGCCCATATGCTTCCGAAATAAGGAATGGACAAATCATAATTTTATTACCCTATAAAAGTTTCCCGTTTTTTTTGTAGCATATTTGTGCGACTTTTGTTTATAATGAATAGTATGGATTTTTTTAAGCAGGCCGTTATATATAAGGTTATATTTGATGAAAGGAAGTGCCGCATAAGTGGATTTTAAGCAATATTCACCAGAAGAGCTAAAAGAATGTTCAATGATTGAAGTTGTACATAGCGTTTTAGGGGATAAAAGACAAGCAACGACATTCAATGAGTTGGTTCAAGAAATCGCTCAAGTGCTGGGACTATCTCAAGAGCAAGTTAATGCGAAACTCGCACAATTTTATACAGACTTAAACATTGATGGACGTTTCATTAATTTAGGAGAAAATCGTTGGGGGCTACGCAGCTGGTACCCATACGAGCAAATTGATGAAGAAATCTTGCCTCAACCAAAACCGAAGAAGAAACGTAAAGTTGAAGACGACGGTTTTGACGACTACATTGAAGAAGATGAAGATGACTTCGACGATGCAGACGGAAATGAAGACGAAGAAGATGATGTAGAAGATTTGGACAAGGTTCTTGAAGACGAAGACGGAGACGACGATGATCTTGATGATTTAGATGAAGACGAAGAAGATGACTTCGCTGAAGAGGAACTTGAGTATGATGAAACTGAAGAAGAAGAAGAGGAAGAACTGTAGTTCTTGACTTTTCATTATCGTCCATGTAGAATCATTTTTGGGCTCTTTAAAAAAGGACGATAATACTTTTAAAGTGTAAATATAAAAGAAAATTGCTCCCTACTTATTACTTTATGTGATGAGGGGAGCAATTTTCTTTTTTGTTTTTTGTTTAGAAAATAAAAAGAGTCTAACAATAAGATGGATACAGTGTTATCTACATACGTTGCGCTTTGCAACGGTGATTATATAACAGCAAAATAGAAGGGAGCTTTTTCATGACTAAGTATATTTTTGTAACAGGCGGTGTAGTATCGTCTTTAGGAAAAGGTATTACAGCAGCATCTCTTGGAAGACTTTTAAAAAATCGTGGTTTAAACGTAACGATTCAAAAGTTTGATCCATACATTAACGTAGACCCAGGGACTATGAGCCCATACCAACACGGTGAGGTATTCGTAACAGATGATGGTGCAGAAACTGACTTAGACCTTGGTCACTATGAGCGTTTCATCGACATCAACTTAAACAAATACAGCAACGTAACAACAGGTAAAATTTACTCTTCAGTTCTTCAAAAAGAGCGTCGTGGTGAATACCTAGGAGGAACAGTTCAAGTTATTCCTCACATTACTAACGAAATTAAAGAGCGCGTATACCGTTCTGGTCGCGAAACAAACGCGGATGTTGTTATTACGGAAATTGGTGGAACTGTTGGTGACATTGAGTCTCTACCATTCTTAGAAGCAATCCGTCAAATTAAGAGCGACATCGGTCGTGACAATGTAATGTACATTCACTGTACGTTAATCCCGTACTTAAAAGCAGCGGGTGAAATGAAAACAAAACCAACGCAACATAGCGTTAAAGAGCTTCGCAGCTTAGGTATTCAACCAAATATTATCGTTGTTCGTACAGAAATGCCTGTTTCTCAAGATATGAAAGACAAGCTTGCATTATTCTGTGATATTGATACAAAAGCAGTTATTGAAGCACGCGATGCAGATACTTTATATGCGGTTCCATTATCTCTTCAAGAGCAAAATATGGACCAAATCGTTTGCGATCACTTAAAATTAGACAATCCAGCTGCAGATATGACAGAGTGGACTGCGCTAGTTGAAAAAGTGCGTAACCTTTCTAAGAAAACAAAAATCGCTCTTGTTGGTAAATACGTAGAGCTTCAAGATGCATACATTTCTGTTGTAGAAGCACTTCGTCATGCAGGTTACTCTTTCGACACAGATGTAGAAGTGAAATGGGTAAACGCTGAGCATGTAACAGCAGAGAACGTACAAGAATTAGTTGGTGACACAGACGGTATCCTTGTACCAGGTGGCTTCGGCGATCGTGGTGTAGAAGGTAAAATCGTTGCAATTCAATATGCTCGTGAAAACAAAGTACCATTCTTAGGAATTTGCTTAGGTATGCAACTTGCATCAATCGAATTTGCACGTAACGTATTAGGATTAGAAGGAGCTAACTCTTCTGAAATTAATCCTGACACACCGTATGCAATCATTGACTTATTACCAGAACAAAAAGATGTAGAAGACTTAGGTGGTACACTTCGTCTTGGTCTATACCCATGTAAGCTTTCTGAAGAAACAAATGCTTACAATGCTTACAATGAGCCGGTTGTATATGAGCGTCATCGTCATCGTTATGAGTTCAACAATCAATTCCGTCCGGATATGGAAAAAGCAGGATTTGTATTCTCTGGTACAAGCCCAGACGGTCGTCTAGTTGAAATCATTGAATTAAAAGATCATCCTTGGTTCGTGGCAGCACAGTTCCACCCAGAACTAGTTTCTCGTCCAAACCGTCCACAACCATTGTTCCATGACTTCGTAAGAGCTTCTATTACGAATAAAGAGAGCAAGTAATAAAAAAAGCGCCTGAAATAGGGCGCTTTTTTTAATATTCATTTAACATTTCATCGATTGTAAATTTGATACCGTGATATGCAAATAAAGCTATGATTAAGCTTGGGAATCCGTAGCGATTACCTTCATCGTCTGGAATAAGACCTTTTAACAGCTTTGTATCAATATGTACATCTGTATATTGTTCTAGTGATTCAGTACCTTCTTGAATAGCAGAGATGCCGACAATAGAGTTTCCATCTGCTTGAAGTTTTTTTGCTATTGCTACAATTTCTTCATCTGTTGAAAAACGGCTAATAAGAAGTACACGATCTGCAGAAGTTACTTCTACTTCTTTACCATTTTCAAATAATCGTTTTGCTTGCTTCATTGGTTCAGCACCGAATAGCGCTTCAGCAACAACGCCCTCCATTTCATTTGCACCATGTAAATAAATGAAACCTTCGCCAACTAATGCTTGAGCAAGTAGACGGGCGCTATCTTCTATATTCATTTCCTCTTTTTGAGAAACTCTGGAGAAATAACCACTTAATTGAGTTGAAAAAATTTTTAACATAATATTGCTCCCTTCGTACGTGTTTACCGGCTTTCATTATAGTTTATTTTTTTAGAAAGGTGAAATCGAAGGGTGGCATAACAAAATAGGAAACGGTAAAATAAGAAAGAATAGGAAGGAATTTGCCAAAGAATAGCGAAAATTAATCGTTAAGATATAAGAAGCTTTAAATCTTGTACTTACACAGAAAGGTTGGGAGTTATGGAAGGGAAAATTTTAATCGTTGATGATCAATATGGCATTCGTGTGTTATTACATGAAGTGTTCCAAAAAGAAGGTTATCAGACATTCCAAGCAGCGAATGGATTTCAAGCTTTAGATATCGTGAAAAAAGATAATCCAGATTTAGTTGTGTTAGATATGAAAATTCCAGGTATGGATGGTATAGAGATTTTAAAGCATGTAAAAGAAATTGATGAGAGTATTAAAGTGATTTTAATGACTGCTTATGGAGAGCTTGATATGATCCAAGAAGCAAAAGATTTAGGTGCTTTAATGCATTTTGCTAAACCGTTTGATATTGATGAAATTCGTCAAGCGGTGAGAAATGAGCTCGCTGTAGAGGCTTAAAAATGAATTTTTTATAAAAAATATGGAAAAAAGCGTTTACATGGACTATTGTGCAGGTGAATACGGTTGAGTTTTTGAGTACAAGTTGTTATCCTATTGAGTGTAGAAAAAAGTCCGGTATGTAGATATACATATTTTACCTTATTCTGGTCATACTACCAGCGATAAGAACTTATCGGATACAAAAAACGTTTTTTAGGAGGATTCACCATGCCTTTAGTTTCTATGAAAGAAATGCTAAACAAAGCACTAGAAGGAAAATACGCAGTTGGTCAATTCAACATGAACAACTTAGAGTGGACTCAAGCTATCTTAGCTGCTGCGGAAGAAGAAAAATCTCCTGTAATCCTAGGTGTATCTGAGGGTGCAGCTCGTCATATGACTGGTTTCAAAACAGTTGTAGCTATGGTTAAAGCTCTAATCGAAGAAATGAACATCACTGTTCCTGTAGCGATTCACCTTGACCATGGTTCAAGCTTCGAAAAATGTAAAGAAGCAATCGATGCAGGTTTCACATCTGTAATGATCGACGCTTCTCACCACCCATTCGAAGAAAACGTAGAAACTACTAAAAAAGTAGTAGAATACGCACACGCTCGTAACGTATCTGTTGAAGCTGAGCTTGGAACAGTTGGCGGACAAGAAGACGACGTAATCGCTGAAGGCGTAATTTACGCTGACCCAGCTGAGTGTAAGCACCTTGTTGAAGCAACAGGTATCGATTGCCTAGCTCCAGCTTTAGGTTCTGTACACGGTCCTTACAAAGGTGAGCCTAACTTAGGATTCGCTGAAATGGAACAAGTTCGTGACTTCACTGGCGTACCTTTAGTATTACACGGTGGTACTGGTATCCCAACTGCTGATATCGAAAAAGCTATCTCTTTAGGTACTTCAAAAATCAACGTAAACACTGAGAACCAAATCGAGTTTACAAAAGCTGTTCGTGAAGTATTAAACAAAGACCAAGAAGTTTACGATCCTCGTAAATTTATCGGACCTGGCCGCGACGCTATCAAAGCAACTGTTATTGGTAAAATTCGCGAATTCGGTTCTAACGGTAAAGCGTAAGAATAAAATTCCGTTTTGGAAACCGTCTACTCTTTTAGACGGTTTCCTTTCGTTGTATAATGAAAGCGTGAACAAGTCTAAAGATTTTATCATTTTGTTTTTGAAATAGAAAATAATGTGCATAGTCCTATTAATAAATGTGATAAAGTATCTAAATTGATAAAGTAAATTCGATAAATAGTTAATCTTTATCTTTTTGTATTACAGGAGAAATGAAGATGATGGTTTCCTATTTATTGAGTGTTAGGGTGGAAAGAGTGATTGAGATTCTTAAGGGGAGCTTTCTATAAAAATATAGAAAGTAAATACATTCACAAGAAGGGAGCTCAATATGGAAAAATTGCTAATTGAAGGCGGAAGAGCTTTAAATGGAACAATTCGCGTGAGTGGTGCAAAGAACAGCGCCGTTGCACTAATTCCAGCGACAATTTTAGCAGATACTCCAGTAACTATTGGTGGTGTCCCTAATATTTCGGACGTGAAAATGTTAGGAGACTTACTAGAGGAAATTGGAGGAAGAGTAACTTATGGACAGGAGGAAGAGATGGTAGTCGATCCTTCTAACATGGTTGCAATGCCTTTACCAAATGGAAAAGTGAAAAAATTGCGTGCGTCTTATTATTTAATGGGTGCGATGCTTGGCCGTTTTAAAAAAGCTGTTATTGGGCTTCCAGGTGGATGTCACTTAGGACCGAGGCCGATTGATCAGCATATTAAAGGGTTTGAAGCGTTAGGTGCACATGTTACGAATGAACAAGGTGCTATCTATTTAAGAGCAGATGAACTACGCGGGGCACGTATTTATTTAGATGTTGTTAGTGTAGGAGCTACGATTAATATTATGCTAGCAGCTGTACGAGCGAAAGGTAGAACTGTTATTGAAAACGCAGCAAAAGAACCAGAGATTATTGATGTAGCTACATTGTTAACTAGCATGGGAGCACGTATTAAAGGTGCTGGTACAGATGTAATCCGAATTGATGGTGTGGATTCACTGCACGGTTGTCATCATACAATCATTCCAGATCGTATTGAAGCGGGTACGTATATGATTTTAGGTGCTGCGTCAGGAGGAGAAGTAACAGTTGATAATGTTATTCCTCAGCATTTAGAGTCAGTTACCGCAAAGTTAAGAGAAGCTGGTGTCCAGGTTGAAACGAATGATGACCAGATTACAGTGAACGGTGATAGAAGATTAAAAGTAGTTGATATAAAAACGCTTGTATATCCAGGTTTCCCAACAGATTTACAACAGCCATTTACAACACTTTTAACAAAGGCACATGGAACGGGTGTTGTAACGGATACGATTTATGGTGCACGTTTTAAACATATTGATGAATTACGTCGTATGAATGCACAAATTAAAGTAGAAGGTCGATCAGCTATCGTAACTGGTCCTGTTTTATTGCAAGGTGCAAAAGTGAAAGCGAGTGATTTGCGAGCTGGAGCAGCACTCGTTATTGCAGGATTAATGGCGGATGGAATTACAGAGGTAACCGGACTTGAGCATATTGATCGTGGCTATGAAAATATAGTAGACAAGCTTAAAGGGCTTGGTGCAAGCATTTGGCGAGAACAAATGACAAATCAAGAAATTGAAGAAATGAAGAACGCATAAGTGATACTTCCGCAAGGGGGAAGTATCACTACTTGCGGAAGTACACTTTATAGAAAAAACACGGTTCACAAAATACGGCAGAAATATAAAGACTTAAAGGAGAGGGATTATCGTGGAAAGAAGTTTATCTATGGAGTTAGTACGTGTAACAGAGGCTGCAGCTTTATCATCAGCGCGTTGGATGGGACGCGGGAAAAAGGATGAGGCAGACGGTGCAGCAACATCAGCTATGCGTGATGTATTTGATACAATTCCGATGAAAGGTACAGTTGTAATTGGTGAAGGTGAAATGGATGAAGCACCAATGCTATATATCGGAGAAAAATTAGGTACAGGATATGGTCCACGTGTAGACGTTGCAGTTGATCCTTTAGAAGGGACAAACATTGTAGCAGCTGGTGGGTGGAATGCTCTTGCTGTTATTGCAATTGCAGATCACGGTAATTTGTTACATGCTCCTGACATGTACATGGATAAAATCGCGGTTGGCCCAGAAGCGGTTGGGGCGGTCGATATTGATGCGCCTATTATCGATAACTTACGTGCAGTTGCGAAAGCGAAAAACAAAGATATTGAAGATGTTGTAGCGACAGTTTTAAACCGTCCACGTCATCAAGCAATTATTGAAGAAATTCGTAAAGCTGGTGCTCGCATTAAATTGATTAATGATGGAGACGTAGCTGGTGCAATCAACACCGCATTTGATCGTACAGGTGTAGATATTTTATTCGGATCTGGTGGTGCGCCTGAGGGTGTATTAGCGGCAGTTGCATTAAAATGTTTAGGTGGCGAGATTCACGGGAAATTATTACCACAAAACGAAGCTGAATTGGCGCGTTGCAAAAAGATGGGCATAGAAGACATCAACCGCATCCTTCGCATGGAGGACTTAGTAAAAGGTGACGATGCAATCTTCGCAGCAACAGGCGTAACAGACGGAGAACTATTGCGCGGCGTTCAATTTAAAGGTAGCGTAGGAACAACACAATCTCTTGTTATGCGTGCAAAATCAGGCACAGTACGCTTCGTGGATGGACGTCATAGCTTGAATAAAAAACCAAACTTGGTTATTAAATAAAAAGCGTAAGCAGCTCGTTCAGAATCGCAGGCTATTTGGAGCTCTCGACCTTGAAGCGCTCTTTGCTTCGAGTGAGAGAGTGGAATGACTGACCCTTCTAGCCATCGGAGCCGGATTAAATAAAAAGCGAAGACAAATTTTCTTGTCTTCGCTTCTTGTATTTGTGTTTCAACGTATTGATTAAAACTAGATAAAAGGGTTACAATAGTGAATATTACCCTACTTGAACTTATTGCCTTTCATTATTAATTATTTGCCTTCCGTATTTTTTCCCTTTACCCATGTGAAAAGAGAATAACGTTAAAGTGTGGTGTCTGAATGAATTTGTCAATTGCAGCATTAGAAAACATGAAATTAAAAGAGTTATACGAGCTTGCGAAAGAATTTAAGATTTCGTATTATAGCAAATTAACGAAAAAAGAGTTAATCTTCGCCATTTTAAAAGCTCGAGCAGAAAAAGAAGGTTTCTTCTTCATGGAAGGCGTATTAGAAATTATTCAATCAGAAGGATTTGGATTCCTACGTCCTATCAACTACTCTCCAAGCTCAGAAGATATTTATATCTCAGCTTCGCAAATTCGTCGTTTCGATTTACGTAATGGAGACAAGGTTTCTGGTAAAGTACGACCTCCGAAAGAAAATGAACGCTACTTTGGATTATTACAAGTGGAAGCTGTAAACGGAGATGATCCAGAGTCAGCAAAAGAGCGTGTGCATTTCCCTGCATTAACACCATTATACCCAGATCGCCAAATGAAATTGGAAACGGAACCGAAAAAGTTACCGACACGCATCATGGATTTAATTGCACCAGTTGGATTTGGACAACGTGGTTTAATTGTCGCGCCTCCAAAGGCTGGTAAAACTAGTCTATTAAAAGAAATCGCACACAGTGTTACAACAAATCATCCGGAAGCTGAATTAATTGTACTTTTAATTGATGAGCGTCCAGAGGAAGTAACAGACATTGAACGTTCTGTTAAAGGAGATGTTGTAAGCTCTACTTTTGATGAAGTACCAGAAAATCATATTAAAGTAGCGGAACTTGTGTTAGAACGTGCAATGCGTCTTGTAGAGCACAAAAAAGATGTTATCATCTTAATGGATAGTATTACCCGTTTAGCGCGAGCTTACAATCTTGTTATTCCGCCAAGTGGTAGAACATTATCGGGTGGTATCGACCCAGCTGCCTTCCATAGACCGAAGCGTTTCTTTGGAGCTGCACGTAATATCGAAGAAGGCGGTAGCTTAACAATTTTAGCAACAGCGCTTGTTGATACGGGATCTCGTATGGACGATGTAATTTACGAAGAATTTAAAGGAACTGGAAATATGGAACTTCACTTAGATCGTTCATTAGCTGAGCGTCGTATCTTCCCGGCAATTGATATTCGCCGTTCTGGTACACGTAAAGAGGATCTATTAATTCCGAAAGAACATTTAGACAAGCTATGGGGTATTCGTAAAACAATGCGTGATACACCAGACTTTGTTGAAGGGTTCTTACGTAAACTTCGTCAAACAAAGACAAATGAAGAATTTTTACAAAACATTGTTGCAGATTCGAAAAAATATGTAACAACTAAGTAAAGGGAAAAGATTGGGACTCGCTTATTTTGTGGTAAGCGAGTTTTTTATGTTTTTTTAGGTAATATTAAAGAAAGATGCGTGGAAGAATTTCCGGTCATTCCGCTCTCTCGTTCGCATCTAAGAACCTCCCGCCCGAAAGGTAAAAAGCACCTTTTGTGCGAGAGAACCTTAGCCAGTCAGAGCTGAACGAGCCGTCTCCACTTTTAAGATAATATCCAGCTCCAGCGGCTAGAATGGTTGGTGGCTTCGCGTCTTCCTACGAGGCAAAAAGCGCCTCTATGTCAGAAGCTCCATCCCCCTCCTATTCTGAACGAGCCGCTTCTGCTTTTAAAATCAAAAAGACAAAAACAGGTAGTTGCAAAATGAAGTTAGCCTTGTTATAATTTCATCATATGTGTTTCATCAATATAGTTGTGTATGCAGCTGAAGATGAAAAACTCTGTTTCGAAAATGATTCAGGGCGGAAGGAGATGAAAAGAATGAAAGCAGGAATTCACCCAGATTACAAGAAAGTTGTATTCATGGACACAAACACAGGCTTCAAATTCTTAAGCGGATCTACTAGAGGATCTAACGAAACTGTTGAGTGGGAAGATGGTAACACTTATCCATTACTAAAAGTTGAGATCAGTTCTGATTCTCACCCATTCTACACTGGACGTCAGAAGTTTGCTACTGCAGACGGACGCGTTGACCGCTTCAATAAGAAATACGGTCTTAAGTAATAAAAACATAAAACAGGCAAGTGTATCTATTCGCTTGTCTGTTTTTTTTGCGAAAATATTATACCTTTACCCTACTTTTAATTAAAAAGTAGATGAAAGGAGAGCTTCATGTACTTAATAAATCAGAACGGTTGGATTGAAGTGATTTGCGGTAGTATGTTTTCTGGTAAATCAGAAGAGCTTATCCGCCGTGTGCGTCGTACGCAATTTGCGAAACAACATGCAATTGTATTTAAACCATGTATTGATAATCGCTATAGTGAAGAAGACGTTGTATCACATAACGGATTAAAGGTAAAAGCAGTTCCTGTTTCAGCTTCAAAAGATATATTTGAACATATCACTGAAGAAATGGATGTAATTGCAATCGATGAGGTGCAATTCTTTGATGGGGACATTGTGGAAGTGGTGCAAGTATTGGCAAATCGTGGCTATCGTGTCATTGTAGCTGGTTTAGACCAAGATTTCCGTGGTCTACCATTTGGACAAGTTCCTCAGCTGATGGCGATTGCTGAACATGTAACAAAACTACAAGCAGTATGTTCTGCATGTGGATCTCCGGCAAGTCGTACACAACGATTAATTGATGGAGAACCAGCGGCATTTGATGACCCGATTATTTTAGTTGGTGCTTCAGAATCGTATGAACCACGCTGTCGTCATTGTCATGCAGTTCCTACAAAACAAAGATAAGTAAACTCGCTGTGCAAGGCGGGTTTTTTTCAGAATAGAGAGTGTGAGTGGTGTGAGCCGCTTACGCTTTTAAATAATATCTAGTTCCGGTGGCTAGCTCTTCGCATCTAAGAACCTTCCGCCCGAAAGGTAAAAAGCACCTTTAGGTCGAAAGAACCTTAGCTGGTCAGAGCTGAACGAGCCACCGCCACTTTCAAATATAATTTGCGTTTTTTTGAGTAAGTACCATATACTATTTGTATTAGATACTAGGATGTAGAGGTGAATGATGTGTTAGATCGTTTGCAAGCTGTAGAAAATCGTTATGAGAAGTTAAATGAATTGTTAAGTGACCCAGAGGTTATTAGCGATACAAATAAGCTTCGTGAATATTCAAAGGAACAGTCTGATATACAGGAAACGGTAGAGGTGTATCGTGAGTATAAGGATGTTCGTGAGCAATTAAAAGATGCGAAAGCAATGTTAGAAGATAAGTTAGACGCAGAAATGCGTGAAATGGTAAAAGAAGAGGTTTCTGAGTTAGAATCACAAGAAAAAACATTATCAGAGCGTCTGAAAATTTTACTTGTACCAAAAGATCCTAACGATGATAAGAACGTTATCGTTGAGGTTCGTGGAGCTGCTGGTGGCGACGAGGCCGCTTTATTTGCTGGTGACTTATACCGTATGTATAGCCGTTACGCTGAGGTACAAGGTTGGAAAACGGAGATTATCGAGGCTAGCTATACAGAGTTAGGTGGATATAAAGAGATTATCTTTATGATTAACGGTAAAGGTGCTTTCGCGAAGCTGAAATTCGAGAATGGCGCTCACCGTGTACAACGTGTTCCTGAAACGGAATCTGGTGGACGTATCCATACATCTACAGCAACTGTAGCTGTATTACCAGAGGCAGAAGAAGTAGAAATTGATATTCATGAGAAAGATGTTCGTGTTGATACATTCGCTTCTAGTGGACCTGGTGGACAGAGCGTTAATACAACGATGTCAGCGGTGCGTTTAACGCATTTACCGACTGGTGTAGTTGTATCGTGTCAGGATGAGAAATCACAAATTAAGAATAAAGAAAAAGCGATGAAAGTATTACGCGCACGTGTTTATGATAAGTTTAGACAAGAAGCACAAGCTGAGTATGATCAAAACCGTAAACAAGCTGTTGGTACGGGTGATCGTTCAGAGCGTATTCGTACGTATAACTTCCCGCAAAACCGTGTTACAGACCATCGAATCGGTTTAACGATTCAAAAGCTAGATCAAATCTTACAAGGTAAGTTAGATGATTTCATCAATGCCTTAGTGATGGAAGATCAGGCTCAAAGGATGGAGGCAGCTGAGTAATGCGTGTCTATGAAGCCCTGAAATGGGCTTCTTCTTTTTTACAGGAGAATGGACGAGATGAAAATGCGGGAGAAATTGTCCTTTGTCATGTATTAAAGACGAATAGAACAGGATTATTGATGAACATGCGTGAAGAAATAACTGCGGAACAAGAAACAAGTTTTACAGAGTTTATCCACAAGCATGTAGAAGGTATTCCTATTCAATATATGATTGGTCATGAGATGTTTTATGGAAGATCGTTCTTTGTGAATGAAGAGGTGTTAATACCAAGACCGGAAACAGAAGAGCTTATAGTGGGAGTGTTAGAAAGAATCGAGCGCCATTTTGATGATGAGAAACTACATGTAGCAGATATTGGTACAGGTAGCGGAGCGATTTCGATTACGCTTGCTTTAGAAAATAAAAATCTTCATGTGTATACGGTAGATATTGCACAGGAGTCAATTGAAGTCGCAAAAGAAAATGCGAAAACTTTGGGCGCAGAAGTAACGTTCTATCACGGTGATTTATTATCACCATTTTATGAAACGGGTCAAAAGTTAGATGTTGTTGTTTCAAATCCTCCATATATACCGGAAGAAGATTGGCGTGGGCTTTCTCCTGTGGTGAAAGAGCATGAGCCAAAGAGAGCGTTGGTTGGTGGTGAAGACGGATTAGATTTTTATCGCCGCTTTATGGACGAGTTGCCGAATGTATTGCAGAAGAAAGCGATTGTGGCCTTTGAAATTGGAGTAGGGCAAGGTGAGGACGTGAAAGGGCTGCTACAACAAGCTTTTCCACATGCTCATGTTGAGGTTGTTTTTGATATTAATGGAAAAGATCGTATGGTGTTTGCAGAAATGGAGTAAGGTTTACACCTTACTCTATTTTTTTGTGGGAAAATTCATATAGATTTTGAATTTAATAGTTTAGAAAGATGAAAGTCTGTCCACACTGTTTGTAGAAGGGACGGTGGAGGAAATGAAAAAACAAGTTATTGCTTATCTTCTTCTATTATTAATTGGTGCACAGTTACTTGTGCAGTTTGGATATATGAAAGCTGATGCGAAAGGGCCTTCAGTTATTCCGAAAGAGGCTGTTCGATTACGGATTTTAGCAAATAGTGATTCAGATAAAGACCAGGCGTTAAAGCGCAAAGTGCGTGATGAAGTAAAAACACAAATTGATGGATGGGTAGCTGATTTAACTTCATTTGAAGAGGCGCGCAAAGTCATTCAAAGTCATATTCCAGAAATCGAAAAAACAGTGGCAAATACGTTAAAAAAAGAAGGAAGTAAAGATTCATTTCAAGTGAAATTCAGTAAAAATGTAAAGTTTCCTACAAAGGTATATGGGAATTTTATTTATCCGGCAGGGGAATATGAAGCAGTCTTAATTACAATTGGGGAAGGTGAAGGGGCAAACTGGTGGTGTGTATTATTTCCACCGATGTGTTTCTTAGATTTTTCAAGTGGTACAGCTGTAAGGAAAGAAGAACATGTTGTGAAGGCTGAATCTCCTGAAGAGGAGCAAGTAAAACAAATAGATGAAGAAGTAGTAAATGCAGAAGAGAAAAAAGAGGATGAGGTGAAAGAAAAGAAAGTTGTAAAGCAGGAAGTCGCAAAAAAAGTAACAGCTTCTGAAAAGAAAATAGTAAAAAATGAAACGAAAGTAGAAGAACAACCTGCAAGTAAAGAGGAAATAAAAACTTTGGAAAAAGTGGAGAAACCTGTGGAACAAAAACAAGAAAAACAAAATGAGTATGTAAAAGTAGAAGAGGAAGAAGAAAAGCCAGAAGTTAAGTTCTTTATTGTAGAAGCTTTTACATCTTTATTCTCTAAATAGTACTATTAGTAAATCCCTTCTCATATATAAAAAAGAGGAGGGATTTATTATGAAGAAGGTATATTTTGCGACGAAAGCAGATGTGGAAAGATTGCATTCTTTTTTCGGACAAGCTAATAAAAAAGATGATAAAATAAATGAGTTGTACGCGCAATTTATGATTTTGGAAGAGGCGGAAGAAATACGGGCAGTCATTGGATATGAACAAAGTGAAGAAAACGCACTTATTCGTTCTTGTTTATTCACACCTAATGTGGATAAACAGACTTTCTTATATTTTTTTGAAATGTTTTTGCAGTATATGAAAGAAAAAAATATTCGACAATTGTACTTACTAACAAATCATCCACAATCTATAACAATCTTTCAGTTTTTTGACTTTGTTACTATAGAGAAAGAAAACGTACCAGAGGGAATTCGACAGTTAGAACACTTTTGTAAAAATATAAAAGAGCCAAATGCAATAATACTAAATTGTCAGCTATTCACAAAGTTATCCACGGATTAATTAGGTTTATCCACATTTTGTGGATAAACCTTGTTTGTCTTTTGGATAAATCTCATAGTAAACTAAAAATAGACAAGTATTTCATGGTAGAAAAGGACGTGGGAAAAAATGCATACAAATATGTGGGTTGTGGATAATGTTGTGGAAAGAAAAAAATATTATCCACAGTTACAAGAAGCAGCAAAATTATTAAGGGAAAATGAAGCGATTGCCTTCCCTACAGAAACGGTATATGGACTAGGTGCAAATGCGATGAATGATGAAGCGATTGCGAAAATTTTTGAAGCGAAAGGAAGACCGAGTGATAATCCACTTATTGTCCACATTGGGACAAAATCGCAGTTAGATGGGATTGTGAAGGAAATCCCGCCAGTTGCAGAGAAGTTAATGGAGCATTTTTGGCCAGGTCCGTTAACAATTATTTTACCTAGAAAAGAAGGAATTTCAGAGAAGGTGACGGCCGGACTTAATACGGTTGGAGTAAGAATGCCTGATCATCCAGTAGCTCTTGCTCTTATTGAAGAGGCAAATGTACCTGTTGCAGCACCGAGTGCGAATCGTTCAGGTCGTCCAAGCCCGACGTTAGCATCTCACGTATATGAAGATTTAAATGAGAAAATCGCAGGTATTGTAGATGGTGGTGCAACAGGAGTCGGTGTTGAATCGACTGTAATTGATTGTACGAGCGCTGTTCCAACGATATTGCGCCCAGGTGGGATTACGAAAGAACAATTGGAAGCGGTGATTGGCACGGTTTCTTTAGATCCGGCTCTAAAGGATGAGAAGGAAAAACCGAAATCACCTGGAATGAAATATACACATTATGCACCAAAAGCTCCACTTAGTATTGTTGAGGGTTCACGTGAATTTATTCAGCTTATTGTGGATAAGAAAAAGGAAGAAGGATTTAAAGTCGGTGTATTAACGACAGAAGAGTATCAGCATGTATATATCGCGGATGTTGTATTATCTTGTGGTGTTCGAAGCGATTTAGCTAGCGTTGCGACTAAATTATATGATGTACTTAGAACATTTGATGCAAGTGAAGTGGATGTTATTTTTAGTGAATCATTCCCAAATGAAGGAATAGGGAATGCCATTATGAATCGTTTAACAAAAGCGGCAGGACATCAAATTATTACTGAATCATAAGGTACGGTTAGCAAACAGAATATTTCTCCTCGGATAAGCATATTTTGAAGTAGCACGTCCGAGGAGGGACATGAATGACGTTTGAACAGATAATACCTTTAATAATTATGGCATTCGCCTTAGGGATGGATGCGTTCTCGGTGAGTCTTGGGATGGGAATGATGACCTTAAAGATAAGACAAATCCTGTATATCGGTGTGACGATAGGGATATTTCATATTATCATGCCGTTTATAGGGATGGTATTAGGTCGTTTTTTATCAGAGCAGTATGGAGACATTGCACATTTTGCCGGTGCTATTTTATTAATAGGATTAGGATTTTATATTGTGTATTCCTCTATTCTAGAGAATGAAGAAACTAGAACAGCCCCTATTGGAATTAGTTTATTCGTATTTGCATTTGGTGTTAGTATAGATAGTTTTTCAGTAGGGCTTAGTCTTGGTATTTACGGGGCACAGACAATTATTACGATATTACTCTTTGGATTTGTTAGTATGTTATTAGCGTGGATTGGTTTATTCATTGGTAGGCATGCGAAAGGTATGCTCGGTACATATGGTGAGATAGTAGGTGGTATCATTTTGGTTGGATTTGGATTATATCTCCTTTTTCCTATATAATTTTAAGGGGGAGGGCGTTATGAACAAATTATTAGAATGGTATATTCGATTTGTAAATTTTTCCTAGATGGTTACGACTGCTTATTATTTGGGGTATTATTTTACAAATTTCAATTTTAGGTTGGATTAAATTAATTCGCGAATGATAGGATAGTTCCTTTCTGTGCATAGTTTTGTTTGTACTATACTGATTGCGCTAAAAAATTAAACATATAGAAAGGATGAGATGGATGACGAGATTGAAGCAAGTTTTTGGTATTATTATTAGTTTTTTTGTTTTTTGGTTTAGTATGCTCGGTGTACAAATGTTTGCTGAGTTTTTAGATATTGAGTCATTGAAGTTTGTTGCGGGAAAAACGGAGGCGGCGCGTGCCTTTTATTCTCCGTATCCATTTATAATCGTTTTTCTTATTACATTGCTTTCCCTATATTTCTTAGTCATTAAGCTTGGGAAACCGAAAAAAGAGAAGATGCCGGCTTTAGAAGAAAAGAAGGAAGAATTACAATGATAAAATCCCCTGCTATTTAGCAGGGGATTTTTATGTTTAAGTGATGGAAGGAATCGGGACGCCTTTACTTTTTGATAATATCCAGCTTCAGCGGCTAGAATGGTCGGTGGCTTCGCGTCTTCCTGCGAGCCGCTTCCGCTTTTAGATTGGCCTCACTAATTCAAATTGTTCTCCTAGTTTTGCGTAGTTGTGTCCTGCTAGGCGGCTTACTGGTTTTAGTCCTTCGGCATGAATGCGCCCTTTTTCGTATAGGTGTTCTGCGACGTGGAAACGAACGACGCGTCCGATTAGTAAATCGCAAGCTGGTGAGTCTTCTGTTCCGCCAAGAGGGATTGCGCGTTCCAGTACGCATTCCATTCGAATATTTGCTTCTTTTACACCTGGAACGGAGATGACATCACTTTCAATTGGTGTTAATTTTGCTAGTTCAATTTCACTTTCATTTGGCGGAAGATTAGCTGCTGTTTCGTTAATTGCCGCTACATATGATTCATCAGAGATATGTACGACAAATTCCCCTTTTTCAATTGCGTTTCGGGAAGTGTCCTTTCTTTCTCCAGCTTTTCGTTGTACAGAAACTGAGATAAGTGGTGGATTAGCAGCGACAATATTGAAATAACTATATGGTGCGCCGTTTAATATGCCGTCTTTTGTTACAGATGTAACGAATGCGACAGGGCGTGGAATGATGCTTCCCGTTAATAATTTGTAATTCTCTTTTTCCGATTGTTCATTTGGATTAATGGATAACATGATTGAAATCCCCTTTCTAAATATGACGACTTATTGTTTGTTTACAAGATGATAGTGGAAAACTCCTGCTGAAAATAATATTTTTATTACATAAAAAGAACTTACTTCAAACACAATGAAGTAAGTTCCTTCTGAATAATCTCGAATTCAAGATAAAAATTATAGTAAAACGTATGCGCCAGGTCCGATTAAAGCTACACCGATAGCAACAGCGATTAACATTAAGTTATATTCATATCCATTTTGTGTTACCCAGTAACCGTTTTTTCCATGAACAGTGAAGATTGCCATTAACATTGTTCCAACGATAAATAATGAACCAATTGCAGTGAAAATACCTGATGCGAATAAGAAACCACCTAATACTTCAGTTGCGCCAGCCATAAATGCCATGAATATACCAGGGCGTAAACCAATTGATTCCATCCAGCCACCTGTTCCTTTTAAACCGTAACCGCCGAACCAACCAAATAATTTTTGAGCACCATGACCCATGAATGTAATACCTATAATAAGACGAATAATAAGAAGACCGAAATCCATCATTTTTGAAAACCTCCTAAAAGTTATTAACTTATCTTACGTAAGTAATAATAAAATAGTTACTTACTTTAGTCAAGTGGATTTTGAAAAAAGTTTGAAAAAATTTTACAAATTAACAACAAAAAATAAAATGTAGTAAAGACCTCTAGACAAGTTAGGTAAAAAAAGAGAAAATATAAGTAGAAGTTAACTTCTTATTGTTATTCAGACAATCAGAATTGACTGGAATTTTGTGAGACGCTACAATAAGAGTCTAGTAGTAATGACGTAATTTATTTCGAAAGCGTTTTTACAATATAATATTCGAAGTATGAGGTCTTACGTTTATTCTGATCTTTAATAGAGATTGCCCTATAAACTTTTAGGTAAATTATAAGGAGGACTATCCTATGTTTAAAAAATTATTCGGTCTTGGTTCAAAAACAAATGAAGAAACAATCGTAGCTCCATTAACTGGAGCAGTGAAAAATATTGAAGAAGTACCAGATCCAGTATTCGCTGGTCGTATGATGGGCGACGGTGTTGCAATCGATCCTACTGAAGGTGTAGTTGTATCTCCAGTTGATGGTGAAATCGTACAATTATTCCATACGAAACATGCAATTGGAATTAAAGCGAAAAACGGTACAGAAATTTTAATCCACGTTGGATTAGAAACTGTAAAAATGGAAGGTGAAGGTTTCGAGGCTCACGTTTCTGAAGGACAAGCTGTAAAAGCTGGAGATAAATTAATCTCATTCGACTTAGAATTAATTCGTGAAAAAGCGAAAAGCACAATTACTCCAATCGTTATTACAAACACAGATGCAGCTGAGTCTATTAAGACAACTGTAGGCGTAACTGCTACAAAAGGTTCAACAGAAGTAATGAAAGTTACAATGAAATAATTATCACATGAAAGGAATCCGTTTCGTATGAAATGGATTCCTTATTTTTTTGGTAGTCTGTTCCTTATGTATGGTAAAATACTTTGGGCACTTGGAAATAGGATTTCACATATATGTGGATAAGGCGCATTTTTCTTAGAAAAAATATAAGAGGAATGCGCCTTTCGTATATTCACATTTCTTTTGTTCTATTCTAATGTACGCTATGATAAAAGGTAGGAAATAGAGAAAAGGGGTGGGTTTAGATGAAACGAGTATTATTTGTTTGCACTGGAAATACATGCCGTAGCCCGATGGCTGAGGCATTACTTCGCCATCATGGAGAAGGTAAGTTTGAAGTGCAATCTGCTGGTGTTTTTGCCTATCCTGGAAGTGATGCGTCGGTACATGCAAAGGAAGCTTTAGCTGAAAAAGGAATTGCAATCGATCATGCCGCACAGCAGATAAACGAAACTTTGATTGATTGGGCAGATATTGTAGTAACAATGACGGAAAACCATAGGCAAATTTTACTTGGACATTATCCGAGCGTTGAAAAGAAAGTAGATACATTATATGGAGTGACCGAGGGGATAAGTAAGGATATTTCAGATCCATTTGGCGGATCACTTTCTATTTATAAAGAAACGTTAGAAGAGATGGAAAAACTTGTACAAACTTTACTGAAAAAACATTCAGAAGGTTAATGTTTCGTGTATAATACGATATTGGAGATCACTTCGTTCCATATATAGGAGCGATTGAGAAATGAAGATAATGGATTGAAACTTTGGAGGGGTAAAAATGAAAGTAGTAATAGCATCTGATCACGGCGGTATGAATATCCGTAAAGAACTTGTAAGTTTATTAGAAGAGTTAAATATTGAATATATTGATTTAGGTTGTGAATGTGAAGCTGGTTCTGTTGATTACCCTGATTTTGCGTTTCCAGCAGCAGAAATGGTAGCAAATGGCGAAGTAGACCGTGGTATTTTAGTTTGTGGGACAGGCATCGGTATGTCAATTGCTGCAAACAAAGTAAATGGTATTCGTTGTGCGTTAGTTCATGATACTTTCAGCGCGAGAGCAACAAGAGAGCATAATGATACGAACATGTTAGCAATGGGCGAGCGTGTAATTGGTGCTGGTCTAGCACGTGACATCGCAAAAATTTGGTTAACAACTGAATTTGAAGGCGGCCGTCACGAAAACCGCGTAGGGAAAATTAAAACATACGAAGCAAAGTAATAGATTCTAACTAGAAGCAGTAGGAAATATAATTTGGTGAACCAACCTGTGAAAGGAAGAGGCGTAATGACAGAAATCGTAAAGGTAAGAGAACAGCTACAAATTTCGCTTTCTGATTTCCAAGAACAAGCTTCATTACAAAGTAATCAAATTTTTGTAGTGGGGTGTAGTACGAGCGAAGTGCTAGGAGAAAGAATTGGGACATCAGGAACGATGGAAGTAGCAGAGGCGATTTTTTCTGAGTTAAAACAATTTCAAGAACAAACAGGTATTCAGTTGGCGTTTCAATGTTGTGAGCATTTAAACCGTGCTTTAGTAGTTGAGAAAGAGTTGGCGATGAAATATCAATTTGAAATTGTAACAGTTACGCCTGTTAGATCAGCAGGTGGTGCATTAGCAACATATGCTTATCACAATTTGAAAGATCCGGTAGTAATTGAGTTTATTAAAGCAGATGCAGGAATGGATATTGGTGATACATTTATCGGTATGCATTTAAAGCACGTAGCTGTTCCGGTTCGTACTAGTGTGAAGGAAATTGGAAGTGCACATGTAACGATGGCAACAACACGTGGAAAACTAATTGGTGGAGCACGTGCTGTTTATGCGGCGAAGGAAGAGACTATTACTTGCCGTTAAAGTTACGAATAAGGTATGTTGTCTGACTTTATCATAGAAGAAAGAAAAGACCGATTTTCGGTCTTTTTTTTCTTTTATGATATAGAAAGTCATGTTAGAATGTAGTTGAAAACATGAAGGTTCGAAAGAATTACAACCTGAATTTTCGTTTTTTCTGAATAAATAAGAAAAAACTGTTGGGAATCGATGTAATTCGTTCAGAAAAGGGGGATTTTGGTGGATCATTTAAAACGTCAAGATGAAAAGGTATTTGCTGCAATTGAGGCAGAACTAGGAAGACAGCGTTCAAAGATTGAGTTAATTGCTTCGGAAAACTTCGTAAGTGAAGCAGTCATGGAGGCGCAAGGTTCTGTTTTAACGAATAAGTATGCTGAAGGATATCCTGGGAAACGTTACTATGGTGGTTGTGAACACGTAGACGTAGTAGAAGATATCGCACGTGATCGCGTAAAGGGAATTTTCGGCGCAGAGCACGTAAATGTTCAACCGCATTCTGGTGCACAAGCGAACATGGCAGTATACTTCACGATTTTAGAGCAAGGCGATACAGTACTTGGTATGAATTTATCTCATGGTGGTCACTTAACACACGGAAGCCCTGTTAACTTCAGTGGAGTACAATATAATTTCGTAGAATATGGCGTGGATGCTGAATCTCACCGTATTAATTACGATGATGTATTAGCAAAAGCGAAAGAACATAAACCAAAATTAATCGTTGCAGGTGCAAGTGCATACCCTCGTGTTATCGATTTCAAACGATTCCGTGAGATTGCAGATGAAGTGGGCGCATACTTAATGGTTGATATGGCACATATCGCAGGTTTAGTAGCGGCTGGTTTACATCCAAATCCAGTGCCACATGCACATTTCGTTACAACGACAACACATAAAACATTACGTGGTCCACGTGGTGGTATGATTTTATGTGAAGAGCAATTTGCAAAACAAATTGATAAATCAATCTTCCCTGGTATTCAAGGTGGTCCACTTATGCACGTAATTGCTGCAAAAGCTGTTGCGTTTGGTGAGGCACTTCAAGATGATTTCAAAACATATGCACAAAATATCATTAACAATGCGAACCGCTTAGCTGAAGGTCTTCAAAAAGAAGGACTTACACTTGTTTCTGGTGGAACAGACAATCACTTAATCTTAATTGATGTTCGTAACTTAGAAATCACAGGTAAAGTAGCAGAGCATGTATTAGATGAAGTTGGTATTACAGTGAACAAAAATACAATTCCATTTGAAACAGCAAGCCCATTTGTAACAAGTGGTGTACGTATCGGTACAGCAGCTGTAACATCTCGTGGTTTCGGTTTAGAAGACATGGATGAAATTGCGTCACTTATTGCTTACACATTAAAAAATCATGAAAATGAAGCTGCATTAGAAGAAGCACGTAAGCGTGTAGAAGCGTTAACGAGCAAATTCCCAATGTACACAGATCTATAATAGATTGAAGAAGACTGCTGAAACGTAATTGTTTTGGCAGTCTTTTTTGTGGACATATATTGTTCTTTAAGTATGTATACAAATGATGAATAAATTTTGGCGATATAATGAAGGATACAGCTCCCATAATTGGTAAAGATACTAGATAGATTCATCGGAAAATCATGATTTTGCCAAATTTGCCCTTGAATATTAGTAGCGTTTTCTTTACAATCGTAAATAGTGTAAAAAAGCGTGCAAACGCATGAATATCATCTAAAGGAGAGATTCACATGGGAAAACTGTATGTATTTGATCACCCGTTAATTCAACATAAGATTACATATATTCGCGACAAGAATACAGGTACGAAAGATTTTCGTGAATTAGTGGACGAAGTAGCAAGCTTAATGGCTTTTGAAATTACTCGCGACCTTCCACTTAAAGACATTGAAATTGAGACGCCTGTAAGCAAAGCGACAACAAAAGTGATCGCTGGTAAAAAACTTGGTTTAATTCCGATTTTACGTGCAGGTTTAGGAATGGTTGATGGAATTCTGAAATTAATTCCAGCAGCAAAAGTAGGACACGTTGGCTTATACCGCGACCCTAAAACATTGCAACCGGTAGAATACTATGTGAAACTTCCAACGGATGTAGAAGAGCGTGATTTTATCGTACTAGATCCGATGCTAGCAACAGGTGGTTCTGCAGCTGAAGCAATTAACTCTCTGAAAAAGCGCGGTGCAAAACAAATTAAATTAATGTGTATCGTTGCAGCTCCAGAAGGAGTAAAAGTAGTACAAGAAGAACATCCTGATGTTGATATTTATGTAGCAGCATTAGATGAGAAATTAAATGACCACGGATATGTAGTACCAGGTCTTGGTGATGCTGGTGACCGTTTATTCGGAACGAAGTAAGACAACTGACGAGAGGGGGTTCCCCTCTCGTTTTGTTGTATCTTGATGAGGTAGGGGAGGAGGATAAATATACATAGTATATACAACATAAGTTGCATACGCATCACATATAATATAGAAGTCTTACGTCTAAAGAGCACTATATTATGGAAGGAAAGCGTTATATCGTAAAAATATAATAGTGACAAACTTGTGAACATTTCCTTCTATTATAAAGAGAAAACTGTTAGAAATTGCATATCTCTAACCAGTATTTAGAAGGGGAACGTTTTCATTTTTGGGAGGAAATGACTAATACTCAAATTTTTTGATTTTTTACGATTTCTCGTTGACACTGTTAATACCCTATTGTATGCTAACAACGGGGATAGATGGTAGGGCTTTCAGTGACAAAAATACATCTATTCCGTGACGAAAATGTAAACTTTTTATTTTGTATAGGATTTATGCAAAAAAATGAGTTATTATTAACACATCGTGAATGAGGGTTACATATTGGAGGGATGAATCCTTGCAAAAAAACGATCGCAGCCATATAAAAGCTTATGCTTTAATGTCAGGTATTCTTGCTCAGTTAGTCGGTTCTATTCTTGTTGGAATCTTTGGTGGGCAGTGGATTGATAATAAGGTTGGAACGTTTCCATTGTTTCTTATAATAGGGTTATTACTCGGGTTAGGAACAGGGGTATACGCAATGATTCGACTCATTCGACATTACTATTCGGGAGAGCAATGATGATAGACGTACATGGACTTGTCCAAAGACAAAAGAAATATATGTACTACTTGCTTGCGCTTCTAGTGCTAGGATGGGGATTCACCTCTTACAAGGATGTATTTCTTGGACTGATTATCGGGACGATTTTCAGTTTTCTTAGTTTGCGCATCATTGCACGTAGAACAGACAAGCTGTTGGATCGCGTGACAAATGGAGAAAACGTGAAGTTTAAGGCGACAGCGGTAAGTACATATTCAAGATTCGCCACGATTGGGTTATTGATTTTATTTGCAGCCAAATATCAAGAGTTAATTGCGATGTGGGGCTTAGGTGTAGGATTGCTGACAGGATACCTTGTCATGATCATAGATTTTCTTTATTTAGAGTATAAGAGCAGGGAAGAGAGGTGAATTACTAGTGGAACACGGTAAATTAGTTGAATTTCTAGGTTTAACGTTCGATTTGTCGTCAGTTATGATGGTTACTGTAGCAGCAGTTATTGTTTTCTTAATCGCTGTTATCGGAACTCGCAGCTTAGCTCTTCGCCCAACAGGAATGCAAAACTTCATGGAATGGGTGTTTGACTTCGTGAAAGGGATTATCAATAGTACGATGGACTGGAAAACAGGTGGACGTTTCTTAACGCTTGGCGTTACGCTTATCATGTTTATCATCGTATCGAACTTCCTTGGTTTACCATTCATGTATTCAGCAACTGAGGCTGGCGAACATATTGCATGGTGGAGATCACCAACGTCTGATCCAGCAGTTACATTAACATTAGCCGTGATGGTAGTTACCCTCACCCATTATTATGGAATTAAGATGAAGGGTACGAAAGAATACGTAAAAGGTTATTTCCAACCTATGAAATTCTTATTCCCATTAAAGGTTATTGAGGAGTTTGCTAACACATTAACGTTAGGTCTTCGTTTATTCGGTAACATTTATGCAGGTGAGATCTTATTAGGATTACTTGCTAAGTTGGGCGGAGCATCATTCCTTGGAGCATTAGGTGCACTTGTACCGATGTTAGCATGGATGGGATTCAGTGTATTCGTTGGATCAATCCAAGCATTTATTTTTGTTATGTTAACGATGGTTTATATGGCTCATAAAGTAAGTCATGACCATTAATATAATTTAAGTAAGAAAAAATTTATTTTTTTATAATACAAAGGAGGACAAATTAAATGAGTTTAGGTGTAATCGCAGCTGCAATTGCAATTGGTTTATCAGCATTAGGTGCAGGTATTGGTAACGGTCTTATCGTATCACGTACAATCGAAGGTGTTGCTCGTCAACCAGAATTAAAAGGCGCACTTCAAACAATTATGTTCATCGGGGTTGCTTTAGTTGAGGCACTTCCAATCATCGGTGTAGTTATTGCTTTCATCGTAATGAACAAATAAGGGAGACTCCCCTTACATAGATGGCGAAGAGTGTTTTTTGAACTTTCTTCGCCATTGCTTTATGACGAAACGTATGTCTTTTTTTTTCATATGATCAATTTAGATATTTTGAAGGGAGTGAATCCTTGTGCCAACTTTATTATTAGGGGCTGCCATTCCATTTGGAACGATTGCTTATACATTGTTCATTTTCTTACTTCTATTAGTAATGCTACGCAAATTTGCGTGGGGTCCTTTAATGGGAATTATGAAAGAACGTGAAGAGCATGTTACTAATGAAATCGACGCTGCAGAAAGAAGTAACGCTGAAGCGAAGAAGTTAGTAGAAGAACAACGTGAAATGTTAAAACAATCACGTGTTGAAGCACAAGAGTTAATCGAAAGAGCGAAAAAACAAGCTGTAGATCAAAAAGATGTTATTGTTGCTGCTGCGAAAGAAGAAGCAGAATCAATTAAAGCATCTGCTGTACAAGAAATTCAACGCGAAAAAGAGCAAGCAATTGCTGCTTTACAAGAACAAGTTGCTTCTTTATCTGTTCAAATTGCTTCTAAAGTAATTGAAAAAGAATTAAAAGAAGAAGATCAAGTGAAGTTAATTCGCGATTATATTAAAGAAGTAGGAGAAGCGCGATGAGCAATGGGATTGTAGCAAAACGTTATGCTGTCGCTCTTTTTAAAATTGCTAAAGAAAAACACGTATTAGAAATGTTTGAAGAGGAATTACGCCTTGTACAAAACGTTTATGTAAAGAACGGAGAACTACATAGCTTTTTAACGCAACCGAACATTTCAAAAGAGCAGAAGAAGACGTTTCTTGCAAACGTATTCGGGTCTGTTTCTGAATCTATTTTAAATACGTTATATATTTTAATTGATAACAAACGCATTGATATTTTACCTGAAATTGCAGATGAATATGTTGTTCTTGCTAATGAAGAACGTAACGTAGCGGACGCAACTGTATATTCTACTCGTCTTCTATCAGAAGAAGAGAAGCTTAACATTGCAGAAGCATTTGCAAAGAGAACAGGAAAAGATGCAATTCGCGTAAAAAATGTTGTAGATGAAGATTTACTAGGCGGCATTAAAGTACGTATTGGAAATCGCATTTATGACGGAAGTTTACAAGGAAAATTAGCACGTATTCAGCGTGAATTAATGAAGAATAGATAGGGGTGAAGCACATGAGCATCAGAGCTGAAGAAATTAGCGCACTGATAAAGCAACAAATCGAGAACTATCAGTCTGAAATCGAAGTTAGTGATGTTGGTACAGTTATCCAAGTTGGTGACGGTATCGCGCGTGCTCATGGTCTAGATAACGTTATGGCTGGCGAACTTGTAGAGTTCTCTAACGGCGTTATGGGACTAGCACAAAATTTAGAGGAAAACAACGTAGGTATTATCATTTTAGGACCTTACACAGAAATCCGTGAAGGTGACGAAGTTCGTCGTACTGGTCGCATCATGCAAGTACCAGTAGGAAAAGAACTAATTGGTCGTGTTGTAAACCCATTAGGTCAACCAGTTGATGGTTTAGGCCCAATCAATACAACAAACACTCGTCCAATCGAAAGTCCAGCACCAGGTGTAATGGATCGTAAATCTGTTCATGAGCCACTTCAAACAGGTATTAAAGCGATTGACGCTCTTGTACCGATTGGCCGTGGTCAACGTGAGTTAATCATCGGTGACCGTCAAACAGGTAAAACAGCTGTTGCACTTGATACAATCATCAACCAAAAAGATGAAGATATGATTTGTATCTACGTAGCAATCGGACAAAAAGAATCAACTGTACGTAACGTAGTAGAAACACTACGTAAGCATGGTGCATTAGATTACACAATCGTTGTAACTGCATCTGCTTCTCAACCAGCTCCATTATTATACCTAGCTCCTTACGCTGGTGTAACGATGGGTGAAGAGTTCATGTACAATGGTAAACACGTATTAGTAGTATATGATGACTTATCAAAACAAGCAGCAGCTTACCGTGAGCTGTCATTACTATTACGTCGTCCTCCAGGTCGTGAAGCTTACCCAGGGGATGTATTCTACTTACATTCTCGCTTATTAGAGCGTGCAGCAAAATTAAGTGATGCAAAAGGCGGCGGTTCTTTAACTGCACTACCTTTCATCGAAACACAAGCAGGGGACGTATCAGCTTACATCCCAACAAACGTAATCTCGATTACGGATGGACAAATCTTCTTACAATCTGACTTGTTCTTCTCTGGCGTACGTCCAGCGATCGATGCGGGTACTTCTGTATCTCGTGTAGGTGGATCTGCTCAGATTAAAGCAATGAGTAAAGTATCAGGTACACTTCGTCTTGACCTTGCATCTTACCGTGAGTTAGAAGCGTTCGCTCAGTTCGGTTCTGACCTAGATAAAGCAACTCAAGCGAAACTAAACCGTGGTGCTCGTACTGTTGAGGTATTAAAACAAGGATTACACAAACCATTACGTGTAGAGAAACAAGTTATCATTCTTTACGCTTTAACACGTGGATTCCTAGATGATATCCCAGTAGTAGATATCACTCGTTTCGAAGAAGAATTCCATGCTTGGTTAGATTCTAATGCGACTGACTTATTAGAAGAAATCCGCACAACTAAGAAACTTGCGGATGACGATAAATTTGCAGCAGCAATCAATGGATTTAAAAAAGTATTTGTAGCTTCTGAATAATAAAAGCGGAAGCGGCTCGTCCTGAATGTGAGGGGGATGGAGCTTCTGACGAAGAGACGGTCTTTGTCTCGTAGGAAGAAGTGAAGCCACCGAGCATTCAAGCCGCTGGAGCTAGATAGTATATATAAAAGGCATCTCGGGCTCTGAGATTGCTGACGGTTATGTAAAGGAAAAGAGTAGGTGCACCTATTCTTTTCCTTCAATCATGAGCAAGAATATCTTGCAACGTAGATTAGGAAGAGGATTCTTACTAATCGTGCCAACTTCCGGAAAAAAGGTGGTGAAAACCTGTGGCATCTTTACGCGATATAAAAGCGAAGATTAACTCGACAAAGAAAACGAGTCAAATTACGAAAGCGATGGAGATGGTATCTGCATCTAAGTTAAACCGTGCAGAGCAAAATGCTAAATCTTTCGTTCCGTATATGGAAAAGATTCAAGAAGTAGTAGCGAGCATTGCGCAAGGAAGTAAAGGAATTAATCATCCAATGCTAAATGCGCGCCCTGTAAAGCGTACAGGATACATCGTTATTACATCTGATCGCGGACTAGCAGGTGGTTATAACAGTAACGTATTACGTACAGTGAGTAACGTAATTCGTGAACGTCATAATATGGATTCAAACCAATATTCAATTATTGTGCTTGGACGACTAGGACGTGATTATTTAAAACGTCGCGGCTTTAACATCATTGATGAAGTAGTTGGATTATCTGACCACCCATCATTTACTGATATTAAAGACCTTGCTTCTCGAGCAATTGCGATGTTTGCAGATGGTGCTTATGATGAGCTGTATATTTACTACAACCATTACGTAAGTAAAATTTCACAAGAAGTAACGGAAAATAAAATTTTACCGCTTACTGATGTGGCGTCTGATAAACCAACGACAGCTTATGAATTCGAACCTTCTGAAGAAGAAATTTTAAAAGTACTATTGCCACAATACGCAGAAAGCTTAGTGTACGGTGCATTACTAGACGGTAAAGCAAGTGAACACGCAGCGCGTATGACAGCAATGAAGAGTGCTACAGACAACGCAATGGAAGTTATCGATTCACTTACACTTTCATTCAACCGTGCGCGTCAGGCAGCGATTACGCAAGAAATTACGGAAATCGTTGGTGGAGCAGCAGCGTTAGAATAGTATTAAAAAGCGGAAGCGGTTCGTTCAGAATGAGAGGGGGATGGAGCTTTTGACGTAGAGGCGATTTGTGCCTCGTAGGAAAAAGCGAAGCCACCGAACATTCTAACCGCTGGAGCTAGATTCAATAAAAAGCGGAAGCGGCTCTTTCAGGAGAGTCGCGTAAGCTAAACTAATAAAAAAATTAAAAGCTAACCTCTCTGATAGAGGTAGCTAATTAAAAGAAAGCTAGGAGGGAACCCGATGAATAAAGGGCGCGTTACGCAAATCATGGGTCCGGTTGTAGACGTTAAGTTTGATGGCGGAAAGCTACCAGAAATCTACAATGCCCTTACGGTAAAACAAAGCAACGAAAACGGAAGCATGAACTTAACATTTGAAGTTGCACTTCATTTAGGTGATGATACAGTTCGTACAGTTGCGATGTCTTCCACAGATGGACTTGTTCGTGGCACAGAAGTAGAAGATACTGGTAAAGCAATCTCTGTACCAGTTGGTGATGCAACACTTGGACGTGTATTCAACGTATTAGGTGATGCAATTGACTTAGATGGTGAACTTCCTGCGGATGTACACCGTGATCCAATTCACCGTCAAGCACCTGCATTCGAAGAATTATCTACTAAAGTAGAAATTCTTGAAACTGGTATTAAAGTAGTAGACTTACTTGCTCCTTACATTAAGGGTGGTAAAATCGGTCTATTCGGTGGTGCCGGCGTAGGTAAAACAGTATTAATTCAGGAATTAATTAACAACATCGCACAAGAGCACGGTGGTATCTCTGTATTCGCTGGTGTAGGTGAGCGTACTCGTGAGGGTAATGACTTATACCACGAAATGAGCGACTCTGGCGTAATCAAGAAAACGGCGATGGTATTCGGACAAATGAATGAGCCACCTGGAGCACGTCAACGTGTTGCATTAACAGGTTTAACAATGGCTGAGCATTTCCGTGATGAGCAAGGACAAGACGTACTTCTGTTCATCGATAACATCTTCCGTTTCACGCAAGCGGGTTCTGAAGTATCTGCCCTTCTTGGTCGTATGCCATCTGCGGTAGGTTACCAACCAACACTTGCAACAGAAATGGGTCAATTACAAGAGCGTATTACATCTACAAATAAAGGGTCTATCACGTCTATCCAAGCGGTATATGTACCAGCCGATGACTATACTGACCCAGCACCAGCTACAACGTTCGCTCACTTAGATGCAACAACAAACTTAGAGCGTCGTTTAACACAAATGGGTATTTACCCAGCCGTAGATCCATTAGCATCTACATCTCGTGCACTTTCTCCAGAAATCGTAGGAGAAGAGCATTATGAAGTGGCTCGTCAAGTACAGCAAACTTTACAACGTTACAAAGAGCTTCAAGATATCATCGCTATTCTAGGTATGGATGAGTTATCTGAAGAAGATAAGTTAGTTGTACATCGTGCTCGTCGTATTCAATTCTTCTTATCTCAAAACTTCCACGTAGCGGAGCAGTTTACAGGTCAAAAAGGTTCTTACGTACCTGTAAAAAATACAGTTAGTGGTTTCAAAGAAATTCTAGAAGGAAAATATGATGACCTTCCAGAAGATGCATTCCGCTTAGTAGGTGGCATTGAAGAAGTTATTGAAAACGCGAAGAAAATGATGGCGTAAGGCCTTAGGAGGGACGAAGTATGAAGACATTTCCAGTCAGTATTGTAACTCCTGATGGACCGGTTTACGAAAAAGAAGTAGAAATGGTAAGTGTAAAAGCAGAGAGTGGGGAAATGGGGATCTTACCAGGTCACATTCCAACTGTTGCACCATTAAAAATTAGTGCAGTTCGTCTGAAAAATGGTGGACACACTGATTATGTAGCAGTAAGTGGTGGCTTTATCGAAGTTCGTCCAGATAAAGTAACTGTATTATCATCATCTGCTGAAGAAGCAAGCCATATCGATATCCATCGTGCAAATGAAGCGAAGCGTCGTGCTGAGCAACGTATGCAAGATAAACAAGCACATGTTGACTTTAAACGTGCAGAAATGGCATTACAACGTGCTGTGAACCGTTTAAACGTTTCCGATATGAAATAAAAAAATCCGTAAAGGCTTTGCCTTTACGGATTTTTTTATGTAGTTTATGGATAATTTTACAAAAATGGTATAATTATATTGGTGCTTGTATAAGTAGAGAATGTACAACAATTTATAAAGGGGATGAATAAATGATCGGTGAAATGAAGCGAGAAGCATTGCACTCTTTAAAAGGAAAATGGGGACTAGGTGTTGGATCAACGATTTTATATCATATTATAAGTTACGTCGTTTCAATGGCTATAATGCTTATACTATTAATTCCAGGGGTTATAATAATTCTTTTATTGTCTATTTCAACTGGTTCAATTGAAGAAGACGCGATGGCAATTGGAGCTGCTATTACGTTTGGGCTTTTTTACTGCCTTATGATAATTTTAAGTTATGCGGCTTATGGCATTACCTCGTACGGTTATACGAATTTGTTTCTACAAATAAGCAAACGAGAAGATGCTAGAGTAGATTATTTATTTGAAGGATTTCGTGGTTTTAAAAGAATGATAAAAACAATGTGGGCTATGCTTGCGATTTTGTTATATACAGGTACATGGGTTCCGATGTTAGGAACGATTGTATTTGGGCTATTAGGTTTTCTTGATGAGAATGCAAATCCATCATTTATAATTGTTTTCTTTATTTTATTAGCTATTTCGTTTATTGTAATGGCTATTTTGTATTTTTCATATTCGATGACATATTATGTGATGGTTGAAAAACCAGAATATAGTGTTTCGCAGGCAATGAAAGAAAGTAAGAATCTGATGAAGGGGCACAAATTAGATTTATTTCTTTTATGGCTAAGTTTTATAGGGTGGGCCATTTTGGCGATTTTTACACTTGGAATAGGATTTCTATGGCTTAGTCCGTACGTGAGTACAACGACAGCGCATTTTTATCGCTACATTTCAAAGGGTGAATTGCAGTAGGAGTATGCTATACTAATAGAATTATTGTGTATAGGAGGCGAGGCTAAACATGATTAGTGATTTAAAAGGAGAAGCACTGGATTCATTAGAAGGGAAATGGGGCTTAGCTGTCGGGGCAACATTACTGATTTCGATTCTTCTTACGACCTTTAGTTTTAGTATTGAGTGGGTATTTTCTTCAATTTTTGATTGGAAAGAAACAAAAAATTCAATTTCAATAAATATCATTACATTTTTTGTTACTGGGCCTTTAACTTTAGGTGGATATTATCTTGCTTTAAATATCCTTCGTGAAAAGCAAGCTAGTATCGGTAATGTGTTCATTTGGTTTTCAGAGGGAAAGAGATTTTTAAAGTCATTTTTATTATATTTATTAGTAAATCTTTATCTTTTCTTATGGACGTTACTGTTCATTATCCCAGGCATCATTAAATCATTTTCTTATGCGATGACGTATTTTATAATAAATGACCATCCTGAGTATTCTATAAATCAAGCGATTACAGAAAGCCGTCGTATGATGGATGGACATAAGATGGAGTATTTCATTTTATGTTTAAGCTTTATTGGCTGGTTTATATTAAGCTGTATTACACTCGGTATTGGATTCCTATGGCTAATTCCATATTTTTATACGACGTCAGCAGCCTTTTATGAAGAGATTGCAGAGGAGTATTACGAGAAAAAAACTCCGACATTTTAAAGTAAATAGCATGATAAAAACACCCAGTATGAGCTATTGATTCATACTGGGTGTTTTTTGTAGAAATCTTATAAATTGATGACTAGTAAGTGGTTTACTGAAATAGTAACCTTGCATATATTTACAGTTGTTCTTTTGTAGAAACTTAAGTTGTTTTTCTGTTTCAATTCCTTCAGCAACGACAGAAAGGTTCAAAGTATTTGCAAGGGAAAGGATAGTGGAAACGATGGCCCTTTCTTCAGGCCGATGATCGGCTAGTTGTGTAAATTCTCTCGGTACTTTTAATGTATCAATAGGGAAAATGGATAAATAAGCGAGAGAAGAATAGCCGGTCCCGAAGTCATCAATGGACGTTTGAATACCATATTCCTTTAATTGCTTTAGCTTGGATAATGTTTCTTTTTCATCAATCATTGCAATTCGTTCTGTTAACTCAAGTGTTACATCTTTTGGATCGACTTTAACGTCTGTTATTATTTGTAAAATGTTTGTGATTAAATTATTTTGCTGGAACTCTTTAGCTGATAAGTTAACACTTATTTTTAAATCTTTATAGCCAAAAGTATGCCATATTTTTAGCTGACGACAAGATTCATTTAATACCCAATGACCAAGTGGAATGACTTGAGGAGTCTCCTCTACAATTGGAATGAACTCACATGGCGGAATGTCACCTAGGAGTGGGTGTTTCCAGCGTAGTAATGCTTCAGCACCAATAATCTTTTTCGTCGTAATATCAATTTGTGGTTGATAGACGAGATAAAATTCTTCGTTTACTAAAGCGAGTGGTAAATCTTTTTCAATTCGGGCTTTTCGTTCCGTTTTTTTATACAATTCTTTCGTGTACAGAGAGCTACCATTTTTCCCTTTATTTTTTGCTTCGTACATGGCCATATCAGCATGTTGTAAAATGGATAAAGGATCTTCACCTGCTTCAGGATATATTGCAATCCCGATGCTCGGTGAGATTTGTAAATGTTGATTTTCAATTTCGAATGGTTCGTTCATGGCTGCTACAATTGTATCAGCTATTTTTTTTACATCTGGCCTCTTTTTATAATTTTCGATAAGGATCGTGAACTCATCTCCAGCTAATCGGGCAAGCTTCATATTTGGTGTCGCTATACTTTCGAGTCTTTTTGCTACTGCAATTAATAGAAGGTCTCCTACCCTATGACCGAGGGTATCGTTAATAACTTTAAAGCGATCTAGGTCAAGAAACATAACAGCAAAAGGCATCTTTGATATTTCGGATCGAGCGATTGCTTGTTCTACATATTGATGAAATGCGCGCCGATTTGCAAGCTCTGTTAGCGTATCGTGATATGCTAGAAAATTAATTTGTTCTTGTTGTTGTTTGCTTTCTGTAATATCTTTGATCATTAAATACACTCCAGAAATATGGTTCTTTAAAAAGATAGGAACAGCTGTCACATGCAAGTAGTAAATATCTCTATTTTTATGATATGCCCGTATTTCTAAAGAAATAGATTTCCCCTTTTTTACGCGATGAAAGGCATTAATGATTTCTTCCAAATCTTCTTCATACGTAAGTGAATAGTAAGGTTGATTTAATAATTCATTCGTTTGATAACCAAGTAAAGTCGTACCAGCGTTATTCACTTTAAGAAAATTACCGTATAAATCTAATGTGAAGATTGGATCTGGATGATGCTCGTATAAAGATTTAAACATTTGTTGGTTATGATATAGTTCATTTTTTTGTTCTACTAAATCTTCTGTACGCAGTTCAATTTGTTTTTCGAGTTCTGAGTTGAATTGCATTTGGGCTAGTAATAATATTTTATTTTGTTTTCGAACTAAACTATGGCGTATGAGAACGAAGGAGAAAGTGATCATAAGCCCGATTACTACAATAGGCGCAAAAACGTATTCAACCAATATGAAAACAATAAGCATTACGACAGAAATATAAGGTAATGATAATCTGATTGATTCTCCAAGTTTAGGTGTTAATAGCACTTGTTCTTGTCTTTCAGGTTCTTTTGTATGAAGAATACAGGCGATTGCTACTAGTACTAAAGTTACTTGATAGAGAGGCGTAATTGTAAACATAGAATACTCCGGTATGAAGTATTTGATATAAGCATAAATCGCATCTGTAGTCGCATATAAAATTAAAGCACTGCCAAGAAGCGCACCAACTTTTTTCGGTAATAAGGAAAGTGGTTTGAATAAAAGGTTAATTCCTATGAGAAAAAAGAGTAAATCAGTCATTGGATAGGTAAGTTGAACAAATATGTCGATATAGGATTTTGAAGAAATGTGAATGGTTCGTTCAATAAGTAAGTAGTAACTTAAAGTAAATTGTGCTGTAACAATAATACAAATATCACATATCATAAAAAGCTTTTCTAATAAATCTCGGTTATAAATAATTTCATATAGAAAGGCAAATGCAAAGCTAATTAAAAAAAGTAGGTAAAAAAAATCAGACGGATCAACGAATGTATAGTAGTCCTTTAAAATTAAACGTTGATAGGCAACGACGATATCACCAATGAAGTAAGAGAGGGTTCCAACAGATAAAATGGTCCAAAATAAACGAGGTAACCCTTCTTTCATGTTTGAAAAATAAAGTATATAACTACAAGCGATAATATCAATGAATAATGTAGTCATGCCAATTAATATTTGAAAAGGAAATGAGTATTCATATAGAAAAGGCATTGCCACGTAATGAATCAATATAGATAATAATGTAATGCTTATAAGAATACTTACATGTGTTTGTTTTTTCATTTATCTCACCCACGGGATATACATATAAATTCCTCTTTTTATTTTTTTTAGTTTCTATACTTATTTTGCACAGGTATAGCGAGTTATAAAAATAGATTTTAATAATTCTCGTTTCTGTCCCCAACATATCGACATAGGAATTTGAAGTTTGCTATAATGATTAAAATAGTTGCATTATTTAGAAAAATTTAAAAATAATAATTACTGCAACTAGGACATATTGTTTACTAAGTGAACTTGTTCTTAATTTAGGGGGGAGGGTTTCACAATGGCAAGTGTATATGAAAATAGTTATATGATCGTTTTGATTTTCTTGCTATTAGGCATATTGCTGCCGGTAGTGGCTCTTACATTAGGAAGGATGCTGCGCCCAAATAAACCAAGTGCAGCGAAAGCGACGACGTATGAGAGTGGGATTGAGCCTTTTCATGATGCAAATATTCGGTTTCATGCTCGTTATTATATTTTTGCTTTATTGTTTGTCATCTTTGATGTAGAAACTTTATTTTTATATCCATGGGCTGTTGCATATGACAAGCTCGGTTTATTTGCACTGATTGAAATGCTCATCTTTGTTGTAATGTTGCTAGTTGGATTAGCGTATGCTTGGAAAAAGAAGGTGTTACAATGGTTATAAATTTTGAAGAATTACATCCAAATGAGCGAGCAGAATTAGAACGAAATATCTTTTTTTCTACATTGGAACAGTTGAAGGGATGGGCGCGAAGTAATTCTTTATGGCCAATGACATTTGGACTGGCATGTTGTGCAATTGAAATGATGGGAGTAGGTTCATCACATTATGATTTAGATCGATTTGGGTCATTTTTTCGAACTTCACCAAGGCAATCGGACGTTATGATTGTGTCGGGAACGGTAACGAAGAAGATGGCTCCTATTGTTCGGCGCTTATATGATCAAATGCCTGAACCAAAATGGGTTATTGCAATGGGATCTTGTGCGACAGCAGGTGGTCCATATGTAAATTCGTACGCTGTTGTAAAAGGTGTAGATCAAATTGTACCAGTTGATGTGTATATCCCTGGTTGCCCACCAAATCCCGCTGCTTTAATTTATGGAATTAATAAATTAAAAGAAAAAATTCGTTACGAGGCAAAGACGGGGAAGCAGGTGACGAATAAATGAGTGATCCAAACAAAGATTTAGAGGATTTGAAAAGAGAAGCGGCTAGGCGTGCGAAAGAAGAGGCAAGAAAGCGTCTCGTTGCGAAACATAATGCGGAAATAAGTAAACTTGAGGAAGAAAATCAAGAAAAAGAGAAAGCGCTACCAAAAAATGATGATATGACTGTGGAAGAAGTGAAACGCCGTGCAGCAGCGGCAGCAAAAGCAAAAGCGGCGGCGTTAGCGAAGCAGAAAAGAGAAGGAATAGAAGAGGTAACGGAAGAAGAGAAGGCCAAAGCGAAGGCGAAGGCAGCAGCTGCAGCGAAAGCAAAAGCGGCGGCGTTAGCGAAGCAAAAAAGAGAAGGAACAGAAGAAGAGGTAACGGAAGAAGAGAAGGCCAAAGCGAAGGCGAAGGCAGCAGCTGCAGCAAAAGCGAAAGCAGCGGCGTTAGCGAAGCAAAAAAGGGAAGGAATAGAAGAGGTAACGGAAGAAGAAAAGGCCAAAGCGAAGGCGAAGGCAGCGGCGCTAGCAAAGCAGAAAGCCTCGCAAGGTGATGGGGATTCGAGAGATGAAAAGGCGAAGGCAATTGCAGCAGCAAAGGCAAAAGCGGCAGCGGCTGCAAGGGCGAAGACGAAGGGTGCTGAAGGTAAGCAGAAAGAGGAACTGAAGCAGGAAGAGCCATCTGTGAATCAACCGTATTTAAATCAATATGTTGAAGTTATTAAGGGGAAGATGGGAGAGGAGATATTAATAGATTCCTACATTAATAAACTTTCCAAAGATGTGCCAACTCTTGTAGTGGAGCCCTCAAAATATTATGAAGTAATGGAGTTACTGCGATTCCATGAGGAACTTGCATTTGATTATATGTCAGAGTTACATGCGACGGATTTTGTGACACATATGGAAGTGTATGTTCATTTATTTTCATATGGAAAGAAACAGTCAGTAGCGGTAAAGGTGAAGCTGGATAGGGAAGTGCCGCAAGTAGAATCAGTGACAGCGCTTTGGAAAGGGGCGGACTGGCCAGAGCGGGAAGCGTATGATTTGCTAGGTATTGTATTTAAGGGGCATCCGAATTTATCACGTATTTTAATGCCCGATGATTGGATAGGACATCCGCTTAGGAAAGATTATGAGCCGTATGATGTGGAGGTGTAGCTAATGATCCGTACAGAAGAAATGCTTTTGAATGTAGGTCCTCAGCATCCGAGTACGCACGGTGTGTTCAGGCTTGTTATTAAGATTGACGGGGAAATTATTAAAGAAGCTACACCGGTTATTGGATATTTGCATCGCGGGACCGAAAAGATTGCAGAGAGCTTACAGTATACGCAAATTATCCCTTATACAGATCGGATGGACTATTTATCGGCTATGACGAATAATTACGTCATTTGCCACGCTGTAGAGACGATGATGGGGCTTGAAATTCCGGAGCGGGCCGAATACTTGCGAGTGCTTGCGATGGAGCTTGGAAGGATTGCGAGTCATCTCGTTTGGTGGGGAACAAATCTTCTTGATATAGGGGCAGTTAGCCCGTTTTTGTATGCGTTTCGTGAGCGAGAGATGATTATTAATTTATTAAACGAATTATGCGGTGCCCGGCTTACTTTTAACTATATGAGAGTCGGCGGTGTGAAATGGGATGCGCCAGATGGTTGGATTGAAAAAGTGGAAGAATTTGTTCCGTATATGAGAGAGCAATTGGCAGGTTACCATGATCTTGTTAGTGGCAATGAGATTTTCTTAAATCGTGTAAAAGGCGTTGGCATATATAGCGCGGAAGAAGCGATTTCGTATTCTTTAAGCGGAGCGAATTTGCGGTGTGCCGGAGTAAACTGGGATCTTCGCAAGGATGAACCGTACTCCATTTATGATCGGTTTGACTTTGATATTCCTGTTGGGAGCGTGGGGGATGCTTGGGATCGCTATGTTTGCCGCATGCAGGAAATTGAGGAGTCCTTAAAAATTGTCGAGCAAGCTGTGCAGCATTTCCCAAAAGAAGGAGCAGTACTTGCGAAAGTACCGAAAATTATTAAGGCTCCTAAAGGGGAAGCGTTCGTCCGTATAGAATCGCCGCGAGGAGAGATTGGTTGCTATATTGCTAGTGATGGAAAGAAAGAGCCGTACCGTTTGAAGTTTCGCAGGCCGTCTTTTTACAATTTGCAAATTTTACCGAAGTTATTGAAAGGTGAAAATATCGCCAATTTAATTACGATTTTGGGTGGAGTTGATATTGTACTTGGGGAGGTTGATGGCTGATGATTGAAACGCTCTTACAATCACCTTCAAGCTGGACGAATTTCTTCATTTTTTTCGGATTAGCGGTACTCCTATTATTTGCAGTCCTTGGCTTCGTTACATATGGTATTTTGGCAGAACGGAAAGTGATGGGTTTTATGCAAGGGCGGATTGGACCAAACCAAGTTGGAGGCCGGTTTGGTCTGCTACAAACGGTAGCCGATGTTTTAAAGCTATTACTGAAAGAAGATAGTATTCCGAAGGCGGCAGATAAACCGTTGTTTATATTAGCGCCTGTTATTGCATTCGCGCCAGCATTTATGGTTCTAGCAGTTATCCCATTTACTGATAAATTTCAGTTCGCGGATATTGGCGTAGGCTTACTGTATTACATTGCTGTTTCTGGCATTACGACGATTGGTGTCGTAACCGGAGGATGGGCATCAAATAATAAATATTCCCTTTTAGGAGGGATGCGTGCGGCGGCGCAAATGATTTCTTATGAAATTCCGCTTGTAATGAGTGTAATTGGCATCGTTTTGTTAGCGGGTAGCCTAAATTTAAATGAAATCGTAGCGGCACAGGAGAATGTTTGGTACATTTTCGTGCAACCAATCGGTTTCGTTGTATTTTTAATCGCAGCGGTAGCGGAGTTAAATAGGACGCCGTTTGATTTACCAGAAGCTGAGTCGGAGCTTGTTTCTGGATATCATACGGAATACTCAGGGTTTCGCTGGGCGTTTTTCATGCTTTCAGAGTACGTATATTTCTTCGGGATGGCATCTTTAATTACAGTGCTCTTTTTAGGCGGATGGAATCCAGTTATGTTCCTTGGATTTATCCCAGGTGCCGTATGGTTTGCTTTAAAGTTTAGCAGTGTAGTCTTTCTATTAATTTGGTTCCGCGTTACGTTTCCGCGTATAAGAGGTGATCAGTTAATGGAGTTTGGCTGGAAAGTATTATTGCCAATTGCACTTGCAAATATTTTCTTAACGGCATTGATTAAGGAGTTATTCTTCTAATCTATGAAGGGGGTGCCAGTAAGAGATGAAAGGGCTATTTAAAGGATTAAAATATACACTAAGCAATTTGAGTAAGAAGAAGGTGACGTATGATTATCCGAATCAACCGTTGCCATTGCCAGATCGTTTTCGAGGGATTCAAAAGTTTTATCCAGAAAAGTGTATTGTTTGTAACCAGTGCTCCAATATTTGTCCGACAGACTGTATTCAGTTAACGGGGAAAAAACATCCGGATCCTACGAAAAAAGGAAAAATTATCGACACGTACGATATTAATTTTGAAATTTGTATTCTATGTGATTTATGTACTGAAGTTTGTCCGACAGAGGCAATTGTCATGACAAATAACTTTGAACTTGCGGAATATTCACGTGATGACTTATTTAAAAATTTGCAGTGGCTTGATGAAAACGACGAAAATGTCAGGAAGGAGAATAAAGCATGAATGGCGAGTTTGTAGCATTCTTCATACTATCCTTGTCTGCAATTATCGGCGGCGTTCTTATGTTGAATTTAACGAAAGTCATGCATATGATGCTAGCTCTCGTTCTGACATTCCTCAGCATTGCAGGTTTGTACTTTCTTTTATCAGCTGAATTTATCGGGGTTGCACAAATTTTACTTTACTCAGGTGCGATCACAATTATTATGATTTTTGGCATTATGTTAACGAAACATAATGCAGAAAATGAATCTCGTCTTACTCTTCGAAAATGGATTATCTTCTTTGCGGTTGTAGCATTCGGGGCAGTTATGTATTTCGCTGTTAACAATATTGATTTTGCAAATGAAAGCACACAAGGAAGTTTACCTCTCCATGAAAAAAACACACTTCAAATCGGTACACTTCTCTATTCAGAATATATTATTCCATTTGAGCTAACTTCAGTTATTTTACTTGTAGCACTTGTTGGCGCAATTATTCTTGCGAAGAAGGATGAGGAAGAGGAGGATTCCAATGAGTAGCGTTCCTGCTTCTGCGTATTTAACGCTTGCGATTATTTTATTTTGCATCGGTTTATTTGGAGCTTTAACGAAACGAAATACAGTGATTGTATTAGTTTGTATTGAATTAATGCTTAACGCAGCCAATTTAAATTTAGTAGCGTTTAGTAAATTAGGTTTGTTCCCAAATTTAACAGGGCAAATTTTCTCTCTGTTTACGATGGCCGTAGCGGCAGCGGAGGCGGCGGTAGGACTCGCCATTTTAATTGCTTTATATCGTAATCGTACGACAGTTCATGTAGATGAAATGGATACGCTCAAAGGATAACATTGTGACCGAAAAGGGGGAAGGAAACAATGATCGATTATGTATGGCTCATACCGCTTTTCCCGCTTGTTTCGTTTTTGTTATTAATTATATTCGGGAAGAAAATTAGAGAAGGAAGCAGTGTACTTAGTATTTTCTTCGTCTTTCTCTCCTTTATATTTGCGGTACTTGTATTAATAGAACGGTTTTCGACAGTACCAGTGAAGCATAAGTGGGTATGGCTTAGAGCTGGAGATATTGATATATCATTTGGCTTTGAAGTGACAGCATTAGGGGCTTTAATGCTGTTTATCGTTACACTTGTGAGTTTACTTGTACACGTGTATTCGAAAGGTTATATGAAAGGCGAGGAAAGATTATCAACCTTTTATGCTTATTTAGGACTCTTTACATTTGCGATGCTGGGGCTCGTTATATCACCGAATTTACTACAGCTTTATATATTTTGGGAGTTAGTAGGCCTTGGTTCATTCTTACTCATCGGTTTTTATTTCTTTAAAGAAGAAGCGAAGGCTGCCGCGAAAAAGGCTTTTATTATGACACGTATTGGGGATGTCGGTTTATTTATTGGGATGATCCTAATTTTCTGGCATGCAGGTAGTTTTGAATATGACGCAATCTTTAGAGCGATTCATACGGGTGATCTTACTCCTACAATGATTACAATAACGGCGATATTAATTTTTATCGGGGCGATGGGGAAATCAGGTCAGTTCCCGCTTCATACGTGGTTACCGGATGCGATGGAAGGGCCGACGCCTGTTTCGGCACTTATTCATGCGGCGACGATGGTCGCAGCTGGCGTATATTTAGTAGCAACGATGTTTCCGCTATTTTCAGCAAGTGCGGTGGCGATGCAGACAGTGGCAATCGTTGGAGCCTTCACTGCAATCTTTGCGGCTTCTATCGGTCTTGTACAAACGGATATAAAGAGAGTGCTTGCTTATTCTACAGTTAGCCAGCTCGGGTATATGATGCTTGCGTTAGGATCTGCTGGTTATGTAGCTGGTGTTTTCCATTTAACGACACATGCCTTTTTTAAAGCGCTACTATTTTTGGCAGCAGGAAGTGTCATTCATGCAGTGCATACGCAAAACATTAATAAAATGGGCGGTTTACAGAAGAAGATGAAAGTAACGGGTGTACTATTTTTAATCGGTACCCTTGCAATTAGTGGTGTGCCACTCCTTTCTGGCTTCTTTAGTAAAGATGAAATTTTAGCAGCGGCTTGGATGAACGGCAATTACGTTTTATTCATATTAGCAGTAATTGCAGCATTTTTAACAGCATTTTACATGTTCCGCTTATACTTCCTTGTCTTTACTGGAGAGGCGAAGACGAAAGAAGAGGTGCATGAATCGCCCCGCATTATGACGTATCCGATGATCGTCCTTGGCGTCCTTGCAGTAGTGGCAGGTTATATAAATACACCGTGGTTTGGAACGTTTCTCGGGGATTGGCTTATGAAAGATGTAGCATTTAAAGCACGAGAGGCACACGGACCAGTTTGGATTATGATTGTTGCGACGCTCGTTTCATTTACTGGGATTGTTCTCGCATATTTCATATATAGCAAGAAATCTATTTCTAGAGATTGGGCTGGTGGCAAGGAAGCCTCCCTTTATAAACTTTTGAAAGAAAAATATTATGTGGATGAACTATACAATATGACGGTGCTCCCTATTACGAAAGGAATCGCTCAAGTGCTTCGCCTATTTGAAGTGTATGTAGTCGAAGGAATTGCCGTTTTAATAGGGAGTTTAGTGAAAGGGATAAGTGCAATTGGCTCGAGACTCCAAAACGGAAATGTACAAGTGTACGGGACTGTAACAGCTGTTTCACTTGCAGTACTCTTCATTATTTTGCTCTATACGGGAGGGGATTTACGATGAATGATTTGTTATTAACGTTCTTCATTTTTTCCCCACTTTTAGGAATTCTCTTACTTGCATTCACGCCGAAAAAAGAATCGCGTACAGTGCGAGCACTTGGTTTATTTGGAACGGTGCTTCCATTTGGAATGGCTCTCGTCCTCGCTTGTACATATGCTTCTGGAAAGAGTTTGTCTCTATTTGATGAAAAAGTGAAATGGATTAAATTTGGGGATTTTGCAGCGGTGGATAAAAGATGGTTTTCCATTTATTACGAGCTTGGTATTGATGGTTTATCGCTCGTTATGATGGTGCTGACGGCCCTTCTAGCGATGCTTGCAGCAATTGCCGCATTTACTATTAAAAAGAATTTGAAAGCATTTTATATGCTGTTACTCATGTTAGAAATAGGGATGCTCGGTGTCTTCGCTGCTCAAAATTTAATGTTGTTCTTTATCTTCTTTGAAATTACATTGCCACCAATGTTTTTATTAATTGGGAAGTGGGGGAAATTGTCGAGTGAAAAGGCTGCTTATAGTTATTTAATATATAACGGTATTGGCTCCGCTATTTTGCTCATCGTTTTCTCGGTTTTATTTGCGAAAACAGGTACAACAAATATTACAGAGCTTAGAGAAATATTAACGAGTGTAGGTGCTGGGGGAGGAATGGTTGTCCCAAATAGCTTACAGTTCGGTTTGTTTCTTGCCATAATGATTGCTTTTGCGATTAAACTACCCGTTTTCCCGTTACATCGCTGGATGGTCAATGTACATATTGAAGCACATCCGGCTGTAGTTATGCTTCATGCAGGTGTTTTACTGAAGATTGGGGCATACGGTATAATCCGCTTCGGACAGGGGCTATTCCCGGATTACTTTCGCGAGTTTGCAACGTTCATTGCGATTTTAGGAGTCATCAATTTATTGTACGGAGCATTCTTAGCGCTCATTCAAACGGACTTTCGGAAGGTGCTTGCTTACTCTAGTATTTCACATATGGGTATTGTATTAATGGGCCTTGCGGCATTAAATGCACCAGGTACACAAGGAGCACTATTCCAAGTTGTTTCGCACGGTTTAATTGCAGCCTTACTCTTTTTCTTACTCGGTGTTATAGAACAGCGTTTTGGAACGTCGGATATTACAGCGCTTGGCGGACTTGCAAAAAGTGTACCCGTACTTAGCGGGTTCTTCTTAGCGGGAGGAATGGCATCGCTTGGATTGCCGGGGATGTCCGGATTTGTTAGCGAGTTTCTTGCCTTTCTCGGTTTATTCCAAGGAGAGCCAGTCGTTGCTACGGCCGGAGTACTTGGCATCATTTTAACCGCTGTATACGTATTAAGGGCAACACTTCAAGTAACATTTGGTAAGAAAGAGTGGGAAGCGAAAGCTGATATACACGGATGGGAGTATGTTCCTATATTGCTACTTATCTTCTGCATTATTGCAATTGGCGTAATGCCAGAAATACTAGGGGATCCGCTTCAAAATACATTGAAAACATTGGGGGTGAAGTAGGATGGATATGAATACGTTACTTAGCTTATCGTGGCATCTCATGGTGCCAGAATTCATTATTCTCGGAGCTGCCATCCTTCTTTCCATATGTGATTTGTTTTTTAAGCTGAACCATAGATACGTAGCGCTTGGTGCAATCGGTGCGGTCGTATTAGCAATCGTGTCACTAACTACGCTATATAGCGAACCAGCGGGAGACATTTTAAATGGATCGTTTGTGTTAGATGGATTTTCAAAAGGATTTAAAACGTTGTTGTTAGGCGGTGCGGCCCTCATTTTATGCATCGCAATGAGCGATGATAAGAAGAATTCAATTGAAGATAAGGGAGAATATTATTACTTATTTTTAATGGCGCTTCTTGGGGCGATGTTTATGGCTTCTAGCGTTGATTTCATTACACTTTTCGTCGGTTTAGAATTGCTTTCACTCTCTTCCTACATTTTAGTAGGAATACGAAAAAAGAATCGTGCATCAAATGAGGCAGCAATGAAATATGTCATTAACGGAGGAATTGGAACGGCAATTACGCTCTTTGGAATGAGTTATTTATACGGCATTACAGGATCAACTAATATCGTGGATATGCAAAAAGTATTTGCCGGGGAACTGGCTGGTGGTATTCAGTTATTGCTAGCTCTTGCATTTCTACTATTACTCGTTGGGCTTTCATTCAAAATTGCGACAGTGCCGTTTCATATGTGGGCGCCTGATGTGTATGAGGGAGCGGCTACACCTGTTACTGCTTTTCTTGGAACGATTTCTAAAATTGCGGGGTTCTTACTCATTATTCGTTTGTTCCTCATGGTTTTTGCAAGTGTATCGGTGCAAGGAGACATGCAATCTTTATATGGGCGTATGAGCATATACATCGCTGTGCTAGCTAGTATTACGATGATTATTGGAAATGTAGTCGCATTAAAGCAATATAACGTAAAACGCCTATTTGCTTATTCAGGAATCGCGCATGCGGGATATTTACTCGTTCCGCTTGTAGCATTATCGCCATTTACGATGGATGGCATGTGGTTTTACATGCTTGCGTATATGCTTATGAATATAGGCGCGTTTGCAATTATCCACGGCTTAATCTTACAAAGCGACAAAGAAAATATCACCATTTTCACTGGATTATATAAAAGGTCGCCATTTACAGCGATCGTGATGACGATTTTTATTTTATCGCTAGCAGGGATACCAGGAACAGCTGGTTTCGTTGGGAAAATTAACATCTTTTTAGGGGCCCTTCATGTAGAGCCAGCTCATTACGTACTAGCTTCTATTATGATGGGGACGACAGTCATTTCATTCGTATATTATTTCCGTATTTTACAGCAAATGTTTTTCCGTACGGGAGAAGTAGAAGAGGAAGTTCGTTTGCCACTCAATATAAAGGTTGTGATGAGCCTTTGCGCAATTTCGATTGTAATACTAGGGATTATGCCGATGATTGGATACAATTTCTTTTATGAATATTTTCCATTAATGAAAGATTTCTTCTTCTTAGGGAACGTGGTACAATAGTGAAAATAAAAGGTGTGGAGTCGTTACTCTGCGCTTTTTATTTTGTGTGAATTACAATTGAAAATACATATAAGTATACGTTTTTAAAGAGAAAAATTATGATGTAACATGTAAGATGCTTATTTGTATTTGAAAAAGTGTGGCTCCTACTTATTATGGTATCGTTTTTATAAGATTTCGTAAGTAGTAGCTGGGTAAAAAGGGGTCGGTTTTTTGGCACATCTTTTAGGGCAACAAGCACTGATTGCCATTGTTTCGCATTTATTGTTTATTACCATTACGTGGTGGGCCTTACAAGGTATTCACATTGAGCGTTTAATGAAGCCTGGAAAGGTGATGCAGACGAGAGTATTACTCATCTTAATTACAATTGCAATTGGGACATCTGTAAGTAACTTTTTCCTTGATTATTTAGGCTATTCAAAGAGTTTAACGTATTTAGTAAAGTAAGTGTATAGAACCTCAAATCTCCGTTAACAATGGGGATAGGAGGGGATGAAATTGAAGCTTAAAGCCATTCTTATTGTTGCACTTAGTGTTGTTTTATTTTTGGTTGGATATAGAGAGATGAAACCGATAAGCAATGAACAGAAGATGGAGAACATGATCGCAGCTGTAGAGAAAAATGATGCTAAAGTAGAGAAATGGTCATGGTTAGCACGAGAAACAAAAACAATTTCTAATATACATACGTTTCAAAAGTTGTTAAACGATGTGAAGGACAAGGCGAATATTCAAAAGTGGGAATTAGAGCAATCTCCAGATGGATATAAAGCTACATCCTATAAAAAATTTTCTTCCTATGAAGAACGAGTAGTAGTAACTTGGAGTAAGGAAAATACTAAAGAAAACACTTTCATTATCTTTGAAGTAAGCGGGGCAAAATGGGACCCGAAGTATATTCAGAAAACGAATAAAATTTTTAGTGAAAAACCTATAATTTACACTTGTGTTCAAGGTGTACTGAATGATAAGATTGAAGGTGTTTTGCAAAATAAAACCAATCAGGTTTTGAAAGATCTTTCAGCAAGAGCGATCGAACAGATAGAAGAAAGAGCATTTGTGTCAGTCTCCGCATACAATAAAAAGTGGGATGACGCTCTTTCAACAAATAGAGAGAAAATAAATGTGCAAATAGCAATACGTTCTACAGACAACAAAGATACAATTGTGGTTGGCACACCGATCATAACTTCTGAGTATTGAGTGAATAGATACTGAAAAAAGGACACGGAGGGGAATAATTTGGAAAAGATCATCGTCCGTGGCGGAAAGCGGTTAAACGGCACAGTGCGTGTTGAGGGCGCAAAAAATGCTGTATTACCTATAATCGCTGCAGCCCTATTAGCGAGTGATGGAAAGAATGTACTATCTGAAGTACCAGTTTTGTCTGATGTATACACAATTAATGAGGTATTACGTCATTTAAATGCTGAAGTCGTATTTGAAAATAATCAAGTAACAATCGATGCTTCTAAAGAACTAAACATTGAAGCACCATTTGAATATGTACGTAAAATGCGTGCATCTGTTCAAGTAATGGGACCATTATTAGCACGTAACGGTCGTGCTCGTATTGCACTTCCTGGTGGATGTGCAATTGGTTCACGTCCAATTGACCAACATTTAAAAGGCTTCGAAGCAATGGGAGCAAAAGTACAGGTTGGTAATGGTTTTGTTGAGGCATACGTTGAGGGAGAACTAAAAGGAGCTAAAATTTATTTAGACTTCCCAAGCGTGGGCGCAACAGAAAATATTATGTCTGCAGCTACATTAGCAAAAGGGACAACAATCCTTGAAAACGCAGCGAAAGAACCAGAAATCGTTGACTTAGCTAACTTCTTAAATGCGATGGGAGCGAAAGTACGCGGAGCTGGAACTGGAACGATTCGTATCGAAGGCGTTGATAAATTATATGGTGCAAACCACTCTATTATTCCTGACCGTATTGAAGCGGGAACATTCATGGTTGCAGCGGCAATTACAGGTGGAGACATCTTAATTGAAAATGCTGTGCCTGAACATTTACGCTCAATTACAGCGAAAATGGAAGAAATGGGTGTTAAAATTATTGAGGAAAATGAAGGTGTACGTGTTATCGGCCCAGATAAGTTAAAAGCGGTTGATATTAAAACTATGCCTCATCCAGGTTTCCCAACAGACATGCAATCACAAATGATGGCATTATTACTACAAGCTGATGGAACAAGTATGATTACAGAAACGGTATTCGAAAACCGCTTTATGCACGTTGAAGAATTCCGTCGTATGAATGCTGATATTAAAATCGAAGGTCGTTCTGTTATTATGAACGGTCCAAACAGCTTACAAGGTGCTGAAGTAGGCGCAACTGATTTACGTGCTGCAGCTGCATTAATTTTAGCTGGTTTAGTATCAGAAGGTTACACTCGTGTAACTGAGTTAAAGCATCTTGACCGTGGTTATGTAGATTTCCATAAGAAATTAGCTGCATTAGGTGCAACTATTGAACGTGTAAACGAAAAAGTAGAAGAAGTGAAAGAACAAGAAGTTTCTGATCTTCACGCTTAATTGAAATAGTCTCTACGTCTTTTGACGTAGGGGCTATTTTTTTGGGTTATTACTGTTATAGTCAAGAAATTCTATACTTATGCACGTACCAGTAAAAATATTTAGAAAATTTTGTTTTATATGGGTCCCCTTAAGTATGTTCTAAAAGAAAGAGTTGTTCCATAAGAATGAATGGAGTAAAGCTTTTTTATATTGGGGGAAATAAGATGAAATTTTCAAAGCCACTTTTTATTACGGTAGCGCTTCTCATAGCGCTCGTTATCATTGTACCTGCTGCTCTTGTTATTCCATTTGCGAAAGCAAAAGTAGGGGAAAAAGCAGCTTCTAAAACTCCTCCAGCGATAGAAAGTATACCAGCTCCAGGGAAAGTGGATACAGCGGTTCAAGTTGCTGTATATCGTGAGAAACAAAAGAAGGTAGAATCATTACCTATGGAGGAGTATGTGACCGGTGTAGTAGCTTCTGAGATGAATGCCAGTTTTGAAATAGAGGCGCTAAAGGCGCAGGCATTAGCAGCGAGAACATTTGTAGTCCAGCGTATGCTAAGCGGAGGAAAGAAAAACAATGCGGACGTGACAGATACGGTGAAAGATCAAGTGTACAAAAGCAAAGAAGAATTGAAGAAACAATGGGGCAATAACTACGAAAATAATTTGAAGAAAATTGAAGAAGCTGTTTCGAAAACCGCAGGACAAGTTTTAACGTATGAGGGAAAGCCAATCTCAGCATCATTCTTCTCAACGAGTAATGGCCGGACAGAAAATGCGGCTGATTATTGGGGGAATGATTATCCGTACTTAAAGAGCGTAGATAGTCCGTGGGATCAAGCTTCTCCAAAATTTACGAGCGAGCAAACCTTTACAGTAGCTGACTTTCAAAAACGTCTCGGTGTGAAAGTGCTAGCAGACGGAAAAGTTGGTGATATTAAAGGGCGTACGGAAGGAAAACGTGTAAAAGATGTAGCATTTCAAGGGAAAACATTAACCGGAAGAGATGTGCGTGACAAATTAGATTTACGCTCCTCTGATTTCACGTGGAAACAAGAGGGAGATAAAATTGTTGTTACGACGAAAGGCTTCGGCCACGGCGTTGGCATGAGCCAATACGGAGCAAACGGCATGGCAGCAGAAGGCAAGAAATATACAGATATCGTTGCTCATTACTACAAAGGCGTTGAAATAAAGACGATGAACGATTATGAAGGTAAGTTGATGGTGAAGAAGTAGGATGCAAAAGGAGCTAATTTTAATTAGCTCCTTTTGTCATTATTTGTAGAAAACAAATGAAAGGTGACTTGCACGCCTCGTGTTATAATACAGTTATGTGAATATATAAAACATAATAACAGGGGGTAATGAAACATGATGATGGATGTACCACTTCTCATTCCGTCAATGCTGGAACGAGCAGAGAAATATTTTTCGAAAAAGGAAGTTGTTTCACGGACTGCATCGCGTATTCATACATTAACATACGGAGAAATTGCAAAGCGGACGCGCAGACTTGCTAGCGTATTAACGAAAATGGGAATTGAACAAGGGGATAAAGTAGGTACGATTGCTTGGAATCACCATAGACATTTGGAAGCATACTTTGCGATTCCAGGAATCGGAGCAGTGCTACATACAATTAACTTAAGACTTTCCGCTGACCATATTTCATATATTATTAACCATGCAGAAGATAAGATCATTCTTGTCGATGAAGATATGGTGCCTATATTAGAAAGTATTCAACACGAAATCCCGCATATAAAAGCCTTTATCATTATGACAGACGATCATAAACTACCTCACACAACACTATCACCAGCATACCATTACGACCAACTACTCGAAGAAGGCGATGAGACATTTCCATTTGTAAAAGACTTAGATGAAAAAGAACCGGCCGGTATGTGCTACACATCGGCTACGACAGGGAAACCGAAAGGTGTAGTTTACACACACCGTAGTATTGCACTCCACAGCTATACACTGGGACTTGCAGATGGCGGGAATATATCGGAAGTAGATACTTGTATGCCTGTCGTTCCGATGTTCCATGTTAATGCATGGGGATTACCATTTGCGAGTACGTGGTTTGGGACAAAACTTGTATTACCAGGACCGCATTTCACACCGAAGATTTTAGCAGAATTAATTGAAAGAGAAAACGTCACAATTACAGCTGGCGTGCCGACGATTTGGATTGGCTTATTGCAAGAGCTAGAAAAACATCCATATGATATTAGCAGTATAAAAACGATATGGTCAGGTGGATCAGCTGCCCCATTAAGTATGATTCGTACGTATGAAGAGAACTATGAAATTGCATTTAGACAAATATATGGAATGACAGAAACAAGTCCGGCTGTTGTCATTAACTGTCCAAAATCATATCAACGTGATTTACCGAAAGAAGAATATTATAATTTACGTTCGCGCCAAGGTTATTTATTCCCTGGTCTAGAAATGAAAGTGATTGGACAAGACGGTGAAATTAAGTGGGATGGAGAAGAGATGGGAGAACTCTGTTTAAGGGGGCCATGGATCGCTGGTAGCTATTATAAGGATGAGCGTACAGAGGAATCAATGAAAGACGGTTGGCTCCACACAGGAGATATTGTTACGGTTGATTCGGAAGGATTTATTAAAATTGCTGATCGGACAAAAGACTTAATTAAAAGCGGAGGTGAATGGATTTCTTCCGTAGATTTAGAAAATGCCTTAATGTCACACGATAAAGTGTTAGAAGCATCTGTTGTGGCGGTGCCGCATGAAAAATGGCAAGAACGTCCTGTTGCTTGTGTTGTATTAAAAGAGGGACAAGCAGTTGAAAGAGAAGAGCTGTACGCTTTATTAGAAGCAGAATTTCCGAAATGGTGGATGCCAGATGATATTTTATTTGTAAACGAAATTCCGAAAACATCTGTAGGGAAATTCTTAAAGAGAGCTTTGCGTGATCAGCTTAAGACGTATATGGTAGAGCAGAAATAGAGAAGAAGGCTGTCCTTTCATTTGGATAGCCTTCTTTTTATAGTACTTCGTAATATGTCTAAATTTTCCATTAATTATTTGGTATAATAAGATAAAAAGTATTTGGGGGAGACAGAATGGCGTTACTGGAGTTGAAACAATTAGGGAAGACGAACCAGTTACCGGCAGTTGAACTGAAGGTCGGGAAGGGGCAATGTGTTGTTTTGCAATGTAATAACCATACAGCTAAAGTGTTGCACCGCATTATTATTGGTGAGGAAGAAGCTTCAACTGGCAATGTACTATTTGAGGGAGCGTCGATTGGAAAGAAAAACTATTCTCGCATCGGCTTTTGTTTTTTGAAAGATGAAGCATATGATCGTTTGAAGGTGAAGGAATACTTTAAGTTTTTAATAGGGCTGTATGAATCGAATATGAGTACGGAAGAAGTTGTACAATATGTCGGTCTCTTAGATAAGTTAAATGTTAAAATAGAAAAATTATCATTTTCAGAGAAACGTCGGCTTCATATCGGGCGAGTGATGATTCATAATCCAGATTTAATTATTTTGGAAGAGCCGGAGCAAAATGTAGATATAGAGAGCACGATTATTATTCGAAAAGCGATTATGAAAATGAAAGAGCAAGGCAAGGCAATTTTTATTACGTCATCTTTCCTATCGGATGCCCTTTCGTTAACAGAAGATGTATACATATTAAACAATGATGGTGTGAAAAAAGTAGAAATTGAACAAGAGGAAGCGGAAGAAGTCGATGAAGAAAAAGTCATTCAAATGATTCCGCAAATGAAGTTAGAAAGAATACCAGCGAAAGTGAATGATAAAATCATTTTACTTGATCCAATGGAGATCCATTTCATTGAAACGCAAAGCGGAGTGACACATGTTCATGTTCGTGAAGGGGATTTCGTATGCGCATTAACATTAAGTGAACTAGAAGTAAGATTAACAGGTTTTGGTTTCTTTAGATGTCATCGCTCGTACCTTGTGAATTTACAAAGGGTACGAGAAGTGATTACTTGGACTCGTAATAGCTTTAGTTTAATTTTGGATGACGAAAGAAAAAGTTCAATTCCGCTTTCGAAAGGACGAATGGATGAGTTAAAAGGTGTAATTGGCCTATAAAATTCGCTCCAATAAGCTCAAAATATGATTCATTCACCGGTAAAAATACTCCTTTTACCGGTATTTTACTGCGTAAACCCTTTGATTTTCATATGATTGAGTCAACAAAAGCGAAACAAACAAACAAACGAACAAACGAAAAGCGCTAAAGCGACTTTCATCTATAAAAGAAAAAAACAAAGGGGATGACGAGATGACATTGGCAATTGAAATGAAAGATGTAATGAAAAGTTTCAACGAAAAAACGGCACTTCGAAATGTAAATATTGAGGTAAAGCAAGGAGAAATTTTTGGATTCCTCGGACCGAGTGGATCTGGGAAAACGACAACAGTAAAAATATTAACTTCTCAATTACTTCATAGCGTTGGAACGGTAAAAGTATTAGGGAAAGATATTACAGGGCCAAGCAGCATCGATTATAAACGAATTGGTATTTTAACAGACAACAGCGGTTTATATGAGAGACTTAGCATTTATGATAACCTACTATTATTTTGTGACTTATACGATTGCAAAAAAGAACGAATTGATGAAGTACTAGCGCAAGTGAACTTATTAGATGATAAAAAAACATTAGTAAAGAAACTATCAAAGGGAATGAAGCAGCGCGTTACATTAGCTAGAGCAATCCTTCATAAACCAGATATCCTCTTCTTAGACGAACCAACATCTGCACTTGATCCAGTAAACGTACAAAACATTCACAAAATCTTAAAAGACTTAAATAAAGAAGGAACGACGATTTTCTTAACGACGCACAACATGGACGAAGCAGAAACGCTTTGTAACCGCATTGCCTTTCTGTGTGGCGGAGAAATTGTAGCGCTTGATACACCGGAGAACCTTCGCTTACAATACGCGAAAGATCAAATACAAGTCGTGTTAAAGGATAAGAAGAAAGAAACGGTACAAAAAGATGAATTAGGTGCAAAACGCATTTCAGAGTGGATGAAAAAAGGAGAACTATTATCCATTCATTCTTATGAGCCAACGTTAGGTGATATCTTTATTGAAGTTACTGGGAGGGGATTATAATGACATTTTCAATGAGACGATTTTCAGCTATTTTTCGAAAAGAGTTACAAGATTTTAAAACGAATTCACAAACTTTAATTATGTTGTTAATGCCACTTGTCTTTTCGGTATTATTTAGTCGCTCCGATAATATGAGAGAAATTGGAGCGAATTCATTAACTGCGATGACGTTAGTTATGGTCGGAGGTTTTGTACAGGCAATGCTCATTGCTGAAGAAAAGGAAAAAAATACTCTTCGTGTTCTTATGCTATCACCAGCATCATCAATTGAAGTATTAATTGGTAAAAGTTCATTAACAGGTCTGATTACAGTTGCAATCTGTTTTATTAATCTACTTATTTTAGGTAAATTAGAAGGTAATTTTGCATTATTATTACTTATCTTTGTTCTCGGAATGTTAATATTTAACCTTATTGGTACTTGTATTGGATTATTAGCTCAAAATGTACCACAAACATCAACAATTGGATTGCCAATATTAATGATATTTCTTTTCGGTGATTTAATTGGAATGTTTGTGAAGAATGAAGTCGTTACAAAAATAATCAATTATTTACCAACTCGTCATATCGGTTTAGCAGTTAGCAGTGTTATAAAGGGGGAGGGGTTTAGTGCAATTACTAGTAATTTATTGAACATAATAATTTGGTTAGTTGCGGTACTTGTTATTACACTCTTCGTGTATAGAAAGAAACAAATGGACTAAAAACTGAGCTGAAACGCTCAGTTTTTTCTATTTTCTATCATTTCCTCGGAAATTTTACAATTCCCATACATATTTTTACAGATTTTGTCGAAAAGTAATTAGTTATACGTTGTATAGGATGCGTGAATATTGTTCAAAATGATTGCTGAGGTGATGATGGAATGCGAGGAAGAAATAATAAAAAGTCGCAAAAGGTAGTACATTTATTTCAAAAAAGATGGGTGTTTCCGGCACTATACATTGCTTGTGCAGCGGTAATTTTAATGGTTGCGCTATGGTTCCAAGGAGCTAATACGAAGAAGACTCCGAACCAAGATCAAGCAACACCGTATACACAAACGGAAGATCCAGCAGTACCAGTAACGAAATCTTCAGAAGTAGTGAAAATGCCAGCTCCTGCTAATGCAGAAGTAGTCGTACAGAAGAAGTTCTATGAAGATGCAGCAACTGAGGCGGAACAAGAAAAAGCACTTGTCTTTTATAACAACACATATTCCCCGAACAAAGGAATTGACATTGCTGCGAAGAATGGAAAAGAATTCAATGTTACAGCTGCTTTAAGTGGTACAGTAACGAAAGCTGAAAAAGATTCACTTCTTGGTTATGTTGTAACAGTTGATAGCGGAAATGGTGTAGCAGCTTCTTATCAAAGCTTAGGCAGTGTGAAAGTAGAAAAAGGTGCACGAGTTGTACAAGGTGAAGTATTAGGAAAATCCGGTCTAAGTGCAATGAATAAAGAAGCAGGTTCTCACGTTCACTTTGAAGTACGTAAAGACAATGTGGCTGTGAATCCTGAGCGCTATTTAAATAAGTCAGTAGCAGAAATTAAAGCTGATGCAGGTGCTGCAAAGGCAACGAACGCTTCTGGTAAAAAAGCTGATGACAAATCTCAAAAAGAAGAAAAGTCAACGAGCACGAAACCAGAAAATAAAACAGACGACAAGTCTCAAAAAGAAGAGAAATCAACTAGCGGTTCGACTAGTGACAAAAAAGAAGAACCGAAGAAAGAAGAAAAATCAACAAATGGTTCTACAGAATCATCTAACGATTCTTCTTCACAAGAATAAAAAAGTGAAAAAATCAGTTCCCACTAGGGGAGCTGATTTTTTTATTTTTATATAAAAATACTCAATTTCGAGAAAAAAGTTGCAATAACAAGGAAAAATGACGAGATTCTCGAATATATATTACAAAAGGGAGGGGATACTGTGTCATTTTTGTTTGTTCTGTCGACTGCTATTATTTTATTGTTTGTTTTATTTACTTTATATTATTACATTGCCAGTAAGAAAGAGGTTCCCCACCATCAATTGTTAGAAGAAGAGTTTGAACGGGAAGAATGACGCCTTATATATAAGGTGTCATTTTTTTTCGCCAAAATAGTCACTGTTAACGTATTTCTCACAAAAAAACGTAATTTTTCTTAACTTAGTCCGCAAAAATAGTGAACATGTAGCATATATCAGTAGTGCGGGCAATACAATGGTATAAACCAAAGCAAAGAGAGTGTTTGAGGTGAGAAATCGTGAATCATTTCATTATAAATCCAAGAATGTTTAACGCTTACAAACAGCACTCACACTTACTTCTAAGTCGTATGCAGCGAGGCTCATTTCACACTTCTCACATCCAATTTAGGGAGGCGAGTGGTGTGCACGATTACATCAAAGAGAGAACTATCAAGATTGGTAAGTATATCGTGGAGACAAGAAAGACAGTGCGTGTCATTGCAAAGGAATTTGGGGTATCGAAGAGTACAGTCCATAAAGATTTAACAGAACGTCTACCAGAAATTAATCCAGAGCTCGCAAATGAAGTGAAAGAAATTCTTGATTATCATAAGTCTATTCGTCATTTAAGAGGCGGAGAAGCAACAAAGCAAAAGTATAGAAAAGAAGATGTAGAAAAGCCGGTACGTCAATAAATATGCGATCGCAAACATTCCGTTTCAATTCGGTAATATTTTTCAGAAGAATTCTTTTTGCGAATATTACGTTTCTGTTAAATTTATGATAAAATCAGAAATTAGGTGTAAAAGAATTCGGGTGTAACCTGATTTTGAATATCGAGGAGGAAAAAACGGGAATGTTTGCGCGAGATATCGGAATTGACCTAGGTACGGCTAACGTATTAATCCATGTTAAAGGTAAGGGTATTGTATTAAATGAGCCATCTGTTGTTGCTATTGATCGTAACACAGGTAAAGTATTGGCAGTAGGTGAAGAAGCAAGAAGTATGGTGGGACGTACGCCTGGTAATATTGTAGCAATTCGTCCACTAAAAGATGGTGTAATCGCAGATTTCGAAATTACAGAAGCAATGTTAAAGTATTTCATTAACAAACTGGACGTAAAGAGCTTCTTTTCAAAACCTCGCATTTTAATTTGTTGTCCAACAAATATCACATCAGTAGAGCAAAAAGCAATTCGTGAGGCTGCTGAACGTTCAGGTGGTAAAACAGTATTTTTAGAAGAAGAACCAAAAGTAGCCGCAGTTGGTGCTGGTATGGAAATCTTCCAACCAAGCGGTAACATGGTTGTTGATATTGGTGGAGGTACAACAGATATCGCTGTACTATCTATGGGTGATATTGTTACCTCTTCCTCTATCAAAATGGCTGGCGATAAGTTTGATATGGAGATCTTAAACTACATTAAACGTAAGTATAAGCTATTAATTGGAGAACGTACTTCAGAAGATATTAAAATTAAAGTTGGTACAGTATTCCCAGGTGCACGTAGCGAAGAACTTGAAATTCGCGGACGTGACATGGTAACAGGTTTACCACGTACAATTACAGTATGCTCAGAGGAAATTACAGAAGCATTAAAAGAAAATGCAGCTGTTATTGTACAAGCTGCAAAAGGCGTACTAGAGCGCACACCACCAGAATTATCAGCGGACATCATCGACCGCGGTGTGATTCTAACAGGCGGTGGAGCTTTACTACACGGTATCGACATGCTTCTAGCAGAAGAGCTAAAAGTACCAGTATTAATTGCTGAAAACCCAATGCACTGCGTTGCGGTTGGTACAGGTATTATGTTAGAGAATATCGATAAATTACCACGTCGTGCTTTAAAATAAAATTAAAAAGTACCTATGCAAAACATGAGAGTGTATTTTGTTTTGCATGGGTACTTTTTATTGTTTTATATAATTATTATATACAATTTTCACAGTGAATTATAATATCATTATTAAATGTGAATTTATGGATTTTTGAAAAGGTATTTAATTCCTGAAAGTTTCATAGTATTCTTAGATATGTGTAAATCTTACATTTAGTTTTTTTTTTTTGAGAATATTTGATTTTAAGATTTAAATAACGATGATTGTTTAAGTAATACTAACATCATAAGTGAGCGGAGATTAATTTAGTATGAAAAAAATTTTAATGATAACACAAAATTTTTATCCGGAAATTGGTAGCGCCTCTAATAGGATGAAAAATATATACTTGGAATTAAATGAGCGAGGTTATGATGTAAAGATATTAACTTCTGATCCTAGTTATCCAAATCGTAATTTATACAAAGATTCGAGTTATTGGTATGATGAAAATATAGAAAAGGATATAGTACGTATCCATCCGAAAACGCGAAAATATACAAGAAACCTTTTTCGAAGGTTGATGTTGTACATAGAGGTTGCCTTTAGGTTAATTTTGGCCATATATAAAGATAAAGAGAAATATGATTATATATTTGTTTCCACACCATCCATCTTTATTCCTGTAGCAGGGATGTTTGCAAAACGAAAAATGAAGGCGAAATTAATTGTTGATGTAAGGGATTTATGGCCGGAGTCCCTAATAGGAATAGGTTTTTTTAATAAAAATTGGATATTAAAATTTGCTTATAAATTAGAGTATAAAATATATCATGCTGCCGATAACATTATTATTAATAGTAAAGGTTTTTATTCTTATATTTCCTCTATAGGTATTGCTCCTAATCGTATTTCATTTATGCCTAATTCTTTAACGGAAAAAGAATTATCTACTGTTCCAAAGAAGAACACTAGTGATCAATTAACTGTGATTTATACAGGGAATATAGGATTAGCGCAAGATATAGAAAAATTAATTTTGATTGCAGAGCATTTGAAAGAGTATAAGAATATTGCATTTAAGATTATTGGATATGGTTATCAAAAGAGAGAGCTTGGAGAGAGTATTGAAGCAAAGCAACTTCCCAATATACAATTGATTGACCCAAAAAACCGTGAAGATACCCTTGCTGAAATTTTTAATGCAGATATAGCATATGTGAGTTTAGTAGAAAAAGATGTATTTAAAAAGGTTCTCCCAGGGAAAGTAATGGATTATATGAGTATGAGAAAACCGATTGTTGCAGATGTTGCAGGTTATGCAAAAGAGGTTATTGAAGAAGCTCAGTGTGGTTTTGTTACTGAAGATAGAACAGCTGCTGAACTAGGCGCTTACATTATCAAGTTAGCACAGGATAAGCAGTTACGAAATAGACTAGGAGAGAATGGATATCAATATGCATTTCGAACATTACGCTGGAAAACAAATATTGAAACTCTATTGAAAATATTGGAGGAAAGAGATGTCACAGAAGAAAGTGTGCATGTTTGTATGGAATCACTTCACAAATGATGCACGTGTATTAAGAGAATGTACAGCCTTAGCAGAATCTGGTTATGAGGTTGATTTAATTTGTATTCACGATTGGAAACAAGAAGATCTTCCTTTATGGGAAAAGGGTCAAGAGGGTTTTACAGTAACTCGTGTGAAGAATAGAGTACCGATATTACAGAAAATATTTGGATTGGCTAAACGCGTCAAAAGGGTAGCGATGAAAAATATCGCTACAATGACTGTGCTTGGTCTATTATTGGTATTAGGAATTTGGAAGTTCCCTATTATAACAGTTAGTTTACTATTACTAGCTTTATTATTTTCGCAGAGAAAGGTTGCTACTTTATTTGTGAGGGGAGCAATTTTGTTTAGAATGGTTCGAGCGGGATTAAAAAAGAATTATGATATATATCATTCGAACGATTTAAATACATTACCACAAGGATTTATATGTGCAAAAATATTGAGAAGGAAAAAGTTGATTTATGATTCTCATGAAGTACAGACGAGCAGAACGGGATATAACAGTAATATTTATGGGATTATGGAGAAATTTTTCATTAAATTTTGTGATGTAATGATTATGGAAAATCATACAAGAGCAAAGTATACAGAAGAATTATATGGGTTTTATCCAAAAGTCATTCATAATTATCCGTTTGTTTCGCGTCCAGAACTGAGTAAATCAATTGAATTACATGGAATGTTAAATGTTTCACAAGATGAACCAATCCTTTTATATCAAGGTGGAATTCAAATTGGACGTGGTCTTGATAAATTGGTACAAGCAGTTCCTTTGTTTAAACGGGGGGTTGTGGTGTTCATTGGTGATGGCCGTATTAAGCCTGAATTACAACAAATGGTGAAAGATATGAAATTAGAAGATCGAGTGAAATTCATACCAAAAGTACCAGTACAGGATCTAATTCACTATACGAAAAATGCTTATTTAGGGTTTCAATTATTAAATAATGTTTGTTTTAATCATTATTCGGCTTCTTCTAATAAATTATTTGAATATATGATGAGTGGTGTACCTGTAGTTGCTTGTAGTTTTCCTGAAATTCAGGGTGTAGTTGAGAAAGAAAATATTGGAGTTTGTGTTGATTCTCATAACCCAGCATCAATTGCTCAAGGAGTAAATTATTTGCTAGATCATCCTGAAAAAAAAGAGGAAATGCAAAGGAACAGTTTTAAAGCGAGAGAGAAGTACAATTGGGAAGAAGAGAAAAAATCGTTTATTGATATTTATCAAAAAATCTTCAAATGAAGATAATTTAACTTTCACTTATAGAGCACATTACTTTTTGATTAGAAAAGTAATAGTGGGCCAAGAAATAATATGGGAGGATTTCAAGTGAATCAAAAATTTGTCGACACTGAACAGTTTAATGAGATAAAGCAGTTAAATAAGAACAGAAGACGTCCTTCTAAAGGAAAGAAAGGGCGTTATGAATCGAAAGCAACAAGGGATACTGAAAAATTTAAGGTAGGGAAGTTAAAAGAGGATAAGGAGAAACCAAAACTAATAGGGAATGAATCGAAAGCAACAAGGGATACTGAAAAATCTAAGGTAGGGAAGTTAAAAGAGGATAAGGAGAAACCAAAACTAATAGGGAATGAATTGAAAGCAACAAGGGATACTGAAAAATCTAAGGTAGGGAAGTTAAAAGAGGATACGGGCAAACCAAAACTAGTAGAGAATGAGATGAAAAAACGAATAACAAAAGAGACGCAAGTAATAGGCAATAAGCCGGTTGAAGAACATAATATGGATACACTTTTTAATAAGGCTAAGCAACTCGAAAAAATAATTATGTCAAAAAATCAGCTTATTAACGAGTTTAATAAAAATAATAAGTTGATATATAAGGAAAATGAAAATTTGATACAGGTGAATATCCAATTAAAACAAGAATTAATTAGTCAGATTAAATGTCGGGAAGAGGAATTAAATCAATTTCTTGAATTGAGACAGATGCATGCTGATATTGAAAGCAAATATGAAAAAGTTGAAAAAAGATTTAATGCCTTAGAGAGGAAATATAATAGTCTAAGTAAATCGAGATTAGGAAAATTAACATTAGGATACTGGAAATTAATGAATAGATTAAAAGGTGGACAGAAATAATGTTAAAAATAAAACAATTAAGAAATAGATTGCAGGAAGTTCAACAAACAAAAGAGCTACTATTGAATCATCCAATTTTAAGTAATATAAAAAATTATGATTCCAAAATACTAATTTCGGGTATACAGAATCAAGATTGGTTTATTAGTAGGGATTATAAAGAAATTATTCATGTAGAAGGGAAAGAGATAATTTTAAAGCAAGATCCTACAAAGTTTATTTATATCTCTTATCTAGAGAGGAACATAAATTTTACTAAGAGACCTAAGGATAGATTATTTGATTTAGATTTAGAAAAGATGTACCATGTGATATTTCAAGGTGAAAAAACTGAGACATCAGATGCTCATCTATATTTCATTATGTATCCTAAGGTTGGAAATCCCCGCAGTGAAATTATTCCTTTAGGGAATGAGATGAAATTTAATTTGTTGCCAGATACGGAATCGGTAAGAATTGGAATAAAGTTTATTGGTAAAGGGAAAATAGATTTCAAAGGGATAGAGATTCGAGAATGTACCTCGGTCCAAAAGTTATCCTTTATACAAAAAGAAAATGACGTAAATAAGCTTGATAATTTTAGGGAATATGTAGGGAATATAGAAAAACATCGTAATCAACTGCAAATTTCAAAAGATACAAAGATTGCTGTTATATTAGATGAGTTTAGTTATGAATGTTTTAAATATGAAGCTAATCTTTTACCTATTACGCAAGAGAACTGGAAAGAAGTTATAGAAAAAGAGAGCCCCGAAATGTTATTAGTAGAATCAGCTTGGGCAGGTAACAAGGGTGCATGGAATTATAAGGTTGCAAATCTTCATAAAAATAATAGGCACCCTCAACTAAGAGAATTAGTTGATTTTTGTAAAGCAAAAGGAATTCCTACCGTATTTTGGGATAAAGAAGGAAAAGATAATTTTGAAGTATTTAAAGAGGCCGGAAGCTATTTTGATTATATTTTCGTTACAGATGAGCATAATATAGACAATTTTAAGAATTGCGCTAAACATGATCGTGTATATCCTTTGTCTTTTGCAGCACAACCTAGGATACACAACCCAATTAATAAAAATAGGGGGAAATTAGGAACAGTTGCTTTCTCTGGTTCTTGGTACGGGAATAAGCACCCAGATCGTATAAAGGATGTAGAGAATGTAGTAGCACCTGCAGTTGAATTTGATTTGGATATTTATGACAGGTTTTATGGGGTAGAGATGAAAACAGCTACAGATAGAACATGGCCTGATCTATATCAAGACTCTATTATTGGAAATTTAAGTTATGATAACATGGTGGAAGCGTATAAAAATTATGATATTTTCTTAAATGTGAACTCAATTCAAAATAGTAAGTATATGTTTTCGCGCCGTGTATATGAAGTTTTGGCGAGTAAAACAATGGTGATTTCTGGGGATTCTGTAGGGGTTAGAGAGCAGGTTGGAGATTACTTATATATATCAGATGCGCCAGAAAAAACAAGGAATATGTTGAAGGTATTGTTGCAAAACCCATTAAAATTGGAGCGTGAGGCAAAGTTAGCTCAGCGTTTTATTATGGAAAACCATACTTATAGTCATAGATTAGAAGAAATGTTTGATATTATCGGAATACAATATCAAAAGAAAAAAGAAAAGCTTGTAAGTGTAGTAGCTATTACAAATAGACCTCAATTTATGGATAATATTTATGAGAATTTATCCAATCAAACTTACGAAAACATTGAACATATTATTATTTTAAATAATAATAATATGAATATTAAACAATGGGAAAAGAAATTTGAAAACTTAAGGAATACTAGGATATTTAAAGTGGATGAAAAGAATTCTTTAGGTGCCTGTCTTAACTTTGCTGTTGGAAAAGCTACAGGTGAAATTATTGCAAAAATGGATGATGACGATTATTATGCCCCTAATTATTTGAAGGATATGGTCATGTCATTTGAGTATACGGATGCTTCAATAGTTGGAAAAAGTACGTACCTTGTACACTTTGAGGAAAATAATGCATTAATAAAGAGGAAAATTGGTGCTGGTGAAGAAAGGTACTCAAATTTTGTAGCGGGAGCAACTTTAGTATTTAAAAAAGAGGTATTTAAAAAATTAAACGGTTTTGATGATCGGAATACCGGAGAAGACACAAAATTCATTGAAAAAGCGCTAAAGAATGGTTATAAAATTTATTCGAACGATAGTTATAACTTTTGTGTAATACGCCGCAAAAATAAAGCGACTCATACATGGCAAATTACTGATGAGGATATGTTAAAGCAGGGAAATGTATTGGCATATACTACAGACTTTAAAACTTATGTCACAATATAATTGTAGTAATATTAGGTTTTACGAATTTCCACCCTAAAACAATTGAAGGAGAGATAGTATGGCATTTCCAGGAGAAAAAACGTTTCAATCAACTAGACCCATTAAATATGTATTTCAAAAGGCTGATAAACCTTGTAATCATCTTATTATTGTATTTTCAGGATTCCATGGTAGAGAAATAGAGGGAATGCCACCAGTTTATAATTATGTGAAAACACTAGATGAATGTCAATGTAATAAATTATTTATCTTAGATGATTATGATGGGAAAGTTAGTTATTATATTGGGAAAAATCGTGACTATGCTTTGGAAGCTGCAGTTATATCTTTAATCACCTATATTGCTAATGAAAACATGGTACCGATGGGAAATATAATTACATGTGGATCTAGTAAGGGAGGCTATGCCGCTTTATATTATGCTATTAAATATAGCTTTGGAGCTGCTATTAGTGGTGGACCACAAACTTTAATGGGAGATTATCTATTTAATCTATCCAGCTTTACAAGGGGGATTATTGAATTTATTGCAGGTGATTGTAGTAAGGAAAGTGTAGAGTTCTTAAATGGTCTCTTATATCAGCCGATAGAACAAAAGAATACTTTTCCTGAAATTAATATTCAGGTAGGTAAGGGAGATCATCACTATTCTAATCATGTTTTACCATTTGTGGAAAAGCTAGAAAAAGAGGAAATACCCTATAATTTAGAAGTTGCAGACTATGAAAAACATGGAGAAGTGGCACAATACTTTCCGAAATATATGTTGAAAAATATAGAGAGAATTATTAATTCAAAAGATCAACTAATGTATAAGCGTGAAGAAAAAACAACGCCCTCTGTCGCCATTTTGGGGAGTTGTGTAACAAGAGATGCCTTTACTTTTGATAAAGAAAAGAGAGTGGAACTTCCTTATTATCAAGCACGGACATCATTATTGAGTATTATGACTAAACCATATGAAGTTCAAGATGTAGATTTAAGTAATTTATCGAGTGATTTTCAAAAAAGATTAGTAAAAGATGATATGATGAAGAATTTTTTTGAAAAAATATCAGCTAAACCCTCTGAGTATTTAATATTGGATTTCATAGATGAGAGATTTGATGTGGTGAAAATAGGCGAAAGTTATATTACACGTTCATTTGAGTTTATTAATAGCAAATTAGAAAGTAAATTAGCGGGTTTTGAAGTAGTACAAAAGCGAATGGTACTAGAACAATGGGAACAAGCTTGTGACGCATTTGCGAAAGAAATTATAAAAGCATATGACCAATCCAAAATTATTCTTCACAGAGCATATTGTAAGGATGAGTACTTAGATAAGGAAGGGGTTGTTAGGAGATTTAATTCGGATATATTAGAAAGAAACAAGGCTCTTAATGGATTATTAAGTCATTTATATAATTATATACAGCAAGTTTTACCTGACATGAAAATTATTGATTTGTCAGATGAAAAGCATTATGCATGGGAAGGACATACATGGGGCTTATCTGCTTTTCATTATGAAGATAAATACTATATAGATTTTCTGAAAAATTTAGAAGGAATTATTTCTAAGTAATAAAAAACAGGAGGATATTAATATGAAAATTTGTACGATGGGACTAGGTTATATTGGATTACCGACATCAGCAATGTTTGCACAATATGGTACAGAGGTAGTAGGTGTAGATATTCACCCAAAAGTAGTGGACAAACTAAATAAGGGTGAAATTCATATTGAAGAACCAGGTCTCGGAGAAGTTGTAAAAGAAGTAGTTGCAAATGGAAAATTCCGTGCATCTTTAACACCAGAAGAAGCAGATGCGTTTATTATTTCTGTTCCAACACCAAATAATGATGACGAGCATAAATCTTGTGATTTAACATATGTTTTAACAGCTACGAAAAAAGTATTACCATTTGTAAAAAAAGGTAATGTAATTATTGTTGAGTCTACGATTGCCCCACGTAGCATGGATGACTATGTAAAACCTTTGGTGGAAGAAGCTGGATTTAAAGTTGGAGAGGATATTTATCTTGTTCATTGTCCAGAGCGAGTTCTTCCAGGGCAAATTTTACACGAATTAGTACATAATAACCGTATTGTTGGTGGTGTTACTCCTGCTTGTGCAGAAGCTGGAGCTCGTGTATATGGTGTATTTGTAAAAGGTGAAATCATTAAAACAAATGCAAAAACAGCAGAAATGTCAAAGCTTATGGAAAATACATTCCGTGATGTAAATATTGCGCTTGCAAACGAGTTAACAAAAGTTTGTAATTCATTAGACATTAATGTATTAGATGTAATTGAAATGGCTAACAAGCATCCACGTGTGAACTTACATTACCCAGGTCCGGGTGTAGGTGGACATTGTTTAGCAGTTGATCCATACTTTATCGTTGCTAAAGCACCTGAATTAGCAAATATTATTAAACTTTCTCGTGAAACGAACGTTTCTATGCCACATTATGTGACTGAAAAAGTAAAAGAATTGCTTGCAGGTGTTGAAAATCCAAAGGTAGCGGCATTTGGTGTGACATATAAAGGGAACGTAGATGATATGCGTGAAAGTCCAGCAATGGATGTGATTGATTTAATCCGAAATGAAGGAATTACAGTTTCAGCACATGATCCACATGTAGAATCTGATTTCTTTGAATTACATTCTGCAGAAGAAGCTGTTAAGGATGCACATTTAATTCTAGTATTAACGGATCATGATGAATTTAAAACGATGAATTATGAAATATTAGCACCATACATGGCAAAAGCTGTTGTTTTTGATACACGTAATTGTATACAAGCTGTTTCAACTGATGAAGTAGAAATTATTAATTTTGGAACTTTATATGAGGTGTTATCGAAAAAAGTGATGACAGTATGAGGTTGTTAAAGACTGTTATTCAGGAACAATTTGATAATTTATACCTAATCAGGAGACTATCTATATATCAGCTAAAACAGGAATATGCAGGTAATTTGTTAGGGGTTTTATGGGTTTTTTTGAATCCTCTTACACAAATTGGCGTATATTGGTTAGTTTTTGGGTTAGGAATTAGAGGGGGGGCGCCAATCAATGGCGTTCCTTACTTTATTTGGATGATTTCTGGAATAGTACCATGGTTCTTCATTAGTTCTGGGATAACAAAAGGGGCAAATGCAATACATGGTCGTTTAAGTACAGTATCTAAAATGAATTTTCCATTGAGTATTATTCCGACATATGTAATCGTTTCTCAGTTATATACACATTTAATCTTAGTGGTGTTTGTACTTATAATTATTCTTTTAAATATAGGATGGAGTACTATAAGTATTTTAGGTTTGATATATAGTTTGATGTCTTCTGTATTATTTTTAATCGGATTATCTTTTGTGACATCAACATTATCAACAATGCTTCGAGATATTCAATTGTTAATTCAATCTGTTACAAGAATGTTATTCTTTTTAACTCCAATCTTTTGGGAACCAAAAGAGAATATGTCAGATTTATTTTTGTTTATAGTTAAGATTAATCCTCTATACTATTTATTAGAAATATACCGAGGTGCTTTAATTTATAATAATATGTCTGTAGTTTTTTCATGGTATACATTATATTTCTGGGGGATTGTAATATTATTATTTGTTTTTGGATCCATGCTTCATGTCCGATTCCGTAGGCAGTTTGTTGATTACTTATAAAAGGTGAATAATCCAATGAATTATAAAGTGAAGTTAGAACATGTAACAAAAAAATATAAGATGTACAACAAGCCTTCTGACAAATTAAAAGATTTATTTTTTAGGAGTGGAGATGGTGAGTATCATTATGCCCTAAATAATGTATCATTTGAAGTACCAGAAGGCGAGATTGTTGGAATTGTCGGTTTAAATGGCTCAGGAAAAAGTACACTATCTAATTTAATTGCTGGTGTAACAATGCCAAATAAAGGGACGGTTGATATTAATGGCACTGCAGCGTTAATTGCAATTTCTTCAGGATTAAACGGCCAATTAACAGGTCTTGAAAATATTGAATTAAAAGGCTTGATGATGGGGCTTAGTAAAGAAAAGATCAAGAGAATTATTCCTCAAGTTATTGAATTTGCAGATATTGGTAAGTTTATATATCAGCCTGTCAAAACCTATTCAAGCGGAATGAAATCGAGACTAGGCTTTGCAATTTCAATTCATATTGATCCTGATATTTTAGTAATTGATGAAGCACTTTCTGTAGGCGATCAAACGTTTACGCAAAAGTGCTTGGATAAAATGAATGAGTTTAAAGAACGTGGTAAGACGATTTTCTTTATTAGTCACTCCATTTCCCAAGTGCAAAGTTTCTGTACAAAAGCGATTTGGATTCATTATGGGCAGTTGAGAGAATACGGAAATGTCAAGGAAGTAGTCGATCATTATAGTGACTTTTTAAAGCAATATAATCAAATGACTGCAGAAGAGAGAAAACAGCTCCGTGAAGAACAAATGTCACAATTTCAGCATGGCTTATTACAAGAACAGTTTACAAGAATTCCAAAGCCTCGTCGTAACCTTGAATCGAGCCGCCATAAAGTGAAAAGAAAAAGTAAGATAATTGCTGGGGTTTGCTTAGCTGCGATAGCGGGGATCATTGCAACAGGGATTCACTATAATGACTTAATGCTATTTAGCAAGGGAAATAAGGATATAGAAAAAGTGGTTTCAAGTAAGACTATAACTGAAGAGAAGCAAGCTGGAAAAGAGGAAAGATACATAGTAAATAGCAATGAAATTAGCATTCGTAAAGAAGCAAGCACAAGTAGTGAACGCATGGCTGTTGCAAACTTTGGAGACGTTTTTATTGCATTTGATCGTAAAAAAAGTACAGTAAACACCGATTGGATCCAAATTAGATTACCAAGTGGAGAAACTGGATGGTTAAGTACACAATATACTGTACCTTTTACATCTAAGCAGAATATGGTAGAGGATTCAAAATTAGATGATTTACTTTCATTACTAAAGCGTGTGTATGGGGCTCCAATTAAGGAGGCACCTTCTTATCTAGGCAAGACGGAAAAGGAATTAGAGGCAATATATCCAAATACATTAAACCCATTACAGAATGTAGCAGGAAAAACAATTGTTAAAGATGGAAATATCCAATTTGGTATTTCACAAAATCAGGTAGTAGATATTACACTTCAAGATATTTCGTTATCTGTTGCGAAACTTCATGAATTATTAGGAAAAGAGAGCATCAGTAATAATGAAGAAAACAACTATTTCTATGAGACAAATAGTTATTATGTTGCAGCGCGTTCAGATAAAACACATAAGGAAATTCAATCTATATCAATTGTAAAAAAATAAAGTTTTTTCTTTTTAGAGATTTATCTTTTTTAATAAAGGTAAATCTCTTTTTTTATGAGAAAATAACTGTTATATATTGGTGTTTTTAATGCGCTATTTAAAAATAAAGCACTTTTTTGATTATTTTTTGTTTTGTGGTGTAATGGCAAAGCTTATTTATTAGATGTTTTCCATTCGATAGTTTCAATGTTTAGGTTAATATAGCACTTTATCACAATCAAATCATCATGTGAACGCCGAGTAGAGTGTCATGAATCAATAAGTTTATGTATGATTTTTTTACATTTTTTGATTTCTTTCTAAAAATAGAGGTAAATAAATTTGAATATTTATATTGAAATTTATTGTAATGTAATATATGAGTTTTATGAAAAGAGTTTTTACTTATATTTTAATAATTTTTAATTCGAATTCATATTTCTAAATATCACATTTAAGAGAATGTAAGGAAAATAGAGAAATCCTGAGTAATATTAGGTAATTAATACGAAAAAGGTCGAAAATTAGGTTTTAATTTCTTATTTTTGTCATATATAATAAATCTTGAATACGACATTAAGGCTTAATATATTTGATATAATTTGCCTTTCCCTAACTTGGGTATACACTCTTTTCAACCTCCGTGTCAGTAATAATACATATTGAAAAGAGTGTATACATTTTTTTATTTATAAGAGAAATCTTGAAAATCTTTTTTATAATGACAAATGAGATTTAAAATGGGATAATGATAGTATAACTTCTGGTGGTATGACCAATCTTTTGTAAGGAGAGAAGTGTATGCTAGATATTCAACAAATTAAAGAAATAATTCCTCATCGCTATCCATTTCTACTAGTGGATAAAGTTTTAGAAGTAGAAGAAGGTAAGCGTGCTATTGGGATAAAGAATGTTACAGCTAATGAAGAATTTTTTAATGGACATTTTCCAGATTATCCTGTAATGCCAGGTGTTTTAATTGTAGAGGCTTTAGCACAAGTTGGCGCTGTTGCTATGTTGAAGAAAGAAGAGAATCGTGGTCGCTTAGCATTTTTTGCAGGCATCGATAATTGCCGTTTTAAACGACAAGTCCGTCCAGGTGATCAGCTTCGTTTAGAAGTTGAAATGACTCGTGTACGTGGAGCAATTGGAAAAGGAAAAGCCATTGCTACTGTAGATGGTGAAATTGCTTGTGAGACAGAAATAACGTTCGCTCTTGGAGATAAAAAAGAATAGTAAATATAAAATGTTTTTATACAGATAGGTGGATGCTGGGCTGAGTTTGTAGCCTTGTGTCCACCTATTTTATTTGCAAGTAGTAATATGTGATTTGTTTAGTAAAGAAATTTAGTAGCAGGAATACTTTAGAATGTTAATAAGAGTTTTGATTAAATAAGTCAGAGGATATTTCGGAATAATTAAGAAGGTAATTTATATAAATTTGCAGGTATTTATAGTGTGATGAAAGAATAAAGTAAAGGTAAGAATTTATACATTAAATTGTTAAATATATAGGGGACGGAACTTTTAAAAGATTATAAAAGTTCACGGCGATTTCATAAGAAAAACACAACTTTTTAAGAAAAGAAATATAAAATGAGTTTATCAAAATAGAGAAAAGAGATGATGAATGTGAAGCTATGCGAGGTTTTACATGATTATGAGAATGGAAGGTTTAAAGATGGCGATATGTTTTTATATCAAAATAATCCAAGGATGATTGCAATTTTTAAATCGGGTAATTTTGTTTGGAACGATGACAATGTGGCTGTTAATTGTAAAGATATTTCAAAAGATATTTGGTATATCAGAGAAAAGTAGTGAAAGATTAAGGATGCCATGCGAAAGGGTTCATTCGGGTTAATTATCTGAATATTTAGTCATTTTTTTGATTGATATGTGTGGAATAGAGAATTTTTACAAATATAGAAGAAATCCATCTTAATGCGAGAGGATGGCCAAACTGAAAAATAATTAGAAATAAGAAGTGCAAATCTTATTGTTTTATGGGAAAATTACACTTATATGAATATAGAAGATAATAAAAAACTTCATCATGTAATTGATGGAGTTTTTCTTGTTTTTATGACAAATACTAATTGCTCTTTTTAATTTACCTTTTATTTTTAATCAAGAATAATGTAATATAGTGGTGAGTATAAAAATAGATATATTATTTTAAAATTTTGATAAAGAGGGTAAAGGTATGAAAAAGAAAATTTTATTTTGGGTACTCGGTATTCTTGGGGTACTAATCATAGGTGGAGGAATTTATGCCTATAATGTATATTCTTCTGTATCTAATACATTAAAGGAAGTTCATCAACCTTTAAAACGTGATCAAAACAACAGTAAAGTTGGAGAAAAAGTTAGTAAGAGTGAACCAGTGTCAATTTTATTACTAGGAGCAGATGAGCGCGGTGATGATAAAGGGCGTTCAGACTCTTTAATGGTGATTACATTAAATCCTAAAAATAACTCTATGAAAACAGTAAGCATTCCTCGTGATACGTATACAGAAATTGTTGGAAAAGGTAAAAGTGATAAAATCAATCATGCTTATGCATTCGGCGGAGTAGATATGTCTGTAGCGACAGTAGAAAACTTCTTGAATGTTCCTATTAATTATTATATTGAAGTGAACATGGAAGGTTTTAAAGATATCGTTGATGCAGTCGATGGTGTAGATGTAAATAATGATTTAGAATTTACGCAAGATGGACATCATTTTGCGAAAGGAAATATTCATTTAACAGGTGACCAAGCTCTAGCATTCACACGTATGCGTAAACAAGATCCACGTGGTGATTTTGGTCGTCAGATGCGCCAACGCCAAGTGATGCAAGGTGTTATCAAAAAAGGTGCAAGCTTCTCTTCTTTAACGGGTTATGGAGATGTATTAGCGGCAATTCAAAAGAATGTGAAGACAAACTTAACGCAAGATCAAATGTTTGATATGCAAAAGAACTATAAAGATTGCTTGAAAAATAGTGAGGATATCCAAATCCCAGGTGATGGTCACAAGGCTGCTGACGGCATTTGGTATTACTATGTTCCAGATGCAGCAAAACAAGATTTAACGAATAAATTAAGAGCGCATCTTGAAGTGACGAAGTAGCATAAGAGCCTTTATTACGTATAACTAGATGAAGGATTTCTTCCTGATGTATATGGTTATATAATTTTAGTTTGTCATTTTAACTTTCGTACTAATGAATAAGAAGGTAGATATGTGAAGAAACATATCTACCTTTTTCTATAAATATTAACTAGTTAATATTTATAGAAAGAGGTTGTTGTGTAAAGGGATGGTGATAAGAAATGATTGATATGCATTGTCATATTTTACCCAATGTTGATGACGGGGCGAATACGTTAATAGACAGTTTGGAAATGGCAAGATGGGCAGTCGCGGAAGGAATTCATACTATTATTGCAACGCCGCATCATAAAAACGGAAAATATGTTAATGAATGTGCTGAAGTTATATATAAAGTAGAAAGATTAAATGATGAGTTACAAAGACAAAACATTCCACTTAAAGTATTGCCGGGGCAAGAAGTACGATTATATGGTAATTTATTAGAAGAATATGAGTCTGGTAAGGTTATGACTTTAAATGAGACAAATAAATATATGTTGATTGAATTTCCAGCTAATCATATACCACATTATGCGGAACAATTATTATATGAGTTGAAATTAAAAAGGATTACTCCCGTTATTGCTCATCCTGAACGCAACGCTGAGTTTAGAGAGAGACCAGAAAAGCTATACGATATTGTAAAGAAGGGTGCCTTGACGCAAGTAACAGCAGGCAGTTTGGTTGGGAAATTTGGGAGGGAAATCAATAAATTTTCTTTGCAACTTGTTGAACATAATTTAACACATGTAATTGCCTCAGACGCGCATAATACAACAACAAGAGGTTTTAACTTAAATAAAGCTTATGAAAGAATTCAAAAGGAATTTGGAACTAACGTTATGCACGGGTTAAAAGGAGCGCCGGCTTTATTAATTAGTGGGCAATCAATCGCCAAGTACGAGGCTAATCGAATTCAACGTAAAAAGTTGTTTGGGATTTTTTAATTGGAGAGAAGCTTGTGATTGTAGGAAGTTAATTATATGAAACAAGTTGATAAGGCTCGAATTATACCATTTCAAATGAAAGTTTATGGTAAAATATAAGGAAGTAAATGATTTTAAATGTAAGAGAGAAGCTATTTGTTTTGTTGAGTATAGTTATTGAAGTAGGAGGAAGACAATGAATTCAATTCTAATCTGCGGCGGAGCTGGTTATATCGGTTCTCACGCTGTGAAAAAATTAGTAGACGAAGGTTTATCTGTAGTAGTAGTAGATAACTTACAAACGGGTCATGAAGATGCGATTACGGAAGGTGCGAAGTTTTATAATGGCGACCTTCGTGATAAAGCATTTTTAAGAGATGTTTTTACACAAGAAAATATTGAGGCGGTTATGCATTTTGCGGCTGATTCTTTAGTGGGAGTTAGTATGGAGAAGCCTCTTCAATATTATAATAACAATGTGTATGGTGCACTTTGCTTATTAGAGGTAATGGATGAGTTTAAGGTAGATAAGTTTATTTTCTCTTCAACTGCAGCAACGTATGGTGAGGTAGATGTAGACCTTATTACTGAGGAAACGATGACAAATCCAACGAATACGTATGGAGAAACGAAGTTAGCGATCGAGAAGATGCTTCATTGGTATAGCCAAGCTTCTAATTTACGTTATAAGATTTTCAGATACTTTAACGTGGCTGGTGCAACTCCAAATGGTATTATTGGAGAAGATCACCGTCCAGAGACGCATTTAATTCCTCTTGTGCTGCAAGTGGCGTTAGGGCAACGTGAGAAGATTATGATGTTTGGTGATGACTATAATACACCAGATGGTACTTGTATCCGTGATTATATTCATGTTGAAGATTTAGTAGCGGCTCACTTCTTAGGTCTTAAGGACCTACAGAACGGCGGAGAGAGTGATTTCTATAACTTAGGAAATGGTAATGGTTTCAGTGTAAAAGAAATCGTTGATGCAGTTCGTGAAGTTACAAATCATGAAATTCCTGCTGAAGTAGCACCGCGCCGTGCGGGAGATCCGGCACGTTTAGTTGCTTCTTCTCAGAAAGCGAAAGAGAAGTTAGGATGGGATCCTCAGTATGTAAATGTGAAGACAATCATTGAGCATGCTTGGAATTGGCATCAGAAGAAACCTAATGGGTATGAGAAATAAAATATAATAAGTGAAAAAGGGGTATTGTCGTTCAACATATGTTCGACAATACCCTCTCTTTTTTTATAAGATTTTTGCTATACTAAACTGTACTATAATACAGGGTGGAAGGAGGAGAATAATGAAAATACTTGTAGTGGATGATGAGTCGAGTATTCGCAATTTGATTCGGATGCAGTTAGAGATGGAAGGATACGAAGTGCTCACGGCGGTTGATGGGAGAGAAGCTTTAGAGAGATGGTATGAAGGGCCGGATGTTTTGATTTTGGATGTTATGCTTCCAGATACAGATGGATATGAATTACTTCGTCTGTTCCGGGAGAAGGATAGGGATATTCCAGTCCTCATGTTAACTGCGAAGAGTCAGATGAATGATAAATTGCTTGGCTTGCAGCTTGGTGCAGATGATTATGTGACGAAGCCATTTAATTATGCGGAGCTTATTCTTCGGGTCAAGAATATGACGCGGCGCGTGAAGAAGAAAGAGGTAACGGTAAGCCATGAAGTAATCGGGGCGGGAGAGATAACGATTTGTCCTAAGGAAAGAAAAGTGCATGTTAGTGGACAAGAGATTCAGTTAACGTACAGAGAGTTTAATTTATGTCAGTTATTTGTTTCAAATCCGCAGCGTGTATTTATGAGAGATGAGTTACTGGAGAAAGTATGGGGATTTGAGTATATCGGAAATACGAGAGCGGTTGATATTATGGTGCAAAGACTGCGGAAGAAGCTAGGGAATAGCGGGGAATATATTAAAACAATTTATGGCGTTGGCTATAAACTAGATTGTTAAGTGGTGATGGGATGTCTTTAAAAAGAAATATGGTGTTTGGAATCGTTGGACTGTTAATCCCGATATTTGTTCTTTTGTACGCAGTTGTTTATATTACGTTAGAAAAGAATATGTATCATAACGCAGCAAATTCTTTAGAAAAGTTAAGTGTAGAAGCACAAATTTATACGATGAATTATTTAGAGAAGGAAGCAGAGGTAGAGACGCTCGGTCCTAATTCACTTTTAATTGCTTCGTATTTAGCAAAGCGCATGGATGTCCGTGTACAGATGATTGGAAAGAATGGGGATGTTGTTGCCGATACGCAAAAGGGAGCACTTCTTCATCGGAATATTGATATTGAGAGCTCTTTGAAGGGGAAGAAATCTTATGTTTTTGAAGAGGGAGACCCAGCTCCAATTCTTTTGTTTTCAAGCCCAGTTTATTATGGAAACGATGTCATTGGAAGTGTTCGTTTTATAAATGAGTTAACGGGTGAGAAGGAAGTTTTAACAAATGTCGGTTGGACGTTCTTAATGACCTCTCTTTGTCTCGTAGCTGCGGGTATTTTCTTTGCAATTCGTTTGGCGAAGTCTCTTCATAAGCCGATTGATCAGTTAAGACAAATGGCGCACCGGCTTGCAAATGGTGATTATAAAAGTAAGATTGAGCTAAATGAATATGTGGAAATTGCGCAGCTTTCAGCGTCTTTTAATGCAATGGCCGATGGAATTGAACTGCATATTAAGCAATTGAAAGAGGAGAAAGAGAAGCAGAAAGATTTCCTAGACCGCATTACGCATGAGCTAAAAACACCGCTAACGGCGATTATTGGCTATGTGGATTTAATTCCGAAGTTAAAGGCGAAGGAAGATGTACAGGAGAGCCTGCGTTATGTGGCTGTAGAAAGTGAGCGTTTATTATCACTTGTAGAGGAATTACTTAAGTCTTCAAAGTACGGGACGAGTACGTTTGAAATATCACCTACAGTTGTGAATATAAAAGAATTAGCCGAAGAAGCAGTTTCAATTGTGAAACCTCGCCTACAGAAATTTGAGATTGAAGTTATCAATGAGTTAACAGATGTACATGTTGTTGCTGATTTCGATAAGACGAAACAGATCTTCTTAAATGTACTTGATAATGCGATAAAATATAGCGATGCTACGCAAATTCGTATGAATGTAATTATAAATGAACGTGAGGCAAAAGTTTTTGTTCATGATGATGGCATTGGTATAGATGAAGGTGTGCTGGCAGAGTGGAATGAATCGCCAGAAGGAAAGGTACTTCCTTCTAGTTATGGGAATGGTTATGGTTTGTATATTTGTCAGGAGATTATGAATAAGCAGGGCGGAAGTATGCGGATTGAGAGTAGTGAAGAAATAGGAACTACAATATTTATTACATTCTTGCTTCCGAGACGGGTGGAAGACATAAAAAACTTGAAAGCGGTTAAATGATACATTTATGAAACAATTATGCGGTATTTTCGAAACAACGTTTTTTTATCTTGGAGGTAGGCAGAAATGAAAAGGCTATCATTTCAAATTCTTATATTTGTCCTTTGTATAATTGTTTCTCTTATTTTGTTTTATGTGATGGAGAAGCGAATATATAATCGGATCACAATCGTGAATGACAAACAAGCTGTTTTACAGAGAGTGAATGAATCCCTGCCTACTGAAATGAAGGTTAGGCATGAAAAGTGGGGAGAAATTGTTATAACGGATGAAGTTCGTTTGCATACGATTGTTTCATTCTTTGACCGAATTCAAATAAATCCGAGTGAAGCTAAGAATCAAGAACAAGTATTTACTGGAGAAGTAACGTACTTGAATGGACAGAAACGTACTTTTGCAGTAGGTGACTTGTTCCAGTACGGGGCTGATATGTACGGAAAGAATGGTACGGATCCAATGATTTCAGCATTTCAAACGTATTTGTTAAGCCTGTATTACACACCAGAACGTATTCGTGATTTTTTTGCGTCAGCGCAAGATGTCATAGTACGCCAAGGTGATGTAGAACGTGCGATGAATCTTACGCACATACTTGATTCGATTCGGTACGCAAAGCAAATTACAGATTACGGAGAAATCCAGAAGTTATTACAATCACAGAATGAACCGATCGCTTATATTACCGCTTATAAAATTGGTAAGCATATAAAGAATGAGCGTGAAGACATTCTTACTATTTCTGTGTATCCATCGTATTTTGTTGTGCAATATCTCGGTGATAATAATGGGAATGTCATGTATATGAAAAGCTCCCTCGCAAATTTATTTGTAAAGGAGAATGTGTCATGAGAAAGATAGCCTTTTTCTTCTTTTTGCTAGTAATTGGAGGAGCGATGTCTAGTTGCTCTCGAGATACAACCTCTATTAAATATAATAAAAGTGGTCTCCCTATTTTGGATGATCGTCATCTTGTTGCCTATGTAGCGGCTCGCGAGGAAGTTGGGGAAGCGTTGCTTTCATCGTTTTGTAAACCACGCGGCTGTACGTATGAATTTATTCGTCTTTCGACAGAAGAGCTTCTTCGGAGGGTAGAAGAGGAAGCTGGAAATCCGAAAGCGGATATTATTATTGGCGGTACGGTAGACGCACATCAAATGATGAAGCGAAAAAACCTATCTATTCCTGTTACGAGTCAGCATGCGAATCGTATTTCAAAAACTGTTAAAGATAAAGACGGTTATTGGTACGGTTATGAAGTAGAGAAGCTGGCAATTGCGATCAATAAAGAGCGGTGGAACGAAGAAATAGCACCGCTCGGACTTCCTTATCCATCAAGGTGGCAAGATTTATTAAATCCAGTATATAAGGAAAAGATTATTATGCCAGATCCAAATGTATCAGGAACAGCATATACGTTTTTTCAATCACTTATTGATACTGTAGGTGAAGAGGAAGCGAAAGAATATGTTAAGAACTTTGCAGGGCAAGTTGGTGAAGTAACGGTGAATGGTTACATACCAGTAGAGCTTGTTGCGAGCGGTGAGTATATGATAGGCATCAATTTCATGGGAGACCAGAGAATGCTTCAAAAACAAGGGTTTCCAGTTGTAAGTATTGTACCTGAGCAAACAGGGTTATCTGTTAATGCGATTTCGAAACTAAAACGTGCACCGAATGGTATTATTGCGGATTTATTTATTGATTATTGTTTATCAGAAGAAGCGGGTCACATTTTAGAAAAGGTTTCGTTTGGCGTGCCAACGATGTTTGCGAAGAACGAGAAAGAAATAGAAGGACAGCCGGTTAGAAGAACAAACCAAAATATATCAAATAGCGGAATAATCGAGATATGGAATAGACAACGTCTCTCTCAGAAGTGAGAAAAGGAGACGAAAGAATATGTTTAAATGGCTCAAGCCAGCACCTGCAATTGAAAGATTGCCTGCGGATATGATCGACCGTGTATATCGATTATTACGTATTCGTGTGTTAATCGGAATTTCAGTTGGATATGCTGCTTATTATTTAGTTCGTAGTAACTTTACGTTATCAAGTACGTATTTAGTACAAGAATATGGCTTTAGTACAGCTGAAATTGGTCTACTAGGTTCAGTAATGGCAATTGTTTATGGATTTAGTAAGTTTTTTATGGGGAATTTATCGGATAAAGCTTTCGCCCAGCGCTTTATCGCGGTCGGTTTATTTTTATCAGGGCTTGTAAATATTTGCTTCGGTTTTGCATCTTCATTTGGGATGATTGTTACATTACTTGTTGTTAACGGTATTGTACAAGGTATGGGAGCACCACCTTGTAGTATTGTTATGACGAAATGGTTCTCGAAGAAAGAGCGCGGTACGAAAACAGGTATTTGGAATATTTCACATAACGTTGGTGGAATGCTTGTACCACCACTTGTCGGAATTGGTGTAGGTATTTTTGGTGAAAATCATTGGCAAGGCGGCGTGTTTATTTTCCCAGCGATTATCGCAATGGTAATTTCAGTTCTTGTTTGGATTAATGCGAAGGATACACCAGAATCAGAAGGTCTTCCTCCAATTGATGAGTATCGTAATGACTATGAAAATCTTGAAAAAGCAGACAATGCTAACAAGATGTCACCAAAAGAAATTTTAATGAAGTATGTAGTGAAAAATAAATTTGTATGGTTCTTATGTATTGCAAATGCATTTGTTTATTTAATTCGCTTCGGTGTTATTAACTGGGTTCCACTTTATTTAACGACAGTTAAAGGTTTCTCAAAAAATGAAGCACACGCGGCGTACGCAATCTTTGAAGGTATGGCAATTCCAAGTTCATTAATCGTTGGTCTTTTAAGTGATAAATTATTTAAAGGAAAACGTATGCCATTATGTATCATTAGTATGGTCGGAGTTGTAATTGGTACTTTTGTATATTGGCAAGCAACTAGCATACTTGTTGTAAGTATTGCAGTTTCTATTATCGGTTGTTTAATTTATGTACCACAGTTCTTAATCGGTTTAAGTGCGATGGAATTAGTACCGAAATTTGCAGTAGGTACGACAGTTGGTATGTGTGGTCTGTTCGGTTATGTAGGCGGAAGCCTTGTAGCGAACGCAGCAATTGGTGTTATTGTTGATCGTTCTGGCTGGGATGGTTGTTTCATTTTACTATTAACAGGTGCCATTTTATCAACAATCTTCTTGTTCATCGTTCAACGTGGACATGAGAGCAAAGCACCTAAAGCGGCGTAATATTTTGTTTAAAAAGCTATCCAATTATCATTTTGGATAGCTTTTCTTATATTCATATAACCTTTCCTTAAATCTATCTTAAAAGACAATATGTCATATTTCTAATCATTGGAATTTTTGTTACAATATAAATGAATGTGTAAAACTTTGTAAAAAGAATGTAATAATATGTAATTCTTTTTCAGAAAGTTTTATACAATTTTTATATTAAACTATTAAGTTATAAAAAGGAGAGAGACTATGGTACCAAATACGGTTCGTACTCCAAACAAGAAGAAGAAATGGATTATTATCGGGGTTATTGCACTAATTATTATTGTAGCAGCAGTTAATATTTTTATTATGCAAGGCAAGAAGAAGGGGGCATCAACATCTGCTGATGCTGTAAGTTTTGAGAAAGTGACAGAGCGTAAGCTGAATAATACGAAGTTAATTTCTGGTCAGGTGAAACCTGGGAATATTGAAAGTTTTTATGCGGATCCGGCCAAAGGAAAAGTGAAAAACATTGAGGTAAAAGAAGGACAAGAGGTAGAGAAAGGTACGAAGTTATTCTCTTATGATAATGAAGAGATTAATTTGCAAATGAAGCAAGCTGAGCTTGATCAGAAGGTGGCAGATATGCGTTATGATCAAGGGGAGAAGAAAATTAATTCGCTCAAGAAAGAAATTAAGAAGGCGAAAGATAGCGGAGCTGGGAAAGAAGTAACAGATCCGATGGAAGAGCAAGTAAGTGAATTAGAGATGGCTCAAAAGACAACTGATCTTGAGAAAGAAAAAGGGAAGTTGCAGAAAGAAGAGTTAAGTAAAAAGCAGAACGAACTTACGATTTATAGTAACTTTGCTGGTGTTGTTCAAAAGTTAGATAAAGATGCGGCACAAAGTTCATCTCAAGCGTTAGGTGGTCAAGGGAAAGCCTTCTTACAAGTGGCTTCTAAAGATCCGTTTCAAGTGCAAGGGACGTTAACTGAGCTTCAGAAGTCACAAATTCAACCAGATCAAACATTTACTGTAACTGCGAAAGCAAATAATAAGAAGAAGTGGACGGGTAAGATTACAGAAGTAAGTGAGTTCCCAACGAGTGCAGAGATGGCTCAAGCTGGTGGTATGGGTGAAGCGACTCAAAATATGTCTCAATATACATATAAAGCAAGTCTTGATAGTCAAGATGGTTTATCTCCAGGTTATCACGTTTCATTGCAAGTAAATTTAGAGAATAAGACAATGGTTGCTGTTCCGACTAAGAGCATTATAGAAAAAGACGATGATGCATTTGTTTATGTTGAGGATAAAGGAAAGCTTCGTAAACAAAATGTGAAAAAAGGTTCTACTGATGGAGACTGGACAGAAGTTGTAGAAGGCGTAACAGTGGGGCAAAAGGTGGTTAAAAATCCTTCCGACGATGTGTATGACGGAATGGAAGTGAAAGAGAAATGATTACGTTAAATAATATTGCTAAAACGTATTATCAAGGAAAATTGGCAGTGCCGATTTTGCATGGTATTAGTTTAACAATTCAAGGCGGTGAGTTCGTTTCCATTATGGGACCGTCTGGTTCTGGTAAATCAACGCTTATGAATATTATCGGTTGTTTAGATCGTCCAACAGAAGGCGAATATATGCTGAATGATGTGAATATCTTAACAGCAGATGAGTCAAAGCTTGCTTTAATTCGTAATGAATATATCGGTTTTGTGTTTCAGCATTTTAACTTGCTTCCGCGTCTTTCGGCAGTTGAAAATGTTGAGCTTCCGCTCGTATATGGTGGCATAAAGAAAGCAGAGCGTCGCAAGCGTGCTTTAGAGGCATTAGGTAAAGTTGGATTAGCAGACCGCGTGCATCATTTACCGAATGAATTGTCAGGTGGACAGAAGCAGCGTGTAGCAATTGCAAGAGCGATCGCGAATAATCCAACGTTCATTATGGCTGATGAGCCGACTGGTGCGCTTGATACGAAATCTGGTGAGCAAGTTATGGATATTTTTACGAAGCTTAATGCAGAAGGTACAACAATTGTTATGGTTACGCATGAAGAGGAAGTAGCAGCGTATTCTTCCCGACGCATTGTACTGCGAGATGGGAAAATTACAGAAGATAGAAGGTGTGCGGTATGAGTTTACTAGATAGTATAAAAATTGCCCTCTCTTCTATTTTAGCTCATAAACTGCGTTCAGCTCTTACGATGCTCGGTATTATTATCGGCGTTGGTTCTATTATTACTGTCGTTGCAATTGGGCAAGGCGGGGAAGCGATGCTGAAATCGAAATTCGCAGGTTCTGGTGGTAATAACCTAATGCCAATTCAATTTAAAGCAGATATTAATGATGAGTTTGCTATGGGCGGATTTCAAATACCGAAGTTAACGGAAGAGGATATTTTGGAAGTGAAACAAGTGAAAGACGTTTCACACGTTATTACGACAAACCAGAATTCAGAGGTGCTTGATGTAAATGATAAAAAAGCAAATCTGAATATTATTGGTCTTGATAATGAATATTTTGCGGTTAATAAAGTAAAGGTCGTAAAGGGACGTACTTTAAGTGAATCAGATATTACTCATGCAAATAATGTTGTGATGATTAGTACAAAAACAGAGGAAACATTATTTAAGGACGTAAACCCAGTTGGACAAATTATTGAGATGAAGGGGCAACCAATGCAAATTATTGGTGTGTATAAATCTGATAATGAGTTTATGGGATTTGAAATGGAAGAAGCGTTAATCCCCCTTACATTATGGCCTGTTTTATATGGAACAGATGATATTCAAAATATCGCAATTCAAGCTAAAAATGTAGATGACTTAGAAGCAGCGGGGAAAAAAGCTGTTGATGTGTTAAATAGTCGTAAGCCAAGTGAAATTCCAGGTAAATATGAACTGGTAAATTTAAAAGAATTCCAAGAAAATGTTTCTAAAGTAACTGGTATTATGACGATGATCATCGGCGGTATTGCAGGTATTTCATTAGTCGTTGGTGGTATCGGTGTTATGAATATTATGCTCGTATCTGTAACGGAGCGTACGCGCGAAATTGGAATACGTAAAGCACTTGGGGCAACGCGTAGTAAAATTTTATTACAGTTTTTAATTGAAGCAGTTATGTTAACACTTCTAGGTGGTTTAATTGGAATTGGTCTTGGATATGGCGGAGCATATATCGTTTCCACATTCGCAAAATGGCCACCACTCGTTTCATGGGAAGTTGTCGTTGGAGGCGTACTGTTCTCTATGACACTCGGTATTATCTTTGGATTAATTCCAGCAAACAAAGCTGCGAAATTAGATCCGATTGAAGCATTACGTTATGAATAAGTAATAGTGTAGTAGAGAGGGGGGCTCTCTACTGCACATTACCGTTCTAGTGGGCGGTTCGTAGCCTCTATATGAGGAAGTGAACCGCCCGTTAGAACGGGTTATATAAATGGAAGGAGGCGTTATAATGGAAGCAAATGTGAATACACAAAAAGCTGGCAGCGAGAAGCCATCATTGTTTGGAATGATTACTTCTCCTGGTTTACAGTTTGAGAGAATGAAGACGAGCGAGAAAGTTTGGGGTATGTTCTTCTTAATGGCGCTATTACAAGGGCTTTTAAGTGGTCTTACTACGTACGTTACGAATACGTCACCTGAGATGGTGAAAATGAAAAAAGAACTAGGTGAATTTGCGGGACAGAGTTCACTGACATCCGACGTTATTTCTGGTATGGTGTCGGGTGCTGTAGGTGGTATGTTTGCAATCATTGTTGTAGCAGCTATCTATAAAGTATTTATGATGTTCTATGGGAATGATACCTCTTATAAAAAATTAGTAACGATTATTGTATATGCGAATATTGTTGCTATTATTGGTGGATTTATTAATGGAATTATAGCTTTAATTTTAGGTGAAGCACCAAATGCATATACAAGTTTAGGACCACTATTTGAGCAAGGTTCACTAGCTTATGGAATCGGTAATACAATTGAAGTGTTCTATTTATGGAATATCGTTTTAATTTGGTTAGGACTGCAAATTACAGCAGGAGTAAGTAAAGTGAAAGCAGCAATTCCAATTATCGTTTTATTCATCCTTAAAGCGTTATTCTTAGCAGCGATTGTTATGTTAATTGCGGCATTTTTACCAAATATGCCAGTATAAATAAGGAGGCGTTATAATGGAAGCGAATATTAATACGCAAGATGTAGGTTCAAAAAAGCCATCATTATTAGGGATGATTACTTCTCCAGGTGAACAGTTTGAGAGAATGAAGACGAAAAGTCCGGTTTGGGTAGCATTTCTCTTGTTTGTTCTAATCGGAACGGTTACGACAGCGGCGGTATTTTATTTATCAGTGGTTAATACCCCAGAAGTGGCAAAAGAATTGAATGGCCAAGATGGGCAAATGGTAAAATGGTTTGCGCTTGGTGGCGGGGCAATTTTCGGTGCAATTGGAACACCTATCGGGCTCTTTATTGCAGCAGGTTTTTATAAAGTGATTATGATGTTAATGGGAAATGATACTCCTTACATGAAGATATTATCTATTTACTTATACGCTAATCTTGTTTTCTACATTGGTGGATTGTTAAATGTAGGATTAAGTTTAATTTTCGATGGAAATGGAACAGATTCTTATACAAGTTTAGCTCCTTTATTTGAAAAAGGGACAGTGTTAAATGGTATTGCATCTTCAATTGAAATTTTTAATATTTGGAGTTTAATTTTAACTGGATTAGGATTACATATTGTGGCCGGTTTAAGCAAGAAAAAAGCGACAATTTTAATTGTAATTTTCTTTATTCTAACAATAGGATTAGGTTTCCTAAAAGGTTTAGCAAATGGTTTTGGCGCATAATATGATTGGATTAAAAGGTGACTCTTTCTAGAGTCACCTTTTTTATTTTTATCCTTATTTCAAATACGACCAGCAGAATTTCAAATTCTACTTCATGTAATTTCAAATTTCAGCGATAGTATTTGAAATTACTCACAGTGAATTCGCTTCTTTATTTTTATATTGTGGAGGTACCGGCGGAATAACAAAGAGGTATACCTTTTAGAAGTGGGTACTATGTGAAACCAGCAACTTTTAAAGAGGCAGTTGTGTTGTATGAAGGGTTGATTGTAAATCAAATAAAGAAGTTAGGGATTTATCAAGATTATGAAGAGTATTATCAATGTGGGTTAATCGGTCTTTGGCATGCGTATGAAAAGTTTGATGCGGAGAAAGGGAGTTTTCCTGCATATGCAGTTGTAACGGTACGTGGTTATATATTGGAGAGATTGAAAAAAGAATTCACAGTGCAAGAAAAGTGTGTATGTGTAGGAGAGTATGAGGATATCTTTCATTTTGAAGATATTGAAATGAAAGTGAAGGATTTTATGAGTGTATTAGATGAGAAGGAGAAGTATATTATTTTTGAACGTTTTTTTGTAGGGAAAACGATGGGAGAAATCGCTTTAGAGACAGAGATGACCTATTATCAAGTGAGATGGGTGTATCGGCAAGCGCTTGAGAAAATGCGAAATAGCTTAAGAGGATAAATATTGTCATAAGAATGGAAGGCAAGGGATATTGCTTTCCATTCTATTTATTTTGTTAAGGTAGTAAATGTAATAAGAGGTTTTTGAATTGTAGTGAATCTTGCATGTTCATACGTGATAATACGTATCCGGCTTTTAATAATTGTTGTTTTAACTTATGGGGACTGATATGTATGGTTGTAGTAGTACCATTTGAAAAATGAATGGTAGCTTTTTTACTTTTTTTCAAAAATTCTATGTCATCTATATGGTTATAAAACAGCCATATACAGTTTGGAGAAGAAGGAGATTCTGTTGGGAAAGCACAAATATATTCTCTATGATTAATTGGAATTGGAACATTTTGTTTGAATTTAAAGTTTGTTTGAACTGCATTACGTCTGCCTTGATAAGTAGAATGAACATTGGCTAGACAAGATTGCTTGATGAGTTGGAGAGCAGTTTGACAGGAGTAAAGATGGTTCCCGCTACTGTCGATAATTTTGGTACGATAATAAGGGTGCTTGTATGGTTCCAGCATCATTGTAGAATTAGAAATAATAATATCATTTTCTTCATTCATAAATTTGATTCCCCCTTTATGAATGTTGATAATTCTATATATAATTATATACTGATTAAGTAAATTGATTGTTAATATTCTGTTTCGTATTGTAAACTTTGGTTATTCGTTTACAATCAAGAGATGATAGCTTTTCTAATTTGCATCGCTTGTACATATATATGAAAATAGAAAAGAGTAGGCGGTGAGATAATATGAAGAAAAAGTATATTATTATGGCTCTAGTTGTTGTTCTTCTAGTATATTTGGCAAATAGTAATCCGAGTAAAGGTGAATATACGGATTGGGCAGCAAAGCAGTTTATGAAACGTAATGATGTAAGTAAGAAGCTAGACGAAGTTCAAAAGGAAAATGAAGAGGGTCTCCTTGGTGATTTAGCATCGGCTGGTAAGAAGTTGGCGAAAAAATATGTTGAGCCGCAAGTTGGATTATTAATCGATCATTATACGAAGCGAGATGATTATATATTCTTCTCAACATATAAGACGGAATTTGATATTGGCGGAGAACATTATAAATATGTATGCGTCGGTTTTTCAAAAATCTTTATTCCAGTTGAAATGCCGAAGAAAAAAGACGAATCTGCAAAATGATGCAGATTCGTCTTTTTTGTTTATCCGACTTTAATGGGCAGTAAGACCCCCACCTCAAAATGCAGCGAAAGCAAAGAAGTTAGGTGTGGGATCAACTGCCCATTAAAGTCCGATTGGTTCAACTAATAATCAGTGGGGGATGAAGAAAACCCCCACTGATTAAAGTTTCACTTTATAAGGTAATGGGAACTTCAGATACATTTCTTTCTACGAGACGGGCTCCTTTTTTTCGGGCATTTTCATTAATTGATGAAAATACAGATGAGGCAAGGATCGTATCCATTACTTGATTTACGACTTGTGCATCGATGGGTATGATAGGTTTCTCGATAGAAAAAACAACTGTTTTTCCATCTTCTTTCGCGAAAATCAATTCTAGTACTTGCATATGTTATTTCCTCCTTTTTATTTATCTAGCTGTTAGTGTTGGCTAACAATTAGAGGGGATCCCCCCTCTGATTACAGTCTCATCTTATAGGCTAGAAAGATCTGATGTACTAACAAGTTGTACAGCGTGAAGTGGTGATGCTTGTAAAGAAGCTAGAGCACGTGCTACGTTTTGTACTTGCTCTAAGTTTGGGTTTGTTTTTACGCGCTTAAATTGTTTGTTCTTAAAAACTGTTTTTCCGTTCTTATCTAATCCATTGTTTAAGACAAGACGTAAAGTTAAATCCATTACGATTGTATCGACTGCCATGTTTATCCCCCCTTTCACTATATAAATAGGGCGTGAATGTCATGTTTTGGCGTGAAATGTATTCTTTTTTTTGGTACTCTTAAAAGACTAAGAGAGGGGTTTCGGAAGAATGAATCGTAAATGGTTATTTTGGATTCCTGTTTTACTATGGATGGGGCTGATTTTCTATTCCTCGGCACAACCGTATAAAAAGCAGGATATGCGTTCAGATATTGAACAATATGTAAATGTGGAGTTTGTGAAAGAGCATTTTTCATGGGTATCTATCGATTACGGCGGTGGTACACCTGTTAGCATTGCAAATAAAGGTGTAGGTGGATTTATTGAGTTTTTCCTTCGTAAAGGTGCTCATTTTATGGTGTTCTTTATGCTCGGTTCATTGACGTATTACGCTTTTTATCGATTGGGCTATTCGAGAAAAAGGTGTTTTATATACGCTCTCCTTTTCGTTGCTGGATATGCAACATTTGATGAAATTCATCAATGGACTACGGGAGATCGTACACCGATGTGGCAAGATTCATTATTGGATACGTGCGGCGGATTAACAGGGATTATAATAAGTAATTGGTTTTGGAATAGAAAAAGGAGCTAATCTCGAAAGATTAGCTCCTTTTGTTTATCCCGCTTTAATGGGCAGTAAGACCCCGACCTCAAAATTCAGCGAGAGCAAAGAAGTTAGGTGGGGGGCGGGCTACCCATAAAAGTCCGATTGGTTAGGGCTGATAATCAGTGTGGGATGAAGAAAACCCCCACTGATTAAAGTTTCACTTTATACACCAAGCAATTCTTTTAGTTCATCTGTAGATAGTTCTGTCATCCAACTATCGCTTGTAATGACGGCGTTGTTTAATGATTGTTTTCTTTCTAACATTTCATCGATTTTTTCTTCAAGTGTCCCCGTTGTAATGAGTTTATGAACGTGAACGAAGCGCTTTTGACCAATGCGATATGCGCGGTCTGTTGCTTGGTTTTCTACAGCTGGATTCCACCAACGATCATAGTGAATGACATGGTTGGCAGCTGTTAAGTTTAAGCCTGTTCCACCTGCTTTTAACGATAAGATGAAAATGTCATACGTTCCGTTTTGGAACTGCTCGATCATTTTGTCACGTTCTTTCTTCGGTACACTACCGTTTAAGAAGAGGACGCGCTGACCGAAATGTTCTTCTAACACATTTTTTAGCATGTTCCCCATACCAATGTATTGTGTGAAGATCAAGCAACTCTCATTTTGATCTTTTATATTTTCAATTAGTTCCATTAGCGTGCTTGTTTTCATGGAACGTTCGATGATGTCTTTCGGTTCTGTTTCTTTTAAATAAAGAGCAGGGTGATTACAAATTTGTTTAAGTTTGTTCAGCATTAATAATATAAATCCGCGTCTTTCAATTCCGCTTAATCCCTCTACATTTTGCAATGTATCTTGAACAAGTTGTTCATATAAGGAAGCTTGTTCCCCAGTCAGTGGGCAGTAAGCTTTCTGTTCTTGTTTATCTGGTAAGTTTAATGCGACTGTTTGATCTTTCTTCGTACGGCGCAGTAAAAATGGTGAGATAAACCGTTGAACTTGCTGGATTTTTCCTTCGTCACGATCCTTTTCAATCGGTGAGACGAAGCGGCGCTGGAATTGCCCTAAGCTACCAAGATATCCATGATTAATGAAGTCGAAAATAGACCAAAGCTCGGCAAGGCGGTTTTCCATCGGTGTCCCAGTTAATGCGATTTTGTGATTTGCTTGCAAGTTTCGCACTGCTTTGGACTGTTTCGTATGTGGGTTTTTAATATTTTGTGCTTCATCCAAAATAACAGCATCCCAGCATAACGTACTAAGTTCTTCCTCATCAAGCTGAGCTAATGCATAAGATGTTAATACAACATCTGCTGATTGAAGGAAGTCTTTAAATGATTCCCCTTTAGCTCGGTTACTTCCATAATGTAACTGAACACGTAAATTCGGTGCAAAACGCTCAAATTCTTTTTGCCAATTTCCAAGAACAGATGTCGGTGCCACGATTAAAGCAGGACCTGTTTGGAGATTGTTCTCTTTTATATACAGTAAGTAAGTAATCGTTTGAATACTCTTTCCGAGTCCCATGTCATCAGCTAACAATGCGCCGAATCCAAGCTTTCTTAAATATAATAACCACTCAATGCCATGTTGTTGATACGGACGGAGTGTAGCGTTTAGTGAAGAAGGGACATCTACTTTTGGAATATCTCCAATGTGCAATAGTTTTTGGAATAGATCTTCATAATATCCATCTAGTTCAATTTCAATATCGGTAAACGGACTATCCTCTTCTACAATTTCTGTTTCAGCAGTGTTTGATAAATGTTGCTGAAGAACATCTTTCATTTCAAGTCCATACTTATCAGCACGATTCATGAGTTTTCGTACTTCTTCAATAAAGGCTGGATCTAGTCTCATCCATTGACCATTTATATTGAATAACCGTTTATTTTGTTCAACGAGTTCAAAAAATTCGCTTTCAGATAAATCAATGCCGTTCGTTGAGATGCGCCAGTCAAAATTAACGAGTGTATTCATGCCGAAGAAAGATTGCGTTTGCGTAGCATTTTGCTTCAGCTGCACACGTAATTTTGGTTTTGTCGCTTTTAAATTTTGCCACCAAGATGGTAATAAGATTGTAATACCTGCGGCGAGTAATTCGTTACTTGCTTCTGTTAAGAAGTTCCACGCTTCTGTTTCAAAGAGTTCACTTCGGAATGTATCACCGTCTTTTAACCATGGTACGAGCTTACTGAAGCCTTCTTGTGTTTCAAGAATACGTTTTTCATAATCGTGCCATCGTTTTGGTAAAGAATCGATACTCTCATATACATATATGCGATGTGCCCCGCGCTTTGGTGTAACAATTGTTTCAAGCTTCCACATTTCAAATTCTTCTTGTGGCTCTTGTAGTCGTAGTCCGATTGTAAAGGGAAGGTCATCTTCAATGTAACCAATTTTTCGAAGCCAATCTTCTTCATGTAGTGCAGCATCCAATTGTCTTTTCGTAAAGTCGTAATGTTCATAAAGTCTCTTTGCATCTTCCCATCCATCGTTTGAACGGTTATCTTGTAATATACTTTCATTTACAGCGGATGAGAAAAGAGATGCTAATGTGTCATCTTCAATCGGTGTATGTTGTACTTTCCAAGCTGGTTGTTTAGGCCAACGATCCATATCAGGTACGAAGCTACCGCTGACGAATGCATCCCACAATTCGTTCGCATCTTTCGTAAGTGCTGTAATAGGTCCGTTCATTTGAATACGGGCAAAGGAGTTCATCGGTTTATTAGCGATGTATTCAAATGCTTGTGCGTTTGTTAGCATAACACCTTGTTTTCCTTCAAAGGTTGCTTCTTTTAGAAACGTGCCGTAGAAGGAAGTGGAATGCCATGTAAATGCATTTCGTTTCCAACTGGTTACGGATAATGGAGTACCGCTATCATCTTCTCCCCAAAGGAACCAACCTTGACTAACATGCTGGAGCCTAATTGTTACTTCAGTTTGATTGATCATCGATTAATTTTCCTTTCCGTAATTCCTCTTGTAGTGCACGTAGACGTGAATGTAAGTTTGCGATGTGAATAATGAAGGCATCCCATTCATCGGTACGCTTTAATCGTTTATATAATGTACGTAATTTCTTTAAGTAACGAACTGCACGTCTATATGATTTGCGATTTCGCTCTTCAATTGCCTCTACAGCAGCAAGGTGATAAAGAGGAAGTGCCGCTTCTGGTGCTTCCTTTTCAATATCTTTCAGCGGCCCTTTCAAAAGTTCAATTGCTTCAAATCCATGTAAGAGCTGAAGTTCTGCCCATGTTCGATACTGCTTTTTCGCGAGTACGTATTGTTCATAGTTTGCGAAACTATATGGTAATAGCTCTTGCAAAATCATTTCGAGTCCAGCTTGTTCATTTGTATGTGTTGCATACGTTTCATACATGATGACGAATAAGCGAACAATATCTTTTATGAAAATCGTATTTTCTTGCTCATGTATCGTTGTTTTTACTTGTTTATACGTAAAGGAAAGCCAGTTTTTCGCACGATCCCATTTCATTGCATTTAACAACTCTTCTAACCAATAGAAGTACAAACTTACAACAGAAGCAGGCTGTTTCTTTAGTAAGTCCATCGCTAATAGGTCTTCATCATTTAAAAACAGTAGATGCGAAGATGCTAACGCTTTGGAAAGTGGATTCATTTTCGTATCGATTCGTTTTTCTTCTTCATGCAGCTGCTCTTTATTGTGTAACAGTTCACTCCATATGTGACGATAAATAAAAAATCTCTCTTGCGTATAGGCGTCAGTGGAGAAGAATACTTCGTGAACGAGACGAGCTGTTTCTTGCAAAATTGATTTAGACTCTGAAGGAATCGATTCTGATTGTAAGTCCCGAACGATGGCTTCTACTTTATCTACAAATAGGCGAACGACATTAACAGGCTGGTGATAAGAATACGTTTTATTTGCTTCAAAATCCTGAATTTCTTCTAATAATTTTTGAAAGCAATAAAGTGCTGCATGTAACCTGAACAATTCATGTATCACAACGATACGCGGAGCCTTCCGCTCAAGTTTCGTATAGAAGTCCGTAAAAATACTCATAAGAAAATACATTTGTTTATAAGTAAGCCGAGCTTGTTCTTTTTTAAATAATTCATATTCGTTATCAAAATATGATTGCCAACTTTTATAATCCGTTTCTTCAAAAGCTGATGATTGTAATACTTGTCTTGCAGTTCGAATAGGAGGAAGGGAAGGTTTCGTATTATTTTTAAATAAAGTTAATACATCTCCTACTTGCCCGAAACTAGATGCTGCCGATAGTAACACAGCGAGCATATGCTCACATTGCGTTGGTGCGAAGCAATCGCAATAGCTTTCAGCGACGTTACGAATCGGGATATGGACGCTATATACGCTGCCTTCAGCATCTACAGTTCCTGATAGCGTATAGCCATCAAAGTCAACGTTGTAGACAACACCACTACGATATAGGTGCCGAGCTGTAGCGACATGTTCCTGATCAGCTGTTTGCTGTGGATCTAGTCCTTGAACGAACTCATTCGCAATCATCATAATTTCATCTTTCGTAATTGAGTGTTGCAGCATAATATTCCTCCGTACACATATTTCTTTCCTTTACCATTATAAACAAAAAATGCTCAAAACAGAAAAAATGAAATTTAGATTACATTACTTGAAAATCATGGTAATATATAAAATGTTAATTTTATATATTACCATATTTTTATAGGGGGAGAATCAGTTTGTCAGATTTACAAACGAAGTTAGGCAGTGGAATGAATAAGTTACAAGAAGGAATTGAGCAAGGGAAGATGAAGCTACAAGTTGCACAAGAGATTGCTCAATTGAAAAAGGGAATGCAAGTGCAAATGCAGAAAAAGGCAGAGGTTCTATTAGAGGTTGGACAACAAGTATATGTTCAATTAAGAGGAAACGGAGTAAATGAAGAAAGTTTGAAAGAAATGATTGCTCCAGTTCAAGAATTTGATGTGGCTATTTATCAAGCGAGAAAACGCATTGTTGAATTGCAAAAACAACAAGGCGAGAAAGCTACATGTGAATGTGGTGGACCTTTATCGATGAATGATAAGTTTTGTGGTTCATGCGGAAATCCTAACCCAATGTTAGCGGTAGAAAATGACGGTGAAACGGCAAATTGTATTTCATGTGATGAGCATATCGATAAAAACTCTACTTACTGTCCGGTTTGTGGAATTAAGCAGAGTGGGGAGTGAATAAGATGTATTGTCGCACGTGCGGAAAGCAACATGGTGAAGAAGTAAATTATTGCCCCAATGAAGGTAGTATGGAGATTGCGGGAGCTACTGATGTAGTAACGTTAGAACAAGATACTGCGAAATATTGTAAAGGCTGTGGTAATGAAAATGCTCAGCAAAATTTATATTGTCAAAAGTGTGGGCACTCGTTATTTGTTGTGAATAAAAAAGAACAAACTGTAAAATTACCTGCGATGGATGGCGCTCCTAAAGTTGAATTTACAGCAGATAAGGCTGGGTTAAAAACAGGTGTTATTGGTGGAGCTGTTGCAAGTATTCTCATGTTAATTGCTGGATGGATTGGTAGTGTATTATTTGCATCTATGTTAAGTGAGATGTTTAGTACATTTGCGAAAGAGTTAGAAATGCTACCAAACTTTTATGCGAGCGCGACTGCTACGCTGCTAAGTTATCATTTACTTGGTTTTACAGCTAGTGCCGATAGTGGAATGGTATTATCTTTATCTTGGCATACTCCATTTACATTATTATTGATCATTCCATTTATTGTTTTCGCTGGAACAGGAATTTGGTTAGGAAAGCAGCGTGCTGCAAAAATGATTAAAGATCAAATTTTTATTGCAGCAACAGTTGGTATTATTTATGGCGTCTTTTTATTTATCATAAGTTTTATCGCATCACAATCTTTTGCAATTCCATTCTCAGATGCAGGTAAGATTACGGTTGGTTTTTCAGCATTTAAGAGCTTTTTGAGTGGTTTTGTATGCGGAACATTATTTACTTTAGTAGGATTTATTGCTCATACAAGCAAAAACAATATGGCAGCAGCATTCCAAGAATTAATGCCATATGGAGCATCTATTTATTATGGAATTTCATCTATGATAAAAGGGTTTTTAGCGACAGCGGTAGTAATGTGCATTTTAGCTGTAGCGTTAGTAAGTAACATAGATAGTGCTTCACCATTACAAGAAGCGAAAGAATCTAAAAAAACACAAGCTGTATTATTAGCGCTAGAATTAACACCTCAAGCATGGAGCATGGCTCATTTTTCTCCGTTAGAAGTGTCAAGTCCAGCATTGGATCATGAATTGAAAAAATTTACTAAGAAAGCATCTGATAACAAATTAGCATTCTCATTCGTGTCAGGTATTTCTGTAAATGGTATCGGAATGAAGGATGTCATAATTGCACAAGGTGGATATCCAGAGGATCTTGCTGAAGTAGAAGAAGTCAATGGTGCATTCCATTATGGCTTATTACTACTTATCATTCCAGCATTCTTTATGTTCATGGCTGGGAGGAAATTAGCGAAATTACCAACTGCGAATATGTATATCACACTAGCGGTATGTAGTGGTTCTTACACGATTATGATGATTGTAATGAACATCATTTCTAAGTTCCAAATTGATGTATCTGGAAATATAAAGAACTTCTTTGGAGCGGGCGGTACTGTATTATCTATGCAAAATTCATTTGTATATTTAACTATGTTTAGTTTTATTGTGACATATGTGGCGGCGTTTGCTGGAATGAAATTAGCTAAAAAATAGGGGGAGAGCATGTTGAAGTTTTGTGGAACATGTAAAAAGAACGTTGCAGACCATTTGAACTTTTGTCCTGAATGCGGAAGCAAAGTTGAAGTAATTGTCGATAAAACTGTTGCTTCATACACAGAAGTACAAAATGAGATAAAACCAGCGAAAAGTAAGAAAAATTTATTTTTAATCATCGGTTTCCTCATCATTGCGGCTGTATTATTTGGAGCATATAAATTTGGAGCATATAAGTTTTCAAAAGAAAAACAAGTAAATGTGATGATTGAAGCATTCCAAAAGAAAGATATCAATGCAATTGATGAAATTGTGAAAGCAGATGATCCAAGTTTAAAGATTAAGACAGAAGATATTAAGGCGTACATGCGTTATTTAAAAGAGAATCCTTCGTATAACAAAGAATTATTGGCTTATTTACAGAAACAGACAATAGATCAAAAGTTAACAAAAGATAAGGCATCTTTTAAAGATGGACAAATTGTAGAAGAAGGAAAAGAGTGGTTTTTATATCCGAAGTATAAGTTTAGCATGAAATCTTATTACATGAGCGTTAGTACAACTGCAAAAAATGCTGAAATATATGTGAATGATAAAAAAGAAACTGAACTTTCTAGTGGTAAAACTTCGAAAGAATTAGGACCATACTTCCCAGGTACGTATGTTGTAAAGGCAACGGCGAAGACTGAACTTACTGAATTAGAAACAGAAGAAGAAGTAGATTTAGCAGATGAACAGAGCGGGAAAGTAGAAGTGGATTTATCACTTGAAGGAAAGTATGTAACAATTTCTTCTGATGAAAATGATGCAACTGTATATGTGAACGGTAAAAAACGAGGGAAATTAAATTATGGAAGTTATAATCTAGGTCCTGTATCCACAGACGAAACAGTGGAAGTACACTTAGAGAAAACGACTGATTTTGGTGTGATGAAATCTGAAAGTATTAAAATTGGAGACCAAAGCACGTATTATTTAAAGTTCCCGAAAGAAACATCAAGTTCGGCTGTTGGTGAATTTGTACGAAATCATCTTTATGATAATGTACGTGCCATTTCATTAAATGATTTTAGTCTAATTGAAAATAACTATGATAAGAGCGGAAAATCGTATAAAGAAGACCGTGACTACTTGCAATATCTACACAAAAAAGGAATTACAGAAGATTTATTAACAATGGAAGTTCGCAATGTAGAGCGTCAAAGTGAAACGAAATATAAAGTAACGACATATGAAGAGTATCATATTCGTTACGGTGATGGATCTGTGAAGTTCAAAAGCTTTAATAATGACCATATCGTTACTGTGAATGGAAATGGAAAGATGTTGTACCATTCTCTTGGAGCGAATAATACGTTGAAATCAGAGGATGTATCTGGTCCAACTCGTTAATGAAAAAGACTATCTCATGATTGAGATAGTCTTTTTTCGATTAGAAGCGCGTTTCCTTTAATATCGCTTGTACATACGGATCATGTAATATTTGCTCTATAATTGGTAACATGTTTTGTTCGAATGGAATGTTGATAGGAAATGGCTTTTGAGAGCCTGGTTTTATTCCATATTGTACAATTTTGTAATGTGTATTGTTTTCAGAGTTGAGCACAATTAACTTATAGCGATTATCATCACCAGCGAGTGAAAAATCAATAGAAGTAGCGTTATATGTTACTTCATCTTTATATATGTACGGTTTTGGCGTACCGATCCAGTCTACTTTTGCTTGTACATTCATGGGCGTAGCCTCCTTATAGCTATTATAAAAAAATAAAAGCCAGCTCTCAACAAAGAGAACTGGCTTTAGCAGTCATTGGTTATTTTAAAATTTTCAATTTAACAGTTTTGCGTCCCCATTTTTGAGCAGCGCTATCTGATCCAAGTAGGATGTCGATACGGTTACCTTTAATTGCACCACCAGTATCTCCAGCGATAGCTTCTCCGTAACCTTCTACCCATACTTTAGATCCTAATGGGATTACTTTCGGGTCAACAGCGATCATTTTCATGTTTGGGTTCGCTGTTAAGTCATGACCCATTGCAGTTAATACACGGCCGCCATATGTGCCACCGTTTTCGCTCGGGTGAGCTGTATATGCTGTAGCTACAACTGTTAACTCACGACCACCAGAAGGTGTGCTAGTTTCAGCAGCTTTCACAGCAGGCTTAGCAGCTTGTTTTGCTTGCGCTGCAGTTGCTTGAGCCTTAGCTGGTGCTTCAGCTTTAGCAGGAGCAGTTGTTTCTTGTTTCTCAATTACAGGTGCTGTACCTGTTAAGAAAGGAACATGAACATAAGCTGTTTTCCCGTTATATTCAAATTGTAACCACTCATTTTGTACTTGGTTCGTTGTTTCGATTACATCGTCTTTCTTCAACTTTCCAAGAACCTCTGAGTTTGTGTTCGCTTCAGCACGTACGTTTAATACGTTAGCTGTTACGTAGTAGATGCTTTTTGTGAACTCTGCACTTACGAATGCGTCTTTACCATCTAAAGTGATTTTTGACCATCCGTTCTCTGTATTTTGAACATCTATTTTATTACCGTTTAGTAATTTACCGACAACTTTTGATTCAGTAGTAGGGTTTTCGCGTACATTTAGTACGTCTGTTGTTACAACAGTTTCTGCATTAGCAGATGATGTGAAAATCCCAAGACCAAAAACTGCTGCTGTTGCTATTCCAATTAATTTTTTCATGATAGCCTCCATTGCGTTTGTTTTCGTGTCCTCATTATAGCAACAGATTTTTTCGGATTTGGGGAAAACACACAATTACAAACCATTCGTAATAAGTCGTTAACATCCTGTAATATAACAAAAAATATAGGAAAGCGTTTTTCATTCTATATAATTAGTAGGTTTCTACTTATATTCAAAATATTTAATACAACGTATTGTTTTCGGCGTAAATAAAAATATTACAGGAGTGTTACATAATATTTACTAAACGATTACATTCCTTGAGTATTTTACCGTTTTATGGGTAATATAGTTATATAAACATAAACATTTCGTTTGTGAAACTATAAACACGTGCTATATACTAGCAAAAAAACCGCATAATTGTTACAAAAAGAAAGGGTTGAAAGGAAGAAAAATGCCCTTTTTTACATCTGTAACACATCCTTTTTTGGGAAAATACATTCCCATCCGCATTTTTCTCACACAATTTGACAGCAGTATTTCGATCTTATAGCTCTTGCAGAGTGAAAAGGTTATACGGAAGGTAAGGCTGTCCATAAGAATTCGAATTGGTGAAGGTGAAAGTAAGAAAATCACCGTAAAATTATAGTTTTCTATCCGATTTTACATATCGGAATTTATGTTATTTACAAAAGTGAAACCTACGAAGGGGGATTTGATGAGGAAACTGACAAAAACATTCATCGTATCATTAACATTATGTATTGCATTTACACTTTGGGGGATTATTCCCGAATCTATTATTGGAAAAGGTAGCTTAGGAAATGTAACAACCGCAATTCAAACGGCATTAGTTAGTAAGTTTGGATGGTTTTATATTATTTCTGTTTCTATTATTTTAGGTGTGTCTATCTTTTTAATTGTGTCGAAATACGGTTCTATTCGTTTAGGCAAAGATGATGACGAACCTGATTATAGTTATATGACATGGTTTGCTATGCTATTTAGCGCAGGTATGGGTATCGGTTTAGTTTTCTGGGGCGTTGCCGAACCATTAAACCATTTATACGCACCTCCGTTTGGAGAAGGTGCAACTGAGGAAAGTGCGCGTCTTGCACTGCGTTTTTCATTTTTCCATTGGGGATTACATCCGTGGGGACTATATGCATTTGTAGCGCTGTGTATTGCTTACTTTACTTTTAGAAAAGGAAAAGCAAGTACAATTAGTGCGACAGTAGGACCGTTATTTAAGGGCGGGGACCATGGGCGTATTGCTCATTCATTTGATGTGTTAGCTGTTTTCGCGACAGTGTTTGGTGTGGCAACATCATTAGGTCTTGGTGCAAAACAAATTGCCGGTGGTGTTAGTTATTTAACATCTATCCCGAATTCATTAACGACTCAGTTAGTTATTATTGCAATCGTAACAGTGTTATTTATGTTATCTGCACAAACAGGTCTTGATAAAGGAATTAAATATTTAAGTAATACGAACATTATTTTTGCGTTTGCACTTATGATAATTGTATTGTTTGCAGGTCCAACAAACTTTATTATGAATTACTTCACTTCGACAATCGGTTCTTATATTCAGGAATTGCCAAGCATGAGTTTCCGTTTAAGTCCATTAGATGAAGGCGGAAACCAATGGATTCAATCGTGGACAATTTTCTATTGGGCATGGTGGATTGCATGGTCACCATTCGTAGGTACATTTATTGCTCGTGTTTCACGAGGACGTACCATTCGTGAGTTTGTTATCGGTGTGTTACTCGTACCGACCGTAATTGGTGCACTTTGGTTCTCTGTTTTCGGCGGGACAGGTATTCATATGGAGCTGTTTGGTGATGCACATATCTTTGAAAAAGTGAAAGAGATGGGAACAGAAGTAGGATTATTCGCTATGTTTGACCAGATGGGAAGCTTTGGATCAGCCTTATCGGTTCTAGCTATTCTTCTTATTTCTACATTCTTTATTACATCTGCAGATTCAGCGACATTCGTTTTAGGGATGTTAACGACACATGGTAGTTTAAATCCGCCAAACCGCATTAAAATGATCTGGGGTATCGTTTTAGCTGCTCTAGCTTCTATCTTATTATATGTAGGTGGATTAGAAGCCTTACAAACGGCAGCTATCATTGCAGCATTCCCGTTCGTCTTCGTTATTTTCTTTATGATGGCAGCATTATTTAAAGAGTTACAAAAAGAAGGGCGTATGAAGCGTCATAAATAATAGAAGGAAAAAGAGCTGATTATGTATCAGCTCTTTTTTATATAGAAGGAATTTGAACTGCAAGTAAGGGGAATAAAATACTATATTAGTAGTATGCCTTTTATACGGAGAAAAATCGATACATTTCGACAATGTTCGATATATTGCGGATTCTATTCATATTTTTGACAAAAAATTGTCGGAAATGTGTTGTCACGTTTATATATATGTGCTATATTATTTCCTGTAAGCGATTTCAAATAGTTTTAAAGCGCATTCAAGGGGGACATCTAGAATAATGAAACGTTACGAAAGAAAGTGGAAGCATATTTGTTTGAAACGTGTGGCACATCGTAGTGTCCAAGAAAGCACGGAACCTAAGACTGAAACGCGCAAAGAGCAGCAAGAGAAGCAATTGGTTCTACAAAAATAGCAATCACTTTTTCGTATATAAATGAAGGTCGATCGTTCGTTGGGGGATGGACGTGAAATTACTTTCAGCTAAGGGGTATTGTCTGATATATAATTTATACGGCAATAAATAAGCACAGAGCATACGGCGCTCTGTGCTTATTTTTATTATTTCTCTTTTTTGAATCGAACGGTTTTATCCCAGCCAATGACTTGCTTCTTGCTCTTTGCACGTAAGTATAAAATTAAGCTACGAATGAATAAGTACGTAAAGAGCTGTGCGTACGTAAAGTACATGATAACACTAATAAAAATGTTAGTTGGTGTAAAGGTTCGCTCCACACTCTGGGCACTAAATAATTGAGAAACATATGTAATATATGCGACATACCACATAAATAGTAGCGGAATGCTATATTGAATTTGGAATATCCCGAGTAACCCAATTACAAACCAAACGTTCGAAATGATTAAGAATAACCAAAATACAACATACACTAAAACTTGTTGTAAAGAATGGACGAGAAGTTTTCCTTTAAAGAAACTTAATGAAGAAAACATTTTTTCTAAAATGTACAAGTTCCCTTGGAGCCAACGTGTACGCTGCTTAATAAGGATTTTTAAATGCTCAGGTTCTTGTTCCCATGTAATCGATTCTGGAACGATTGGCAGGAGATAGCCTTTTTGTGTAATTCGTAATGTTAATTCAGCGTCTTCTGCAATTGCATAAGGGTCATAGCCGCCAAGCTCTTCTAATGCAGCGCGGCGAAGAAGCATGTTTGTTCCTGTTAGTGAACCTGTTTGGAATAGTAACCAGCGTCCTGATTGCATAAGGAGCTGGAAGATTTGAAATTCTAACGAAATCATTCGTGTTAGCCAGTTTCTTTTTTCATTTACAGTACGAACATGTCCAACAGCTCCAACAGCATCTTCGGTTGTTTCAGCGTGTTCTACAAGCATTTGCAGTGCATGTGGTTCAGGCTGGTTATCTGCATCATAAACACAGAAGTATTCACCGTCTGAAATACTAAGGCCATAGTTTAATACACGTGATTTTCCTTTTGGTTCACCAGGTGGAACGCGAATGTGACGAATATGAGCATAAGCTTTGTCAAAATCGTCACCAATTTCAGGTGTCTCATCTTGCGAGTTATCGTTCAATAAATAAACAGTTAGTTTGCCTGGATATTCAATCTTTGCCATCGCCTCTAAAGTATCTTTAATAACGACTCCTTCATTGTGAGCTGGTATTAAAATATCGACGCTTGGGTAATGTTCTAGCGTACGATCTTTTCGTTTCCTATTTCGGTGAACTAGACCAGCGAGTGTTAAGAAAGAATAGTAAACAAGTAAGCCAGAGAAAAGAAAGGCTGTAAAAATAAGTACATACTTAATCGAAAATGTGATGCTGATCCAAAAAACGAGTACGCAAAATAGAAGGAATAAAAGAAGTATAACGAGTGTCATCATAGTAACGTCTGTCCTTTGTTCCCAATTTGCTCGCGTGAAATTTTTATATCTTGGATTGCTTCAGCAGCAAGCCATTGCTCCATTTTTGGCTTTAGGCGGTTCATTACAATGTCAGCACCGACTTCATTTGTATTTTGTAATAAAATGACGAGCGTATTATTATCATATTTAGCAACAAGGTCAAAGTCAGCTCTTACCGTTCCAACTAATAATGAAGCTACGCGATCCATAACACTTTCCTTCGTATATTTACTAAAGGAAGTGAAGTCAAAATACATAATAATGCCTGTTTCATTACGACGATTCATTGCATTGATTAATAATGCTTGTCGTCTTTCGAATTCTTGTCTTGTTAATAATTTCGATTCTCCAATGTATTGTTCTAACGTTCTCACACGTTCGGTTAATTTTTTATTTTCATGAATAACCTTTTTTAATAGATGAGTGGAGATATATACGATGAAGAAGTTTGCTGCCATTAGGAAATGGGTCATAATGTATTGCCATTGTTCTGATGTACTCCATAAGTAAAGCCATGCTTGGTAGAACAGGTAGAATACCGAAATAATGGTTCCTAATATGAAGAAAACGAATGCAGTTTTATCAGCCAAAAATAGAAATAGTACATTAACAATTACATATATAATTGTAAAAATGAGAGCATGCTCATATTGTGTTACATGTACAGTTGTAAAATAAAATAAAATTTGTAAAATCCACATAGAGAGGACTTTATAGTAATTATCTTTCACAAAACGTTCCTCCTTAAAGGTAATTCATGCAAGGATACTTGTAGTATGCGCAATTATTAAGAAATAGACCGGATGACTAGGTTATTTTGTAGAGCAACAATAAGTAGTATCTCTCTTTTGCAAGAAAAAATAAACAGGTTATTAATTATTGTATCATAATGTTTTTATATTTCGGCATAAAGTATTTAATATATACTGAGAAAATATAATAAAAAGCCCCCTCTTTAGAAAGAGAGGACTTTGCTTTAGTTTATAGGAACATCATACCTGCAACTGCTGCATTTAAGAAGTTCGCTAGTGTACCAGCGATAACTGCTTTAATCCCTAATTGTGCAATTTGTTGACGGCGAGTAGGAGCTAATGTTCCTGTTACACCTAATTGAATTGCGATAGAAGAGAAGTTTGCGAATCCGCAGATTGCGAATGTTAAAATGAGATTTGTTTTGTCAGAGAACTCTGCCATGTGTGGTCCTAAGTTTGCGTATGCAACGAATTCGTTGATTGCAAGTTTTTGACCGATAAAGCTTGCCGCTTGTACAGCTTCACCAGGAGAAACCCCGATTAAGATTGCAAATGGTGATAGTAAGTAACCGAAGATTAAATCAAGGCTAAGTTTAATATCGAACCAAGAGCCAACCCATCCTAATAAGCCATTTAATAAAGCGATTAATGCGATGAAAGCCATTAACATTGCTGCTACGTTAATAACAAGTTGTATACCTTCAGATGCACCACGTGCCGCTGCGTCAATAACGTTTGCGTCTTCACGTTCTGTAGAAAGTTCAACGTTGTTATCTACTTTTTCCGTTTCTGGCATAATTAGTTTCGCAATTAATAAACTTGATGGAGCTGCCATAATTGCTGCTGCTAATAAGTGTTCTAACGGAATACCCATTGCTGCATAGCCGACAAGAACTGATCCAGCAACAGCTGTCATACCGCTTACCATAATAGCGAAGAATTCACTATTTGTTAAACGTGCCAAGTAAGGTTTGATTAAGATTGGAGCTTCAGTTTGGCCTAAAAATACAGTTGTCACTGAGTTTAAACTTTCTGCTTTAGAAGTTCCAAGAAGTTTACTTAACCCGCCACCAATGATACTAACAAATTTCTGCATAATACCGAAATGATATAAGATTGCTACTAATGAACTAATAAATACGATTGGAAGTAGTGCTTGAATAACGAAGATAAATCCCCAAGGTCCTTTTGCGTTGACTAAATCCCCAGCAACGAACTTAATTCCCTCGTAAGAAAAATTAATTAATCCTTGAACGCCATCTGCAGCGTGTTTTAAACCTGCTTTTCCGGCATCCCAGCGTAATACGATAAATGAAAATGACATTTGTAATGCTAGCGCGATTAAAATTGTGCGCCAATTAATAGCTTTGCGGTTGGAAGATAATAAGAAAGCAATTGCTAATACTCCAATCACGCCGCCAATTCCCCATAAAAGATTCATGCAGTGTATGCTCCTTCCTCATAGTAAAAAAATGTATAAAACAGTTGTCTATACTTCTGCAAATATAACATCTTAAGTAACTTATCATAATGGACATCGGAGGTCAAACGTCTAACGAAAAGTTTAAATAAAAAGAAAATTCTTTGAAAAAACACATATAAAATGAATAGGCATGAAATAGGTTATGTTTTTTATGTGAAATTATACATTGTGATAACGTTATGGATCATTATTGTAGAATATAGTGTATGAAATAGGGAAATAGATACATTATTTTTTGGAGGATATAGGTGAAACATAATAAAAAAAGCCTTCTAGTAATCTAGAAGGCTTTGAAGCTATTAATTAAGGTGCTTTCGTGTATCCTAAGAAATGGCTCTTCCAATAAGAGTTACTTAACGAAGCGATTGCTACACCGTTATCTCCAGCTTGGATAAATGATCCGCCTCCAAGGTAAATACCCATGTGAGAAGGGCCCGATTTATAAGTGTTTTGGAAATAAATTAAGTCGCCTGGTTGTGGATTTGAAGTTTGTGGTAGGCTACCCCAATATCCCGCAACACTTTGACGGCTAATGTTATGACCAAATTTCTTAAATACGTGGTAGATGTAGCCACTGCAATCCACACCGTTAGCAGAAGTTCCGCCCCAAACGTACGGTACGCCTTGCATTGATTTTGCATATGCAAGTATAGAAGAACTGTCACCGCTATTATTGCCCGTATTATTGTTGTTATTATTTTGATTGTTATTTTGGTTGTTGTTAGGCTTATTATCTACTGCGCCACCAACTGGTGTTTTAGAAAGGTAACGTGTTCCGATATAACCAGTTTGACCGTTGTAGTTAATTTTGCTCCATCCAGAGTTTTCAGAGATTACTTGAACCTTCTGTCCTTGTGGAAGTGCGCCTATGATTCTATAATTTGTACCTTCACCACTACGTACATTTAAAGCAGAAGCATTAATGTAGTAGTCACCAATTGCACCTTGATTAGGTTTTTCAGGTTGTTTTGGTTGCTCAGGAGTAGTAGTGCCACCTTTAACAAATTTCGTGAATTCGCTACTAACGTATCCTGTTTTTCCTTGATAGTTAACTTTAAACCAGCTACCTTCAGAGCCAATTACGTTTAATGTCGTACCGTTTAATACGCCACCAATTACGCTATGGTAAGTAGCAGGGCCTGTGCGAACGCGTAGAGATGTTGCGTTAACAACGTAAGTACCACCAGTTTGAACAGTTACATTATTGTTTTGATTATTATTTTGGTTGTTTCCTTGTGTAGCGTTATCGCTAGAACCGCCTTTTGTTACGTAGTCTTTGCTTACGTAAGCTGTTTGGCCTGCATAATTGATTTTGAACCAATCTTGAACTTCGCCAACAACTTGTACTACTTGTCCTTTTGTAACAGAACCTACAGTTGTGTGGGAAGTGCTAGGGCCTGTACGAACACGAAGGGAAGATACATTTACTGTATAGTTTCCGCTTGCTGGTTTTACAGATTCTTGATTGTTATTATTCGTATTGTTGTTTGAAGAACCTGCATTAGAAGAAACACCAGATACGAATTCGCCACTTACATAGCCAATTTGTCCATTATGGTTGATTTTCACCCAACCATTTTCTTGACCAATTACGTTTAATGTTTGTCCTTCATATACACGTCCTGAAACAGAACTAGAAGTGTTAGGAGCAGTACGTACACGTAATACATCAGCAGTAACTTTATTTTTTCCACCTGTTGTACTTACATTGGAATTACTTGCACCATTTTTTGATACAAATTCGCCACTAACAAAGCCTGTTTTTCCATTAATGTTAATTTTGTACCAACCATTTTCTTCGCCAATCACGTTTAGTGATTGACCGTTATAAACGCGCGAGATGATGTCGTGAGAAGTACTTGATCCTGCACGAACATGTAAGACGTCAGCGTTAACCTTATAAGATGAGCTGTTTGATGCAGAAGCTTGGACAGTTGTAGCAGCTTTTTGTGTATTTTGTTCAGGGGCAGCTTGAACGCTATCAAGTGTAGGTGCTGCTCCTCCTGCTACAGACACTGCCGCAAGACCGGCAAGGTATTTTTTCATAATTTGTCGATTCCTTTCTGTCTGTAATGTAGTGAAGAAATATTTACCAACTGTTAAAAATTCTAAAGAGCATGTCGATTACTGTCAAGACTTATGCGGGAATCTGAATATGACAAAAAGATTACAAGAAAAAATCAAGGCATAAATCTATACCTTGATTTCCATTTAAATACATATGTTGAATGTAGAAAGGATAGAAATTATTCGTTTTTAAGAAGATGACATATTGGATTGTAACAAACTTTTAGAAAATGATCGTTGCAGCATTTTAGTGATAGGGCCAACTTGACCATCTTGGATTGCGGTTCCATCAAGATGAGTCATCGGCAAAATTTCAATTGTGGTTCCTGTAAAAAAGCATTCATCCGCTTGATAAACATCACGAACGCTGAAAAGCTCTTCTTGTACTGGAATACGAAGGGTTTTCGCTAAAGAAAGGACATATTGACGAATAATGCCATTTAAAATAAGGTGATTAGCTGGATGTGTGTAAAGAGTTCCGTTTTTAATTAGAAAGAAGTTAGAACAGCTGCCCTCAGTTACAGTACCATTTCGAACGAAAAGAGCCTCTTTACAACCTTTTCGTTCCGCTTTCGTAGCAGCTAATATATTTGGTAATAAATTTAATGATTTAATATCACAGCGTAGCCAGCGCGTATCCGGTTCTGATATGGCACGTACACCATATTCAATCCATAACGCTGGTCTTTCTTTCTTTGTAATGTAGGCATAGATTGTCGGAGGGACGTCATATGAGAACGTATGGGTACGAGCTTGTACACCACGAGATACTTGCAAATAAATCGTTCCATCTTCGTGGAAATTATTATTTTCGATTAGTTTATAAAGTAGGGTAATCAGTTCTGCTTTTGAGAAAGGGAGTGTTAATTCTATTTCTTCCATGGAGCGATATAATCTTGTGATATGCGGATCTAATAAGTGAAAGTTCCCTTTGTATAGACGAATAACCTCGTAGACACCATCTCCAAACTGCAAGCCTCTTTCTTCAAGTTCTATGTACGTTTTTTGTTTCGTTGTATCAATAACTGCATCATTCCAAAGTACAAATCTTTCATATGCCAATTTTCGTCCCATCCTTTCGTAAGTGCATAAGTAAAGTGAAACTGTAATTCATTCGGAATAAAAATCACTATAGTAATTTTTATGTGAGTAACTCTTTACATATGACGTATATGTATTGGTAAATGGTAGAGAAGTAGTGGTGATTTATAGCATTTTGTATATACAAATTCGAAAATAAGAAATAAGAATCCTGCTTTTAAATAAAAAAAAGCAACATTCTTATGGAATGCTGCACAAGGAGGGTAGCTATCTTTCATAGGGACATCGTCTTATTGAATGTTTTGTGTATGGAAACAAAACATATTGAAAGACAATTATAAGAAAGTAGAAATAAACGATTCACATATTTCTTTAAGGGATCTTATTACAGATGAGAGATAAGAAATATATAGAACCTCGTTTACATATTTTATTATAGAGATACTTCATTAATTTTATGTGAATATTTGGTAAAGGTTATGTAATGTTAAAGTTAATGAATATAAGTAATTGTATGGAGAAATATAAAAAAAGAGGCTGAGATTACTCAGCGCTCTTCTTTTCTTCTTTAATAGCTGTCTTTACTTCACCAGTTTTGATCTTGTTACTTTCAGAGAAGCGAAGTAAGTCACCTTCAATGATTTTGTCAGACATGTTCAATTCATTTTGGGCACGATCAATAAGTGGTTGAGATTCTTCTTTTGGTAGTTGTACAACTTCACCAGTAGTACGGTCGTAGAATGTACTGTTCGTGTACATGTACTTATCTGTAACGAAGCTACCATCACGAAGAACAACGAATCCTTTATTATCAGGTGAGAATACGTCATGACCGAATCGAACGTCATTCGTAGAGTCTACACCAAGTAAGTTTAGAATAGTTGGTTTAATGTCAATTTCACCAGTTGGTTTTGAAATTGTTTTACCTTCTTTTTGACCTGGAACGTGAATAAACATCGGTGTTTTTTGTAAGTTCATATGGTCAAATGCAGTAATTTCTTCTTTTCCTAAGAACTGTGCCATTGCACGGTTATGGTTTTCAGAAATACCGTAGTGGTCACCGTAGAATACGATAACTGAGTTGTCATAAATACCTTCTGCTTTTAGACGTTCAATAAAGTGTTTCATTGCTTCGTCTAAGTAGCGAGCTGTTACCATGTAACGGTCAAATACGCCATCACCAGAATTGTATTCATCAATTAATTTTGTATTGTCATCATAAGTGAATGGGTAGTGGTTTGTTAAAGTAAGGAAGCGAGTATAGAACGGTTGCTTCACTTGTTTTAACATATCGACTGACTGATCAAAGTATTCGATATCTTTTAATCCCCAGTTTAATTTCGTTTCTGGCGTAATCTTGTAGTCAAGCTCGTTGTAGTAACGATCATAACCAAGTGCTGGATACATAATGTTACGGTTCCAGAATGTTGCGTTGTTTGCGTGGAATACTGCAGTGTAGTATCCTTGCTGACGTAAAATTTCTGGAGTTGCTGTGTATTCGTTGTTACCGTGTGTGAAGAATACAGCACCACGGTCTAGTGGATACATTGAAGTATCTACTAAGAATTCAGCATCAGATGTTTTTCCTTGCCCAGTTTGATGGAAGAAGTTATCAAAGTAATAACTTTCTTTCGTAAATTGGTTTAAGAACGGTGTAACTTCTTGTCCGTTAACTGTTGCACCGATTAAGAATGTTTGTAATGACTCAAGAGAGACAACAATTACGTTCTTCCCTTTTGCAGTACCAAACATATTTGGATCTGGTTTGCTTTGCGTTGTTTTTACGTAGTTCTCTGTTTCCTGTAACTTACTACCGTCAGCAAATGCTTTTTGTGAACTTGATTTTGCTTGTAAGCCAAGATCATACACTTGATGTACATATAAACCTAAGTTTTTAACAAGCATCACGCGGTCGAATGAACGTGTTAATAGTTCTGGACGCTCAGCTTCTGCCAGTCCTAAGTTTGCGAAGAAAATAGCAATTGTTGACACGAAGTATAGGGAACGCATTGGGCGTGCTACACGTTCTGTCGGTGCAAAATTCTTCATCTTCTTCAATAAAATGAAGAATACGATAATATCAGCAAATGCAAGGATAATTTTGTAGTTAAACAATTCTTTTACACTAGAACCTAAACTTCCGAAGTTAGATGTTTGTCCTAGTACTGGTAAAGTAACGAAGTCATTGTAGAATCCGTAGAACATTACGTTACCAACAAGAACGATTGTTAAAACAAAACTAATTCCAAGTGCTATATAGTTACGTTTTTTCCCTTTTGCAAATAATGCAAGACCAACAAGCAGTAATGATGCTGCTAATGGGCTAAGGAATAAAATGAATTCTTGCATGAAAGATTCAAGTTTTAAATCAAAGCTTGTGCGTGTAATAAGATATGTCTTCAACCATAAGGCTAAAGCTACGAATACAGTGAAACGCACATTTTGAAATTGTGATTTCAAGGTTTCTTTCATTCATTTCCACCCTTTCTCTATCAGGCTTGGTCGATTTTGGAGCGAAAAATGCTAAAATAAAAAATACATAGTTTTCTTGGCCATAATTAGAGGTTCTATATTCACCCATATACGACTATAACTATGCATACCCTTTTAGTTTCTTGTGTTGCTCATAAGCATAACGTCATTTCTGTATTATACAACAAAATTCATTTCTGAGAAACACTATAACATTTTACATTTTTTGTATGATATTTGTCACTACCAGAGAAAACTTTAACATTCGTTTATATGTCCGTCAACTAGAAAATATAACAAAGGTAGAGCAGAATGTTAAGTGAAAGTGAAAATTTTCTTTGTTGAGAAATAAGAAATGACAATGGGTAAGTGGTTATCTAGAAACCTATTATATGAAGGGAAGTATGTGAAAATTAACGAACACTTGTTCTTTTTTAGTTTGTTTGTTACAATGAAAGTTCATTGATAGATTATGTGTAATTTTGATGAACTTTTACTGAAAACATATTGTAGCTTATTTCTTTTAAAAAATAGGGAGGCTTTTACATGAAACAAAAATTTTCAGTTGAAGCATTTTGGAAGAAAGTAAAACATGTCGCAAAGCAAGCAGGGCAGTCGGTCATTTATGCAAGTTTATTATTGTTTTACGTTTTGCAGAAACCAGATGTTCCAAAACGAGTGAAAATTATTGTAATTGGAGCACTTGCTTATTTTATTGCACCGATTGATGCGATTCCAGATTTCGTTGCTGGAATTGGGTATACGGATGATTTAGGGGCGTTAATGGCTGCGCTATTACAAGCGTCGTTATACGTCAATGATGATGTGAAAGATAAGGCACGAGTGAAGTTGACAGAATGGTTTGGTTCGGATATAGACACATCCTTTATCGATCAAAAATTAGATCAATAGGTGAGAACTGTCACATGGTGACAGGGCGAACGTAAGCGAGGAAGTGCATTATGCCGTCAGGAAGAACGCATACGAAAATAAACTTAATATCCCTTCCGGTTGTTTTGTTTATGCTCTTTTCGTATGGATTAACAAATTTTGATTTTTTATTAACTTTTGCAATTGGCTTTTTAGTAGGTACTACATTTTTAACACCGGATTTAGATACGTATAGTAATGCGTATAATAAATGGGGATTCCTGCGCATATTTTGGTATCCGTATAAGAAGGTGATGCCGCATCGCTCCTTCTTTACACACACAATTATACTTGGTGATGTGATTCGTATTGCATACATGTTAATTGTGTTTTCTCCGTTTTTATTCCTATTAAATGTAATCGCACTTGACGGGAATTTAATAGAAATTGCGAAGAAACATGAGGTTGAAATTGTAACGTTCGTAATGGGAATTGTTGTTGCAAGCACGCTTCACATTATAGCGGATAAAGTGAATACGCGCCGCAAGAAAATGATGAGAAAAAAGAAGAAACGCAGAAGATAAAAAACCGTCCCAAAATACCTTTTGGGACGGTTTTTCTTTTTAATCAAACGTTTGTTTAAAAAGAGATTAAGCTTTCAGTACTTTAATACCTTTCACGATGTTCCAAATGAAGTAGTACAAGCTAATGATTCCGCAAATACATAAGACAATTATTGTACCGATGCCCAGTGTTACATCCGGTTGATCAGATCCAAGACCCATAATTCCTAAAATAGTTACGCCAACGAATGTAGCGATACTTGGGATAATGTGTGTCCATAGAGCACGTTTTGCATGTGGTTTCGTTTCCGCATCGCCCACAATCCACACAATAATAGGGAATAAGATAGGGGCAAATAATACACTAAAGTATGATAAAGCTGCTAATATTTTGTTTCCATTCATATATATCACCTCATAAATAATGTCCGTTGTTATACTATTATTATGCAATAGTTTTGGCAAGCTTACTATCGATGAACATTACAGGAACATGACGATTTTGTAAGATTTTTATATTAAATGATAAAATTTTCAAAAAAATCTTTTTTAATGGAAATTGTTATGGTACAGTATAAATGAAAGTTGTTGAAAACGTTTTCTTAAACGTTTTTTTATTTTTAGGCTAAAAGGTATGATGACCTGATAGTCTATTGATGAGGTTATTCTATTTAAAAGGGGATTCTTTAGGGGGAGAGAACAATGAACACATGGACACAAGTTTATGATCCGTTCGGAAACATTTGGATTTCGGCAGCGGTCGCACTTATTCCGATTATCTTTTTTTTCTTAGCTTTAGCAGTTTTCCGCATGAAGGGGTATGTGGCAGGATTTATTACAGTTGTACTTACAATTTTAGTGGCGTTATTCGCTTATAAGATGCCGTTCACGATGGCAATGGCAGCAACTGGATATGGTTTTTTATACGGACTATGGCCGATTGCTTGGATTATCATTATGTCGGTATTTTTATATAAAATATCTGTGAAAACAGGTCAATTCGATGTGATTCGTGCATCTGTATTATCCATTACGAATGACCATCGTTTACTCGTTATTTTAATTGGATTTTCATTTGGAGCATTTTTAGAAGGAGCGGCAGGATTTGGAGCGCCAGTAGCGATTACAGCAGCGCTTCTTGCGGGTCTTGGGTTAAATCCTTTATACGCAGCAGGTCTTTGTTTAATTGCAAATACTGCACCAGTGGCGTTCGGAGCGATGGGAATTCCGATTACAGTTGCTGGACAAGTAACAGGTATTGATCCACATAAAATTGGACAAATGGCTGGACATCAATTACCGTTCTTATCATTATTTGTTCCATTCTTTATCGTATTTTTAATGGACGGGTTGAAAGGGGTAAGACAAACGTGGCCTGCTTTACTTGTAGCAGGTAGCTCATTTGCAATTACGCAGTTCATAACAGCGACATTTTTAGGACCAGAACTTCCGGATATTACGTCAGCCCTTGTAAGTTTAGTTAGTTTAGCGCTGTTCTTAAAAGTATGGCAACCGAAAGAAATTTATCAATCTGGGCAAGCAAATAGAGAAGTAGCTGCAACAACAGCGGCATCGATGCCAAAATTAACGTTAGGAAAAGTAGTAAAGGCATGGTCTCCATTTATCGTATTAACGGTTATGGTAGTGGTTTGGAGTCAAAGTTTCTTTAAAGCATTATTTGTTCCAGGAGGCGCGTTAGAAAGCCTTGTATTTAAGTTTGAAATTCCAGGCTTACACAATTTAGTAATGAAAGCTGAGCCTATTGTAAATAAAGCGACGCCTTACGAGGCAATTTTGAAGTTTGATGTATTATCAGCAACGGGAACAGCAATTTTAATTGCTTGTATCATTTCCATGTTTATTTTGAAAATGAGTGTAAAAGATGCAGTAGTAACATTTAAAGAAACGTTAAGTGAATTAAAAATGCCAATTCTATCTATTGGATTTGTATTAGGATTTGCATTTATTGCAAACTATTCTGGGCTATCTTCAACACTAGCATTAGCACTAGCAGGAACTGGCGGACTATTCCCGTTCTTCTCACCATTCTTAGGATGGATTGGTGTATTCTTAACAGGGTCTGATACGTCAGCGAATGCATTATTCTCAAATTTACAAGCAATTACAGCGCAGCAAGTCGGTGTATCTGAAGTACTTCTCGTTGCAGCGAATACAACGGGCGGTGTAACCGGAAAAATGATTTCTCCGCAATCGATTGCGATTGCTTGTGCGGCAGTTGGACTTGCTGGAAAAGAATCAGATTTATTCCGGTTTACAGTGAAGCATAGTTTGTTCTTCGTAATTATTGTTGGTATTATGACGTATGTACAGGCATATTATTTAACGTGGATGATTCCATAAGCGACAAAAGAAATAAACTTTGCATTTTTCAGATTATCGTGTATGATGGGAAAGTATTGAAAATTAAATCAGTGATAAACTAGGGGTGCCTAACGTATGCGTAGGCTGAGAGAGAAGCGCGTGAACTTCTTAACCCTTTGGACCTGATCTGGCTCGTACCAGCGTAGGGAAGTTAACGGCTTTACATAATGATGTCTTTTATGAGCCAGGTCCTTATTTTTTTATGGACCTGGCTCTTTTTATTTTGGCATACGCTGGCCATATCTCGTCCTTGTCACGTACAGGGGGGCAACAAAGGTTATGAAACAGTCTGTTTCAGCTGAGCAAATTGAATTGAAATCGAGTTTACCAGGAAGTAAGAAAGTGTATGTGGATGGACCACGAGAAGGTATGAAGGTGCCGATGCGTGAGATTGAACAAAGCGATACAAATGGCGTCCCGAATCCGCCAATTCGTGTGTATGATACGAGCGGTCCTTACACAGATCCTGCGTATAAAGTCGAGTTAGAGAAGGGGATTCCAACGCCGCGCCACTCTTGGATTCTAGAGCGCGGAGATGTAGAGGCATACGAAGGGCGCGAAGTAAAACCAGAGGATGACGGTGTGAAGGTGGCTTCGAAACACACGCCTGTTTTCCCGCAGATGGATCGCAAACCGCTTAGAGCGAAGCAAGGTGCAAATGTTACGCAAATGCATTATGCACGTAATGGCATCATTACGTCTGAGATGGAATATGTTGCGATTCGTGAAGGAGTAGAGCCGGAGTTTGTTCGTAAGGAAATTGCGGAAGGTCGCGCTATTTTACCAGCAAATATTAACCATCCGGAAGCAGAGCCGATGATTATTGGACGTAATTTCCACGTGAAGGTGAATGCAAATATCGGAAACTCTGCTGTATCTTCTTCTATCGCGGAAGAAGTAGAGAAGATGACATGGGCTACTCGCTGGGGTGCAGATACGATTATGGATTTATCTACAGGTAAAAACATTCATACGACGCGTGAGTGGATTATTCGTAACGCGCCTGTACCAGTTGGAACTGTACCGATCTATCAAGCGCTTGAAAAAGTAAACGGAATTGCAGAAGATTTAACGTGGGAAGTGTATCGTGATACGTTAATTGAGCAAGCGGAGCAAGGCGTAGATTACTTTACAATTCACGCTGGTGTATTACTTCGTTACATTCCAATTACTGCAAAGCGTACGACAGGTATCGTTTCGCGCGGTGGTTCGATTATGGCGCAGTGGTGTTTATTCCATCATAAAGAAAACTTCCTATACACTCATTTTGAAGAGATTTGTGAAATTATGAAGCAGTATGATGTTTCGTTCTCTCTTGGAGATGGATTACGCCCAGGTTCAATTGCAGATGCAAATGATGAAGCACAGTTCTCTGAGCTTGAAACACTTGGTGAATTAACGAAGATCGCTTGGAAACATGATGTGCAAGTGATGATTGAAGGGCCTGGGCATGTACCGATGCATTTAATTAAAGAAAATATGGAGAAAGAGCTTGATATTTGTCAGGGCGCGCCATTCTATACACTTGGGCCTTTAACGACAGATATTGCACCAGGTTATGACCATATTACATCCGCAATAGGAGCTGCGATGATTGGCTGGTTTGGAACGGCGATGCTTTGTTATGTAACGCCGAAAGAACATTTAGGTTTACCGAATAAAGATGATGTACGCGAAGGTGTTATTACGTACAAAATCGCTGCGCATGCAGCCGATCTTGCGAAAGGGCACAAAACGGCTCATCAGCGCGATGATGCACTTTCAAAAGCGCGCTTTGAATTCCGTTGGCGCGATCAATTTAATTTATCTTTAGATCCTGAACGTGCGATGGAATATCATGATGAAACATTGCCAGCAGAAGGCGCGAAAACAGCTCATTTCTGCTCTATGTGTGGACCGAAGTTTTGTAGTATGAGAATTTCACATGATATTCGTGAATACGCGAAAGAAAATGATTTAGAAACGACAGAAGCAATTGAAAAGGGAATGAAAGAGAAAGCGAAAGAATTTAAAGACACTGGTAGTCATTTATACCAATAACACGTTACACCTCTTTACTTGATTGATCACACTGTAGTACCTAACTTAAATATAGAAGAAGCCCGCTTTGCTAAGACGGTAGCAAAGCGGGCTTCTGTTGTTTATAAGGCGAAGAAGAGATGTACCCAATAGAATAAGAGGAATAATGTGACGACTGTTGTAAGTGGGATAACGATAAGGGATACACTTAAATAGTCTTTCCATTTTACTTTAATTTTGTTTTGTTTCAGGATATACATCCAAATGAGGGAAGCTAGCGTACCGATTGGTAATAATAGTGAACCGATGTCACTACCAATGATATTTGCGAGGTAGATAGTTTTTAATGTGACTGGATCTAATCCCATTTCTGTTAACGTAATGGTACCAATCATAAGTGCAGGGTGATTATTGAAGACATTGGAGAGGAGAGAAACGAGTCCACCCATTGCAAAGCTAGCATAAAGTAGATGTTGACTTACAACTGGTTCAAGCCATTGAACAAGCGCTGCTGTTAATCCTGCGTTGTGGAGTCCGTAAATAATGACGTACATAGAGAAGGCGAAAATTAAAATGTGCCATGGTGTCTTTTTCAAAATGTCGACAGGATTTGTTCGTAAGTAGTACCATCTCCAAATGAGAAGAACGAGTGAACCAAGTACTGCAACGATTTCAATTGGGATGGATAAGAAGGATGCAACGAATAGAAGACAGCGCATAAGGAAGACGAAACCCAATACTTTTAACATGAATCTTGTCCGTTTTTGTTTCGTATCAACAGAATTTTGTCCTTTTAACGGATGGAAGTTTTTCGTGAAGAATATTTCTTCGATATCATATGAAGAAACAGGTAATTTTTTCGGAAGTTTTTTCTTCAAAACCGTATACATAAGCCATGACATAAATAATAGTCCTAATGTTGCTGGTACAAACATCATAGCAGTATGCATATAAAGAGTCATATTCACGATATTTAATGCGATTAAGTTTACGATATTACTTACACCAATTGGCGCACTGGAAGCAGTAGCAATTAAAGCACCGCTTAATAAATAAGGGATTTGTTGATGTGGTTTTAATTGAAGATTTTTTAGGAGAAGAATTAAAATGGGAGTTGTAATTAAAATACTACCGTCATTATTAAATAAAAGAGTCATAAGAAAACATAATAATTGAATATACCAGTATAAACGGCGACCGGAGCCTTTTGCTAAATTTGCAAGTTTTGCCGCGGACCAGTGGAAGAAGCCGAAGCTTTCTAATATAACCGCCATAACAATGGTCGCTAATATTGTTATGGAGGCACCGCCAATTTTACTAATAATGTCCATGACGTCTGGTTTTGATACAAGTCCAGTAATCAGTATAATGCCAGCGCCAATTGCTGCCGGCCACGCCTCATTTAAACCGCGGGGTCGCCAAAAAATAACAATCATCGTTAAGAAGAATACAATAATAGTAATCCATATTTCAACGCTCATATTTTGCCTACCTTTCTATTTTTCCTTGAACAAGTAGCTTGTCTCAAGGTTTGTATTGGTAGTATATTCAGCAAAAAATAAGAAGAACTAGACGTATAATGGAATGAAACGAATATGTGTTTTTCAAGCTAAAGGACAAGTATCATGAATAGTGTAATAACTATTGTGATAGGAGTCTATAAATTGGTGGGGCGGTAGGATAGTAAATGAAATTTATATAGACAATCATTGAAATATATCAGCGATTTTTAAATTATATCAATTTATCGACAAAACATGAAAAAAGGAGCCCATCCCAAAATACCTTTTGGAACAGGCCCTACAATATTATTTTTCCTTCAAAAAAGTTCGATCCTTCAAGAATAAATTCCAGAAGAAAATAAATCCTGGTAATAAAATTGCGATCCCAATTGCATATAAAATAAGCAATGCATAGAATGTTTCGACCGTTGTAAAGCTTGTAAATACAGTTACATCAGGATAAATAATATACGGTAAATGCGCAACGCCGTAAGCATAACTTGCAAATGCATATTGAGCGACGACTGCTAAAACGGCAATACGAGGGTATCCTAGTGTGGCATACTTCTTGTTTGTCCACCAAAGAGAAGAGTACCCGATAACGAATAAAACGATAGAAACTGTAAACCATGTGAATTGCTTTATTAGCCCTTGCATAAGCCAGTGTGTTTCCGGATCCATTACAACGAGGGCAATAATCGCCGTAACGAGCGTTGCAGGACCAAGGATAATCGCGTTTCTTCTATAAATTTTATATGCATCTTCTGAACCTTGTTCTCTCGCAAAATCAGCAAGAAAGAGAGAGGAAAGAAATAGTTCAGAAGTTAGTCCGAAGAGCATGTAACAATAAATAACAGGACTAGAAAGAAGTTTTCCGTATAGGAGTACTTCTTTTCCTTCAGACATTGTAATATAGGCACCTTCTGTAACGGGTAAAACGGTAATTAATAGGGCTGGAATTAAGAGTCCTGTAATACCTGAAATAATACGAAGAAGGTGTTGGTACCTCGGCAGGGAATAAGCAAATACCATAAATGTACTGCGAATTGCCACGAGTACTAGAATTAACATAACGGGTACGAACATCACCGTTGCTAGGGTGAAAGCGGCTTTCGGAAAGAAACCGAGAAAAGCGACAACGACAAAGACGAGAAATGTATTTGTTACTTCCCAAGTCGGTGATAAGTATCGGTTGGCAAGCTTGGCAGCGAGCGTTGGATGTTTGGCGTATACCATGCCCCAAAAACCTGCTCCAAAATCGATGGACCCTAATATACTGTATACAAAAATAAGAGCCCATAAGATGATGATTGCAATACTTTCCTCATGCACGAGAATCGCCTCCTTCGTGATGTAAATCATTTGTAAGCGGATGTTTCTTAAAGAATGTTCGTAGCACAAAGACTGTTAAAATACCGAGTCCAATATATAAAATGATGAATAGAATAAATAAAGGACCGACAAAATCAGCGCGTGTAGAAGCATCTACGGTACGTTGCATACCATAAATGGTCCACGGTTGACGACCGCTACAGCTGAAAATCCACCCGAATTCAATGCCGAGCATCATAACTGGTCCACATGCGGCAGCTCCCCAAAGAAGCCACTTCGGTAGTTCTGTTCCTTTTTTTCGGTAAACAAAGTACCAATATAAGAGGGCAATTGCTGCAACTGCAAAGGTAAAGGCAGCAGTGCCGACCATTAAATTGAACAGTGTATGTGTGTAAAATGGTGGCCATGTTTCTTGTGGGAATTCCTTTAGTCCTTTTACGACGGTGCTAGGGTCTAGTCCCACTAGTAGGCTAAGCATGTTCGGGATTTCTAGTGCATAGTTTAGTTCAAGTGTGTTAGGATCTACAACGCCGCCAATTGATAACGGTGCATGTGATGTCGTTTCAAATAGAGCTTCAGCAGATGCCAGTTTTTCAGGAGAATGCTTATGTAAGGCAATTGCCGATTCGTGTCCCGAAAGCCACATCGTAGCACCTGTAATAAATGTCACGATGAGTCCTAACAGTAGTCCTTTTGTATGATACGCCACTTCACGTTCACTTACATTCTTCTTTAATAATTTAAATCCGGCGATAGAGGCAATGACGGCAGCTCCCGTTGCGTAGGCTGTAATCACAACGTGGAATGCGCTTGTGCCAAAACTCGGATTAAAGAAAGCTTTCCAAGGGTCAACGTTAAAAACTGATCCATCTGGCCCCATTGAAAAGCCCGCGGGTGTATTCATCCATGTATTTGCTGATGTAATAAGCACGGCGGATGCCGTGGCACCAATCATGACGAAGAATAGTGAGATTAATCTCATGAATGGAGGTAGTTTGTCAGCTGCATATACATAAATGGACATGAACAAAGCCTCTAAAAAGAAGGCGAAAATCTCAATTTGAAAGGGCACAGAGATAACTTGCCCAACAATTTTGGCAAAACCAGGCCAAAGAAGTGAGATTTGCACACCAACGATTGTTCCAGTTGGAATTGCTACACCGAGAAGGATGGCAAAAGCCTTTGTCCATCTTTTCGCCATAATGGCGTAGTCGGAATCTTTCTTCCAGTGATAGAGTATTTCACTTATAAAAATCATTAATGAAAGTCCGACACCAAGTGTTGCGAAGATAATGTGGAATGCTAGTGAAGAACCGAAAAATGCTCTTGCTAATGTTACCGTATCCATATGTAGACTCCTCTTCTTTTTTGCCATTATTTTCTGATTGAATTGGAAGATTTATTCAAAAAAACTACCAAAAATATATATGTATTTAAAAAGTGAATATGATAATATAATGTTGTAATATTTTGAATAAAAAGAAATATGTAGTTTCTCATGTTTTGTTTGTTTTTTTAGCGGGAATATTTTATAATCTTTTATGCGAACATAAGTTCTGTTTTGGAGTGGAGAAGTTTATGTGAAATGGAGAGGATGTTTTATGTATCCTGAAGTCATTAAAAAGATGGCATTTTCAAAAGAGCATAGAGATTTATTATTGAAGCTGTATAATAAAGAGATTACACGTAGTGAGTATGATCGACTCGTGGAATCGTTATATAGACCTTCTAAAGAGGCTTGTGAGTGATAGAGGAACGGGAGACAATCTAATAGGTTGTCTTTTTTACATTTACGTATGTTCTGGTAAAATTAAGGATAGCCTTACTAGGGAGGTGAAAAGTTTGCGGAAACGTATATATATAGTGATCGGAGTTATTCTTTTAATCGCTTTAGGTGGAATTGTATTTTGGTCAGCTCTGCAAGGAAACCGTACGGAACATTTTATTTTAAGACATATGGTGAATGAAAATGGAACGCTTGCTACATATCGTTTAGAAGATACAAAAGCAGGTACCGGTGAAGCGAAAGGCCGTGAAGCTTTATCGGAATCAGCAGGACTATGGCTACAATATACATTGGATAAAGACGATCAAGCGTTATTTGATGAACAAGTTAAGGTTATTCAAAATAACTTTGTACATAAGAACCAAATTGTTTTATGGAAAATCTCTGAAAAGGGAGAAATGCAGTCAGCTACAAATGCACTTATCGATGATCTTCGTATTATAGAACAGTTATATCGCGCTTATGAAATGTACAAGGAAGAGCGTTATAAAAACTTGGCAGATCAATTGAGTGATGCTGTAATTCGTTATAATAAGAAAGATAATTATTATGTTGATTATTATGATGCAGATGCAAGGAAACAAAATGATTTTGCAACAACGTCATATATAAATCCGCGCGCATTCTCCTATATGAAAAAGTATGGCAAAGTTTCTGCTGAGCAATATCAGAAAGTCGTTCAATTTTTAGCGGATTATCCAAGGCGTGGATGGGCATTCCCGAAAGAGTATAAAGCAGATGGTACATTTACGTACGACAAAGAAGTGAATCTTATTGACCAATCATACGTTGCATATCATCGTAGTTTAGGCGGCCTTTCATCAGATGCATATTTGGAATTTATAAAGAAGAAATTCCAGGAAGATGGAAAGCTATACGGTCGTTACAATTTAGAAACGGGAAAGCAAACTGTGAATTATGAATCTCCAGCCGCTTACGGATTAACGATTTTGTACGTACTACAAACAGGTGATACAAAGTTTGCAAAGGAATTATATGATCATATGGCCACATTTCGAAATGACAATGTATTTAGTAGATATTACGGTGGATACGTAACAGGCGAAAATAACAATACGCATATTTTTGATAATGTTTTGCCGCTTTTAGCTGAAATAGAATTAGAGAAGAGTGAAAAATAAAAGGTGCCACCCTATGGGGATGGCACCTTTTATTTTTGGATATCATTTTACGTCCTAATATTGGAGAAGTAATGAATCACGAATTCACGGAATTGCTGAGCGGTTTTCGATAAGTAACGTTTTTTTGACCAGCTTAAGCCAATCGTTCGCTTACAAACGGGTTCAATAATACGTAACTTATTTAATGCTAAAGTAGAGTTTTTTAATAAAGTTAAACTTGGGACAAAGGCGATGCCGAGGCCTTGCTTAATAAGGTCGCTAATCACAGTTGGTTCATCTACTTCAAAAGCGATATGTGGAGTGAAGCCAGCTTCTTTACAAAATTCATCTGTTAAGTGCCGAAATCCATAACCAGTGTTCATACTAATAAACGGTTCGTCCTTTACTTCATGCAGATATACACTTTCACGTTCTGATAAACGGTGGCCTGAAGGGACGACTAAGAAAATTTCTTCTGTAATAAGTGGTTCCCAAATAATCTCCTCGCCTTCAATTGGCACAGAAGAAATGCAAAAGTCAATTTCTATATTATCTAGTTGTCGTTTCATAGAAGGAGTAGATGCGAGAAATTGTTGGAATCGAACGTTAGGATGTTCTAGTAAAAAAGAACCGAGTAGTTCTGGTAATATTCTTGGAATAGAAACGGCCAGCGTAATAGAGCTTTGTTGTAAGTCAGCTAAATCTTTAATTTCTCGTTCGCCTTCACTTAATTCATGAAAAATGCGCTCTACTCGTTTTAAGAATACTTTCCCGAAAGAGTTTAATGTAATTTGTCGACCTTGGCGATCAAATAACGGGACGCCTAAGTCTTTTTCTAGTCTAGCAATTGTTTTGCTGAGCGAAGGCTGTGCGATATGCAATTCTTCAGCGGCTTTTGTCATATGCTCTAATCTTGCCACTGTCTGAAAGTATTTTAGTTGAAGAAGTTCCATTTTGACTCTCCTTTCAATAGACCAAAAGGAATGAATTGATAATTAAAGATGTATTATACAGTATGAAAGTGGACGTGTATAGTAAATCTGTTAAACCATTCTAATGGTGTTAAATTCGGAGAAGGAGTATGTTTCATGAAGGGAATTCAACTTATATTTAAAGATTGGAAAGCGATGTGGCACCATAAACATGGACGTATCGCTTTAATTTTTTTGTTAATCGTTCCTTTAATTTATTCAGGGTTCTTTTTAGCTGGATATTGGGATCCGTACGGACGATTAGATAAATTACCTGTTGCGATTGTAAATTTAGATAAGGGTGCTGCAATGGATGAGAAAACAATTCATGCAGGAGACGATTTTGTAAAAAATTTAAAAGAGAATAAGGAACTGGCTTTTCATTTCGTATCAGAAAAAAATGCTGATGAAGGGCTAAAAGAAGATAAGTACTATATGGTTGTTACGATTCCGGCAGATTTCTCTAAAAAGGTAAGTACACTTATGGATGAGAAACCAGAACCAGCACAATTGCAGTACAAAGTAAATCCGGGTAAAAACTTTGTAGCAGCGCAAATTGGAACGACAGCTGTTGAAAATATGAAAACAAAAATTTCAAATAGTATTACAAAATCTTATACAGAAGGTGTCTTTTCAAAGTTTCAAGACTTAGCACAAGGGTTGAATGATGCAAGTAATGGTGCTGGGAAGTTACATGAAGGAACGACAGATGCGAAAGATGGGGCAAATCAGCTCGCAGATGGTATTCATCGCTTAAGTGACGGGACATCAAAAGTGAAAGAGGGAAGTGACAAACTTGCTTCTAGCCAATCTGCCTTAACTGACGGAGCAAATGAGCTAAGTCAAGGAGCAACCTCACTTCATAGCGGTATGGAGTTATTAGCACAAGGTGAAAAAACCTTACAATCAGGGGTTAGTGAATTAAATGCTGGTACAAATGAATGGGTGAACGGAAGTGAGAAACTTGCTGAAGGGCAAGTGAAAGCGGACAATGCAGCAAATAGTGTAAAACAACAATTAGAAGAGTACGTGAAAAATCATCCAGAGGCGCAGCAAGACCCTGCTTTTCAAAAAATCGTTGCTACTTCTAATGGATTAGCTAAAGCAACAAACAGCTTAAATAATAGCCAGCAACAATTGACGCAAGGTGCAAAGAAGCTTGCGGATGGTCAACATAAGATGGAAGAAGGTATGAATACATTCGGAGTTAAGTTAAATGAAGCTACTGCTGGAACGAAAAAGATAGCAGATGGTGCTACAAATTTAGCTAGTGGATTTACGAAATGGGGAACTGGATTTACATCATTACAAGAAGGTGTAAATCAACTTGCGAATGGTGGAACAGAGCTGAATCATGGTGCTGATCAGTTAACGAACGGACTTGTTAAACTTGACGATGGTGCGAAAGAACTTTCTACGAAATTAGGAGAGGGCGCAGAGAAGATAGCGGATGTTCGCAATGATGATGCACGCAATACGATGTTCTCAGAGCCGGTTCAATTAGTGAAGTCAACAGTTTCTGATGTGCCTAATTACGGTTCAGGTATTGCACCATATTTCTTATCGCTTGCATTTTATGTTGGCGGAATTATGGCATCAAATATTTTACCGCTTGGCCGTAGACAAAATATGAAAGTAAGCGGAACGGTACATTTTATTAATAAATTAGGGTTAGTATATTTAATTGGACTGATTCAAGCATTACTTGTGGATGTGGTTGTGCTAGGAGTTATGAAATTAGAAGTTGCAAGTGTGCCACTCTTTGTTTTATCAAGTATCGTTATTTCCTTTACGTTCATGACGTTTATTCTTATGTTAGTAACGGTGTTTGGTCTTGTTGGAAAGTTTTTAGCGGTAACGCTGCTGGTCCTGCAGTTAGCGACGAGCGGGGGGACTTTCCCAGGAGAATTAAATATAGCTGTTCTTAGCAAGATTGGACAATTTCTCCCAATGTCCCATTCTCTTAGAGGATTGCAAGATGTGATTTCTTTAGGAGATTGGTCGCAATTACAAATGCAAATTTTAATATTGTTATGCTACCTCGTTGTTGCCGGCGGAATTGCTTGGATTACGAGTCATATTCAACATAGGGAAACGAATGTAGAACAAGTTTCTTAAAATGAAAGAAGCTATCCGGTTTTTTCGGATAGCTTCTTTTTTTATTTTCGCTCCATTACCGCAAAGTAATTGTTTTCATGATCAGCAAAGTTGAATGCTCTGCCAGTAGGTAAATCTACAACTTGTCCAACAGTAACGTTTTTCTCAGAAAGATCTTTATACAGTTGATCTAAGTTGTTAGAGAAGAACATAAGTGAAGGTGTATGTAAGTTTAATTCAGGTTGCATCTTTGCAATTAACGCTTTATCGTGAAGGACGATGCTTGTGCCTGCTTCTTTTGCCGGCGCAATTTCAATCCAGCGAAACCCTTGTCCGTTATTTTCTTCCGCAATAATTTGGAATCCTACTGTCTCAGTCCAGAATTGTACGGCTTCATCTTGATTATTTACATATAGCATAATTTGTCCAATTTGATTAATCATAGGTGTGTCCTACTTTCTTTTCTTGTATGGAATTCTATTATATCAAAGATATGGTTTGAATACCTTTTCGTGATTTTTCCGAAGTACAATCTTCGCCCATCTCACATTTGTTGTAGGAGAAGGTCCTGTAATCCATGTATGAAATGGTAGTGTACTGCAAATGACCATGGCTGAAATCGAGATTGTGGCCGTTATTGTAAATAATAATAGGCTATATAATATTGTGTTTTCTTGCAGTGTAAATAAAGAAAGAAATTTTGTACATAGTTGTAAGAAGAAAAGGTGAGCTAAATAAGCACCATACGTGTAATTCCCGATAAAGCGTAAAGCTTTATACAAGAAACCGCGTCGCTGTACGATTGTAATAGATAGCACGTAAAGTATAATAATTTCGCATACGATATATAAAAACATAGACGGTTTTAAATAAGTTGAAACGGTTAAATGAATAGAGTTTGCTCCGTAAAAACTAAATAACTCATAATTGATGAATAAAAATAAGACGAAAAATAATATTGTGATAAGCGGGATATGTTTCATGACAAATGTACGCCACGTTTTGAGTGCGACAGCAGCAATTCCTCCCATGACGAAATAGAACGAGTAGAAGAAGAAGGAACGATCTGTATAATGTAAAATGGTTGAGCTAGTTAATTTCTCTCCATTAAAAATGTAGTGCGAAGAATACCACATTAAGAGAAAATATAAGCAAGCAAAGATGGTCATATATTTATATATGTCTTTTTTATTTTCTGTTCGTTTTTGAAACCAATAAAATAGTGTGCACAGCAAAGGGAACAATAGGTGAATTTGGAACATCATAATCACGTACCAAAGATGGGGTGCGGCTGTTCCGAGTAATACACTTTTTATTCCACTTTGTAGTGTAATCATATCGTTTGTTGTTAATAAGTAAAGAATAGACCAGAAGAAATAAGGAATGAGTAAATGTGCGGCTTTTTCATAAATATATTCTGTATAGGCTAGTTGCTTTGTATATTGCCGAATTAAGTGAAAGCCGACGATAAATATGAATGCAGGTGCTGAAAATTTTGCGAGATTAAATAGCATACCCATAATGAGGGATTGCTCAAGTAAAACATGTCCTTGATTCATTGTATATAATAAGGAACTTTGCAAAACGACAGCAAGAAATGCAATGCTTTGCAAAACTTTAAATTCTGGTGCGCTTTGTGTCATCGTGTCCATCTCCTTTTCCATACATGATTATAGTACGGAGAATGGATGATGGGTGTGGAATATTTGTGAAGATTTTAACAAATTTGTGGCGGAATGGATTAACAACAAAAAAAGAGGATGCTCGTTTGGAGCATCCTCTTTCTATTTATTAAGCAAATTTGTTTTTGATCCAGTTCTTACCTTCTACAAGGCGAGCTGTCATTACGGCACAAGCGTTATCTGCTGTTACGTTTAACATCGTTGCAGGAGGATCAATGATTGTGCTGATTGCTGCGATAATAGGCAATGCTTCTGGCGGGAAGCCGTATAGAGAAACGATTAACATTTCACCAATCATACCGCCGCCTGGAATAGCGCCCATTACTGTTCCTACTAATAGAGAAACAACAAGTGCGATTGCTAATGTTTTCGGTCCTTCGAATTCCATGTTGAAAATACCGAATAAGAAAGCAATTTTTAATACGCCGCCTAAAACAGAGCCGTCTTTATGAAGTGTAGATCCAAGAAGGACGACTGTTTCACGAACGTCAGAAGAGATACCCATTTTCTTCGTTGCTTCTAAGTTCGCTGGAATACTTGCGGCACTACTACAAGTTGCAAGAGATGTAACTGTAGGAGAGACCATGTTCTTCCAAAATACTTGTACACCTTGCTTGCGACCTGCAAGGTATGCATAGAACGTGAAGAATACAAAGAAGTAAATGAGAGACGCTGGATAGTATACCATTGCTGCTCGGAAGTAAGTTCCAAGAAGTTGTGGTCCGAATTCACCAACTAATGCTGCGAAGTAAGCAGCAAGTCCGATTGGAGCGTAGTACATAATGAAAGATACAACTTTCATTGAAATTTCTGCACCCGCTTGTAAGAACGTAGCGAATGGTTTTCCTTTTTCACCAACTGCTGAAGTTGCAACCCCCATTAAAATAGAGAAGAAAATAAGTGCTAACATATTTTCACGAGATAGTAATTTCGAGAAGTCAGATACTGTTAGAATACCGACGATTTGATCTGCAACACTAACAGCTTTTTCTGCTTTGTCAGGTTGTGTTAATTCCAATACAACACCTTGTGCTGGCGGGAATACTTTCACGACAATAATCATAAAAATAGCAGCTAAAATACTCGTAAATAAGAAAGTCCCAGCCATACTAGACATAATTTTACCGAAACGTTTTAATCCATCCATATTAGCAATAGATGACGCGATGCTAAAGAACACTAATGGTACAACAATCGTAAACATTAAGTTTAAGAAAATGTCACCAAGCGGCTTTAAAGCAACTGCATCGGCACCCATGAAATAACCAATGAAACCACCAATTAGGATAGAAGATAATAAAATAAGTGGAAAGCGATATGCCTTCATAAATATATCCTCCTATCAATTAAAAAATCATACTGAATTATTATAGCGAGTTAGAGCCCTCTTTACTAGAAGAATACGGATAGATGGAATAGCGTGAAAACCGAGAAATTTTTGTTTTTAAGCTCGGCATACAGCAGGAAATCTAGACATATATATTTGTAACCTTGTTGTGGCAAGGGATGCACCATCACTTAGGTTGAGAAGAAGGGGGAGGGAAGCGAGATGAATATTTTGCTTTGCTGTGCAGCGGGAATGTCTTCCAGTTTGATTGTTACAAAAATGGAGAAAGCAGCAGAGGCAAGAGGAATAGAGGTAAATATTTGGGCTGTATCAGGTTCTGAAGTAAATAGCCATATTGATAAAGCCGATGTACTTTTACTTGGACCACAAGTACGTTATTTATTACCGAAAATGAAAGAATTATGTAAGGAGAAAGGAGTACCTGTTGATGTCATTCAATCCGTCCATTACGGACTTTGTAATGGAGAAGCTATCTTGCAAGCAGCTTTGTCAATGAAACCATGAGGAGAGTGGGATAGATGATACGGTTTTTAGAGAAATATGTAATGCCGGTAGCAGGAAAGGTTGCAGAGCAGAGGCATTTGCTAGCAATTCGTGATGGACTTGTATTGACGATGCCGTTCTTAATTATAGGATCAATTTTTCTTATTATTAGTACACTACCAATCCCCGGGTATAGTGAATTCATGGCGAGTTTGTTCGGAAAAAACTGGAACGTAGCATTAGGGTATCCAGTTAGTGCAACTTTTAATATAATGGCTTTAATAGCTGTTTTTGGAATCGCTTACAGACTTGGGGAATATTATAAAGTGGACGCTTTAGCATCCGGGGCATTGTCGCTTGTGACATTTTTACTTGCAACTCCATTTCAAGTTTCATATATCATGCCGGGTACGAAAGAAAGTATACTGGTAGATGGAGTAATTCCAGCGGCATTAATGGGAAGCCAAGGTTTATTTGTAGCGATGATTATTGCAATTATATCTACTGAAATATACCGATTTCTTGTACAAAAAAAGATGATTATAAAAATGCCTGAGACAGTTCCGCCGGCAGTAACGCGTTCATTTGCAGCGCTTATTCCTGGGTTTATTGTTGTGACAGTTGTTTGGATCATTAGATTGATTTTTGAACACACAACTTTCGGAAGCATTCATAATGTTGTAGGGAAGCTACTGCAAGAACCGCTGAGTATACTTGGTGCTAGTCTTTGGGGAGCAGTTATAGCGGTTATTCTCGTTCATGTTCTTTGGGCATGCGGAATTCATGGAGCTACAATTGTGGGCGGTGTAATGAGTCCGATTTGGTTATCGTTAATGGATCAGAACCGGATTGCTTTTCAAGCGGGCCAAGATGTACCGAACACGATTACTGCACAGTTTTTTGATTTATGGATTTATATGGGTGGTTCTGGTGCAACACTAGCCTTAGTTGTCGGAATGTTATTGTTTGCACGAAGTCAGCAATTAAAAAGTTTAGGACGATTGTCAATTGCACCTGGTATTTTTAACATTAATGAAATGGTAACTTTCGGTATGCCAATTGTCATGAATCCACTTTTACTTATTCCATTTATAGTAGTTCCCGTTGTATTAACGATTGTTTCTTATTTCGCAATGGAATGGGGGTTGGTAGCTCGTCCAAGTGGTGCTGCTGTAACATGGACGACACCAATTCTATTTAGTGGATATTTAGGATCGGGTGGCAAAATTTCAGGTGTTATTTTGCAACTCGTTAACTTTGCACTAGCGTTCGTCATTTATTTACCGTTCTTAAAAATATGGGATAAACAAAAAGTAGCGGAAGAAAAGGGGGAGTGAAAAAGGAAAATGGATACAATAGAAACGAAGGCTTTTCATTTAATTTTGCATGGGGGAAATGCGAGAAGTTGTTCAATGGAAGCAATTGATTGCGCAAAGCGTGGAGAATTTGCAGAAGCAGAAGCGAAATTACAAGAAGCGTTAGAGGAATTAAAAGAGGCGCACCGTGTACAAACGGATCTCATACAGAAAGAAGCTGGTGGTGAAAAGACCGAAGTGACCCTTCTGATGGTACACGCGCAAGATCATTTAATGAATGCGATTACGGTGAAGGAATTAGCGAGTGAATTTGTAGAATTATATAGGAAGATGTCAGTATCCGAATGAACCTTGCGTATGCAAGGTTTTTTTATCCCGCATTAACGGGCAGTAAAACTCCCACCTCAAAATGTGGCTGGAGCAAGGAAGTTAGGAGGGAGCTTAACTGCCCGTAAAGGCCCGATTGGTTCAACTAATAATTAGTGGGGGATGAACAAAACCCCCACTAATTAAAGTTTCACTTTATGTATGTGTCTGTACCATCAGTGGAGTGTTCATTCCACTGATGGTATTTACAATCCTCCTTTTTACAAATGAGTAAGATTGATATTTAATCGACAGTAATAATTTCTCCTATACCACGAATTAGTTTTTTTATATTAATCTCATTTGGTTTTAATATACTCACAATATAATCAATCGCTATTTGTGGTTCAACGGTCGTACCGCATGTGTAACAATCAATGGCTGCAAAGTTTTTTTCTGGATAAGTGTGAATGGAAAGATGGCTTTCTGACAGTAAAACTAAAACAGTAACGCCATGCGGATCGAATTCTTTTGCACTTACGTTTAAAACATGGGCACCTGCGTGATCAGCAGCGTTAACTAAATGATATTCTAAAAAGTGAACATCATCTAATAGGGAAAAGTCCACTCCCCATAAATCTACTATTATATGCTTACCGAAAGTAGAGTATTCCATAAGGTAGCACTCCTTACTATAGTATCGTCAAAACTCCATTTCTTGTTTGTAGCATTGATGTAGGATAAGGTTCGATTCGGAATTTATAAGAGCATGGTTACGTTGTTCTAAATATTCTTCTTTAAATTGAAATAAAGGAAAAAGAAGGGAAGGTAATGTTCGAGGAGTGGGTACTACGTATAATTGTTCAATTTGATTGAGTACATGTGAGGAGTTAGCAGCAATGTGAAATCCCCAGTCAGTTCCGAAAGAAGGCACAATTATATGATAGCTTTTTACAATTAAGCCGGCGTTTTCAATTGTATTACCGATACTCCAATATACAAGAGGTGCATCAGCAGGTGAATTAGATTGGCAGACGAAAGCACCATCCTCTGTTAAGAATGTAGCTATACGAGCAAAAAGTTCGCTTGTATATAAAGTACTTAAAACCTCTGTTGCTGGATCAGGAAAATCAATAATAATTACATCGTATAAGGATGAAGGAGAATTTAGAAATTCTTTCGCATCGCATACGTGCACATTCACACGATTATCAAAAAAAGCATTTTTGTTTAAGGATACTATTTCTGGAACATTACGTGCCATATTAATCATTGCCCCATCTAAATCAACAAGGTCTACATGTAGCACAGTTTCATATTTCAAAACTTCTCGTAAAGCAAGTCCATCGCCGCCACCTAATATGAGAACACGTTTCGGATCAATTACTTTTGCCATAATTGGATGTACAAGAGCTTCATGATAAATTTGTTCATCAACGGAACTGAATTGTAGTTGGTTGTCCAAATATAAACGGATATCGCTTACTTGTACCAAATTAATATTTTGATAATTACTTTTTTCATTCAATAAATTTGTATGTTCACCAGCTTGTATTTCTTTTAGAGAAATTTCATCCCATATATCTAAGTTGTGTGAATCCGTGGGTACTATGACTACATTTTCCGCTTGTACGTGCTTGTCCTGTTTGTCGTGCTTATCCTGTTTGTCTTGTTTACCGTGCTTGTCCTGCTTATTTTCTATTTCCTGCTGTTCTAGTTCAAATTTGTCAGAGTCTAATTCAGAGCGCTTGTCTTTTTTATAGCTTGTTATTCTATAAATCTTTATTTTGCTTTGTTTTCTATGTTTTGGCATAGGAATCCCCTTTCGAATTGTGTTATTTTACTCTATTCTATGTGATTTAGTAGAGTTTGCTTGGACAATAGATAGAAGAGTGTGTTCAAGAGAGTTTTATTTTTTTACTAGATTTTCACGCTAAAAAATATTTTTTAGTGTTTTTTTGGTTTAAACACAACTAGACAACTAAACACTAATCTATTTTCATACAGTTATGTGTTAAAAGCGTGTTGTTTTATAACACACTGTGTGTTTTTTGAGCGACACACTAATTGAAAGCGTTAACACACAAAGAAAATAGTCGAAAAAGTGCTGATTTTAGTGGTTTTAAAAAGTTGGCACGCTAATTGCATTAATAAATAGCGTAAAGAAAAATAAATAAAACATAAATTTTTTATACTACACAAGGGGGATTTTCAAATGAATATTTTATTATGTTGCTCAGCAGGGATGTCTACAAGTTTACTAGTTACAAAAATGGAAGCGGCTGCAAAAGCTCGCGGTCTAGAAGGAAAGATTTGGGCTGTATCTGGGGATGCAGTAAAAACAAATATCGATCAAGCAGACGTATTATTATTAGGACCACAAGTTCGTTACATGCTTTCTTCAATGAAAACGCTTGCTGATGAGAAGAACGTTGGAATCGACGTTATCAATCCAATGCACTACGGCATGATGAATGGAGAAGCAGTTTTAGATCACGCGTTAACACTAAAAAAATAATTAGGGGGGAAGCGAAATGCAAAAGTTTATTGCATTTATGGAGAAATATATTGTTCCTGTCGCTGGTAAAATCGGATCGCAACGTCACTTAGCTGCGATCCGTGACGGATTTATTGCAGTTATGCCACTTATTCTAGTTGGTGCACTGGCATCACTAATTAATGGTTTTCCGTCTGAAGCTTTCCAAGATTTCATGAAAGGTTTGTTTGGTGAAACGTGGAAACAAGTTGGCGGTGGAATGTGGACTGGTTCTTTCGCGATTTTAGCATTAATCATAGCATTTACAACAAGTTATAACTTAGCAAAATCTTACGGCGTTGATGGTTTGTCAGCAGGTATTATTTCATTTGGTGCGTTAATTATTCTTACGCCAACAACACCGAAAGAAGGCGGCTTGAACTTAGCTTGGACAGGTGCACAAGGGTTATTCGTAGCAATTATCGTGGCACTCCTTGTTACTGAAGTATTCCGTTTCTTTGTACAAAGAAACATTACTTTTAAAATGCCTGATGGAGTACCACCAGCAGTTTTAAGATCTTTCGCAGCTATAGTTCCAGCATTTGTTATTTTAACAGTAGTTGCAGGTATTCAATTAGCAGTGAAATTAGCCGGTACAAGTGTTCATGAATTTATCTTTAATACGATTCAATCGCCACTGCAAAGTTTAGCAGGGACATTACCAAGTGCAATTGTCATTGTAATTCTTGTTCATCTTCTTTGGTTCTTCGGTTTACATGGTCCAAATATCGTTGGTGGTATTATTGAGCCGTTATACTTACCAGCATTAGAGAAAAATATGCAGTTATTCAAAGGTGGCACATCTGCATTTGATGTTCCAAACATTGTTACAAAACCGTTCTTTGATACTTTCGTATATCTTGGTGGTTCTGGTGCAACATTAGCGTTCTTAGTAGTTGTATTACTTGTAGCAAAAAGTGCACAATTACGCGGTGTATCTCGTTTATCAATTGGTCCAGGTGCATTCAACATTAACGAACCAGTAATCTTTGGTACACCAATTATTTTAAATCCAATTTTATTCTTACCGTTTATCATAACACCAATTGTATTAGTAATTACTTCTTATACAGCTATATCTATTGGCTGGGTACCAAAAACAGTTGTGATGATTCCATGGGCAACACCACCAATTATTAGTGGTTATCTTGTAACAGGTGGGCATCTTTCAGGTGCAATTCTACAGTTATTCAACTTTGTAATTGCGATGGTAATCTATTATCCATTCGTTGTATTATGTGACCGTTCTGTTGTTCGTACTGAAAAAGCAGCAGCACAAGGAAATAACAACTCTGTACCTATGTAACATAGTAATTGTTCTCACAGACAACATGATCTGTGAGAACAATTACCTTTATATCATGTTCAAAAAGATGAGACCCATCTAAAAGAACACCAAACTATCATTCATAAATTAATATTTTAATAGAAATGTTCAAACTGAAGGGGTATTTCAATCGGTTGAACCATAATAGAGAGGGCGGTAATTATGATGACTACAGCAGAACAAATTCCATTCCAATTAATTTTAAATAGCGGTAATGCACGAAGCTTTGCAATGGAGGCACTTCAATTTGCTAAACAGGGGAAAATGGCAGAAGCTGATGAAGCGATGGTAAAGGCGAAAGAAGCGATTAATGAAGCGCATCATTTCCAAACAGAGCTCATACAATCAGAAGCAAGAGGAGAAAAAACAGAGATTAGTGTTCTTTTAATTCACGCACAAGACCATTTAATGAATGCGATTACAGTAAAAGAATTAGCAGCAGAGTTTATTGACCTTTATAAAAAGTTAGAAGCGAAAGGGGAATAAAGCATGACTGGAATTAAAATTGCTACAATCGGCGGTGGATCTAGTTATACACCAGAGTTAATTGAAGGATTTATTAAGCGTTATGATGAACTTCCTGTTCGTGAAATTTGGTTAGTAGATATCGAGGCAGGAAAAGAAAAGTTAGAAATCGTTGGTAACTTAGCGAAACGTATGGTGAAAAAATCAGGTTTACCAATCGAGGTTCATTTAACACTTGATCGTCGCGAGGCATTGAAGGATGCTGATTTCGTAACGACGCAGCTTCGCGTAGGTTTATTAGAAGCTCGTGCAAAAGATGAAGCGATTCCGTTAAAATATGATGTAATCGGTCAGGAAACGAATGGTCCTGGTGGTTTATTCAAAGCGTTGAGAACGATTCCTGTTATTTTAGATATTTGTAAGGATATGGAGGAACTTTGTCCGAATGCATGGTTAATTAACTTTGCAAACCCAGCTGGTATGGTAACAGAAGCTGTCCTTCGTTATACAAATATCCAAAGAGTAGTTGGTCTATGTAACGTTCCAATCGGAATCCGTATGGGGCTTGCGAGATTACTTGAAGTAGATGCAAGTCGTGTACACGTTGACTTCGCAGGTTTAAACCATATGGTATACGGACTAGATGTGTATTTAGATGGCGTAAGTGTAATGGATCGTGTGTTAGAACTTGTAACAGATCCAGAGAAGCAAATTACGATGGAAAATATCGCTGCGCTTAACTGGGAGCCAGACTTTATTCGCGGTCTTCGTGCAATCCCTTGTCCATACCATCGTTACTACTACAAAACACGTGAAATGCTAGAAGAAGAGAAAGAAGCTTCGGTTGAAAAAGGAACACGTGCAGAAGTAGTAAAACAATTAGAAGATGATTTATTCGAGTTATATAAAGACCCGAACTTAGATATTAAACCACCACAATTAGAAAAACGTGGAGGCGCTTATTATAGTGATGCAGCATGTAGCTTAATTACGTCTATTTATAATAATAAAGGTGATATCCAGCCTGTTAATACACGAAACAACGGAACAATTGCAAGCTTGCCACATGATTCTGCTGTTGAAGTGAACTGTATTATTACGAAAGAAGGTCCAAAACCAATTGCAGTGGGAGATCTTCCAGTACCAGTTCGCGGTTTAGTACAACAAATTAAATCATTTGAGCGCACAACAATTGAAGCTGCTGTTACAGGGGATTATCATAAAGCGCTGCTTGCTATGACAATTAACCCACTTGTACCATCAGATAAAGTTGCAAAACAAATTTTAGATGAAATGTTGGAAGCGCATAAAGAATATCTTCCGCAGTTCTTTAAAAAGGTAGAGAAATAAAAGCGGCGCTATTTAGCCCGCTTTTTTTATTCTATTAGGAGGTATTACGATGATTAAACTAATTGTAAATGCAGATGATTTCGGTCTTACAGAAGGTACAAATTACGGCATTATTGATGGGCATATAAATGGACTTGTCAATTCAACGACGATGATGATGAATATGCCGGGAACAGAGCATGCGGTACGCTTAGCAAAAGAGTATAAAACGTTAGGGGTAGGCGTACATCTTGTATTAACGGCAGGGAACCCGCTTCTTGGAGATGTTCCATCACTTGTAAGTAGCGATGGATTGTTTCATAAACAAAGCGTCGTATGGGAAGGGAAGGTAAATCCAGAGGAAGTCGAGAGAGAGTGGGCTGCTCAAATTGAGAAATTCCTATCTTACGGATTAAAACCAACTCATTTAGATAGTCATCATCACGTGCATGGATTACCGATCTTGCACGATGTTCTTGAAAGATTAGCTAATAAATATAATGTTCCAATTCGTCGTTGTGAAGAAGAGCGAGCAGTGCGTCCATTTTCTGACGTGTTTTATAGTGACTTTTATGCGGATGGTGTGACGGAAGATTATTTTGTGAAGTTAAAAGAAAGAGTACAAGGTGAACAAACGGTAGAAATTATGGTTCATCCAGCTTATATTGACCCAGAGCTTGTGAAACGTTCTTCTTACGTAATGGATCGTGTGAAAGAATTGCGTATTTTAACAGAGAGTGAGTTGCCTGAAGGAATAGAGCTTGTGAAGTTCTAATAAAAAAACGACGGCTACATCATGCCGTCGTTTTTTATTTATAAAATGGATAGAACATATCCGCCAAAGGCTCCAAGTATGACGATAACCCAAGGGGGTGTTTTCCAAAAAGCGAGCAAGCAAAATAGAAGAGACGCAAAAACAAAATCTGCAGCGTTTATAATTGTGCTTGTCCAAATAGGATCATAAAAGGCGGCAATTAAAATACCAACAACTGCGGCATTGACTCCAAATAGTGCGCCTTGTATGAAAGCTATTTTTCTCACACTGTCCCAAAATGGTAAAACACCAATAACGAGTAAGAAGGCAGGAAGAAAGATCGCAATTGTTGCGAGTATTGCTCCGAGCGTTCCGTTTAACACTGCTCCTATATAAGAAGCGAATGTAAATAGTGGTCCTGGCATTGCTTGTGTTAATCCGTATCCAGCTAGAAATTGTTCTTTCGTCATCATTCCATTTTGTATGAACTCACCTTCAAGAAGAGGTAGCACGACGTGTCCGCCTCCAAATACAAGTGCGCCAGAGCGATAGAAACTATCAAATAAAGCGATGTAATAAGAGAACGGTCTTAATATTGGTAGCAGTAGTAATAGTCCAAAGAATAAGACGAGACAAGAAACTGCTATCTTTTTTGAAATAGGTACTTTTATACTTTGAGATTGGCTAATTGGTTGGTTGCGATATAAAAGCCAGCCGATAAAGCCAGATATTATAATGAGAGTGACTTGTGTCCAGCTACTTGGCCATAATAGGGCGATTGCGGCAGTTGCAATTGCAATCGTTGCACGATTTCGGTCTGGCGTTAATTTTTGCGCCATTCCCCATATTGCATGAGCGACAATAGCGACTGCTACAAGTTTTAGTCCATGAATCCAGCCAGCACTTCCAAGGTTAAATTGATTAAGGAATGAGGCGAAGAAAACCAAAACAAGTACAGATGGTAGTGTGAATCCAATCCATGAAATAATAGCTCCTAATACCCCGCCCCTTAATAATCCAACGCCCATACCGACTTGGCTGCTAGCAGGACCAGGAAGGAATTGACTTAGTGCTACTAAATCTCCGTAGCTCCGTTCATCCATCCATTTTCTTCTTTGCACATATTCGTGGTGGAAATACCCAAGATGGGCGACAGGACCCCCAAATGAAGTAAGTCCTAATTTAAATGAAACGAGAAAAATCTCTAATAATGTGTGAATAGTGTATTTGTTATTTTCCAAAATAACCTCCTAGAATGTTTTTCTATGTGCATTATACAAGAGGTAGTGAAGCAAAAGGAACGATTCTAATGTAAAGATTGTGTGAATCTTTTCTTTGTAATTAAAATTGAAAAAGTCATAAATGATTATGTATAAACCATAAAGTAGTAGAAGTAGTGCTGGGAAATTTATATAAGGAGAATGCCCGTATGACAACACATTTCTTTGCGAGGTTAACAGGTAAGAGGGAAATACCTCCTGTAAATACAGAAGCTTATGGCGTAGCAGAGTTTATATTTAGTGAGGATTTAAAGAAGTTGCAATATCGGGTCATATTGAAAAACATCGAAAAAGTTACATCATGCCAAATTCATTTAGGGAAAGCAGATCAAATTGGTCCAATTGTTTTAAGTTTACTTGGTCCGCTAAAGCAAGGTATTAGTGTAAATGAAGGAGTCGTCACTGGTGTAGTTAATGTGGGGGATTTTGAAGGACCTTTACAGGGGAGAGCGTTTGATAGCTTACTTCAAGAAATCATTCAGGCGAATGTATATGTAAATGTTTATACGAAGTCCCATAAGAAGGGTGAAATAAGGGGTAGAATCAGGAAAGTAAAGAAGTAGAAAAAAGGCTGTCCATATTTTGGAACAGCCTTTTTTGCTATAAGGTGCAAATTTTAGCGGTTATTGCCGGTAAATCGATATATTTGAAAAATCGCTGATAAAATCCGAGTTGCGCTGATATATCTTGAAAATCGCTGATAAAATCCGAGTTGCGCCGATATATCTTGAAAATCGCTGATAAAATCCGAGTTGCGCTGATATATCTTGAAAATCGCTGATAAAATCCGAGTTGCGCTGATATATCTTGAAAAACACTGATAAAATCCGAGTTACGTTCGATATACTAAAAAACTGTCTCGATTAATTTTTTACAGGCTGATTTTTAATGAAGAAGTCCATAACATAAAACACTTCGTCATCAGGTATTTGTATTTCAAATGTATTTTCAATTGGCTGCAATGCTTTTTTTACTTTCATATACATCCAGTATTCATCTTGTCTTCGTTTCTCTTTATCCGGATGAGGGAGGAGGCTTTCTCCTTTTTGAAGACGGTCAACCATACAGCTCATATGCAGAATAACACCCATTAAACTGTCAGGAGTTAGCTGTAAGGAAATTAATTCTTGAATTGTATTCAATGCGTAACGGATCGTTTTAATAAGTAATGCTCCGTCGTTCCGCTGCATTTGTTGTTCAAGAATGTCAGCCATTTTTGCATATGTTTCTTCATACGTAATTAATTCTTGAATTGGCTGAATCGCTGTGTAGTTTACAATGTCTTGGAAATGATAAGTTAAGCATGGCACCTGCACATCGAAATTCGTGACGATACAAATGATATTCCGCTCTTTTTTTATGTTCTCAATCATTTTTGTTAAATCTTTTTCATGGACGATACTAATCGGAATGATTTCAATTAAGTCTTTGTCAAATCGCAAATAGTTCTCCAACATTTTTTGAATAGCTAAAGCACTGCCTTCCCCAGTTAAACAAGCTGTCAAAATAACAGATTTCATTGGTGATAGTGGCTTTTTCTTTTCTTCTTGTACGTTTAAGTAAAACGGTGTTAAGTTCTTCACTGTTTCATATAATGCATCTAACGAGTAGCCAAGCTGAGCTTTTCGAGCAGCTTCTAGTGCATGTGGAGTGCTCGTCATGGAAAGAACACGTACCGGGATTTTGAACTCAGTTTCTAATATATCACCAATATAAGCGAGAGATCCCATATCAACGAGTAAGAGAAGCCCGTTTACATTTTGGAGTGTTTTCATATACACTTTCACACGCTCTAAGAAATCTTTGGGTGATTCATGTAATGGCATATCGATACCGGTTACTTCCTCAATGCCGAGCAGTTCGTTTGCGACGTTTGCCATTTCTGTTGCTATGCCGTTGCCGTGCGCTAATATTAATACTTTTACTTCTGTTTGTGAGGCAGGAATTGGATCAACAACGAAGAACATTGTTAAAAAGCCTGCTTCATCGATAGGCATTGTTATTTGTAATTCGTCTTCCAGTAGTTGAATGCATTGCATAGCTACGGAAAAAGCTTCTTTATATTTCGTACGAATTTGATTTAATTGTGGATGATGAATTTGTTTTCCAGCTTGTAAACGTTGTAGAGTTGTCTGTACATGTAAACTTAAAGCGAGAAATACTTTTTCATCAAACGTCTTGGATAAATGTTTTTCAGCAAGTTCTGCAATTCTTTCACAAACGGAAACGATATTACGATCCACAATTTTAAAAACATTTTCATGACTTGTCTTTTTTGACATTTGGTTAAAATATTGTACGAAAAAGCTTTGAATATCATTTTCGATTAGTAATTCTAATTCTTCCTCTTCAATACCACGAGCTTGAAGTTCTTCATATTTATAATCAATATAATCGTAAATAGAAGATTGCTTCTCATTTTCTGCTTTATGATGACTCCAACCTTCATCACCTGTAAATATAAATGTTTCATTCGGTATTTGGTATAGATGACGGCTTTTTCTTTCAATGAAGAGCCCTTCTTTCATATACCAAGGTAAGTCTGTACTTGAAACATAGACAGAATCACGTTTCTTTGTCACGAAGTCAGAATAGGCTTTCGCACAGGCAATTTGTACATCCGTTTTTAATTGACCGATATTATTGGGACAATTGTAAAAAACGAAAGCACGCATTGCATTCGGGCTAACGTGAATTTCTTTTCGCAAGCGAATTGCTTCATTTGTGAAAAATAGTTGCAGTAAAGCAAAACGTTCTTTATGTGTACGCTCACGAAGTGGTGGCAGCGTGACAGTCATCGGTATACGTCTTGTAAATGTTTTTAATAAAAATGAATTTGGTTCTTCTGTTGTTGCAGTAATGATTAATACTTGTGCTTTACGTTCATTTTCTGTTTCTCCGAGGCGGCGGTATACTCCGCGGTCAATAAAGGTGAAAAGCATTTCTTGTCCCTCTGGAGGAAGGCGATGTACTTCATCTAAGAAAAGGATCCCTTCATGTGCTTTTTCAATTAACCCTTTTTGATCACTTGCCCCTGTATAAGCTCCTTTTTTAATCCCAAATAATTGTCCTAGTAGTAGCTGTGGATTATTTGCGTAATCAGCACAGTTAAAGACGATAAAGGGTGCATTTTTAGGAAGCTGTTCAACCTCAATTGCATATTCGTGCATTAAAGAAGCAAACATAGATTTTCCGACGCCTGTTTCTCCGAGCAGTAAAGTATGCATACCGTTTGGAGGATAGAGAATAGAAGCTTTCGCTTTTTCGATTGCGATTTTAAGGCTCGTATTTTCAACTGCAAATGTATCTAATGAAGTTACTTCTTTTGAATGCGTTTCCAACGAAGCGTTCGTTTCTATATAAAAACGAACAGGACGCGTATTTGTTTTTAATAAACGTTTATCTTTTACGAGTTTGTTTAAGTCGCTACTTACATTGGCTCGATCTAGTTGCAACAGGGTAGCGAGTTCTGATGCAGTTACACCTTCTGTATAATTGCCTTTTTGTATTGCGTTAAAAATGAGATCTATTCGTTTCATTTCTATTCACCTCGAAACTTCATCACTATTTAAAATTTTACACAAAAATGGGAAGGGTGGGAAGAGAAAAATAAAACAGCTTTAGCACATAGGCACTAAAGCTGTTACAATCTTGTGTCTTTCCAAAAGTTTACTTTGAGATGAGAAGATGGATTATAAGGAAGAAGTTTGTATCCTTGTGACTGTAAGTAATCAATTACTTGTGGCAGTATTTGTACGGTTACACTCGAATCATGCATTAAAATTACTTCGACTTGTTCATCGCTCTGATTACGTACCCTTTCTAGTATGGCAGAAGGATTGTCATAGCTTTTCCAGTCGTATGTATCGATTGTCCAATCCCACATTTTATACTGGGCTGATACAAGTGCATCACGGTAATTCTTTTTTAAATAAGGCATGCTACCATACGGGACACGAACGAGATGTGTATTTAATTTTGTAACTTGTTGGACAATGTTTTGTGTTTGTTCCATTTCTGTAATTAAAGCAGATGGATCACCAGTGTAAAGGCGTTTTACATCATGGGACATACTGTGAAGTCCGATATAATGTCCATCTTTAATTAATCGTTGCATTGTCTTTTTATAATGTGGTACTTTTCCACCAATCACAAAGAAAGTTGCTTTTCCGTTCTTTTCTTTTAAGATGTTTAAAATTTGCGTAGTATATTTGTTTGGTCCGTCATCAAATGTTAAGTACGCGATTTTTTTTGTAGAAGAGGTAGTTTCGGTATTTGGATGATGTTCAGCAGGGGGAATTGTAGTTGCTCCTGCATGAGATGACGCGTACATAGTAATCGTTAAAAATAAAATAATGTATTGAAATACTCGCTTGATCATAACATTCACCCTCAGTTTGACAATCAAGATGTAAAAAAGAAAATATAACCCTTTTCTTATTATGTATATCTTTCTCCAATAGTGGAACTCTCAAACAAGCTATATTTTGGAAATGTAAAATAACGAATAAAAAATAGCATCCTCTTATAAGAAAGAGGATGCTATTTGAATATTTCATAATAGTAAAGGCTATACTACAATTAGTCTTCGCGTTTTTTCACTTTTTTATAAAAGGAAATAAGTGGTTTGTAACGTTCATGTACAAGCCCAATTACTTCAGCAATAATCTCTGTAAAGAAGATTAAAACGAAAAGAAGAATAATGGATAACCATAATGTCGCACTAGAGAAAATGATTGCATTTACACTAAAGAAAATACCGAATGCGTATATAATTAGTACCGTTTTACGATGAGAGAAGCCCATTGCAAGTAAACGGTGATGTAAATGCGATTTATCTGGTGCTGAAATAGGTTTTTTATTTACGATACGGCGGATAATTGCAAATGTCGTATCAAATACAGGTACGCCTAAAATGATAACTGGAACGATAAAACTGAATAACGTTACACTTTTGTATAATCCAAGTAACGATATAACAGAAATACAGTATCCTAAAAATAGTGCTCCTGTATCTCCCATGAAAATTTTTGCTGGATGGAAGTTGTAGAATAAAAATCCAATTGTACTTGCAAGTGCAATTAGTGCTAGCGGTAAAATAATAGCTGTTCCAGTACCCCATGGGCTAGTGAAGGCCATATATGCTAGCGTTGCCAGTACGATAGATGAAATACCAGCGGATAATCCATCTAAGCCGTCAATTAAGTTGATAGCATTTGTAATACCTACAATCCAAAATACTGTAATTGGGTAAGCAAGCCATCCAAGTTCAGTATCCCCGAGGATTGGAATATATAATACTTGCACTAATAATCCACTTTTTACAATCATAACGGCAACTAATAGTTGTCCACCGAATTTTACCTTCGCAGATAACTCGTACATATCATCTAAAATACCGATGATTACAATGATAATCGCACCTAGCGTTATCGATAACATTCTTTGTTCGTATAAGCCACCGACAACAAATCCAACAGCCACACCAATAAATATCGCTAACCCGCCAAGACGAGGCATAATCTTTTGGTGCACTTTACGCGCGTTTGGCTTATCTGTTGCTCCTATTTTAAAAGCTAACTTAATAACTAAAGGAGTAACGACGAGTACAGTGATGAAAGATGCCAAAATGGCATAAATCACTTGTGAGTCCATTAATACCCCACCCTTTTATAGTCTAACGTAATTTTTTAAATGTATTTATCTGAAAATTATGATGTTTATTTACAGGCTCATAACATATGGTATCACAAAAAGATTAGAATTCAATCTTTTTTTCGTTTTACAGTAAATGGAAACAGATAGAATATATGACAATTGTATACAGAATGTTGAATCATTTGAGAAGGTTAATCGTATTGGGCTTTGGAATATGACATTTTCTCTTTTTCTTTAATAGTGAATACTTTTATTTCAATATTATAAGTGTTACACGTAGAAATGAGTAAGTTCCGTGTTAAAATGTGGGAATTTATCCTGCGTGAAAAGGGAGCTTTAATCCCGGTAAGATCTCTATTGGTTTAATGAACAATATTTAATTTTACAAAAACTTAAAAAAGAATGAAGAAAGTAATTCATATAATAAAGAAGTAAAAGAGTTTTCTCATTTTTAATGTGAGAGGAGGAAGCGCAGGGAGAATTCTATGTATTCGTATATTTTCTATTGTATATTCCTGTGCGAAAAGGAAATGAAAATTACGATAATAGGTACCGGATACGTTGGATTGATTACAGGAGTAGGATTGGCAGTATTGGGACATTCGGTTACATGTTTTGATATAAATAATGAGAAAATTGAACGGATAAAACAAGGGGATCTGCCTATTTATGAAGCAGGCTTATATGAATTAATACATGATGCGTTTGAGAATAATCGTTTAACTTTTACAACAAGTAAAGAAGAAGCATTTAACGATGCAGAATTTATATTTATTGCAGTTGGAACGCCATCATTATTAGATGGGACAGCGGATTTAACATATATTCAAAATGCATGTGTTGATATTGGAACATATGCGACTAAAGACATCATTGTTGTTACAAAAAGTACGGTTCCTGTAGGGACGAATGATGCTATGAGGGGATGGATTGAGGAGACATTACAAAATAGGCATGAATTACATATTGTATCGAATCCCGAATTTTTACGGGAGGGTTCAGGTATTTACGATTTTTTTCGGGGAGATCGTATTGTAATTGGAGCAGATAATGAGGAAGCGACACGAAAAGTGGAGAATTTATATAGTGAATTACACTTACAGACATATGTGACAGACATAAAAAGTGCAGAGATGATTAAATATGCATCGAATGCTTTTTTAGCGACAAAAATTAGTTTTATCAATGAAATTTCAAATATATGTGAGAAGGTAGGAGCTAATGTATCAGACGTTGCAAAAGGGATGGGAATGGATAAGAGAATTGGGGCATCTTTTTTAAATGCGGGCATTGGTTACGGGGGATCGTGTTTTCCGAAAGATACGAAAGCTCTTGTGCAAATTGCAGGGAATGTAGCACATGATTTTCGCTTGTTAAAAGCCGTCATTGAAGTAAATAATAAACAACAGTTATTATTGATCGAGAAAGCGAAGAAAGTAATGAATATGAACAAGAAGCGGATTGCAGTGCTGGGAGCGGCATTTAAACCGAACACAGATGATATAAGAGACGCACCGTCCCTTATTATAATACAAGAATTAATGAATATAGGTGCGGATATAGTTCTATATGACCCGAAGGCGATTCAAAATATGAAAAATATCTTTGGGAAGACTATACAATATAGCGAATGTATAGATGAATCCATTAGAGGAGCGAGTGCGGCTTTTATCATGACAGAATGGGAGGCTATCCGGGCTTATCCGTTAGAAAAGTACGCCCAACTTATGAGAGAACCTATTTTATTTGATGGAAGAAATTGTTATACTGTTGAGGATGTCAAGAAGCAAGAGATAGATTATTATTCTGTTGGAAGAGAAAGTATTTGTAAGAGGGACTTTTCCATTATTCGTTAAAAAGTATGTATTCATGTATATTCTTATATGTCATAATAGAAGTTGTAACTAGTGAAAGAAAAGAGGCAATGAAATGACTGAACGTTTAAAAGTAATGACAATTTTCGGGACACGTCCAGAAGCAATTAAAATGGCACCTCTTGTATTAGAGTTGCAAAAGCATCCAGAGAAAATTGAATCGATTGTGACTGTAACAGCGCAACACCGTCAAATGTTAGACCAAGTATTAAGTATCTTTGGGATTACACCAGATTTCGATTTGAATATTATGAAGGATCGCCAAACTTTAATTGATATTACAACACGTGGTTTAGAAGGTTTAGATAAAGTAATGAAAGAAGCAAAGCCGGATATCGTACTCGTACATGGTGATACAACGACAACATTTATTGCAAGCTTAGCTGCTTTCTATAATCAAATTCCAGTAGGCCATGTCGAGGCAGGACTTCGTACATGGGATAAATATTCTCCATACCCAGAAGAGATGAATCGTCAATTAACAGGCGTAATGGCAGATCTTCATTTCTCACCTACAGCAAAATCAGCAACGAACTTACAGAAAGAAAATAAAGATGAGTCACGCATTTTCATAACAGGAAATACAGCGATTGATGCATTAAAAACGACTGTAAAAGAAACATATAGTCATCCTGTACTAGAGAAGCTTGGGAATGATCGTCTTGTACTTATGACAGCTCACCGTCGTGAAAACCTAGGAGAGCCAATGCGTAATATGTTCCGTGCAATTAAGCGTCTTGTTGATAAGCATGAAGACGTACAAGTTGTGTATCCTGTTCATATGAACCCTGTTGTTCGTGAAACAGCAAATGATATTTTAGGTGATCATGGCCGCATTCATTTAATTGAGCCGCTAGATGTAATTGATTTCCACAATGTTGCAGCTCGTTCATACTTAATGTTAACTGATTCTGGTGGGGTACAAGAGGAAGCGCCGTCATTAGGTGTACCGGTTCTTGTTCTTCGTGATACAACAGAGCGTCCAGAAGGTATTGAAGCAGGTACGTTGAAATTAGCGGGAACAGACGAAGAGACAATCTTTAGTCTTGCTGATGAGTTGTTATCAGACAAAGAAGCTCATGATAAGATGTCAAAAGCATCTAATCCGTACGGTGATGGCCGTGCATCAGAGCGTATTGTAGAAGCAATTTTACAACACTTTAATAAGTAAATAAAAAAAGAGCCAAATCATATACGATTTGGCTCTTTTTGTTATTGCTGATTTCTCATAATCCACTCTGCATGAGCATTCGTAGAAGGAGGGGGATCAGTTGGTGTTTTGTTCTGATTGTGATTCGTTTCTTTCTTTGCTTTTTCGTTCGAGTTAGAATTTGAAGAAGGATTTGATTCAGTTTTTGTTGTTGGATTTTCTTGCGTGTTTACCTTTTCACCTAATTCCTTTTTAATTTCGTTACGTACTGCCTCAACACCGTTTGGATCCGGAAGGAAGTAATAAATACCACCTATTTTTTTGTCTTCTCCTTCAAGTTTGAACGTTTGCATTGTAGAAGGATCAAACCCAGAAAGTTTATTATAAAGAGCAAGGCCATCTGAAATAGGAATGTCAGTTTTTATATATTTTCCAACGACTGCTGTCAAATCTTTAATTTTAAATACGGTAGAGGTGGAATTTAGTTTTTGAGCAACAGCAGCTAGTAATTGTCTTTGTCTAGCAGCCCGGCCATAATCGCCATTTGGATCTTGCTTTCGCATACGAACGTAAGCGAGTGCTTCTTCACCGTTTAATTCTTGTTGTCCTTGCTTAAATTCAATTTTTTTGTAGTAATCCACGTCTGAACGCTCCCAAAAATCGAAGGGGACATCAACAGTAACACCGCCAACAGCATCAACAATACCTTTAAAGCCTTGGAAATCAATTTTAAGATAATGGTCGACAGGCACTTTTAGAAAACCTTCGACAGTTTTGATTGCCATTTCTTCTCCGCCGTAAGCATGTGCAGCGTTAATTTTGTCCTCTTTATTCTTTCCGACAATTGGAACGCGACTATCACGAGGGATACTCATAAGCGAAATCTTTTGCGTTTTCGGATTGACTGTCGCAAACATTAATGAATCTGTACGACCGTTTTGACCGTCTGTTGCATAATCTTCTATACCCATAATAAGGAGTGTAAAAGGCTCCTTTGTAATTTCTACATCTTCGGTTCTCAAATCCGATTTTTCACGAGTAAAACCACTATACATCCCCATGAGAGAAGAGTAGGAATTTAATATATAAAGTCCTACACTACCAAATAAAAATAAGAAAATAAGGAAGTAGAAAAACTTTCTTCTTCGTTTCTTTTTTATTCTGCTATTTTGGAGATGATAATAACGTTCTTCCATATATAATCTCCTTAGTTCATTTGTAGGAAAGTAATTCACTACATTAATCTTTAAAGGCGATAAAGTATTTATTCTTAGATAACATCTTGTTCTAAGTACAACATATCTCCTTCTGTAATTGTACATTTCCCATTTGTTAATTCAATCATCCAATCCGTGAATGCTTGTTTTCCATCTTCTTCTACATACGTATCAAATGTGACATTTTCGAGATAATGTATATCTTTAATGGCATATTTTGAATTGCGTAATTCATTTTCAATTTTGCCAAGTAACGTGTAATCAATTTCGGTCTGCATAACACGCATTAGTTTTCGCTCGACAACACCGACATGATTAATGCCTTCGCTTGTACATTTTCCATATGCGCGAATTAATCCACCAGCGCCCAGTTTGATGCCACCAAAATAGCGGGTAACGACAACGACGGTATCTTTTAAACCGCGTTTTTTTAGTACCTCTAACATAGGTACGCCAGCTGTACCGCTAGGTTCACCATCATCATTTGCTTTTTGAATTTGATCTTGTTCGCCAATTAAATAAGCAGAACAATTATGTGTTGCATTCCAGTTTTGTTTTTTGATTTTTTGTATGAATTCTTGAGCCTCTTCTTCGGTTGTAGCACGACTAACATAACAGATGAATCTTGATTTTTGAATAACAATTTCGTGTTCACCGTAGTCCTTTATTGTTAAATATTGTAATAACACTTGTATACGCTCCTATCCATCAAAATGACTAGTACTTTACATTTTAAAAGCGGGCGTTTTTATATTCAAACATTTTTTATAAATAAGCTGAAATTTTTGGTGAGTGTTTTCCCTTTTTGTTGTAATTTGTCGAGATGATGAGTATAATTTCAAACCCGCATTTTTATGTATGGATGCACCATTTTTAGTTTTCGTGTAAAATTAGGAAATAAAAACTTTTTTATAAGGCAGGTACGAAAATGAAAACAGCTATTGTTACTGATAGTACAGCATATATACCGAAGCATATTCGTGATGAACTCAATATATATATGATTCCATTAAACGTTGTGTTTGGAACGGAATCTTATCAAGAAGAAGCTGAAATTTCAGCAGATGATTTTTATGTAAAAGTACGTGAGCAAGAAGAACTTCCAAAAACTTCTCAACCAGCAATCGGAAAGTTTGTTGAGCTATATGAAGAATTATCTAAGGATTATGATGCAGTTATTAGCATTCATCTTTCAAGTGGAATTAGTGGTACATATCAAACGGCAACGACAGCTGGACAAATGGTAGAGGGTATTGATGTATATACGTACGACTCTGAAATTAGTTGTGAAGTACAAGGGTTCTATGTGCGTGAAGGTGCAAGGCTAGCAAGCGAAGGGAAGGATCCAAAAGAGATTATCGCCCGTTTTGATGAAATGAAGAAAACGATGGACGCTTATTTTGTAGTAGATGATTTACACCATTTACAACGTGGAGGCCGATTAAATAGTGCGCAAGCTTTCATCGGTAGTCTGTTACAAGTAAAGCCGGTTTTATATTTTAGAGACAAAATCATTATCCCGTTTGAAAAGATTCGTACGCGTAAAAAAGCGTTAAAACGTATCATTGAAATTTTTGATGAGCAAGCAAGTAAAGGTGTACCTATGGAAGCAGTTATCATTCATGCACAACGTGAAGAGGAAGCGAATGAATGGAAGGCAGAATTAGAAGCAAAATATCCTCATGTTACAATCCGCACAGGTTATTTCGGTGCTGTAATTGGAACGCATTTAGGTGAAGGTGCACTAGGTCTTGGATGGTATACGAAGTAATAAAGATATAAAAAGCTCTCTTTCGGAAGAGGGTTTTTTTACGGATATTTTACGTGAAGTTGACAAGTTAATATTTGGAAATGGTAAAATGTACGTAAAATAAAATAATGAGGAAAGTTTTATAACTTACTTTTTACAAGAAACTATATTATAATAGAAGAGAGGTGAAACATATGGAGCATAATTCTTGTTTATGTCCAAAGTTTGAGTCAGCTTTTACTTTGCTTAGTAAGAAATGGACTGGCTTAATTATTAAATCTTTGCTGGAAGAGTCAAAACGTTTTAGAGAAATCGCAGATATTATACCGAATATGAGCGATCGTATGTTATCAGAGCGTTTAAAGGAATTGGAAAGCGAAGGCATTGTAGTTCGCAATGTTTATCCAGAAGTACCAGTTCGAATCGAGTACGGCTTAACGGACAAGGGAAAAGCGTTAGAAAGTGTTATGGATGAAGTCCAAAATTGGGCTGAGAAATGGATGAAATAACGTTTTGATTTCATCCGTATTAGTATATTTAATAAAACGTAAGGGAAACCTTGCGTTTTTTTCTTTGCTTATAAAAAACCTTTTAAAACTCTACACATACATACAAAAATATGCATATTTTGCGATAGAGTTACATATAATATTACATTTGTTTTACAAAACCGTAACATTAGCAAAAAAAATCCCGAATTATGGTATAAATTTTATAGGTTATATACGGAAAAAGAAAAAAGAAAGCGGTGTAAAAAATAAAATGAAAAAGCTAAAAATGGCATCTTGCGCATTAGTTGCAGGGTTAATGTTTTCAGGGCTAACACCAAATGTATTTGCAGAAGATAAAATTTCTGACGTGAAATCACAAATTAATACACAAAATGACACTTTACATAAACAACAACAAGAACGTGATGAATTACAAAAACAAATGAATGACTTAAACAAAACAATTCAAGGTTTAGATAAGTCTGTTCAAGAGAATGCTGCAAAACTTGATGAAACAACGAAAAAAGTTGCAGATACTGAGCAATTAATCGAAAAGAAAAATAAAGATATTGCAGAATTACAAACGAAAATTGCAAAACGTGAAGAGTTATTAAGAAAACGTTTAGTTGCACTTCAAGAACAACCAAACACGAACGTTGTAACAGAAGTTCTTGTAAACTCTAAAAACGTTGCAGATTTAGTTGATCGTTTAACTTCTGTTTCTAAAATTCTTGAGTCTGACGAAGATATCATGAAAACGCAACAAGAAGATCAAGCGAACGTGAAAAAAGATGTTGAAACGGTAAAAACAAAGCAAAAAGAATTAAAAGAAGCACAAGCTCAAATTGAAACTGCTAAGAAAGAACTTGACGCTGAAAAAGCGAAAAAAGCAACAGCAGTAAACGATTTAAGCGGTAAAATGGATACAGTTGTAACTTCAATGACAAGTACGGAAAGTCAATTGAAAGAACTTGAAAAGCAAGCGCTGCAATTACAACGTATTGCTGAACAAGAAGCGCAAGAAAAAGCTGCACAAGAAGCTGCAGCAAAAAAACAAGCAGAGCAAGCTGCTAAAGATGCGCAAGCTCAACCAGCACAAGCGGCGGCACCTGCTCAGCCAGCAGCGCCAGCAAATAACGGTGGACAAGCTCAAAAAGAAGAACCTAAAAAAGAAGAACCTAAAAAAGAAGATAAAAAACCAGAACCGACACCAGGCCCAGCTCCGGTTCCTGGCGTAATTGGTAAAGCACAACAATACTTAGGTATGCCATATGTTTGGGGAAGTGCATCTCCGTCAAATGGTGGTTTTGACTGTAGTGGATTCATTTCTTACGTCTTCGGTGTAGGTCGTCAAGACGTTAACGGTTACTGGAACTCAGTTTCTAAAGTAAGTAGCCCACAACCTGGAGATTTAGTATTCTTCCAAGGTACTTATAAAGCAGGCCCATCTCACATCGGTATTTACGTTGGTAATGACCAAATGATTCATGCTGGTGATAAAGGTATTGCTTACTCTAGCTTAAGCAGTAGCTACAACCAAAAACATTTCTTAGGATACGGTAGATTCTAGGATTTATAATCGAATAAAACATGTGTATAAAGTCGATAGCTTACTATTTTATAAGTAGGTTATCGGCTTTTTTGAGTTTTTACGAGATTATGAGAAAGGTTTATAGTAGTGCTGGAGGTGGTTGCGGATGTTTGCTGGGAAACAGTTGCTATTAGAAGAACTCTCTTCAGATTTAGGGAGAGAATTAAGTGATTTAAAAGAGAAGGGAGAGGTCATATGTGTACAAGGCGTAATAAAAAAGGCTTCTAAATATATATGTCAGCGCTGCGGAAATATAGAGCAGCGGCTATTTGCATCATTTTTATGTAAAAGATGCGGTAAAGCATGCATGTATTGCCGGAAGTGTATAACGATGGGGAGAGTTAGTGAATGTACTGTACTTGTTCGAGGGATTAATGAAAGAAAAGGAGAAAGGGAATTAAATTTGTTACATTGGAAAGGAACTTTATCTACTGGTCAGGAATTGGCGGCGCAAGGTGTTATAGAAGCGATTAAGCAGAAAGAATCTTTTTTTATTTGGGCTGTGTGCGGCGCTGGAAAAACGGAAATGTTATTTTACGGTATAGAAGAGGCACTTCAAAAAGGAGAAAGAGTTTGTATAGCAACACCAAGGACGGACGTTGTAATGGAATTAGCGCCGAGATTACAAGAAGTGTTTCCAAGTATAAATGTGGCTGCTTTATACGGAGGGAGTGTAGATCATGAAAAAGATGCAGCGTTAGTCGTTGCAACGACTCACCAACTGTTACGTTACTATAGAGCGTTTCATGTGATGATTGTAGATGAGATTGATGCCTTCCCGTATCATGCGGATCAAATGTTACAGTATGCAGTTAGGCAAGCGATGAAAGAGAAAGCAGCGCGTATTTATTTAACTGCAACCCCTGATGAAAAGTGGAAGCGCAATTTCAGAAGAGGGAAACAAAAAGGTATCATTGTTTCGGGACGATACCATCGTCATCCGTTACCAGTTCCTCTATTTAGTTGGTGCGGAAATTGGAAGAAAAGCCTCCATCATAAAAAAATTCCTCGTGTGTTACTACAATGGTTAAAAATGAACTTAAACAAAAAGTATCCTATTTTTTTATTTGTTCCTCATGTGCAATATATAGAAGAAATGAGCCTGTTATTGAAAGGGTTGGATAATAGAATCGATGGCGTACATGCAGAAGATCCGATGAGAAAAGAAAAAGTAGCATCTTTCAGAAAGGGAGACATTCCGTTATTAGCTACAACGACAATTTTAGAAAGAGGAGTAACTGTGAAGAACTTACAAGTGGCTGTGTTAGGAGCTGAAGAAGAAATATTTTCGGAAAGTGCGCTCGTACAAATTGCAGGCCGAGCAGGTCGTAGTTTTGAAGAACCTTATGGTGAGGTTGTTTATTTTCATTACGGTAAGACAGAGGCGATGGTACGTGCGAAAAAACATATTCAAAGTATGAACAAAAGTGCGAAAGAACAAGGATTGCTCGATTAATGCATTGTTTACTTTGTGATGAATACATTTTGGAAACAGTTAGTTGGTACACCTTCTTTGTAAAGTCACATAAAAAATATATATGTGATAGATGTGAGCGGAAACTTTCCTATATTATAGGAGAGATTTGCAAGGAGTGCGGGCGACCTTTAGAACTTCTTTCTACTGTATTTAAAAAGGATGATATTTGTATGGATTGTATAAGGTGGATGGACGAAGAGAAGAATCGACCTTTAAAAAATCGTTCTTTGTATGTGTACGATGATGAGATGAAAGAAGTATTAGCACAGTTTAAGTTTCGAGGTGATGCGGAGTTAGTGCGTATTTTTTATCGATCTTTTCGGGAGCTATTTCAAAAGTATTTTACGAACGTTTCAACTGTTATTGCTGTTCCACTTAGTAGGGAACGGGAATATGAACGTGGTTTTAATCAGGCAGAGTTATTAGCAGCTTGTTTACCTGTCAAAATTTCTTATCCATCATTAAGAAGGATGGAAACAGAAAAACAAAGTAAGAAGTCGCGTAAAGAAAGGCTTTCGGGAAGGAATCCTTTTTATTTTCAGAGAGAAGAGATGTTTCAAGATCAACATATTTTACTTGTTGACGATGTATATACGACAGGAATTACAGTGAGACAAATTGGAAGTCTTTTATACGATAGAGGAGCAAAGGAAGTTTCTAGTTTGACGCTCTGTAGAAGTTGATTTGTAACTGTCGAAAGAGATAATAAAAAGGCGATAAGTCTTCTTTGACTTCGTATGTTGTCATTCGTTATAGTCAAATTATGGGGCGAATGCCCTGATTTTTAGAGTGAAGGGAATGGAATGAACATGCAAGGAAGAGTGAAATGGTTCAATGCAGAAAAGGGATTTGGGTTTATTGAGCGTGAAGATGGTGATGATGTGTTTGTTCATTTTTCTGCTATTCAACAAGATGGATATAAGTCATTAGAAGAAGGGCAACAAGTTGAGTTTGATATTGTAGATGGAGCACGTGGACCACAAGCAGCTAATGTTGTAAAACTGTAGGTATATTGTTTTTGGAAGAGAGAGCTGCGTTTGTGGCAACGTTATATATATGTAGTAGAACCTCTTGTTTTTTTTGCAAGGGGTTTTTGTTATAAAATAAGTTGTCAAAAAGTTGTTTCTTTTCTGTAACGAATTGTCCACAGTTATATTCGTTATTCACGATGTTAATAGGATAAAATAAAGATAGAAACGATGCATCTTTTCATTTCAACAAAAAACGATAAAAAAATCGCAATTCCACTAATTTTTTTAAAAAAGTTAGAAGGAGTTTTTAAGCCAGTGTCGAAATTATAGTACATAGGCTTGAAAGGAGGAATTCATCTATGAAATTCAACATTCGTGGTGAAAATATTGAAGTAACTCCAGCATTAAAGGAATATGTAGAGAAAAAACTAAGTAAGTTAGAGCGTTATTTTGATACATTCCCAGAGATTAAAGTTAATTTAAAAGTATACTCTGACAAGCAACGTGTCGAGGTAACAATCCCGTTTACTGATTTATTACTTCGTGCAGAAGAAACTAATAGCGATATGTACGCTGCTATCGATTTAGTAGTTGATAAACTTGAGCGACAAATTCGTAAACATAAAACAAAAGTAAATCGTAAGTTACGTGAGAAAGGTTCTATGAAAACGAACTTTATCCTTCCAGAAGCAGTAGCTGTCCTAGATGAGGTAGAAGAGGATCAACTGGAACTTGTACGTACAAAACGATTCGATTTAAAACCGATGGACGTTGAAGAAGCGATCTTACAAATGGATATGCTAGGACATAATTTCTTCGTCTTCACAAATGCTGATACAAATGAAACTAATGTTGTATATGGCCGTAAAGATGGGAAATATGGTTTAATCGAAACTAAATAATAATTCAAAAGCGCAGCCGAAATGGCTGCGCTTTTTTGCTGAAAATAGATTTTTTTTAAAAGTTTTCTTAATTTAGAACGAGACATTCGGCCGATTGTTGTCATAGTTATAAGACAAGTGTTACAATTATCATTAGGTATATACATTTTAGTTTTTTTAATTAGGAGAAAAATTGGCATAACATACATTGGATTTTTATAACGACTGATTGTAATAGAGAAAAAGAAAAACAATCGGAAGTTTTATTTTAATAAAAAAGAGGAGCGTATTTCCTATGATCGGTATTTTAAAAAAGGTGTTTGATGTAAATCAACGCCAAATTAAACGTATGCAGAAGACAGTTGAGCAAATTGATGCATTAGAGTCATCTATTAAGCCATTAACTGATGAACAATTAAAAGGGAAGACGCTTGAATTTAAAGAACGTCTAACAAAAGGTGAAACAGTAGATGATCTACTACCTGAAGCTTTTGCGGTTGTTCGTGAAGCTGCGACTCGTGTTCTTGGAATGCGTCCGTATGGCGTACAGTTAATGGGTGGTATTGCCTTACATGAAGGGAATATCTCTGAGATGAAAACGGGTGAAGGTAAAACGTTAACATCTACATTACCTGTATATTTAAATGCTTTAACAGGAAAAGGTGTTCACGTCGTTACAGTCAATGAATACTTAGCACAACGTGATGCGAGCGAAATGGGACAACTTCATGAGTTCCTAGGCTTAACAGTAGGAATTAATTTAAACAGTATGTCACGCGAAGAGAAACAAGAGGCTTATGCTGCTGATATTACGTATAGCACAAATAATGAGCTTGGATTCGATTACTTACGTGATAACATGGTTTTATATAAAGAGCAGTGCGTTCAACGCCCACTTCACTTTGCTATTATCGATGAAGTCGATTCTATCTTAGTCGATGAAGCGCGTACGCCACTTATTATTTCTGGACAAGCTCAAAAATCAACAGAGCTGTACATGTTTGCAAATGCATTCGTTCGTACGTTAGAAAATGAAAAAGATTATTCATTTGATGTGAAGACGAAAAATGTAATGTTAACAGAAGATGGTATTACGAAAGCGGAAAAAGCTTTCCATATTGAAAACTTATTTGATTTAAAACATGTAGCGCTTCTTCACCATATTAATCAGGCACTTCGTGCGCACGTTGTTATGCATCGTGATACAGATTATGTTGTACAAGAAGGCGAAATCGTAATTGTAGACCAATTTACTGGTCGTCTTATGAAAGGTCGTCGTTATAGCGAAGGTTTACACCAAGCGATCGAGGCAAAAGAAGGCGTAGAAATTCAAAATGAAAGTATGACGCTTGCGACAATTACGTTCCAGAACTACTTCCGTATGTACGAAAAGTTATCTGGTATGACTGGTACAGCGAAAACAGAGGAAGAGGAATTCCGTAACATTTACAATATGAACGTTATCGTAATTCCAACAAACAAACCGATTATTCGTGATGACCGTGCAGATTTAATCTTCAAATCAATGGAAGGTAAATTTAATGCTGTTGTTGAGGATATTGTAAATCGTCATAAACAAGGGCAACCTGTTCTTGTCGGTACAGTTGCGATTGAAACGTCAGAGCTTATTTCAAAAATGTTAACGCGTAAAGGTGTACGTCATAACATCTTAAATGCGAAAAACCATGCGCGTGAAGCGGATATCATTGCAGAAGCTGGTATGAAAGGTGCTGTAACGATCGCGACGAACATGGCGGGTCGTGGTACGGATATTAAGCTTGGAGACGATATTAAAAACATTGGTTTAGCAGTTATCGGTACAGAGCGTCACGAAAGTCGTCGTATTGATAATCAGTTACGTGGTCGTGCTGGTCGTCAAGGGGACCCAGGTGTTACGCAGTTCTACTTATCAATGGAAGATGAACTAATGCGCCGCTTCGGTTCTGATAATATGAAAGCGATGATGGATCGCCTTGGTATGGATGATTCTCAGCCAATCGAAAGTAAAATGGTTTCTCGTGCAGTAGAATCTGCGCAAAAACGAGTAGAAGGAAATAACTATGATGCACGTAAGCAGTTACTACAATATGATGATGTACTTCGTCAGCAACGTGAAGTTATTTACAAACAGCGTCAAGAGGTAATGGAGTCTGAGAACTTACGCGGTATTATTGAAGGTATGATGAAATCTACAGTAGAGCGTGCGGTTGCACTTCATACACAAGAGGAAATTGAAGAAGATTGGAACATTAAAGGTCTTGTTGACTACTTAAATACAAACCTTCTGCAAGAAGGAGATGTAAAAGAAGAAGAATTACGTCGCCTTGCTCCAGAGGAAATGAGCGAGCCAATTATCGCGAAATTAATAGAGCGTTACAATGACAAAGAAAAGCTTATGCCAGAAGAGCAAATGCGTGAGTTCGAAAAAGTTGTTGTATTCCGTGTTGTAGATACGAAATGGACAGAGCATATCGATGCGATGGATCACCTTCGTGAAGGTATTCATTTACGTGCTTACGGTCAAATTGATCCGCTTCGTGAGTATCAAATGGAAGGATTCGCAATGTTCGAATCAATGATTGCTTCTATTGAAGAGGAAATTTCTCGTTACATTATGAAAGCTGAAATTGAACAAAACTTAGAGCGTCAAGAAGTTGTTCAAGGTGAAGCTGTTCACCCATCTAGCGATGGTGAAGAGGCGAAGAAAAAACCAGTTGTAAAAGGTGACCAAGTGGGCCGCAACGATTTATGTAAATGTGGTAGTGGTAAAAAATATAAAAACTGCTGTGGTATTGGGAAGTAATATAGGACTGTAGCCCAGGCTGCTTTGCAAACTTTTACATCAAAAATGTATAATTAAGAAGGATTAAACTCTCTCCGTCATAAGTGGAGAGAGTTTCCCTTGTTTTCATACGAAAGTAACAGCAATTACATAGAGGTGAAGGAAATGGAATTAGTAGAAATTAGACAGGAATTAGAGAAAATGGCTAAGAGATTAGCGGCTTTTAGGGGGTCTCTTTGACCTCCCTACTAAGGAGAAACAAATTGCAGAATTAGAAGAAAAAATGATGGGCGCAGGATTTTGGGATGACCAACAAGGCGCACAAGCTGTCATTAACGAAGCAAATGCGTTAAAAGATATGGTTGGGAGTTTCCGTCAGTTAGATGAGACATTCGAAAATTTAGAAATAACGCATGAACTTTTAAAAGAAGAGTATGATGAAGATTTACATGAGGAGCTGGAATCAGAAGTAAAAGGCTTAATTCAAGAAATGAATGAGTATGAGCTTCAGTTACTATTAAGTGATCCTTATGATAAAAATAACGCCATTTTAGAATTACACCCAGGTGCAGGTGGAACAGAGTCACAAGACTGGGGTTCTATGTTATTACGTATGTACACACGTTGGGCTGAAAAACGTGGGTTTAAAGTAGAAACTGTTGATTACTTACCAGGTGATGAAGCTGGTATTAAGAGCGTTACTTTATTAATTAAAGGTCATAACGCTTACGGTTACTTAAAAGCTGAAAAAGGTGTACATCGTCTTGTACGTATTTCACCATTCGATTCTTCAGGCCGTCGTCATACATCGTTCGTATCTTGTGAAGTTGTACCTGAATTCAATGATGAAGTTGAAATTGAAATACGTACAGAAGACTTGAAAATTGATACGTATCGTGCAAGTGGAGCGGGTGGACAGCACGTCAATACGACAGATTCAGCAGTTCGTATTACGCATACACCGACAAATACGGTTGTAACGTGTCAGTCAGAGCGTTCTCAAATTAAAAACCGTGAGCACGCGATGAAAATGTTAAAAGCGAAATTATATCAAAAGAAATTAGAAGAACAACAAGCGGAGTTAGATGAAATTCGCGGAGAACAAAAAGAAATCGGATGGGGTAGCCAAATCCGTTCTTACGTATTCCACCCATATTCTCTTGTGAAAGACCACCGTACAAATACAGAAGTCGGTAACGTGCAAGCAGTTATGGATGGAGAAATTGATCCGTTTATTGATGCTTACTTACGTTCTCGCATCTAATAAGCTAAGTGAAAAAAAGCCAACAAAATTGTTGGCGCACGTTGAGGATGTAGAGGACATAAAGAGTGTTATTTTATTTATATGGATGAAGTACAGAGGAAGAGAAGTTGGAAACGACAACTTCTCTTTTTGATGGGATTATATGTAGCATACAATGTTGTATATTGTTTTGTAAAAAGTAGAAAATAGTAAAACAGAGTGGCAATAGAGTAAGGATTTATACAGGACTTTTCTAAATTCCCTTTCAAAAAGGATTCTTTATAGAAGTTTATAAGTTGTTCACAGAATTGAAACAACTTATAAAAGCTTTATATCATTAGGGTTCTTACTGTATTTTTGAAGAATGTGAAATATACCTTAGTTTTTCTATATAAAGATAATGCTTATAATGAAAATGAGTGTGTTAGGAATGAAAAGAATATCAACAGTGGGGAGCGATAGAAGTGAAAAAGAAATTGTTGGCTATTGCGCTAGGAACATCAGTCGTTTTTGCTTTAGGAGCGTGTGGAAATAAAGAAGAGAGTAAGCCTTCGAAACAATCTGCAAGCACAGATAGCGCAGAGCAAATTTATCAAAAAAGTTGTATAGGCTGTCATGCAAAAGATTTATCCGGAGCAACTGGACCGGATTTACGAAAAGTAGGACAGAAATATGATGCGGCAGACATTGAAAAGATTATTGAAAAAGGTCGCGGTTCTATGTCACCAGGAATCATTCAAGGCGAGGACGCGAAAAAAGTAGCTGAGTGGTTAGCTGAACATAAATAAAAAGGGTAAAATGGACGAGTTGATTCATATAGTCAACTCGTTTCTCTTTTTTTTGGGATGTAACATAACTGTAACAAAAATGTATCCAAACTGGAAACCGTTTGATGTTACAATGGGGTTTGTAGAATTTTGCTGAAATATATTACATAGAGTAGTAGTGCTTAGAAAAAGAGTATAAGTAGGCTACCTTCAACAAGAGTGGTTTAAACGAGAATAAAAGTTTATCTTTTATTTTCAAATGTACAGAAAAGTATTTCGAAAAAAATCATTAAGTATTGGGTGATAAATAATGATAAAAATGACGAATGTTTATAAGGAGTACCCGAATGGTATGAAAGCCATTGCTGGTCTTACAGTTAACATTAAACAAGGTGAGTTTGTATACGTAGTTGGACCGAGTGGAGCCGGGAAATCTACATTTATTAAAATGATGTATCGTGAAGAGAAGCCATCTACAGGATCAATTAATGTAAATGGTCTTACTATCGAGTCGTTAGCAGAAAGAGACGTTCCATATTTCCGTCGTCAATTAGGCGTAATTTTCCAAGACTTTAAATTACTACCTAAATTAACGGTATATGAGAATGTTGCGTTTGCCTTAGAAGTAATTGAAGAAGAGCCAGATGCAATTCGTGAGCGTGTAACAGAAGTTTTAGGTCTTGTAGGTCTTGAAGATCGTGCAGATGCACTTCCAGGCGAACTTTCAGGCGGGGAGCAGCAACGTGTTGCGATTGCGAGAGCAATTGTTAATAGACCAAAGGTTGTAATTGCCGATGAGCCAACAGGTAACCTAGACATTGAAACAGCTCTTGATATTATGAAGATTTTCACGCGCATTAATGAGCGTGGTACAACGATTGTTATGGCTACACATAACGCAGATATCGTAAATACAATCCGTCATCGTGTAATCGCGATTGAAGGCGGAAAAATTGTTCGAGATGAGATTGAGGGAGGATACGGATATGAAGGCTAAGACCCTTAGTCGACATTTGCGAGAAGGTGTAAAGAATCTATCACGTAACGGATGGATGACGTTTGCTTCTGTTAGTGCAGTAACAGTTACATTATTACTTGTAGGTGTCTTTTTAACAGCGATTATGAATATGAACCATTTTGCGACGAAAGTAGAGCAAGATGTAGAGATTCGTGTACACATTGATCCAGCAGCAAAAGAAGCTGATCAAAAGAAATTAGAAGATGATATGAGTAAGATTGCAAAAGTAGAATCTATTAAATATTCTTCTAAAGAAGAAGAGTTAAAACGTTTAATTAAAAGCTTAGGCGATAGCGGAAAAACGTTTGAGTTATTTGAACAAGATAACCCACTTAAAAACGTATTCGTTGTAAAAGCAAAAGAACCAACAGATACAGCGACAATTGCGAAAAAGATTGAAAAAATGCAGTTTGTAAGTAATGTTCAGTACGGAAAAGGGCAAGTTGAACGATTATTTGATACTGTAAAAACTGGTCGTAACATCGGGATTGTGTTAATTGCTGGTCTTTTATTCACAGCGATGTTCTTAATCTCTAATACAATTAAAATTACAATTTATGCTCGTAGTACAGAAATCGAAATTATGAAACTTGTAGGTGCAACAAACTGGTTTATTCGTTGGCCGTTCTTATTAGAAGGATTATTCCTAGGAGTATTAGGATCAATTATTCCAATTGGCTTAATTCTAGTTACGTATAATTCGTTGCAAGGTGTGTTTAACGAAAAACTTGGCGGAACAATTTTCGAACTTCTACCATACAGTCCTTTCGTATTCCAATTAGCTGGTTTACTAGTGTTAATCGGGGCTTTAATCGGTATGTGGGGAAGTGTAATGTCAATTCGTCGCTTCTTAAAAGTATAAAAAGTTGCAAACATAATTCGTACAAGCTTATCATATAGTAGAAATAGGTAAAGGCATCACACACTGTGTGATGCCTTTTGCTACACCACCTGTGTGTTTTGGAAAGGGGAATTCCGCATTGAAACGTAGAGTTGCAATTATTGGAATGGTTGTTGCATTTTTAATTGGTGCTGGCGGAATGTTTGCAGGTATGTCTTTATTTGGGGTTAACCCAGCAGAAGTAACGCAAACAATTTCGAGTGGAAACGCTAGCACTGCGCAAGGGAACTTGGCAAAAATTAATGAGGCGTATGCACTAATTGATTCACGTTATGTGGAAGACGTGAAAGATGAAAAATTAGTCGAAGGTGCAATACAAGGCATGTTGTCTACGCTGAAGGACCCTTATTCCACGTATATGGATAAAGAAACGGCTAAACAGTTTAGTGAATCGCTTGATCCTGAGTTAGAAGGGATCGGGGCTGAGGTGAACAAAACGGACGGTAAACTTATTATCGTATCTCCAATTAAAGGCTCACCGGCAGAAAAGATTGGAATTAAACCGAATGACCAAATTTTATCTGTAGATGGAAATAGTGTGAAAGATTTATCACGTGAAGAAGCAGTATTAAAGATTCGTGGTAAAAAAGGAACGACTGTTGCGATTGAAATTAAGCGTGCAGGAGTAGCTGATCCGATTGTATTTAAAATTAAGCGTGAAAAAATTCCAATCTTCACAGTGTTTAGCTCTGTGAAACAAGAGAGCGGAAAAGATATCGGTTATATGCAAATTACTTCTTTTGCTGAAAATACAGCGAAAGAATTTAAGGATCAGTTAAAAGAGTTAGAGAAGAAAAACATAAAAGGCCTAGTTATTGACGTGCGCGGTAATCCTGGTGGCTACTTAAATAGTGTAGAAGAGATACTAGGGGAAATTATGACGGATAAAAAGCCGATGCTACAAGTAGAGCAACGAAATGGTGAGAAGAAGAAATTCTCTACGGAACTGAAAGAGAGAAAGCCATATCCAATTTCAGTATTAATTGATAACGGAAGTGCTTCTGCTTCAGAGATTTTAGCGGGTGCGCTAAAAGAGGGAGAAGGATACGATTTAATTGGTGAAAAAACGTTTGGTAAAGGTACTGTTCAGCAAGCTGTTCCATTTAAAGACGGCAGCAACATCAAGTTAACGATGTTTAAATGGTTAACACCGGATGGAAACTGGATTCATAAAAAAGGAATCGCGCCAACAGTAGAAGTGAAGCAGCCAGATTATTATCATGCGACACCAATTCAAATTGAGAAGACACTTTCATACAATTCAAATGATGTACAAGTAAAACACGCACAAGAAATGCTTAAGAGTTTAGGATATGTACCAGGACGTGAAGATGGATACTTTAGTAAAGAGACAGAATCAGCACTGAAAGCATTCCAAAATGCGAATAAGATGGAAGCAACAGGACAGCTGGATAAAAAGACAGCTGAGGCGATTCAAACAAAAATTATTGAAAAAATCCGTTCTGGAGAAAATGATTTACAATTACAGTCAGCATTAAAATTAATAGCGAAATAAAGTGAAACTTTAATCAGTGGGGGGTCTTCATCCCCCACTGATTATTAGTTGAACCAATCGGACTTTTATGGGCAGTTAATCCCCTACCTAAATTCTTTGTTTTCGCTGAATTTTGAGGTGGGGATCTTACTGCCCATTAAAGTGGGATAAAGTGAAATACAGGCGGTTTGCTGCCTGTATTTTTTTGTATTAAACAAACGTTTGTCCAGTTATGATAATATAAAAAGAAAGAATGATATAAATGGTGGTGAATGGGTTCGTGGAGGCATGGATTTTTGAAATAATGCGGGCAGTTGGACGTTTTTTCTTACACCCTGCTGTCTATGTATTTTTAATAAGTAGTATCTTCGTTGGATACTTACGTATGTTACGAGAACGAAAAGATTTTTCTTTTAAAGTTTATGATATTTGGTTTGAACTGCGAACGTCCTTATTTGCGGGAGTTAAATACGGATTAATCGTATCTATCATTACGATTGGGCTTGGACTTGTTGTTTCTAAAGCGAGCTTATGGGCCATTTTATTTTGGACGTTACTATTTGGATTAACTGCTATGTATCGATATTTATCAGCAGCTTATACGTTTAGTATCGCGATTGTATGTGTTCTATTATCTTCTAAGCTACCAGTTTCCTTCTTACAGCTTGGAGAAGGTGAAGAGAATACAATTGTGTCCCTTGCTATTTTGCTAGGCGTCATGCTCGTTGTAGAGGGCTTGTTGATTTCTAAAAATGCAGTAGGATATTCGACGCCGAAGATTAGGAAGGGTAAGCGTGGGCTAAAGATTGGTTTACACGAATCAAAGCGTTTATGGATTGTTCCTATTTTTATTCTTGTACCAGGTGACGCAGTAACGCAGTTTATTTCATGGTGGCCTGTCGTTTCAATCGGTTCAGATACATATTCTCTATTCCTCGTGCCATTTTTAATTGGATTTATGAGAAAGATTAGAAGTTATGAACCGACGGAAGCTTTATTATTTACAGGAAGACGTGTGTACGGATTAGCAGGACTTGTGCTTGTTTTAGGAATTGCAAGTTATTGGTGGCATGTACTTGCAATTATCGCAATGGGAGTTGCGATGCTTGGACGGTTCACGATTTCCATGCAAGAGAAAATTGCGGATGAGACAAGACCAGCGTACTTCGCTGCACGTAATGATGGACTCGTTGTGTTAGATACAATCCCCAATACAATTGGGGCAGAGCTGAATTTGCTACCTGGAGAAATGATTACGAAAGTGAATGGAGTCGTTCCAAGAAGTGCCGAGGAATTTTATGACGCACTTCAAACGAAGACGACAGGAGCGTTTTGTAAATTAGAAGTATTAGATACAAATGGAGAGCTACGTCTTGCTCAAACGGCATTATACGCCGGAGGACATCACGAATTAGGTGTTGTGTTTGTTCAGCAGGAGCATGAGTGGGATTCGGAAGCGATGTAATAGAAGTGAGGGTGTCACCTTGTGGTGATGCTCTTTTTTTGTATTTGGGGGCGGTAGTTAGTATATGAAATTTATATCAGCGATTATTGGAATATATCAGCGCAACTCGAATTATATCGACGATTATCCGAATATATCAGCGCAGCTGAAAATATATCGGCGATTATTCAAGTATATCGACTTTCCGGCAAAAAACGACAACTAGCGCAAACCTTATTTTAGTTTCGTAGTCGAATCACTTGAATAATTATTTGATAATGGTTATCATTTAGGGAGTCTTTTTAATTTTGGAAAATGGAGGGAAGATATGCTACGTAAATTTTTTTCTTACTATAAACCGTATAAAGGTTTATTTATACTCGACTTTTCTTGCGCAGTTGTAGCAGGGTTATTAGAACTTGGTTTCCCGCTTATCGTCAATCAATTTATTGATAAGTTATTGCCAGGGCAAAACTGGACGCTTATTTTATGGGCTTGTTTCGGTTTACTTGCAGTGTATATGTTAAATGCAGGCTTACAATATGTCGTTACATATTGGGGACATATGCTTGGTGTTAACATTGAAACAGATATGAGACAGAAATTATTTGATCATATTCAAAAGCTATCATTCAGATTTTTTGACAATAATAAAACAGGTCATTTAATTTCGCGTCTTACAAACGATTTAATGGAAATTGGGGAAATTGCTCACCATGGACCAGAAGATTTATTTATCGCCGTAATGACTTTAGTTGGAGCATTCTCATTTATGATGATGATCAACTGGAAGTTAGCGCTATTAACATTCTTCGTTATTCCATTCTTATTATGGTTAGCCCTGTACTTCAATAAAAAAATGACAGGTACATTTAGACGTTTATTCTCAGATGTTGCTGATTTCAATGCATGTATTGAGAACAACGTTGGTGGTATTCGCGTTGTACAAGCATTCGGAAATGAAAAGTTTGAGAAAGAGCAATTTGCTGTGAACAACGCTCGTTTCCGTACAACGAAATTAATGGCGTATAAAATTATGGCGCTAAATTCGTCAATTAGTTATATGCTTATGCGTCTCGTAACGCTCTTCGTCTTAATATGCGGTACATGGTTTGTTCTGCAAGGTGAATTAACGTACGGTGGATTTATTGGATTTGTTCTATTAACGAATATTTTCTTCCGCCCAATTGAAAAAATTAATGCGGTAATAGAAAGCTATCCGAAAGGAATTGCTGGTTTTAAAAGGTATGTAGAGCTTCTTGAAACAGAGCCAGATATTGTAGACTCTAAAGATATGATGGAAGTGAAGCATGTACATGGTGATATTCAATATAACAACATCACATTCGGATATGAAAACAAAGAACCGATTTTAAATGATATTAGTTTGAAAATACATGCAGGTGAAACAGTTGCGTTCGTTGGGCCATCTGGAGCTGGAAAAACGACGTTATGTAGCTTATTACCACGCTTTTATGAACAATCATCTGGATCAATTCAAATTGATGGTATTGATACGAAAGACATGACGTTATCTTCACTTCGTAAGCAAATTGGAATTGTGCAGCAAGATGTGTTTTTATTCTCAGGAACGATTCGTGAAAACATTGCTTACGGAAATTTAAAGGCATCAGAAGCTGATATTTGGCAGGCCGTAAAGAGAGCTCAGTTAGAGGATTTAATTTACTCGCAGCCAGACGGTTTAGATACAGTTATCGGTGAGCGCGGCGTAAAACTTTCAGGCGGACAGAAGCAACGTCTAGCAATTGCCCGTATGTTCTTGAAAAACCCGCCAATTTTAATATTAGATGAAGCGACTTCCGCATTAGACACAGAGACGGAACTTGCGATTCAAAAATCACTTGCTGAACTATCTGTCGGTCGTACAACGTTAGTTATCGCTCATAGACTGGCAACGATTAAAAATGCAGATCGAATCGTTGTTGTAAATAAAGATGGTATTGCAGAACAAGGTTCACATGATGAATTAATTGAGCAAGGCGGAGGATACAGTAGGTTATACGAAGCTCAGTTTAGTTCGTAAATATAATTTGTACGGAATTAGTGCACCATAAGTAGGTAAAAATCTCATATGGGAGGTAATAAAGTATGATTGTAACAACAACGTCTACAATTCAAGGAAAAGAAATTATTGAGTATATCGATATCGTCAATGGAGAAGCGATTATGGGCGCGAATATCGTTCGTGACCTTTTCGCCTCTGTTCGTGACGTTGTCGGCGGTCGTGCTGGCGCTTATGAAAGTAAATTAAAAGAAGCGCGCGACATCGCAATGGAAGAAATGAAAACTTTCGCAAGACAAAAAAATGCGAATGCAATTGTTGGTATCGACGTGGATTACGAAGTCGTTCGCGAAGGGATGTTAATGGTCGCGGTGAGCGGGACTGCTGTTCGTATATAAAGTGAAAAGCCGTGCTGGTGCACGGCTTTTTATATTCTATGTCGAAGTTTCAATATTTCTTGGGAAATGCGGCAGGTCCCGTCGATATATAGGGAAGACATTAGAGTGCTTCTTTACATTTCCGGATTTGAACTAATAATGTTTCGTATTCTTGTTCGAGAGATTTGATGTCATCGTTTTTGTCAAACTTATTTCTATTTATGATTTTTGAATTCGTTATTATAAATTTGTGCCTTCGCCAGCGCCTCAGCATCGTTTTTGATTTCGTCTAATCCATTCGCAGACCCAATGATATATCCTTCAAATGATGAACCAACAAAATCAAAGATGTATTGGAACTGGGAGATAAGCGGTAATGCTTTTAGTTTCGGATTATCGCCGCCAACGATAACAACGTACATTTTTTTGCCTTTCATTTTTTCTTTGAAATGAAGGGATGTATCACGCAAGCTTTGTGACCAGCGATCGATGAAGTTTTTCATATGACCGCTCATCCCGTACCAATATAATGGTGTAGCAAAGATAATTGTGTCGTGCTCTAACATGCGCTTGGTTAACTGCTCGTAGTCATCATCTACAGGTTGGAACCCTTCTGCATCATGACGCTGATCTGTAATAGGATAGACTGTGTGATCACGTAAATAAATTTGTTCTGTTTCAATTCCATCAATCATCATATGTGTTAAAGCTTCCGTATTTCCATTTTGTCTTGAACTGCCGTGTATAACAAACATGTAATCATTCCTTTTCTTTTGCTTTTTTTAGGAGTGAAACGTGTTTTTGCAAATTCGTTTGAATATTGGAAAGCAATGAGATTTGCTTTGTTACTTCATTAAGTTTATCTTCGTAAAGCGTAAGGATGCTACTGCACGGATTGTCGTACAAGTGCGGTTCAATTTCAAGGCAGCGCAGCATCCTTGCCGTCTCTTCTAAATTTAAGCCAATTTGTAAGTACATTTGAATAAGCTCCACTTTTTCGATGGCACTTTCATCAAAATCACGATAGCCATTTGCGAGGCGCTTCGAAGGGAGTAATCCCTTTTCTTCGTAATGTCTTAGTGACCTTTCGCTAACGCCAGTTTCTTTTGATAACTCCCCGATTCGCAATGTGTTTCACTCCTTTTACATGTATTGTAAACCTTCACACTAATGTGAAGGTCAATACTGTTTTTTCGCAAAAGAATTTACATGATTTAAAAACACTTGAATAGCTTTAGACGGAATAAAATATTTGCCGCGCACGATGGAGAATGGACGGATTAGTTGTTCATTTGGAACTTCGACGTGGAATAGTTCTTTTGCCAGTAGCTCTTTCCGTACAGTCCAATCAGAAAGTATAGCAATGCCAAGCCCGGCTGCGACGGCTTCCTTTACACTTTGGATACTACTAAATGTAAAGAATCGTTTCATTTTTAAATGGTGTTGATGAATAAAGCGATCGCTATAAGCACGTGTTCCAGAACCACTTTCTCTTAATACCCACACTTGATCTTGGAGTGTCCTTTCATTTATTTCATTTGTGCGGAGTAGTGGATGGTTTGGCGGGACGACGAGTTTCATTTCATCTTGCATAAACGTTTCAACGTCAACGTCGGCGTATACAACTTGACCTTCTACTAAGCCGATATCAATTTGATTAGAGCGAAGGCTTTGCAAAACGTCTTCTGTATTTGAGATAAAGGTATGGACTTCGACGCGTGGATTTTCATTCGCATAGTTAGCTAGTATTTTCGGGAGTAAGTATTCGCCAATTGTAAAACTAGCACCGATGCGAAGCGTTCCTGTTACAACGTTATGTAGCTCGTTAATTTCTTGCTTAGCATCTTCGTAAAGAGAGAGCATTTGCTTTGCATGTATATATAAAATGTTTCCAGCCTCGGTCACTTGAACGTGCTTTGGGGAGCGCTGAATGAGTGTAGTTCCAAATTCATTTTCTAAGTTGCGTATATGCATACTTACGCCAGGCTGTGAAAGGTTTAATAATTCTGCTGCACGGGAGAAATGTTTCTGCTCAACAACCGTAACAAAAATTTTTAAAATGTCTACGTTCATATAATCAGCTCCTTCCTTTTTCTATCATCTTATCATAAGTATTTCTGATGATTGAGATTTGGTATTGGTATTAAACTTATTATAGAAACTCTCTTATAATGTAAGTAGAAAGAACATGCATGTTCCAATACGATTATTGGAGTGGTTCAAAATGGAACAAACACTTGTTATACAAAAGAAGAAGGGCTTTGGATTTTCGCAAGGGATTGGGATTACACTATTAATCGCAATCGCTGCAAAATATTTAGCAGAGCTTCCATTTTTAAATATTATGGGGCAATTAGTAATTGCTATTCTAATTGGGATGATTTGGCGCGCGGCAATTGGAGTTCCTCATGATGCAATTGCAGGGACAAACTTTGCGAGTAAGAAGTTGCTTCGCTTTGGGATCATCTTACTTGGAATGCGGTTAAATCTTGTTGATATTGCGAAGGCTGGGCCGAAAGTATTGGTCATCGCTGCGGTTGTTATTACAGTTACGATTTTCGTTGTATATGGACTAACGAAAGTATTTAAAGTAGAGAAAAAACTTGGAATTTTAACAGCGTGTGGGACGGCAATTTGCGGCGCGGCTGCGGTCGTGGCAATTGCACCGCAAGTGAAAGCGAAGGACGATGAAACAGCAGTTGGGGCAGCGATTATTGCAATTCTAGGTACAATATTTACGCTTATTTATACGTTGTTATATCCAGTGCTTGGCCTATCTCCATACGGTTACGGTGTATTCTCAGGTGCGACGCTGCATGAAATTGCTCACGTAATTGCGGCTGCGGCGCCAGGAGGAAGTACGGCTGTAGACATCGCAGTTATCGTGAAGCTAACGCGCGTAGCGATGCTCGTACCAGTAGCAATTTTAATTGGGTTATGGTTTGGTAAGAGTGAAGGTAGCGAGGAAAAAAAATCATGGCGCGACCTTCCAATCCCGTGGTTCATCTTCGGATTTTTAGCGATGAGTGCAGTGCATTCGCTCGGGATTATTCCAGAAGTTGTTGCGGGTTATATTGTAGTCATCGCTTATATGCTTATCGCAATGGCGATGGCGGGGCTTGGTTTAAATGTAGAGTTTAAAACGTTCCGTAAGTTAGGAAGCAAAGCATTCGTGGCGGGGCTGATTGGTTCGGTTTGCTTATCGGTTCTTGGATACGTTCTTGTATATGCGTTAGGGTTTATGTAGTAGAGGAGAGAGCTGTTCCCGAAGGTATTTGGGGACAGCTTTTTCTTATGATTATAGTAGCGCTACGGATGTCGATATTTGTCGGTAAGTCGATATATTTGAAAAATCATCGATATAAATGGAGTTGCGCTGATATATTTGGGAAATCGCCGATATAATTTAAGTTGCGCTGATATATTTAAAAAATCGCTGATATAAATTGAATTACTCTTGTACTTTGTTAGAGTGGATGTTCAGTGAAATGTTTTTCTAAAATTTGTAAAGATATCTTTGCTTATAACTGGAAAATATTTATAATTTAAGTAAAGATATCTTTACTTTTGAAGGTGGAGCCTATGGGTGTAAAAAATAAAATTAAAGAATTAAGAAAGCAACATCATATAACACAAGTTGAAATGGCAAAGGCGATGCAGGTGACGCGGCAGACAATCGTGGCGATTGAAAACCATCATTACAACCCGAGTCTAGAGTTATCCTTAAAAATCGCCAAATATTTTGGAGTGAAGGTGGAGGAAATATTTACGCTAGAGTAAGGGGAGGAAAAATGAACGATACGAAAAAGCTATTGATCGGTGCGACTTTTGGATTGTTTTTGGGAGACGTTATAGTTCATATTATGAATCCGGCTATACCAATTTTACCGCTCGTAGTGAGTAACGTTTTAGCGATTGTATTTCTAGTGTTGTATACAAATTACAAAAATCGTAAGTACAGAAAAGAAGAACTTCCCGATATAGATGAGCGAGTAAATGCAAATATAAAAAAGCATGTAAACGTCTCATTTGTATTCGCATTTCTGTTGCTTATTATTTATATTGTTGCGAGTAAAGCAATAGGCAGGGCTGTTATACCAGTGCAAGAGATATTTATAATATGTAGTTCCTTATTTGCAGGTAGTCTCATCATAGGAGTTATGGTAGGGAAACGAGCATAGCGATAGGAGGAATGAAAAATGCAGGATGAGTTTGAGAGATTTCAGTCAGATAAAGCGTTTAAATATGTAGGGTTATTTTTTACGATTAGTTTAGCAATATGGAGTTTATATAATTTAATTGTTGATGGAAATGCTAGTACGCCTTTTGTTTTATTTGTAATAGGGCAGTGGGTATATTTTCTTGTGAACTATTGGCCGAAGTGGAAGTATAGAAATCAGAAAGAGGCTGATCATGTATGAGTAAGCAAGAGGTTATACGGTTCATAGGAAGTTTGTTTTTAGCGGGGTTTGTTTTAAATGTGAGTCTAATGATTTTAAGTATTTCGTGGGGAACTATTTTTATATCGAATGTGGCACTAGTCATTCTATATGGAATTGCGGAATATAGAGAACAGAAGCGTTTGAAAGAAGAGGGAGTACCATCGATTGATGAGCGTGTTGTGAATAAGATGAAGTCGTATTTTACGATTTGTATTACAAGCTTCGTTTTTTTGTTCATTATGTATCTTTGTGTAAATAAGTATTTAGATAGGCAAGCAGTACATGTAAATGAGTTATTATATATTGCTATTTTTGGTTTATTAATAAGTATGGCATCGACGAGTGTGTTAGCAACAAGGAATAGATAGAAAAAGGGGAACTGGGATGGGATTACCGGTATTATGTGTCGCTACAGTCATATTTGCGCTTCTTTGGGGAATGCAAAATTTTTCTCGTAATCCAGTGCCAAGCGTTTGTATTATGATTGGTACTGTAGGTTTATCGTATTATTTACTACTATTAGCTCATTATCATAAAACCGCAACGAGCGTTGTTGTTGGAGCGCTTATTTTATTTTGTGGTCGTGCTGTACACAAGGGGTTATTTCCATAAAAGCTGTTTATACAAAGAGTATAAACAGCTTTTTGTATTTTTTTTACAAAACACTTGAAAGTGACGTAACGTCATCTTTTATAATGAAGGGGAAGAGGTGATGGTAGTGATTTCAATACAACAATTGACGAGAGAAACAGGGATAACAGTACGTACATTACGTTATTATGATCAAATAGATTTATTGAAGCCAAGCGGGAAAACAGAGGGTGGACATCGGTTATATAGTGAAGCTGACGTTATTCGTTTGCAACAAATTTTGTTTTTAAAGGAAATGGGATTTTCGTTAAAAGAAACTGCGAATATGTTAGTAAGAGGTGAGTTGGATTTAAAGGATTCGCTTGAAAGACAACTTCGATTTGTACAGGAAGAACAAAAGAAATTTAATCGAATGGAGCGTGTTTTACAAGCGGTTGTGTATTCAGTAGATGTAGAGGGAGAGCTTGATTGGAAAGTTATGTTTGAATTGATTCAGCTTTCAAAACAGTCTCCTCGTATCCGTGAAATATTCCAAAATGAAGTGTTTTCAAAAGAAGAACAAAAGTTGCTTCACAATTTGCCAAATATGAGTGAAGAAGATCCAAATGTTTTAGAATGGGTAGATTTATTAAAGCAATTCCGTACTTTTATGAAAGAAGGTAAAGAAGCCGCTAGTGATGAGGTACAACGGGCAACGAAGCAATTAATGCAGAAGTGTTTAGAAATGGCTAATGGTGATGAAGCGTTTTTAGATAAGTTATGGGAAGTTCGAAAATCGAAGGAAGCTTCACAGAAAATGAGTATGTATCCGATCGAAGAAGAACTTTTACTATATATGGATGAAGCTTTTCGTATTTATGATGAAAAGGAGAGGGATAAATGAGTATACTCGCAGAATATCGTTGGTATTTTTTAATTGGGGCAGAGATTGTATTTTGGTTATCGGCTATTGGTTTCTTTTTACTCCGTTACGGATTTCGTTTGAAAAAGGCGAGTTTTATTATGGGAATTGTGCTACTCGTAAATGAAGTGTTTATTTTAACTTTAGGGGTAGTGGACTATTATCAAACAGGAAAGTTTTCTAACTTTCAAATCATTACTGTAATTATTTTATTGTATGCGGTCTTTTACGGGAAAAAGGATTTGAAGAAGCTTGATATATTTGCGCAAAAATTAGTTGCAAAATGGCGGAATGAGCCAGCGCCTATTATAGAAGAACAGGTAGAATTAACAGGTATGGCTTATGCGAAGCAGGAAATAAAAAATTGGGTATTGCACCTTGTTTTATTCGTCGGTGTGCACATATTCTTTTTCTTCGCGTATGGATTTGTTCCATTTGAACAATGGGGCAATTGGTTAGAGTCGGGAATCGTTTTAAATAAAGCTGCAAGTCGCGTGAGCCAAGTTTGGGCGATTATATTTTTAGTTGATACAGCAATTTCATTTTCATATGTTATTTTTCCGAAGAAGGAGAAAGGAAAAGAAAAGCTACTTTCATAGTTGAAAGTAGCTTTTCTGGTATACAAATAATTTTTATAGGAGAGGATGACAATAAGAAAAAGAATTGGTTTTATATGCCTATTTCTCTTTAGTTTCGTAGCATGCTCACAACCTAACACTACAATTGATAAGAAGAATGATGTCATTGTAAAGGGAGCAGGAATTCTCAATCTAGATAAATTTGAAAAGTTCGTTTTGAATGTCGAGAAAAGGGAAGTTGATAAAATAAGAATTGTACAGTATACCCTTGAAGGGGACCCGATTTTTCAAACGTTAGAGTATAGTGGGAACGATATATTTTATGTGTCAGATAATACAAAAGACAAATTTGCTGGGAAGGATAAAGGGTTATATAAAGATAGTTGTAAAAGTATTGTTAAAGACCAGCGCGAATCAGGAATCACTTATAGGCTAATAGATTGTACGAATGAAGATGGGCGCAATGGACATGACTTATTATATGTATCTAAAAAATAGAGTTAGTAGAGGAAGGAAGTATGTACTCCTTCCTTTTTCTATGTGTATATTGTCGAAAACTTTACCGAATATCTGTTCGTTTTTTTAGGTTTTTTATAGGCATTCGTGGTAAAATAATAATACAGATTTTTATGAGGAGGTCGGATTTTCTTGGAACGTCAATTTGAAATTGTCTCAGCGTATTCCCCGCAAGGTGATCAGCCGGTAGCTATAGAGAAGCTTGTAGAGGGAATTAATAGTGGAAAGAAAAAGCAAGTGTTGCTTGGAGCAACAGGAACGGGTAAGACATTTACGATTTCAAATGTCATTAAAGAAGTGCAAAAGCCAACACTTGTCATGGCTCACAATAAAACGTTAGCAGGACAGTTATATAGTGAGTTGAAAGACTTTTTCCCGAATAATGCAGTTGAATATTTTGTTAGTTATTACGATTATTATCAACCAGAAGCGTATGTGCCGCAAACAGATACGTTTATTGAAAAAGACGCACAGATTAATGATGAAATTGATAAATTGCGTCACTCGGCAACGTCTGCATTATTTGAACGGGATGATGTAATTATTGTTGCGAGTGTTTCGTGTATATATGGTTTAGGTTCTCCAGAAGAATACCGCGAGTTAGTTGTTTCACTTCGAGTTGGTATGGAAAAGGATCGCAATCAATTGCTTCGTGAACTTGTTGATGTGCAGTATGGACGTAATGACATTGATTTCAAGCGTGGTACATTCCGCGTGCGCGGAGATGTAGTTGAAATCTTCCCGGCATCACTTGACGAGCATTGTATTCGAATTGAGTTTTTTGGTGATGAAATTGACCGCATTCGCGAAGTAAATGCGTTAACAGGGGAAGTATTAGCAGAGCGTGATCATGTAGCAATCTTCCCAGCATCTCACTTCGTTACACGTGAAGAAAAAATGAAGGTCGCTATTGAAAATATCGAAAAAGAATTAGAAGAGCGTTTAAAGGAATTAAATGATAACGGCAAGTTGTTAGAAGCGCAGCGTATAGAGCAGCGTACACGTTATGATTTAGAAATGATGCGCGAGATGGGCTTTTGTTCAGGTATTGAAAACTATTCCCGTCATTTAACACTCCGTCCAGCGGGGGCAACGCCGTATACGTTATTAGACTATTTCCCGAAAGATTTCTTAATCGTTATGGATGAGTCGCACGTATCAGTGCCGCAAGTAAGAGCGATGTATAACGGGGACCAAGCGCGTAAGCAAGTGCTTGTGGATCATGGATTCCGTCTGCCATCAGCTCTAGATAATAGACCGCTCACATTTGATGAGTTTGAAGAGAAAACGAATCAAGTTATTTACGTTTCAGCAACACCAGGACCGTACGAATTAGAGCAGTCGCCAGAAGTAATAGAACAAATTATTCGTCCGACAGGGCTTTTAGATCCGCCAATTGATATACGACCAATTGAAGGGCAGATTGACGATTTATTAGGAGAGATTCAAGATCGCATTGCAAAAAATGAACGTGTATTAATTACAACTTTAACGAAGAAGATGTCAGAGGATTTAACAGACTACTTAAAAGATGTAGGGATTAAGGTGAATTACCTGCATTCTGAGGTGAAAACATTAGAACGTATTGAAATTATTCGGGATCTTCGTCTTGGTAAGTTTGATGTTCTTGTTGGTATTAACTTATTGCGAGAAGGATTAGATATTCCAGAAGTATCGCTTGTAGCGATTTTAGATGCGGATAAGGAAGGATTCTTACGTTCAGAACGTTCATTAATTCAAACCATTGGCCGTGCAGCACGTAATGAAAACGGCCGCGTTATTATGTACGCAGATCGTATAACGAGATCGATGGGAATTGCAATTGAAGAAACGAAGCGTCGTCGCACTATACAAGAAGCTTACAATAAAGAGCATGGTATTACGCCGAAAACGATTCAAAAAGGTGTGCGTGATGTGATACGTGCAACGACAGCTGCTGAAGAGACAGAAACATATGAAGCAACGCCAGCTAAGAAGATGACGAAAAAAGAGCGTGAAAAGACAATTGCGAAGATGGAAGCAGAAATGAAAGAAGCAGCAAAAGCGTTAGACTTCGAGCGTGCAGCTGAATTAAGAGATTTACTATTAGAATTAAAAGCGGAAGGGTGAAAAGAGTGAGTAAGAGCAAGGATTTTATCGTTGTAAAAGGTGCTAGAGCACATAACTTAAAAAATATTGATGTAACCATTCCGAGAAATCAGCTTGTCGTTGTAACGGGATTGTCTGGTTCGGGGAAATCATCATTAGCATTTGATACGATTTATGCAGAAGGGCAGCGCAGATACGTAGAATCGTTATCTGCGTATGCACGCCAGTTTTTAGGGCAAATGGATAAACCGGATGTAGATACGATTGAAGGATTGTCACCAGCAATTTCAATTGATCAAAAAACGACGAGTCGTAATCCGCGTTCAACTGTTGGAACGGTAACGGAGATTTATGATTATTTACGTTTATTATTTGCGCGAATTGGTACGCCAATTTGTCCGAATCATGGCATTGAAATTACATCACAAACAGTAGAGCAGATGGTAGACCGCGTCCTTGAATATCCTGAACGTACGAAATTACAAGTGCTAGCTCCTATCGTTTCTGGTCGTAAAGGTGCACATGTGAAAGTGCTTGAAGATATTAAGAAGCAAGGATATGTTCGTGTACGTGTTGATGGTGAAATGCTTGATGTGTCTGAAGATATTGCGCTAGATAAAAATAAGAAGCATTCTATTGAAGTTGTAATTGACCGTATTGTTGTAAAAGAAGGAATTGCAAGCCGTCTTGCTGATTCACTTGAAAGTGCATTAAAGCTTGGCGGGGGCCGCGTGTTAATCGATGTAATGGGAGAAGAGGAACTGTTATTTAGTGAACATCATGCTTGTCCACATTGTGGTTTTTCAATTGGAGAATTAGAACCGCGTATGTTCTCATTCAATAGTCCGTTTGGTGCATGTCCTTCTTGTGATGGACTTGGCTCAAAGCTAGAGGTAGATTTAGAACTTGTTATTCCGAATTGGGATTTATCATTAAATGAACATGCGATTGCGCCTTGGGAACCGACAAGTTCACAATATTACCCACAACTTTTACAATCTGTATGTAATCATTACGGCGTTGATATGGATATGCCTGTGAAAGATATACCGAAAGATTTATTTGATAAAGTGTTGTACGGGAGCGGTGAAGAGAAAGTGTATTTCCGCTATGTAAATGAATTTGGTCAAGTAAAGGAAAATGAGATTTTATTTGAAGGTGTTATTCCAAATATTGAACGTCGTTATCGTGAAACGAGTTCGGACTACATTCGTGAGCAAATGGAAAAGTATATGGCAGAGCAAGCTTGTCCGAAGTGTAAAGGTGGACGTTTAAAACCTGAGAGTTTAGCTGTTTTCGTTGGTGATAAAACGATTGCTGATGTAACGAAGTATTCTGTTCAAGAAGTACAGGAATTCTTCTCAAGTGTGGAGCTAACAGAGAAACAACAAAAAATTGCTCATTTAATTTTAAGAGAAATTCAGGAGCGCGTTGGGTTCTTAGTGAACGTTGGTTTAGATTATTTAACGTTAAGTCGTGCCGCAGGAACTTTATCAGGTGGTGAGGCGCAACGTATTCGTTTAGCAACGCAAATTGGTTCTCGTCTTACTGGCGTACTTTACATTCTTGATGAGCCTTCTATCGGTTTGCATCAGCGCGATAACGATCGTCTTATTCGTACATTGCAAGAAATGCGTGATTTAGGTAATACGTTAATTGTTGTTGAGCATGATGAAGATACGATGATGGCAGCTGATTATTTACTTGATATCGGGCCTGGCGCAGGTATTCATGGTGGACAAGTCGTATCAGCAGGTACACCAGCTGAAGTGATGCAAGACGAGAATTCGCTAACCGGTAAGTATTTAAGCGGTAAAGAGTTTATTCCGGTTCCACTTGAAAGACGTAAAGGTGACGGACGAAAAGTGGAAATTGTCGGTGCAAAAGAGAATAATTTAAAGAACGCGAAAATGTCATTCCCGCTTGGTACGTTTGTAGCGGTAACGGGTGTATCTGGTTCTGGTAAAAGTACGATGATTAATGAAGTATTATATAAATCGTTAGCGCAAAAGTTATATAAAGCGAAAGCGAAGCCAGGTACTCATAAAGAGATTAAAGGTCTTGAGCATTTAGATAAAGTAATCGATATTGATCAATCGCCAATCGGACGTACACCACGTTCAAATCCAGCAACGTATACAGGTGTATTTGATGATATTCGTGATGTGTTTGCCCAAACGAATGAAGCGAAAGTACGCGGATATCAAAAAGGACGTTTCAGCTTTAATGTAAAAGGTGGACGTTGTGAAGCGTGTCGTGGTGATGGAATTATTAAAATCGAAATGCACTTCTTACCAGACGTATACGTTCCGTGTGAAGTTTGTCACGGTAAACGTTACAACCGTGAAACGTTAGAAGTGAAATATAAAGATAAAAACATTTCTGAAGTATTAGGAATGACGATTGAAGACGGGGTAGAGTTCTTCGCTAATATCCCAAAAATTAAGCGTAAACTTCAAACGCTTGTAGATGTAGGGCTTGGTTATATGAAATTAGGACAACCAGCTACGACGTTATCTGGTGGTGAAGCGCAGCGCGTGAAGCTAGCTTCTGAATTACACCGTCGTTCTACAGGACGTACACTATATATTTTAGATGAGCCAACGACTGGTTTACATGCGCATGATATTGCACGTCTTCTAGAAGTGTTGCAGCGTCTTGTGGAGAGCGGTGAGACGGTTCTTGTAATTGAACATAATTTAGATGTGATAAAAACAGCGGATTATATCGTTGACCTTGGACCAGAGGGCGGAGACAAAGGTGGACAAATCGTTGCTTCCGGAACGCCAGAGCAAGTAGTGAAAGAAGAGCGCTCGTATACAGGTAAGTATTTAAAAGAGATTTTAAATCGTGATAAAGCAAGAATGAAAGAGAAAATAAAAGAAGTAGAGTTATCGCAATAAGTTTAGTAATAAAAACCGAGTGGAAATGACGCTCGGTTTTTATTGTATAGGGGGAGAAGATGGAGTTTTTAGATGTGTTGCGAAAGAAAACTATGAAGGTAAGAGAGTTTCAAAATTGGGGTGTATATTTTCGGAAGCGCTGGGAGGATCATTTTGCAAATCATTTAAGTGATGAAGAAAAAGAAGATATTTTTCTTTATGGAGATAAGTATGCATGTGGTTATCTATGGCACATATTTAGTTATGAGAAAAAGAAGTGTTTAGAGGGTAAAGAAGCGGAAAACGCGTTTCATAATGAAGTGAAAAAGGATTGCTACATTTTCTATCAACACTGTGATGAGGTACTGTTAATGAAGCATGCGAGTTTATTACATATGGATGATATATTGTGTGAGACGGATAATATGTATAAAGGGGATATCTATATTGTAGATAGAGATTTCACTTGGACTTTTGTGAAAACTCATGAGCATAGATGGTGTGGTCCTTATTTCACAAAGAGATGTTGGTAGGTATACAAGCAGGAAAAGTAGAATAAGTTGATATAAGTGTTCGTATCATACTTGCGTTTATTGTCTATTAGCGTATGATGAAATATATATGTTTAAAAGGATGTGTAAGAAAATGAGATGGATTGTATCACTTCTTGTAAATAGCGTTGTGTTAATCGCTGTATCGGGACTTTTAAAAGGGATTGCACCAGACGCGTTTTACGTAGCAAATATACAAACTGCAATTATTGCGAGTATTATTTTGGCTGTTTTAAATGTGTTTGTAAAACCGTTTTTAATTTTAATTACGCTACCAATTACAGTTGTAACTTTCGGGTTCTTCTTAATTGTTATTAATGCAATTACGTTAAAAATAGCAGATTCATTATTAGGAGATGCATTTAATATATCAGGTTTCGGCGTAGCGATTGTTGCGGCAATTTGTATTTCAATTTTTAATATGATTATTGAAAAGGCAATTGTGGAACCTTTATATGAAAAAAAGAGAAAATGACAAAAAGAAAAACATTTCATGATGTGTATGAAATGTTTTTTTCTATTTATTAGAAACCGTATTTCTTGTTTCCAGAAAAAAATGGTACAATATCCGGTAGAATGGAATTTTACATCAAACGAGACTGAACCCGCAGCGGAGTGGAGGTTTATACATATGCCGAAAGTAAGGACAAAAGATTTAATTGAACAATTTCAATTGGAGTTAATAAGTGGTGAAGAAGGAATTCATCGTCCAATTGATACAAGTGATTTATCACGACCTGGAATTGAAATGGCAGGATTTTTTACATATTATCCAGCTGATCGCGTGCAGCTTCTTGGAAAGACGGAGCTGACGTTCTTTGACACGTTAACGTCAGAGCAAAAACAAGAGAGAATGAAAGCGCTTTGTACTGAGGAGACACCATGTATTATTGTAACTCGTAATCAAGATGTACCAGATGAGTTGCTGCAAGCATCGCGTGAATCAGGCATGCCTTTATTACGTTCTTCTCAAACGACAACAAGATTATCAAGTCGTTTAACAAACTATTTAGAAGGTAAGTTAGCACCAACAACAGCTGTACATGGTGTGTTAGTAGATATTTACGGTGTTGGTGTTTTAATTACAGGTCAAAGTGGTGTCGGTAAAAGTGAGACAGCTCTTGAGCTTGTAAAACGTGGTCACCGCCTTGTTGCGGATGATAGTGTAGAAATTCGCCAAGAAGATGAAGATATGTTAGTCGGAAGCTCACCAGATTTAATTGAACATTTATTAGAAATTCGTGGTCTAGGCATTATTAACGTTATGACGTTATTCGGTGCAGGAGCAGTGCGAAATTATAAGCGTATTACACTTGTTATTAATCTTGAAATTTGGGATCAAAAGAAAAATTATGATCGCTTAGGTCTTGATGAAGAGAAGATGAAGATTATTGATACAGAACTTACGAAGATTACACTTCCAGTTCGTCCTGGTCGAAACTTGGCTGTTATTATTGAAGTGGCAGCGATGAACTTCCGTTTAAAACGTATGGGAGTCAATGCAGCACAGCAGTTCTCAGAACGATTAATGAGTGCGATTGAGTTAGGGAATCAGGAGTAAACATTGGAGAGGGAGGTCATACATATGCTGTTAGGTTCTGTACCACAGCTTGACCGCGTAGCTGTCCAACTTGGACCGTTTCCTGTTTATTGGTACGGGATCATTATCGGTACAGGTGTGCTATTAGGTCTTTGGCTAGCAACTCGCGAAGGAGAAAGGCTAGGTATTCCAAAAGATACATTTGTTGACCTTGTATTAATTGCAGTACCGATCGCTATTTTATTTGCGAGAATGTACTATGTTATTTTTGAATGGGAATATTACGCGCAAAATCCGAGTCAAATTATTAATATTCGTCAAGGTGGCTTGGCGATTCATGGTGGTTTAATCGGAGCTGTTATTACAGGGATTCTTTTTGCGAAACGCCGCGGGGTTTCATTCTGGAAGTTGGCGGATATTGCTGCGCCAAGTATTTTACTAGGACAAGCAATTGGCCGATGGGGAAACTTTATGAATCAAGAGGCGCATGGTGATGAAGTAACGAGACAGTTTTTAGAAGGCCTTCATTTACCGGATTTCATTATTAATCAAATGTACATTGATGGTGTGTATTACCATCCGACGTTTTTATATGAATCATTATGGAATTTTGCGGGGGTCATTCTATTACTTGCATTACGAAAAGTGAATTTACGCCGCGGGGAATTATTCTTCACATATTTAATTTGGTATTCAGTAGGACGCTTCTTCGTAGAAGGGTTGCGTACAGATAGTTTAATGCTAGGACCACTTCGTATTGCACAAGTAATGTCAATTGGACTTGTTGTTATTTCTATTATTTTCATTATTGTGAGACGAAAAATGGGGCAAGCTGATAAAAGATATTCGGAAAATTAGAGAAAAGTAGCATCTTATTATAAGATGCTGCTTCTTTCATATTCAGGAAAGGGAAAGGACTAAGGCAATGAAAATAAATACAGTGTTATTTGATTTAGATGGAACGTTAATTAATACAAACGAACTTATTATTTCTTCTTTTTTACATACTTTACATACATATTATCCAGATCAATATAAGCGTGAAGATGTATTGCCATTTATCGGTCCATCTTTGCATGATACGTTCAGTAAGATTGATGAAAGTAAGGTTGAAGAGTTAATTACGAGTTATCGTCAATTTAACCATGATCATCATGATGAATTAGTAGAAGAATATGAAACTGTATATGAAACAGTTCAAGAGTTGAAGAAACAAGGCTATAAGGTTGGTATTGTTACAACAAAAGCGAGACAAACCGTTGAGATGGGATTAAAGTTATCGAAGCTTGATGAGTTTTTTGATGTTGTTGTGACAATTGATGATGTCGAGCATGTGAAACCACATCCAGAGCCACTTCAAAAAGCGCTTCAGTTATTAGATGCGAAACCGGAAGAAGCATTGATGGTTGGGGATAACCATCATGATATTGTTGGCGGACAAAATGCGGGTACGAAAACAGCTGCGGTTTCATGGACATTAAAAGGTAGAGCGTATTTAGAGGCTTACAAGCCAGACTTTATGCTAGATAAAATGAGTGATTTATTGCCGATTTTGTCCGACATGAATCGTTCATAAAGATAAGTAGAGGAGCGAGTTAAGTGCGACGGACAACGCGCTATCCTGTTTCAGGAGAAAATTCATTATGGAATGTGTATAAAACAGTGTCTTTTTGGAAGGTAATGAAAAACTTTATTATTATCCAAATTGCACGATATACACCTTTTTTATCCGTCAAGAATTGGTTGTACCGCACATTTTTACGGATGAAAGTAGGAAAGAAAACATCGTTTGCGCTTATGGTAATGCCGGACATTATGTTCCCGGAAAAGATAACTGTGGGAGAAAATTCGATTATCGGCTATAATACAACGCTTTTAGCACATGAATATTTAATTCGTGAATATCGACTTGGAGAGATCGTCGTAGGAAATGAAGTGATGATTGGAGCGAATACAACGATATTACCGGGTGTGAAAATTGGAGATGGCGCAATTGTTTCAGCTGGCACGCTTGTTCATAAAGATGTACCGAGTGGTGCTTTCGTAGGTGGAAATCCAATGCGTGTTATTTATACGAAAGAGCAAATGGAGGCTAGAGAAGGTTCATACTAAAAATGTAACATTTCTCTTCTTTTTTAATGAATAAAAAGGAAATAATTGAGTATAATATACTGTTTTGTTTTTTACGGAATCGTTTATACTTATAGATAGAAGAATGTGTGAACGAAGAAAACAAAAAACTGGAGGATATATGGGGAAAAATCAAAGAATATATAAGGAGAACGGACAAGTTATCTCTTTTAATCAATTAGCGGACTTCTTTTATAAAAAAGGGATGAGGGCTTACAAAGGGCAAAAATTGCAAGATGCAATTAAATATTTTCGAAGAGCGGCACAAAGTGAGAAGGAGCCGTTTATTTTATGCCAATTAGCAACAGTATTATCTGAGGCTGGTGAATATCAAGAGTCAAATCAAACCTTCTTTAAGCTTGTTAGATCTAATCCAGAACTTGAACAGTGTTATTATTTTATTGCAAATAATTATGCATATATGGGTCTATTTCAGCAGGCGAAGAAGTATGCGGATCGCTATTTAGAAGTTGCAGAAGAGAAGGAATTCGTAGAAGATACATTAGAATTACTTGAAATCATGGAAGAAGAAGCGATGGGTGCGGAAGAGATTGAAGATGAAGATGATTTAATTGTTATGCAGGAAGAAGCGAATCGTTATATTCGTAACGGACAATTGGAAGAAGCAATTGCTACATTAGAAATTGTTACGAAAGACTATCCGGAATTTTGGTCGGGGCATAATAATTTAGCTATTGCGCATTTTCAATCTGGCAATGTAGATAAGGCACTGAAATTAACGGAAATGATTTTAGAGAAAAATCCAGGTAATATACATGCGCTTTGTAATACGCTTATTTTTCTATATTCAATTGGAGAGCATAAACAAGTAGAGGCGTTAGCAGGACAGTTAGTTTCGGTATATCCGATTTCGTTTGAACATCGTTTGAAACTTGGGACGACACTTGCAACAATTGGTCATTTCGAGCCTGCATATAAATGGTTCAAATTATTAAAGCGTCAAGGATACGAAGGAGACGTTAGTTTTTATTATTGGTTTGCATATTCTGCGTATATGGTGAAAGATCAGCAAGTAGCTGAAAAAATGTGGCAACATGTTGTAGAATTGCACCCTGATAAAAAGGGAAAAGAACCGTGGAATGCATTGAATTTAGCGGATGAAGGACAAAATGTGTTATTTGAAGAATTACGAAAATCATTCCAGCAAAGTGCGACGCTAGAGGAACAAATGCTAGCTTTATATTTAATGAATGAATTATCAACGCCGGAGAAGGTTGGATTCTTCTTTGATGTAACGCAAGCGAAGAATGGTGTTCCAATTGTATCACAACTTGCAAAGTATTTCTTTTTACTTAATAGTCATAAGAGTATTCCAGCCGATTTACAGCAATTTGAACAGTGCGCACGAATCGCGGATGCTTTATACAATTATACGAAAAAAGATGATGAATTAATCGAAGAGTGTTTACAATTTTGGTTTTGTACGTTCATACGTTTATATACATCTGGAGCAGTTTTTACAAATGTATACGGCTGGTCAGCTGCGGTTGAATATATCGTACGTAGCGAACAAGGAAATAAGATGACACAGTCGGAGCTCGGAGATGTATATAATGTATCTGTAGCGACTGTTCGAAAGTATGTGCAAGCTGTTAAACGTACGCACACATAGATAAGCAAATCATTGGGAAAAAAATGATGCGAACAGTATAATGAGGGTAACTTAATAGTGTAGGAATGAATAGGAGTGAATGGTGTGTCAGAAGAAAAAATTTATGATGTCATTATTATTGGTGCAGGACCAGCTGGTATGACAGCTGCAGTATATACATCTCGTGCGAATTTAAGCACATTAATGCTTGAGCGTGGTATTCCAGGCGGACAAATGGCAAATACAGAAGATGTAGAAAACTACCCAGGTTATGAGTCTATTTTAGGACCAGACTTATCAAATAAAATGTTCGAGCATGCGAAGAAATTTGGTGCTGAATATGCATACGGTGATGTGAAAGAAGTCATCGATGGTAAAGAATACAAAACAATTATTGCTGGTAAAAAAGAATATAAAGCACGTGCAATTATCGTTGCAAGTGGTGCAGAGTATAAAAAAATCGGTGTACCAGGCGAAACAGAACTTGGCGGCCGCGGTGTATCATATTGCGCGGTATGTGATGGCGCATTCTTTAAAGGGAAAGAACTTGTAGTTATTGGTGGCGGGGATTCTGCTGTTGAAGAGGGTGTATTCTTAACACGCTTCGCATCAAAAGTAACAATCGTTCACCGTCGTGACACGCTTCGTGCACAGAAAATTTTACAAGACCGTGCTTTCCAAAACGAAAAAGTAGATTTCATTTGGAATCATACGATAAAAGAAATTAACGAAGCGAGTGGTAAAGTAGGAAGTGTAACACTTGTAGACGTAAATAGTGGAGAAGAGAAAGAAGTCAAAACTGACGGCGTATTCGTATACATCGGTATGTTACCACTATCAAAACCATTTGTTGAACTAGGTATTACAAATGAAAATGGTTACCTTGAAACAAACGAGCGTATGGAAACGAAAGTTCCTGGTATTTTCGCAGCTGGTGATGTTCGTGAAAAAATGCTACGTCAAATTGTAACTGCAACAGGTGACGGTAGTATTGCGGCACAAAGTGCACAACATTACGTAGAAGAATTATTAGAAGAACTAAAAACTGTATCAGAAAAATAAGGGATAACATACCTTTTGAGAAGAAAGCTACCGATAGGAGCTTTCTTCTTTTTTTGTGTGTGAAAATGTCAAAGTTTTGTCAAAAAATATTGGGATTATAAGCTTTCTTATTGATATACTGGACTTTACGGAAAAAATCACTATAAGAAATGAGGAATTTATTCAGTATGGAATGGCGTAATATATATCGTGGATTTTGTATGGGCGTTAGTGATTTAATTCCTGGTGTGAGCGGCGGTACAATCGCTGTTGTGTTAGGGATTTATGAACAATTGCTTGCGGCAATTAGTGGATTCTTTAGTCGTGAATGGAAAAAACATTTAGGGTTTTTAATTCCACTTGCAGCTGGTGTGGCAGCAGCGTTTTTAACGTTAAGTCACGTTATTAAATATTTACTTGCAAATCATTATGAACCGACTCAATTTTTCTTCCTCGGTTTAATTATTAGTATATTACCCATGTTAATGAGAGAAGCTGATGCAAAGTCGTCGTTTAAAGGTAAGCATATTGTTTTATTAATCGTTGCAGCAATTCTTGTTGCGATCACAGCTTTCTTTAAACCAGATAAGACAGCAGATCCAATTACGACGTTAACAATTTTAAATGCAATTGGTTTATTTTTCGCAGGATGGATGGCTAGTATGGCTATGTTACTTCCTGGAATTAGCGGATCATTTATTTTATTAATTATTGGTGTGTATCCGACAGCAATTAATGCTTTAACTACACTCAACTTACCTTTAATCGCAGTTATTGGTGCTGGTGTTATGGTAGGGTTTGTTGTAAGTAGTAAAGGAATTAGCTTCTTATTAGATCGTTATAAAAGTATGACATTTGCGGCAATTATTGGACTAGTTATCGGTTCGATTGTAATTGTGTTCCCTGGTATTCCAACTGGAGGATTTTCAATTATAAGTTCAATTATTACCTTTATTTTAGGATTTGCGATTGTTACTTATTTCGGTAAGAAATAACGGCTTTAATCCCCTTGGCGATAAAAATCGTTAAGGGGATTTTTCATGCTATGAATTGAAAGTACAGGCATTTACATTGCTTGTTATAGAAAGCTTTTTTAAAATTGTTGAGTAGCATATGCTTAGCGAAAGAGGACTGGCTCCTTCGTTGTAGCAAACTGTTTTTGATAGTATAATGAAATGAGTATGCAGTGAGAAATTTGCTGCAAGTAGCTGAGGTGAAGAAACATGCAAAGAGTGACAAACTGTGTGTTAATTAGAGATAATGAAGTACTCTTACTCCAAAAACCTCGCCGGAATTGGTGGGTTGCACCAGGCGGGAAGATGGAGCGTGGTGAGACTGTAAGAGATTCCGTTGTTCGCGAGTATCGTGAAGAAACAGGTATTTATTTAAAGAACCCAGCGTTAAAGGGGGTCTTCACCTTTGTCATCCAAGAAGGTGATAAAGTTGTTTCTGAATGGATGATGTTCTCCTTTTTAGCGACAGATTTTGCAGGAGAAAACAAACTAGAGAGCGAAGAAGGCATCATTGGCTGGCATACATTTGATAAAATTGATGATTTAGCAATGGCACCAGGAGATTATCACATTATTGATTATTTAATTAAAGGAAATGGCATAATCTACGGTACATTTGTATATACCCCAGATTTTGAGTTGCTTTCATATCGATTAGATCCGAGTTAAACCGTCAAGGAGAGGATACGATGACAGAGAATAATGATATAAAAATGGTAATTATTACAGGAATGTCTGGAGCTGGAAAGACAGTAGCTTTACAAAGTTTTGAAGATTTAGGATATTTCTGTGTAGATAATTTACCGCCGATGTTATTGCCGAAGTTTATTGAGCTTATGGCGGATTCAAAAGGAAAAATGAATAAAGTAGCACTTGGTATTGATTTACGTGGCCGAGAGTTTTTCGAACATTTATGGGGAGCACTTGATGATTTATCAGAACGTACATGGATTATTCCTCATATTTTATTCTTAGATGCGAAAGATAGCACGCTTGTAACTCGTTATAAAGAAACGAGACGTTCGCATCCACTTGCACCAACTGGTTTGCCGTTAAAAGGAATCGAAGCGGAGCGTAGCTTATTAACTGATATGAAGGCACGGGCTAATATTGTGCTTGATACATCTGATTTAAAACCGAAAGAATTACGTGAAAAAATTGTTCATCTGTTTTCAACTGAAACGGAGCAAGCATTTCGTGTAAATGTTATGTCATTTGGATTTAAGTACGGTATTCCAATTGATGCCGATTTAGTATTTGATGTTCGTTTTTTACCAAATCCATATTACATTCCACATATGAAGCCATTAACAGGACTAGATGAGGAAGTTTCATCGTATGTGCTGAAATTTAATGAGACGCATAAGTTTTTAGAGAAATTGACTGATCTTATCACTTTCATGCTGCCTCATTATAAAAGAGAAGGCAAGAGTCAACTTGTAATTGCAATTGGATGTACAGGTGGACAGCATCGTTCTGTTACGCTTACAGAATACCTTGGGAAACATTTGAAACCAGAGTATAGTGTTCATGTATCTCATCGTGATGTGGAGAAGAGAAAGGGCCATTAAGGGATGAAAAAAGAGAGAAAACCTAAAATTGTCATCATGGGAGGCGGAACTGGACTTTCTGTTTTATTACGCGGATTAAAACAATATCCGGTTGATATTACAGCAGTTGTTACAATCGCTGATGATGGTGGCAGTTCAGGTAGATTACGTGATGAGCTAGAAATTCCACCCCCAGGTGACATTCGTAACGTACTTGTGGCGTTATCAGATGTAGAGCCACTGGTGGAAGCGTTATTTCAGCATCGTTTCACAACGGGAGATGGGCTGAAAGGTCATGCGTTAGGAAATTTATTATTGGCAGGTATGACCTCGATTACAGGAGATTTCTTCCATGCTATTACAGAAACGAGTAAAGTTTTAAATGTTAGAGGACGTGTATTACCGGCGGCGAATCAAAGTGCAGTACTGCATGCGGAGCTAGAAGATGGAGAAATTGTAACAGGTGAATCAAAGATTCCTTATTTCGGAAAGAAGATTAACCGTGTCTTTTTAACTCCAGAAGATGTAGAGCCGTTACATGAAACGTTGACTGAGATTAAACGAGCTGATTTACTTGTTTTCGGTCCAGGAAGTTTGTATACGAGTATATTACCGAATTTAGTTGTTAACAAAATCGGGGACGCTGTTCTTGCTGCAAAAGCGAAGAAGGTATATGTGTGTAATGTTATGACGCAAGCTGGTGAAACGATGGGATATACAGCGTTTGACCATGTGCAGGCGTTACATGATCATTTAGGTGAACCATTTATCGATACTGCAATTGTAAATAACCGTGATATTCCTTGTGAATTACGTCAGTTATATGAAGAAGAAATGTCGGCGCCAGTTGTAGTAGATGAAGAGCGTTTTACTGAAAACAATATTAATGTTATTCAAGATCAATTAGCGAAGTATGATGACCGTGTTGTAAGACACGATACATTAAAACTAGCTTCTATTTTATATTCACTTTTGTAGATGTGCGTTGCCTCGTTTGAGGTAACGCTCCTCATTTCATATAGGACAAGATTTTTGTTCCACAATAATCGTATAAGGAGGTGTTGACTGTGTCATTTGCATCAGAAACAAAGAAAGAGTTGACGAATCTGGAGATGAAGGAATGCTGTGAGAAAGCAGAATTATCAGCGTTACTTCGCATGAACGGATCGCTTTCTTTTTCAAATCGTCGTCTATCAATCGATATTCAAACAGAAAATGCGGCAATTGCAAGAAGGATTTATACGCTTTTGAAAAAAGGATATGACGTGACGGTAGAATTACTTGTTCGTAAAAAAATGCGATTGAAGAAAAATAATGTATATATCGTAAGGCTTGTTGAGAAGTCTCGCGAAATATTAGCTGATCTTCATATCGTTCGAGACGACTTTTCATTTATTCGAAATATATCGCAAGAATTAATTGAGAAGAAATGTTGTAAACGATCGTATTTACGCGGTGCATTTTTAGCAGGTGGTTCAGTAAATAACCCAGAAACATCATCTTATCATTTAGAGATCTTTTCGTTATATAAGGAACATAATGATGCTATATGTGAACTGATGAACGGATTTGATTTAAATAGTAAGACGTTGGAAAGAAGAAAAGGGTACATTACGTATTTGAAAGAAGCAGAAAAGATTACAGAGTTTTTAAATATTATAGGTGCTCATAATGCACTTTTAAGATTTGAAGATATTCGAATTGTGCGTGATATGCGTAATTCTGTGAATCGTTTAGTGAACTGCGAAACAGCTAATTTAAATAAAACAATTGGTGCAGCGCTAAGGCAGATTGAAAATATCCGCTATATTGATGAGACGGTTGGTCTCGATATATTGCCAGATAAATTGCGAGAAATTGCGCAATTACGAAGAGATTATCAAGATGTAACATTGAAAGAGTTAGGTGAGATGGTATCCGGGGGGAAAATTAGTAAATCGGGTATTAATCATCGTTTGCGTAAAATCGATGAGATTGCAGAGAAATTACGCGCGGGGGAAACGGTAGCAAAAAAATAAGAGGTTAAAGGGGAAATGGAGCTGTGGTTCAAAAAAGAGTTCAGGTTTCATTAAAAAACGGTTTACAAGCACGTCCGGCTGCGTTGTTTGTACAAGAGGCCAATCGCTTTCATGCAGATATTTTCATCGAGAAAGATGGAAAGACAGTAAATGCAAAGAGCATAATGGGGATTATGAGCTTAGCAATTGGAACTGGTAGCATGATAACAATTACAACAGAAGGTTCAGATGCAGAAGAAGCTTTAGAGGCATTAGCTGCATATGTACAATAAAACTGCTATCGCATATGTGCGATAGCTTTTTTGTTTTTGTTATTTGTTGGTGGGGGCGAGGTATGTAGGGTGTGTATGCTTGTCGAGAATTGTCGGTAAGTCGATAAGTTGTGTCGAAACGTCGATATATGAAAATAATCGCCAATATAATTGGAGTTACAGTCGATATATTTGAAAAATCGCTGATATATTCAAATGTATACTGGGTGGGGTATATTCGTGCGGAGGCGTAACTATAAAAAAAGCGCCCTGTGAGAGGGCGCTTTTTTTATAGTTATATCTAGCTCCAGCGGCTAGCTCTTCGTGTCTAAGAACCTTCCGCATAAGAAGGCAAAAAGCGCCTTTTATGCGAAAGAACCTTAGCCAGTCAGAGCTGAACGAGCCGCTTCCGCTTTTAGTTGTATCTAGCTCCATCGCCCTGTGATTCTGAACGAGCCGCTTCCGCTTTAAATATCTATTAACGATTTGTAAAGATCTTATCGATTAAACCGTATTCTAAAGCTTTTTCTGCTGTCATGAAGTTGTCGCGGTCTGTGTCGCGTTGTAGTACTTCAAGTGGTTGACCTGTACGGTCAGCAAGAATTTGGTTTAGTTTCTCACGTAAGAATAGGATACGTTTAGCAGCGATTTCGATTTCAGTCGCTTGACCTTGTGCACCACCAAGTGGTTGGTGAATCATTACTTCACTGTTTGGAAGTGCATAACGTTTTCCTTTTTCACCTGCTGCAAGTAAGAATGCACCCATAGATGCAGCCATACCGATACAGATTGTTGATACTTGCGGTTTAATAAACTGCATTGTATCGTAAATTGCCATACCTGCTGTGATAGAACCACCAGGGCTGTTAATGTAGATGTGAATATCTTTTTCTGGATCTTGAGATTCCAAGAATAAAAGCTGGGAAACGATTGAGTTAGCTACGTTGTCATCAATTGCACTACCAAGCATAATGATGCGGTCTTTTAATAGTCGAGAGTAAATATCGTAAGCGCGTTCTCCACGGTTTGTTTGTTCAATTACTGTAGGAATTAAATTCATCTGTTATTTCCTCCTTCTAAAGCTTTCTTAGTCTTATAATACAATTATGGTCAATAAAGGTCAAACGAAACCACTTTAAATCAAAAAAATATGTAGTTGTACCATGAAATATTCGCTATGTTTTTGAAATTCCCTGCTTATGTATCTTCAACATCATAACCGAATTACATAAATTTAAACGTTATAAAAACTGTAGAAAAAAAAGAAAAGAACGCCTTTTGACTGAAGCGTTCTTTCTAGAGTTATTCTTTTAAAAGATAGGTTACTTTATTTAAAATCTTTTCGATTTGTTTCGCGTTTTTACTATACATTTCACTCGCTGATTTCGACTTTGTTTCTAAGGAAAATAGTTCAAGATCAGCATGACATTTTTTTAAAGATGCTAATAATAAAGGTTTGTTTTGAGGAGAGGGCATTTGGAGTTTGTCATTGTAAATGTCTATAGTCAATTGTCCGTATGAATCCACCTGACCGAGAAAGACATTTTCAATAACAACACCGAGTTTTTCTAGTTCAGCATGTAACCAAGCGCGGTTATGCCCGCTAGAGGATAGAGGTTCATCTAGTACATTTCCATCCATAATAACAGTTTGTGGTTCTTTTTCATTCGGTACCTTTAAACCGATGTCTTTTGCTGTAAGTGGCTGAGAATCTTTCTTTAATAATACATTTAATTCTCCGCTCGGTTCTAAGACAGCAAATTCGACTTCAGCTATGCTGAACGCACTTTTTCCACGGAGAAGTTCCAGTAATTCGTCACTTGTATATTTTTCTTTCTTTAAGTTGTCTTCGAGTATCTTTCCGTCTTTTATTAATACGGTAGATTTCCCTTCAAAGAAGTCCCGAGCTGTTTTGTTCTTTAAAGAGAGGATTCCTGTTAAAAAAGGTACCACAGCGAAAATGAGTATCGCAAAGACGCCGTGAAAAAATTTTGAATCGAGCCCTGTAGATACTTGGGCAGCGATGTCACCGATTGTCATTCCGGCTATGTATTCAAAGAAGGAGAGCTGAGAGATTTGTCTTTTCCCTAACCATTTCGTAATAGCGAATAAAATAATTAATATGAATACAGAGCGAAGAATGACAAGTGTCCATTCCGGCAGGTGAGACATAGTCAGTTCCTCCAGTCTACTTAAAACCCTTTATATTGAGGTTCTTCACGTTCTAATACTGAAATCCTATTCTGTAAATCAGCGATGACGCTGTCCATTTCTAACATACATTCATGAAATACACGTTTTGATTCTTCGTCTTGTGAATTTAAAGAAAGGGAGCTTAAACTTGCTTGAGCCCCTCTTACACTAGCAAGGCAGGTTTTAACACTAGCAATAACTGTCATACAAACACCTTATCCTTTCGGTTTGAATAGCAAAGCTCCAATGAAGCCGAAAATAATAGCTGCGGATACACCGGCGCTCGTTACTTTAAACATGCCGGTAATAACGCCAACGATGCCATGTTTTGCAGCTTCTTCCATTGCGCCGTGAACGAGAGCATTACCGAAGCTTGTAATAGGTACGGTCGCCCCAGCTCCAGCGAAATCAATTAATGGCTCATACAAATTAAATCCATCTAATATAGCTCCAGCAACAACGAGTGTTGCCATTGTATGAGCGGGTGTTAGTTTGCCAACATCAAACATAAGTTGGCCGATTACACATATGAGTCCGCCAATGACGAAAGCCCAGAAAAAAATCATTGCGTTGCACCTCCAAATTCAATCGAAACGGCGTGAGCGATACACGGAATCGTTTCTTCTTGTTGGAATGTAAGTGGAGATAGTAAAGCGCCTGTCGCAACGACAAGTATTTTTTTGAACTCTCCTCTTTTCATTCGGTTTAATAAATGACCGTACACGACTGTTGCGGAACATCCTGGTCCACTAGCACCAGCTATGACAGGTTGCCCTTCTCTATAAATGAGTAGCCCACAATCTTGAAACTGTTCGCTCGTTACTTTTGTTCCATGTTTATGTAGTAAGTCATAAGCAATTTCGCGTCCTACATGTCCGAGATCGCCTGTTACGATTAAATCGTAGTAAGAGGCATCGATTTGACGTTCACGTAAGTGGGCTTCAATTGTATCGACGGCAGCTGGAGCCATTGCGCCTCCCATATTAAACGGATCTGTTAATCCCATATCAACCACTCGTCCGATTGTTGCAGAGGTTACCCTAGGGCCGTGTCCAGTATCGCTTAAAATAGCAGCTCCTGCTCCAGTTACTGTCCACTGTGCAGTAGGTGGCTTTTGTCCACCATATTCGGTAGGATAGCGGAACTGTTTTTCTACAGCGGTGTTATGGCTCGATGCACCGGTTAATAAATATTTTGCGCCTTTTGCATTTACGATACTTGCCCCAAGTGCTAAACCTTCCATAGAAGTAGAACAAGCCCCGAATAATCCGAGATAAGGAGTGCCCAGTGTACGGCAAGCAAAGCTTGTAGGGGTAATTTGATTAATTAAATCTCCTGCGAGTACGAATTGAATATCGTCTTTACGAAGTTCTGCTTTTTCAGTAGCGCGGCTACAAGCTTCTTCGAATAAAATTTTATGTGCTTTTTCATAGGAATCTTGTCCAAGCCATAGGTCTTCATGAAGGATATCGAAGTCTTCTGGAATGTTCCCCTTTGCTTCAAACGGTCCGCCAACGACTCCAGTTGAAATGATAACTGGTTTGTTTTCAAATACCCACGTTCGGTGTCCTTGTAACATTTATAGCCCTCCCCATTGAACGAGAATCGTTTTAATAAGTGCGATGACGAAAGCGGAAAATACACCAAACAAAATAACAGAACCAGCTAATTTGAACATGTTACCGCCAACACCAAGGACAAACCCTTCCGTTCGGTGTTCGATACATGCGGCAATCACAGAGTTACCAAATCCCGTGACAGGTACAGCTGTACCCGCCCCAGCAAACTGTCCAAACCGATCGTATATACCGAAACCAGTTAGTAACATGGAAATGAAGATGAGAGTTGCGACTGTTGGATTTCCTGCTGAACGTTCAGTGAAATCAAAATATGTGATGTAAAAAGTAGAAATGAGTTGTCCGATGAAGCAAATAAAACCACCGACGAAAAAGGCTTTTATACAATTTTTCAAGACAGGACGCTTCGGTTCACGTTCTTGCTCGAATTTTTTATATTCCTGTTGCACAGGGGTTAAGTTTTTATCTTTACTAGACATTGCAATCCTTCCTTTTCTTAAAAAAAAGCGTTAAGTGTTAGACTCCATTTTTTTACCAATGAATTTTAATTGTTTATTAATTTCATCTTTAGATACTTCTTTTTTCTTAATTTTGTTCTCAAGTTTTTCGAGTAACATAAAGATTTTTTTATCTGTACTGACACGAACGTCGAAAGTAGGATGCTCATCACTTAGCTGCTTTTGAAGCTTCTTACGCAGCGATTTTAATCCAAACCTTTCGTGATGCTCAGGTGTAACTGCTATGTAGAGATCTAAGTTTGAATTCACTGCTGTGCTTTTTATAATTTCATCCATAGCGAGAGCTCTTTTCTTCGCTCCTTGTGATATAGATTGATTAAAGGATTCCGTACTCGTCTTTGTTAACTTTGGACCTTTTTCTTTCTCCGTTCGTTTTGCTTCTTCTTTCACTTTTTTATCTAAAGGACTATTATCACATCCGGTAAAAGAGCTAAATAGAAGGGCAAATAATGCGGTTATGAGGCCGAGTTTTCGCATGATTATCATTCCATTTCTATTGCAATATGTAATGTGATAGAAAAAGGATGACTGCATATCATCCTTTTTCTATTTCACAGCAAGACTGATTCGTTATTGCTGTGAGTATTGTGGTTCTTCTTGTTGGACTTCTTCAACGCGTGGGTTTAAAGAATCGATAATCGTTTGTGTTTGCTGCGCAGCTGTTTGGAAAAGTTGCTTAGCTTGTTGGTTATCCGTATCAAGAGCGAATCCCTCTAAGCTAGCTTGTGCACTTTTTAATCCAGAAACAGTTTGTTTTAATTTTGTAATTACAGTCATTGAATGAAGCCCCCTTTGGAATATCAATTCAAAGATTATAATTTGTGAGTTGGGGTGAATTTATGATTGGAAAATTTAGGGGTGAGTGCTTTGTTAATATACTCATAACTAAGTGGCATAAAGGATTACGGGGATATTTTTATTGATTTAGATGGATTTTATTGCTATTATTATGAGAAGAAAATGAAGTGTTTTCTATTATCATGCGCCCATAGCTCAGTCGGATAGAGCGGTGGTTTCCGGTACCACGTCTGCCGGGGGTTCGAATCCCTCTGGGCGCGTCAAAAAGTCCTAACTTACGTTTTGTAGGTTAGGACTTTTTTTATTTCCCTCTTGTTATATCTAGTAATAAGATTTACTATTAGTACTTGATAATAATTTTTAACTTTATTATTTTCTTTCAATATTATTCAAATTTCGGTTTTAAGTTGTAAATCTCATTAATACATATAAATTAATAATATTTTGGAATGGGTGTCTGTGATAGCATTCTCCTTTTACCAAACTTATTGTACAATAGAAACAAGGGGGAGATTAGTTTGAAGGCAAGTCTTTTACAAGAACAAAGCTTACGTTTGGCAATGACACAAGAGTTAAGGCAAGCGATTACAATGCTCCAGTATAATGTACAAGAATTATCGGAGTTTTTGTATGAGCAATCGTTAGAGAATCCCCTTATTGAGTTAGGTGGTTTTGAGAGGGAGAAGAAAAAGAGCTCTAACACAAGTAAAAGTACCAGCAAACAAGTCGAGAATCAGATGGAAATCTACAGTGTGGATTCTACAACGATTCAGCAACATTTATTAAATCAAATACAGTATTATAAAATAGAGGAAGAAGAGCGAAAAGTAGCTTCTTTCATTATTATGAACATGGATGGAAATGGGTATTTACAAGAGACGAACGAAGAGTTAGCAAATCTTCTTTCCGCACCGCTTCATGTAGTCGACCGCTCTGTAGAGCTTGTCCAATCACTCGAGCCAGCAGGGGTAGGGGCGCGTAATATTCAGGAATGTCTAACCTTGCAATTGAAGCGCTTACAAAGGCGGAATGGATTAGCGGAAGAGGTTATAGAGGATCACTTCGCTTATTTCGTAAAGAAAGATTGGCGAAAGCTCGTTCAAGTGTTGAAGTGTAGTAATGAGGAATTACAGAGTGCTGTAAATTGTATAACGTCATTACAACCAAAACCAGGTCTTGCGTTTTCTTCTGATAAACCGCTTTATATTGTGCCTGATATGGCGGTGAAAAAAGATGGTGATCGTCTCGTTTTGCAAATGAACGAGAGAAATATGCCAAGAATTGAAATTCATTCTGAATATAGTGCGCTTCTTAATAATAGTGAAAGTGAAGTGGCATCTTACGTATCAGAAAAGTATCAGCATGTGCAGTGGATTATGCGTAGTTTAAAACAGAGAAAACAAACCCTTCTGCAAGTGATGACCATTATTATGGAAAAACAACGTGATTTCTTCTGGAAAGGTCCGGAGTATTTAAAGCCACTTGCTTTAAAAGAAGTAGCAGAAGAGTTAAGCGTGCATGAATCGACAATTAGTCGTGCAACGCGAAATAAATATGTGCAAACACCACACGGTTTATTTGAGATGAAATCGTTCTTTAGTAATGCCGTTTCGACTACTGAAGATGAAGCAGTTTCTACAAAGCGTGTAAAACAATTTATTCAAACGCTTGTTGAGGCAGAGAATAAGAAAAAGCCACTTTCAGATCAAAAGATTTCAAAATTATTAGAAGAAGAGCATGAAATCGTTATTTCTCGAAGAACAGTGGCGAAGTATAGAGAGCAAATGCACATTCCAGCGTCGTCATTACGAAAAACAATCGGATAGGTGAAGAAGATGAAAGTTGTACTGTATACAAAAAAAGATTGTGGCCTTTGCGTGAAGGCGAAACAAGTTTTACAGGAAGTACAATGTGAATATTCTTTTCAAATTGAGGAAATAGATATATATGAAGATAATGACCTTTTAGAAAAATATCATCTAATGATTCCGGTTGTAGAAATAGACGGAAAACAAGTAGAATATGGTAACATTCACAAAGGTGTCATAATAAACTATATAAAGAATGCAGTTAAGAGTTGAATAAGTTTCTATCTCCTGTTACAATAATACACGTAGCAGGGATTATTTTTTTAACCTATGTGGGACACAAAATGTCACTACGGGACGTAAAGTGACCACGAGGGAAAATGAACCGATGTAGTGAGGAGAAAAGATATGCGCTCATGGATTCAGAACACAAAAAAATTATTACCTGATCTGCTACCTGTTATGCAAACGAGAATGCAAATTCTTCAATACATTAGGCTCATGCAGCCAATTGGAAGAAGAAACTTATCAGCAAGTCTCGGTATGACAGAACGAGTATTGCGAAGTGAAGTTCAAGTTTTGAAAGAACAAAACTTAGTTCACGTCGCTTCTTCTGGAATGACATTGACAGAAGAAGGAACAGCTTTAGTTCTTGCTTTGGAAGACTTTATGAAAGAAATTTCCGGGTTAAAGGTTTTAGAAAAGCAACTTAAGGAAACATTAGACTTGGATGAAGTTTTCGTTGTCCCTGGTGATAGTGATGAATCACCTTGGGTCAAACTGGAGATGGGCCGTGCTTGTGTGACTTGTATAAAAGACCGTCTGACAGCGAATAATATCGTTGCTGTGGCTGGAGGAACTACGCTAGCTGCTGTTGCGGACATGATGCAGCTTGATTGCAAAGATTTACATATGCTATTTGTCCCAGCACGTGGTGGAATTGGAGAAGGCGTCGAGTTAGAAGCCAATACCATTTGTGCCAAAATGGCGCAAAATACGATGAGTAATTATCGCTTATTGTATGTTCCAGATCATGTTAGCAGCGAAGCATATGCGTCTATTGTGACAGAGCCTTCCGTGAAAGAAGTTCTTGAGTTGATTCGATCTTCCAATATCGTCATTCATGGAATAGGTGATGCGTTAACAATGGCACGTCGCAGAAATACTTCGGAAGCAGATTGGTTAAAGATTCAGGCAAGCGAAGCAGTTGGCGAAGCTTTCGGTTACTACTTTAATGAACAAGGAAATGTTGTTCATAAAGTAAGAACAGTTGGTATGCAACTAGAGGATTTACAAAATGTATCTCACGTTGTTGCAGTCGCTGGAGGTTCTTCAAAGGCAAAGGCAATACAGGCTGTAATTAAACAAGGGCACACTTCAATTCTAATTACAGATGAAGGTGCAGCAAAACAGTTAACAAAGGGTATTACCCTTTAATATAATCCCCCAAGGAGGAAATTCAAATGACTAAAATTGGTATTAATGGATTTGGACGTATCGGACGTAACGTATTCCGCGCAGCTCTTAACAACTCTGAGGTAGAAGTAGTAGCAATCAACGACTTAACAGATGCTAAAACATTAGCTCACCTTTTAAAATATGACACAGTTCACGGAACTTTAAATGCAGAAGTATCTGCTAACGAAAACAGCATCGTTGTTAACGGTAAAGAAATTAAAGTTATCGCTGAGCGTGACCCAGCTCAATTACCATGGAGCGACTACGGAGTAGAAGTAGTAGTAGAATCTACTGGCCGTTTCACTAAAAAATCAGACGCTGAAAAACACTTAGGTGGATCAGTTAAGAAAGTTATCATCTCAGCTCCAGCTTCTGACGAAGATATCACTGTAGTTATGGGTGTTAACCACGAACAATACGATGCAGCTAACCACAACGTAGTATCTAACGCTTCTTGTACTACAAACTGTCTAGCTCCATTCGCTAAAGTATTAAACGAAAAATTCGGCGTAAAACGCGGAATGATGACAACAATTCACTCTTACACTAACGACCAACAAATCTTAGACTTACCACACAAAGATTTACGTCGTGCTCGTGCAGCAGCTGAAAACATGATCCCAACATCTACTGGTGCAGCTAAAGCTGTAGCATTAGTATTACCAGAACTTAAAGGTAAATTAAACGGTGGCGCTGTACGTGTTCCAACTGCTAACGTTTCTCTAGTTGACCTAGTTGTTGAACTTGATAAAGAAGTAACAGTTGAAGAAGTAAATGCAGCATTCAAAGCAGCAGCTGAAGGCGAATTAAAAGGTATCCTTGGATACAGCGAAGAGCCATTAGTATCTATCGACTATAACGGATGTACAGCTTCTTCTACAATCGATGCATTATCTACAATGGTAATGGAAGGTAACATGGTTAAAGTACTTTCTTGGTACGATAACGAAACTGGTTACTCTAACCGCGTAGTAGACCTAGCAGCTTACATGACTTCAAAAGGTCTTTAATTCTTAATTATATAAGTTATCAATGACAAAACGAGGGAGAGGGTTTGTTCCCTCTCTCTCTTCTTTCGTTTTAAAAGCAAATGTGTTAAGCTTTTGAGTGGGTTTTGTCAATCCTAACTAGTAGTCGGAGGGAAATCCAATGAACAAAAAATCAATTCGTGACGTAGATTTAAAAGGTAAGCGTGTATTTTGCCGCGTTGATTTCAACGTACCTATGAAAGAAGGCAAAATTACAGATGAAACTCGTATCCGTGCAGCTCTTCCTACAATTCAATATTTAGTAGAGCAAGGTGCGAAAGTTATTTTAGCAAGCCACTTAGGCCGTCCAAAAGGTCAAGTAGTAGAAGAAATGCGTTTAACTCCAGTAGCAGCACGTTTAGGCGAGCTTCTTGGTAAAGACGTTAAAAAAGCAGACGAAGCATTCGGACCAGTTGCACAAGAAATGGTTGCAGCAATGAACGAAGGCGACGTATTAGTTCTTGAAAACGTACGTTTCTATGCGGGCGAAGAAAAGAACGATGCAGAACTTGCGAAAGAATTTGCAGCTCTTGCTGACATCTTCGTAAACGATGCATTCGGTGCAGCTCACCGTGCTCATGCTTCTACAGCAGGAATCGCAGACTACCTACCAGCAGTATCTGGTCTATTAATGGAAAAAGAGTTAGAAGTATTAGGTAAAGCACTTTCTAACCCAGAACGTCCATTCACAGCTATCATCGGTGGTGCGAAAGTAAAAGATAAAATCGGTGTAATTCGTCATCTATTAGACAAAGTAGATAACTTAATCATCGGTGGCGGACTTGCTTACACATTCGTTAAAGCTTTAGGTCATGAAATTGGTCTATCTCTATGTGAAGACGACAAGATTGAACTAGCTAAAGAATTTATGCAACTTGCAAAAGAAAAAGGCGTAAACTTCTACATGCCAGTTGATGTTGTAATCACTGAGGAATTCTCTGAAACTGCAACAACTAAAATCGTTGGTATCGACTCTATCCCTTCTAACTGGGAAGGCGTGGACATCGGTCCTAAAACACGTGAAATTTATGCAGATGTAATTAAAAACTCTAAGCTTGTTGTATGGAATGGACCAATGGGTGTATTCGAAATGACTCCATTCGCAGAAGGTACAAAAGCAGTAGGACAAGCATTAGCAGATGCAGAAGGTACATACTCTGTTATCGGCGGTGGTGACTCTGCAGCAGCTGTTGAAAAATTCGGTATGGCTGATAAAATGAGCCACATTTCTACTGGCGGCGGTGCGTCATTAGAATTCATGGAAGGTAAAGAGCTTCCAGGTGTAGTTTGTCTTAACGACAAATAAGTAGCAGCCAAAGAAAAAGGACGGTGCAAAGCATGCGTAAACCAATTATCGCAGGTAACTGGAAAATGAATAAAACTCTATCTGAAGCAGTTAGCTTCGTAGAGGAAGTTAAAGGTCAAATCCCAGCAGCTTCAGCTGTTGATGCAGTAGTTTGCTCTCCAGCTCTATTCTTAGAGCGCCTTGTAGCAGCGACTGAAGGAACTGATTTACAAGTAGGTGCACAAAACATGCACTTCGAAAAAAATGGTGCATTCACTGGCGAAATTAGCCCAGTAGCACTTAGCGACTTAAAAGTAGGCTACGTAGTACTTGGCCACTCTGAGCGTCGTGAAATGTTTGCTGAAACAGATGAGTCAGTAAACAAAAAGACTATCGCAGCATTTGAACATGGTTTAACACCAATCGTATGTTGTGGTGAGACTTTAGAAGAGCGCGAAAGCGGAAAAACATTTGATCTAGTAGCAGGTCAAGTAACAAAAGCACTTGCAGGTTTAACAGAAGAGCAAGTTAAAGCAACTGTTATCGCTTATGAGCCAATCTGGGCTATCGGTACAGGTAAATCTTCTTCTTCTGCAGATGCAAACGAAGTATGTGCGCACATCCGTAAAGTTGTTGCAGAAGCTGTTTCTCCAGAAGCTGCAGAAGCTGTTCGTATCCAATACGGCGGTAGCGTAAAACCAGAAAACATTAAAGAGTACATGGCACAATCTGACATCGACGGCGCTTTAGTTGGCGGTGCTAGCTTAGAGCCTGCTTCGTTCTTAGGTCTTCTGGGGGCGGTAAAATGAGAAAGCCAACAGCTTTAATCATTCTTGACGGTTTCGGACTTCGTGAAGAAACTTACGGGAATGCTGTAGCACAAGCTAAGAAACCTAATTTTGATGGTTACTGGAACAAATTCCCTCACACAACGCTTACAGCTTGTGGCGAGGCAGTAGGTCTTCCAGAAGGTCAAATGGGTAACTCTGAGGTTGGTCACTTAAATATCGGTGCTGGCCGCATTGTATATCAAAGCTTAACACGCGTAAACGTTGCAATTCGTGAAGGTGAGTTCGATAAGAACGAAACGTTCCAAAGTGCAATTAAAAGCGTAAAAGAAAAAGGTACTGCACTTCATTTATTCGGTTTACTTTCTGACGGTGGTGTGCACAGTCACATGAACCACATGTTTGCTCTTCTTCGCTTAGCAGCTAAAGAAGGCGTTGAGAAAGTATACATTCATGCATTCTTAGATGGCCGCGATGTTGGACCAAAAACAGCACAAAGCTATATCGATGCAACAAATGAAGTAATTAAAGAAACAGGAGTAGGACAATTCGCGACTATCTCTGGTCGTTATTACTCCATGGACCGTGACAAGCGTTGGGATCGCGTAGAAAAATGTTACCGTGCTATGGTGAATGGTGAAGGCCCTACTTATAAATCAGCAGAAGAGTGTGTAGAAGACTCTTATGCAAATGGTATCTACGATGAATTCGTATTGCCGTCTGTAATTGTTAACGAAGATAACACGCCAGTTGCAACAATCAATGATGATGATGCAGTTATCTTCTATAACTTCCGTCCAGACCGTGCAATTCAAATTGCTCGTGTATTTACAAACGAAGACTTCCGTGAGTTCGATCGTGGTGAAAAAGTACCTCACATTCCAGAATTCGTATGTATGACACACTTTAGTGAAACAGTAGATGGTTACGTGGCATTCAAGCCAATGAACCTTGATAACACTTTAGGTGAAGTTGTTGCGCAAGCGGGATTAAAGCAACTTCGCATCGCGGAAACTGAAAAGTATCCGCACGTTACATTCTTCTTTAGCGGTGGTCGTGAGGCTGAATTCCCAGGAGAAGAGCGTATCTTAATTAACTCACCGAAGGTTGCAACGTATGACTTGAAACCTGAAATGAGCATTTACGAAGTAACGGACGCTTTAGTAAATGAAATCGAAAATGATAAACATGATGTTATCATTCTTAACTTTGCGAACTGTGATATGGTTGGCCATTCTGGGATGATGGAACCAACAATTAAAGCAGTAGAAGCAACTGACGAATGTTTAGGAAAAGTTGTAGAAGCGATTCTTGCAAAAGATGGTGTAGCACTTATTACTGCTGACCATGGTAATGCGGATGAAGAATTAACTTCTGAAGGAGAGCCAATGACAGCTCATACAACTAACCCGGTTCCTTTCATTGTTACTAAGAACGACGTAGAATTACGTGAAGATGGTATCTTAGGTGATATCGCTCCAACTATGCTTACACTTCTTGGTGTTGAGCAACCGAAAGAAATGACAGGTAAAACAATTATTAAATAATTTGCTTATATAAAAAGGAGAGAATTTATTATGTCAACAATTATTGATGTTTATGCTCGCGAAGTCCTTGACTCTCGTGGTAACCCAACTGTAGAAGTAGAAGTTTACACAGAAAGCGGCGCTTTCGGACGCGCTATCGTACCAAGTGGTGCATCTACTGGTGAGCACGAAGCAGTAGAATTACGTGATGGTGACAAATCTCGTTACCTAGGTAAAGGTGTTATGAACGCAGTAAACAACGTTAACGAAGCAATCGCTCCAGAAATCGTTGGTTTCGACGTAACTGACCAAGCTGGTATCGACCGTGCTATGATCGAATTAGATGGCACTCCAAACAAAGGTAAACTAGGCGCTAACGCTATCCTTGGTGTATCTATGGCAGTAGCTCACGCAGCAGCTGACTTCGTAGGTCTTCCATTATACCGTTACCTTGGTGGATTCAATGCAAAACAATTACCAACTCCAATGATGAACATCATCAACGGTGGTTCTCACGCTGATAACAACGTTGACTTCCAAGAGTTCATGATCTTACCAGTTGGTGCTCCAACATTCAAAGAATCAATCCGTATGGGTGCTGAAGTATTCCATGCCCTTAAAGCTGTATTACATGACAAAGGTCTTAACACTGCAGTAGGTGACGAAGGTGGATTCGCTCCAAACCTTGGTTCTAACCGTGAAGCATTAGAAGTAATCATCGAAGCTATCGAAAAAGCTGGTTACAAAGCTGGCGAGAACGTATTCTTAGGAATGGACGTTGCTTCTTCTGAGTTCTACAACAAAGAAACTGGTAAATATGACCTTGCAGGCGAAGGCCGTACTGGCTTAACTTCTGCAGAAATGGTTGATTTCTACGAAGAGCTTTGCAAAGACTTCCCAATCATCTCTATCGAAGATGGTTTAGACGAAAACGACTGGGATGGTCACAAATTATTAACTGAGCGTATCGGTGATAAAGTACAATTAGTTGGTGACGACTTATTCGTAACTAACACTCAAAAACTTGCTGAAGGTATCGAAAAAGGTATCTCTAACTCAATCTTAATTAAAGTTAACCAAATCGGTACTTTAACTGAGACTTTCGAAGCTATCGAAATGGCTAAACGTGCTGGTTACACAGCAGTTGTATCTCACCGTTCTGGTGAAACTGAAGATGCTACAATCGCTGACATCGCAGTTGCAACTAACGCTGGCCAAATCAAAACTGGTTCTATGAGCCGTACTGACCGTATTGCTAAGTACAACCAATTATTACGCATCGAAGACGAACTAGGCGAAATCGCTGTTTACGATGGTATCAAATCTTTCTATAACATCAAACGATAATTGTAGAAAATAACGACAGACCGTGAGAAATCACGGTCTGTTTTTTTATGCTAAAATTGTTCTCCCGTCATAAGTGACATGAAATGTTTAAAGAAACGGTTATAATCAAAATCAATTGCAATTTGATGACCCGGCCAATCAATAAATGGCTTTTGGTTCACTAAAGAACGAAATTCCCCTATGCTTGCTCCTTGTGCAGAGGATTCTGTCATGACAACGATAGGGGATTTGTGATACGTAAACATAGAGTTATCAAGTAAAGCGAGTATTGGCATTGTGTCATGGAAGGGGCTACCCTTTAAATGTGGTAGAGCATTTTTATAATAGCCGTAGTAATAATGATCGAATAACGGTTTGACGAGTGGGGCTTTTCCTTTTGCTTCAATATATTCAGCCATTTCTGGTGTAATGATGGAATATTGGGTGACGTTTAATGGATAGATGTACATGTTAGGCGAGGATTGAAGGACTATATTAGCGGCAGTAGGGTCTCCGTAAAAGTTTGCCTCCGAAATAGGAGTAACATTACCAGGATGTAAAAAGGCACCGCCCATTACGTAGTAAGATTTAATTTGCTTCATTAATTGTTTGCACATGATAAACAAAATTGCTAAGGAGGTAAGTCTTCCTAAACTTACAATGATTAATTCATCTTTATACTGTTCAATAAGAGGAATAACTTCGAAAAAATTCTCCATTTCTCCGTTAGTCACATTCCCCTTTGGAATAATTGGACCAAGCCCTTGTGTCCCGTGTACATCTGTAAAAAAAGCAGGAGGGGCACCAGTAAGAGGACGTTCTGAACCACCGAATATCTTAATATTTCTGTTCCTTGTTTCGTTCGTAAGAAAATGAGCATTTTGTACGGCCATCTCTTTTGGGACATTGCCGTAATCAGCAACAATGCCGATGATTTCTATTTCATCGATAAAGAATGCTAAGAGGAGAGCCATCGTATCATCAATCCCAGGATCACAAAAAATGAGAACTTTTTTGGGCATATGTTCACCACCTATCTCGTTTATATATATGTAAGCTTAAAGGCAAAAAGATTATTTTATTAAAATAATAACCTTTAAAATTCAGAAAATAAAAACTTCTTATATTAGGTCAAGGTTTTTGACTTAATTTCCTCGTGGAAATGTAGTCATATCAAGGTTGTAAGCGTATAACATATACGTTTTTTGCTGTCAAGTTGATAAATTGCAGCTTTTTACAATTTATACTATGATAAAGATATTAACAGAAGATCGTATAAACAAGAGGGATGATGAACATGAAATTTACAAAGATTCTTGTCCAAATTGCTGCTCTTTACGTTTTTTATATGGTTGGAACTTGGGTACAAGAAATGTTAAATATTCCGATCCCAGGAAGTTTGATTGGAATGTTCCTCTTACTTGTTTTACTTAGCCTAAAAGTTCTTCCAGTGAAATGGTTCGATTTAGGAGCAGAAACACTCGTTGCTATTATGCCGTTTTTATTAATTCCGCCAACGCTTGGCCTAATGAATTACGGTGCTTTTTTTATGAGTAAAGGAATTTCTCTTTTCATTACAGTTGTAGCGAGTACATTTTTAATTATTATTGTCGCAGGACATACAGGACAATATCTTGCGAATAGAAAGGAAAGAGAGTCGCGATGAGCCAAATATTAATCGGGATCGGTTGGGTTCTTTTTACGGTGCTATTATATCAATTATCTAAAAAAATCTATAAATTATTTCCAACACCATTCACCATTCCAATGCTTGTAGCAACAGGATTAATGGCTTTCCTATTTATCGTGCTTGATATACCGTATCAACATTATATGGAAAGTGGTGGTGGCTGGATTGCAAAGCTACTTGGACCCGGTGTTGTAGCATTTGCAATTCCTCTATATAAACAACGTCATGTTCTGCAAAAATATGTTGTACCAATTGCCGGTGGGGTACTAGTAGGTACAACAGTTGCCATCGCAAGTGATTTTGCTATTGCCTCACTTATGGGAACAGATAAAAGCTTAATTTTATCTTCTTTACCAAAGTCAGTGACAATGCCAGTTGCAATGAGTGTTTCAGAGCAAGTTGGTGGTGTGCCGTCATTAACAGCAGCTTTCGTTGTTATTGCAGGTATTACAGGAACGATTACGGGCCCACTTTTATTAAAATGGAGCCGCGTTACAAACTCAGTTGGTAAAGGTATCGGATTTGGATGTGCTTCTCATATTATGGGTGTGATGAGAGCGATGAAAAATAATGAACATGAAGGTGTTATTGGATCGGTAACAATGACATTAACAGCGATTTTGACATGTTTGCTCGGACCGTTATTTGCAATGATGTTCATGTAATAGAAGAAAAGCGAGAGCTATAGGGTTGCTCTCGCTTTTCTATAGAATTTATGCTACAGTTACAATAACTGAATCTTTGTAGGAGGTACGCCAAGTGCATACGTTATTATCCGTTTTACTTATTATTGTATCGATTTTAATGATTGTTATGGTACTTATGCAGTCTAGTAATAGCTCAGGCCTTTCAGGTGCAATTTCAGGCGGTGCAGAGCAATTATTTGGTAAGCAAAAAGCACGTGGAATTGAAGCGGTATTAAACCGTATTACAATTGTTTTAGCTGTATTGTTCTTCGCATTAACAATTGGTGTTACGTACTTAAACTTATAGAATTGAAAGAAGAAGCGTTAGTAAGATGTACTAATGGTTCTTCTTTTTTTATTTTGCCATTTGAAAGATGTTTCTAATTAGATTATAGAAATATAAATATGGTACACTAGATATAGAAAGAATACGACTAGATTACAGAAGAGAAAGAGGAGAAGTACATGATGAAATTAGCATCTCCGAAACCATTTACATTTGAGGGTGGAGACCGCGCTGTTTTATTACTACATGGATTCACAGGAAACTCAGCTGATGTACGTATGTTAGGGCGTTTCTTAGAAAAGAAAGGCTACACTTGTCATGCGCCAATTTATAAAGGGCACGGTGTACCACCAGAAGAGCTTGTTCATACAGGTCCTGAAGATTGGTGGCAAGATGTAACGGAGGCATATCAGCTTTTAAAAGATAAAGGTTTTGAGAAAATTGCTGTCGTTGGATTGTCACTTGGCGGAGTATTTTCACTAAAATTAGGTTATACAGTACCGGTTTTAGGTGTAGTACCAATGTGTGCACCAATGTATATTAAGAGTGAAGAAACGATGTACCAAGGTATATTGGCATATGCCCGCGAATATAAAAAGCGTGAGCAAAAATCACCAGAGCAAATCGAACAAGAAATGTTGGAATTCCAAAAGACACCGATGAATACATTAAAAGCATTACAACAATTAATTGCTGACGTACGTAACAATGTGGACATGATTTATGCACCAACATTTGTTGTACAAGCGCGTCATGATGAAATGATTAATACAGATAGTGCGAACATTATTTATAACGGTGTAGAATCAACGTTAAAAGACATTAAATGGTATGAAGACTCTACGCATGTCATTACACTTGATAAGCAGCGTGACGAGCTACATGAGGATGTATATAACTTCTTGGAGCAACTAGATTGGTAAGATCTAGTTGCCTCTTTTTTTCATAAGGAATTTTTTGTGAAAACTGTAAAAATCATAAGGGGAGTATTGAAGTTTCGCTTTATACATCCCCTATCTTTCGGATACACTAAATAATATAAGGTTTTAAAGGAGGTATTTTTGCTTGGAAGAAATCATACAAGAACATATTGATAAGTTGTTATTATTTATGAGAGAAGAAGCGTATAAACCGCTAACGATACAAGAGTTAGAAGAGGCATTTGGAATTGAAGGTTCTGAGGGCTTTAAAGATTTTGTAAAGGCACTTGTAATGATGGAAGAGAAGGGACTTATTATTCGTACTCGTAGCAACCGTTACGGTCTGCCTGAAAAAATGAATTTAGTACGTGGTAAGTTAATTGGACATGCACGTGGCTTTGCATTCGTTGTACCAGACGAGAAGAAAACAGGAGACGACGATCTTTTCATCCCGCCTACAGAATTAAACGGTGCGCTTCATGGCGATACAGTATTAGCACGCCTTAGTTCCCAATCGAGTGGTTCGCGTCAAGAAGGTTCCATTGTACGCATTTTAGAACGCGGAACGAAAGAACTAGTTGGTACATATACAGAATCGAAAAACTTTGGATTTGTTATACCTGACAATAAGCGCTGGACGAGTGACATTTTCGTATTGAAAAGTGCATCAATGGGCGCTGTAGAAGGTCATAAAGTAGTTGTGAAAATTACGAGCTATCCAGAGAATCGTTTAAGTGCAGAAGGTGAAGTTATTCAAATTCTAGGTCATAAAAATGACCCAGGAGTAGATATTTTATCTGTCATCCATAAACATCATTTGCCTTTAGCATTCCCTGAAGAAGTGATGGAGCACGCAAACAGTGTACCAGAAACGATTTCAGAAGAAGATTTAAAAGATCGCCGTGATCTTCGTGACCAAATGATCGTAACAATTGACGGTGCAGACGCGAAAGATTTAGATGACGCTGTTACAGTAACGAAGCTCGAGAACGGTAACTATAAGCTTGGCGTTCATATTGCAGATGTAAGTCATTACGTTCAAGAAGGTTCTCCAATTGATGTAGAAGCAGCGGAGAGAGCGACGAGTATATACCTTGTTGACCGTGTAATTCCGATGATTCCGCATCGTCTATCTAACGGTATTTGTTCATTAAATCCGAAAGTAGACCGTCTGACGTTATCTTGTGAAATGGAAATCAACAATTTAGGTGACGTTGTAAAGCATGAGATTTTCCAAAGTGTAATTAAAACGACAGAGCGTATGACGTATGCTGACGTAAGAAGCATTTTAGAGGATGAGGACGAAGAATTAATTAAACGCTATGAGCCGTTAGTACCGATGTTTAAAGAGATGGGGCAATTAGCACAAATTTTACGTGAAAAACGTATGCGCCGCGGTGCAATCGACTTTGACTTTAAAGAAGCGAAAGTATTAGTAGATGAAGAAGGAAAACCGACTGATGTTGTCATGCGTGATCGTTCAGTATCAGAGAAGTTAATTGAAGAATTTATGCTTGTTGCGAACGAAACAGTAGCAGAGCACTTCCACTGGATGAACGTACCATTCATGTACCGTGTCCATGAAGATCCGAAAGAAGATAAGCTAGAGCGTTTCTTCGAGTTTGTAACGAACTTCGGATATGCAGTAAAAGGACGTGCGAATGAAGTACATCCTCGTGCGCTGCAACAAATTCTTGAAATGGTTCAAGGGCAGCCTGAAGAAGTAGTTATTTCAACAGTAATGCTTCGTTCTATGAAGCAAGCGCGTTACGATGCGGATAGCTTAGGACATTTCGGTTTATCAACTGAGTTCTACACGCATTTCACATCACCAATTCGTCGTTACCCAGATACAATTGTTCATAGATTAATTCGTGAATACATTATTAACGGTAAAGTCGACAATGAAACGCAAGCAAAATGGCGTGAAAAATTACCTGAGATTGCAGAGCACTCTTCTAATATGGAACGTCGTGCTGTTGAAGCTGAGCGTGAAACAGACGAAATGAAAAAAGCAGAGTATATGGTTGATAAGATCGGCGAAGAGTATGACGGTATGATTAGCTCTGTAACAAACTTCGGTTTATTCGTAGAGCTTCCAAATACAATTGAAGGTCTTGTACATGTTAGCTACTTAACGGATGATTACTACCGTTACGATGAGCAGCATTTCGCAATGATTGGAGAACGTACAGGTAACGTATTCCGCATCGGTGACGAAATTACAATTCGCGTTATTAACGTAAACAAAGACGAGCGTGCAATCGACTTTGAAATCGTTGGCATGAAAGGTACACCTCGTCGTAAGTTCAAAGACCGCCCAGTCGTTATTGAACAGCCAAGAACAGGTAGAAAGAAACGCGGTGGACGTAGCGAGCGCAGTAATGAGCGCGGCGGAGAACGTGGCACAGGAAGAAAATTTGACCGTGGTGGCAAAGGTAAAGGAAGAGGATCTGCATCCGCATCCGCGTCCCCTAGCCAGCCAGGGAAAAAAGAGGGTAACGGCAAGAAGAAAAAAGCATTCTTCGAAAACGTACCAGGATTCAAGAAGAAAAAGAAAAAGCGTAAGTAAGAAAAGGATGGCTTCGCTTTGATGAAAAGCGAGGCTTTTTCTTTTTATGGAATCTGGCTACAGTGGCTAAAATCTGTTGGCCATTTCACTCCCTCGGACGAAGCAAAAAGCGCTTCTCTGTCTGGAGTTCCAATGTCCAAAGATTCTGAGCGAGCCACTTTCGCTTTTTATTAACATTTGTTACAATAGTAAAAATAGAGGAGGGACGTTATATGCCAAAAGGTTCAGGTAAGGTTATTGCACAAAATAAAAAAGCATTTCATGATTATTTCATCGAAGAAACATACGAAGCAGGGCTTGTCCTTCAAGGAACGGAAATTAAGTCGATTCGCGCTGGACGCGTGAACTTGAAAGATGCATTTGCTCGTGTACATAATGGTGAAGTATGGGTTCATAATATGCATATTAGTACGTACGAACAAGGGAATCGTTTCAACCATGATCCGCTTCGCACGAGAAAGTTACTTCTTCATAAAAAAGAAATTGAGAAGTTAACGGGTGCTTCAAAAGAAACGGGATATGCACTAGTTCCAGTTAGAATTTACTTAAAAAATGGCTTCGCGAAAATGGCACTTGGTTTAGCAAAAGGTAAGAAACAATATGATAAGCGTCACGATTTAAAAGAGAAAGAAGCTAAACGTGAAATTGCACGCGCGTTCCGTGATCGTCAAAAGATGTAATACAGATATTTACATTTGTAAAACGGCGCGCGTATGTTATAATAACTTATGTAAGATTGTTGCACATTGAAAAACAGCTCTTAGTAGCTATCACGAAATTTTCTTCGTATGCTCCATTTTTATCATGGGGACGTTACGGATTCGACAGGGATAGTTCGAGCTTAGGTTGCGAGTCGAGGGGATCGGCCTCGTTAAAACGTCAAAGCCTATAATTGGCAAACAAAACAATCTTTCTTTAGCTGCTTAATTGCACTAAAGGTTCCTCCCTCCATCGTCCATGTGGTAGGGTAAGGGACTCAAACTAAGTGGACTACGCCGGAGTTCGCCGTCTGAGGACAAAGGAAGAGAACAACCAGACTAGCAACTTGGAAGCCTGTCGATAGGCCGAAGAGTTCGCGAAATGCTAATATATCGACTACACTCGTAGAAGCTTAAGTGCCGATATTTTTGGACGTGGGTTCGACTCCCACCGTCTCCACCAATACATATTTGGTGGTTTTTTATTTTGTATGATATGAACCATAACTTTGCCAGATTGGTGGGGTTATGGTTCTTTTTGTTTGCAGGAAAATAGGATTTTCATGTTTTGCTAGTAGTGGGTTTCGGGTGGTATGCTGTTTTGGGAGGTGGAGTGATGTCGTGTTTTGTCGAGCGGTCGATATTCTATGTCGAATCGCCGATATAATTGAAGTTGCGGTCGATATATTGGAAAAATCGCCGATATAATTGAAGTTGTGGTCGATATAATGAAAAAATCGCCGATATATTTCTAGAGGAGTGATAAAATGATTGTGAAAGAACGGAGAATGCCGATTTATTTACGTCAATTAGAAGCGCTACTCAGAAGATTGCCTGTTCATCATCCAAAACGGAATAAAATCGCTGAAAATATAGCGAAATATAAGGCAGGTTATAAAGGGGAACGAGCTGTTGATTATTCATTAAGTTTTCTCCCTGAGCAAGATTATAGCATTTTACATGACATTCGTTTATTTGATCAAAATCATTACTTTCAAATTGATACTATCATCATTTCCCCGCGTTTTCTTCTATTTCTAGAAATAAAGAATATAGTAGGTACACTACTTTTTGACTCAACATTTAATCAGCTCGTTCGCATATCCGAAGAAAAGTCAGAAGGATTTCCAGATCCAATTTTGCAAATGAAAAGACAGGAATTACAGCTTCAGAAATGGTTAAGGTTATACGGGTTTTCTAAATTCCCAATTGAATCCTTCGTTGTTATTAGTACGCCGCGTACCGTTGTTAAATCTTCAGATGATAACCTCTCTAATAAAATCATTCATAGTGCTAATTTACCTCATAAAATAAAGTGGCTAGAAATTAAATATAAGAAAAAAACTATATATAATATAAATGAGCTTATTCAGCGAATGATGATGGAGCATTCCCCATTGCAACAAAATGTTCTTGAAAAATATCAAATGAAAAAAGAAGAATTGTTAAAGGGGGTACTGTGTGAGGAATGTACCTCTATACCAATGGTTAAAGTGAAAAAAGGGTGGTATTGCTCGAAATGTAATACTGTATCTAAGGATGCACATAAGTGTGCTTTAGAAGATTATGCACTTCTTATCGAAACCGTGGCTACTAATAGTAAGTTGAAAGAATTTCTAAATATCCAATCAAGTTCAATTATGAAACGCATCCTTCAATTACTGAAAATCCCGTATGTCGGTGAGAATAAAGGGAGGAAGTATGATTTAACAATGTATCAGTGAGCAATGGAAAAGGATTATTAATACAGTGATGATCCTTTTGAAAATTTATTTTACACTCAGTGTTTCTTTTGTTTTTTCATTGTTAGTTAACTTGTTACAATTGCATTATAGGACATTGATCTTAAACTCTATTAAATTTAATCTTAAAATAAGAAGAATGCAGTTTTTTGTTTTGGAGCTTTTATAATATGCTTAAATTGGTGGGGATGGGTGGTACCCTTGAAATAGAAATCGAAGAAATAGTTATTGACGATAAGTAGGTAGATACTATAGCAACCCCGTAATGATTAAATAATATTTATCCCGCTATTTGTCGGGCAGTAAAACTCCCATCTCAAAATTTGGCTGAAGTAAAGAGGTTAGGTGGAAGCTCTGCTGCTTGTAAATGTCCGATTGGTAAGTGGATATGTTAATTTTAATTTATTCAAATCTTCATATCCTTTGTGTTTCTATTCATATCTATTGTAAGATTATATAGAGTTCTCCTAATAAGCTGTTATAATGACTTTTTTTAGGAGTTTAATACTTATAAATCTTAAATTATTTTTGGGGGATAATTTTTATCTAACTAAGTTATATTGAAGTAGAGGTGAACCATCGGTGAGACAGGTGTTAGTAATTAAAAATGAACGGTCTTTAGCAAAGAAAATCGTAAGCGGTTTAACGGAAGAAGGCCATTTCATTTTACAACTTCACAATGAAAACGAAGGTTTAAATATAATATATGAACAAGATTGGGATATCATCATATTAGATTGGGATTCATTAAGCATATCCGGACCAGAAATTTGCAGACAAATACGACTTGTTAAAATGACACCGATCATTATTGTGACCGACAATATTTCTAGTAAGGATTGCGTAGCAGGGTTACAAGCAGGAGCAGATGATTATATAAGAAAACCATTTGCGAAAGAAGAATTAGTAGCAAGGGTTCAAGCGATTTTAAGGAGAAGCGACTGTAACCAGCAAAATGAGATAACCTTTTATCAGTTTAAAGATCTCTTTGTTGATGCATCTAGCAATATTGTGAAAAAAGGTGGTAAAAATCTCTCGCTTACGAAGCGTGAGTACGATTTGCTTGTATTTTTAATCAAGAATAAAAATACAATATTGAGCCGTGAAATGCTTTTGAACCAAGTTTGGGGACATAACGTAGTCGTAAATCCAAATGTAGTAGACTTATATATTGGGTATGTAAGAAAAAAGTTAAAGTGTGAGAAGAAAAATAGATATATTCAAACGATACATGGCAGAGGCTATTCAATGGTTGAATGATACAAATAAGATAATAAAATAGTTTCTGTGAAATATGAAAAGACAGAAACTATAAAAAGAAGATTGCTATCAGGAAATGGTCATTTTTTGCAGTAGAAATCATGGTTTATAAGGTGTGGGGGATGGATCTGATGCGCATTAGTTGAGACCGTATCAAATTTATTTTTAATTTTATTAACTCACACCATTCACAAGATTTTCACAGAATTAATGACTATACTTATTATCAGGATGTTCAAATGAAAATGATTATCAATAGCAATTTAGATGCATAAAAGTTACTATCTAATTTAATCTATGAACTTTATCATTTTCGAACTAAATTACATAATAAGGAGTATACGTATGAAAAAAACTATGCTTTTAAAATTAGTAAGTATTCTAGCAGTTTTCACTTTAATGTTAGTGGCTTGCTCAGATTCAGGTAAAGAAACTTCGAAGGCTACTAAAGGTAATGGTAGTGATAAGCCAAAAACGGTTGAAATCACTGATGCACATGGAAAGGTTACAGTTCCTGTAAATCCAAAGAATGTAGTTGCTTTAGATAATAGAACGTTTGAAACTTTAGCTGATTGGGGAATTAAATTAGCGGCTGCTCCAAAGGATATCATGCCTGCTGATTCAGCATATAAAAAGGATGAAAAAGTTCAAAATATTGGGAATCACCGTGAGCCAAATCTTGAAATTATTGCAGCGGCAAACCCTGACCTTGTAATCGTTGGTCAAAGATTTGCTGATCATTACGAAGAAATCAAAAAATTAGTACCAAATGCAGCTGTTATTGATCTTAATTTTGATGTTTCTGAGAAATCTACTACGCCTGGAAAAAATTTAGTAGATGGACTTAAAAATTCTACAACTACTCTAGGAAAAATCTTTGATAAAGATAAAGAAGCTAAACAATTAGTAGCTGATTTCGATAAATCTATTGAAAAAGCAAAATCTGCTTATAACGGAAAAGATAAAGTTATGAGTGTTATCGTTACTGGTGGAAATATTGGCTTTGCTGCGCCGCACTCTGGTCGCGTTTGGGGACCTATGTATGAAATTTTCGGTTGGACTCCAGCATTAGAAGTTTCGAATTCTACTGCAGGTCATAAAGGTGATGACGTTTCTGTTGAAGCTATCGCACAAACAAATCCTGATTGGCTTTTCGTATTAGATCGTGATGCTGCAACATCTGATGCAGCTAAGTCAGCTCCTGCTCAGGATGTTATTTCTAAATCACCAGCTCTTCAAAACACAACTGCTGTTTCTAAAAAACAAGTTATTTATGCACCAGCAGATACTTACACAAATGAATCAATTCAGACTTATATAGAGTTATTTGGAGATCTTGCAAAAACTTTAGCTAAGTAGTGTAAAGGGGTACGAAACAGTGTCAAAAAATATGATTTCTAGGGTTGAGAATGCTTCTCAACCCCAGTTTTATAATCACAATAAAATATGGACAAAACCTTTTATAATAGCAGTTATAGTTGTTATAATTTTAGGGATTATATCACTGTTTACTGGCGTTTATGATATACGTGGACAAGAGGACGGAATGGAGATGTTTTTCATCACTCGTGTTCCGAGAACAGTTGCATTAATGCTTACTGGAGCTGCGATGGCAATGGCAGGGCTCGTCATGCAACTCATTACACAAAATCGTTTTGTTGAACCTACTACAACGGGGACGATTGAATGGTCAGGCTTAGGCCTGCTTTTTGTGTATTTACTATTTCCTGCTCCGACTTTAGTTCAAAGAATGACTGGTGCAATCATTTTTTCTTTTATAGGAACTATGATTTTCTTTTTATTTTTAAGAAGAGTTAAGCTTCGTTCGTCTTTAATTGTCCCGATTATTGGATTGATGCTTGGAGCAGTTATTTCTGCAGTGTCTACTTTTATGGGACTCCTTTTTCAAATGACGCAAAGTATTGAAACTTGGTTTGTAGGTTCATTTGCTAACATTCAGGTGGGAAGATATGAATATTTATGGCTAATTGTTATCGTTACTTTGCTTATTTTTATGTATGCGAATAGATTGACTTTAGCTGGACTAGGAGAAGATGTCGCAACAAGCCTTGGAGTTAATTACAATAGAATTGTTCTTTTTGGGACTGCTCTTATCTCTGTTGCAGTTGGAATTGTTGCAGCTGTTATTGGAAACTTACCGTTCTTGGGGTTAATTGTCCCAAATATTGTTTCCATGTTTAGAGGTGACGATCTTAGGAGTAATTTGCCTTGGGTTTGTGTGATTGGAATGGGGACAATAACTGCCTGTGACATCATTTCTCGAACAATTATAAAGCCGTTTGAACTACCTGTTTCTTTAATACTTGCATCAGTGGGAGCGGTCGTGTTTATTACTATTTTATTGAGAAAAAGAAAACCAAGGAGGCTACGATGATCACATTAGATTATAGAAATAAAGAAAATGTTGAAGTCGGTTCTAGCCTTCATAATGAAAGTAGATCAGCTAGCGCTTTTCGTTCTAAGAAGGAAGCAAGACGTTATTGGATTTTACTCATAACATTGATTGCTTTAGGCCTCCTTTCTTCATATGGACTTTTAGTGTATAACAATCCAGTTCCGATAGATTCACCTTCTTTTATCCCAGTTGTTAAGAGAAGGATAGTAGCTATTGTTGCAATGATTATTGCAGCTGTTTGCCATAGCTTGTCGACAGTTGCTTTCCAATCCATTACGAATAATAAGATTATTACCCCTTCACTTTTAGGTTTCGAATCACTTTATTCAGCAATTCAAACGAGTACAGTATTCTTTTTTGGTGCTAGTGCATTGATCAATTTTAATGGAATTGGATCATTTTTATTTCAAGTCGTTGTTATGGTCTTCATGAGTTTGATACTTTATGGATGGCTACTTTCCGGTAAATACGGGAATTTACAACTTATGCTTTTAGTTGGAATTATTATTGGTACCGGGCTAAATTCTGTGTCAACTTTCATGAGAAAACTACTTGCGCCTTCAGAATTTGATATTTTACAAGCAAGATTATTTGGTTCTGTTAATCATGCAGATCCTGCTTATTTTCCGGTTGTAATTCCTATGGTCATAATTATAGCAGTATTAATTTTTGCTCATTCTAAGAATTTGAATGTTTTGTCACTAGGAAAGGATGTTGCTACTTCCTTTGGAGTTAAATATCAACCTAGTGTCATTTATACGCTTGTATTAGTAGCTATTTTAATGTCTATTTCAACAGCTTTAATTGGGCCACTTACTTTCTACGGATTTTTAGTAGCGACTTTGAGTTATCAGGCGGCATCAACGTATGATCATAGATATATTTTCCCGATGGCTTTTGCAATAGGATTTTTAATAATGACGAGTGCATACTTTTTAATGTATCATGTATTCCATGCTCAAGGTGTAGTTTCAGTTATTATTGAATTATTTGGTGGAATTATATTCTTAACTATAGTTTTAAGGAAGAGGGCTTTATGATAAAAATTGATAATGTTAAAAAGTTCTATACGGATAAGGTAAAAATAGGACCTTTGGATATTGAAATACCAAAAGCAGGCTTTACTTCTTTAATTGGACCAAATGGTGCTGGAAAGTCAACGACACTTTTGATGATTGGTAGACTTTTAGATATGGATGAAGGTCAAATCCAGGTAGCAAATATGGATGTTTCTGAATCCAAATCAAAAGACTTAGCAAAAGTTTTGACTATATTGCGACAAGAAAATCATTTTGTAACTAGGCTTACTGTTAGACAATTAGTTGGATTTGGGCGCTTTCCTTATTCAAAGGGAAGATTAACGAAAGAGGATGAAGTTATTATTTCTAAATATATCGACTTTCTAGATTTAACTAATTTAGAGAATAGATATTTAGATGAGCTTTCTGGTGGTCAAAGACAAAGGGCATATGTAGCGATGGTATTGTGCCAAGAGACTGAATATGTACTTTTGGACGAGCCGCTGAATAATCTTGATGTTGCTCGTTCTGTTCAAATGATGGAGCATTTGAGACGTGCGGCTAATGAATTTGGAAGAACAATTTTGACTGTTATGCATGACATAAATTTTGCAGCCAAATACTCTGATAAAATTTGTGCTATGAAAGATGGACAAATTGCTGCTTTTGGAACAGTAGAAGAAGTTATGGACCCAACACTTTTGACAGATATTTTTGAAACAAAAATAGAGATTATTAATGGTCCTTATGGGCCGATCGCTGTTTATTAGTTATAAAATGTAAAAAATACTGTAGCTTGCATAGATTATACAAGCCACTCTAGTTGAAGCTGCTGTCTATATTTTATAGACAGCAGCTTTTTTTAAACATTGCAATCAAATCAATCTTGATATATAATTTAGTTTAGTTAACTAAACTAAATTATATTCAGGAGGTTTTGAAATGGAAAAAGAAATAGTTTCAAACGAAAATAAACAAAAAAAGCCATTGCTTTTTAAAGTTGGAATAGGGCTTCTAATCATATATGTTTTACTTTGGGCGAGTGCTTTAATCATACAATTTACTTCGCTTTCGACTCAGATAAAGGCCATTGTTATTCCAGGGTGTATAGTAATAGGAGAAATTCTATTTTTAATAGGTGCTGTCTTTGTTGGCAAAGAAGTGGTGACAAAATATAAAAAGTATTTAAATCCGAAAAATTGGAGAAGAAAAGGTGAGAGAGACAAGTATGAAAAATAAAAATATAGCTGAGGAAATCAATCTAACGCTTGAAGAATTATGGATATTACTTGAAGCGAAAGAAAGATCTTATACGAATTTCAATTTAAATAATCAGCAATACACGTTATTAACATTAATTATTCGGTACCCATCATCCACTCCTAAAGAGCTAGCAGAAAAAATGAATGTAACGAAGAGTGCCATTAGCCAACAGTTAGTCAAACTTGAAAAGGATGGATACATTTTCAGAAGGCAACATGCAGAAGATAAACGTGCATTTTCAGTTGAATTAGGGGAGAAAGGCTTGTTATACAAACAAGAAATGGATGCATATATGGAGCAAGTTTCTGAAAAGTATTATGCAAGTTTATCACCTGAAGAATTAACAAACCTTTTATCAGCACTTCAAAAGCTAACGAAGGTAATGGGAGAGTTGTAGTGGCTGTACAACTGCTAATCACCAAGGGTTTATGAATCTCTGAAGTACATCTTATAGGCAGTGAAGGCTATTATTGACTAAAAGCACATTTGGTTTCCAATGAAGGCGTGGATAACTTTCTAGGTAGAGTTAAATTGTAGGATAAAAACCATAACTTGCCGGATGGCGAGGTTATGGTTTTTGATTTTTTCTCAATTGGTATATTTTTAATAACAAAATAATTATTATTTCATATCTGTTGGCTCAATTTCTGTTACTTCCTTTGTTTTTGGATCTATTGCAAACCATCCAATTAACATTGTACCACCGGTGTGACCGACGAATTCAGGGTTATTTCTTGCAGTATATCCCTCTTTTTCATCTTTCGTTTTCCCATAATTTTTTATATTAATTGCTTCAGCTGGATTCATACCAAGGAATTTAGCTATTAATTTTCTAGCGTCTGTGTCTGAAATGATATTTGTTTCTTCTTTGGTAGTAATACTGCCTGTTTCTGATGGTTCAGATTTTTGAGCAGGTTTAGATTGATCTTGCTTTTGTGATTGCGTTGTTTCTTCTTTGGCAGTAATACTGCCTGTTTCTTGTGGTTCAGATTTTTGAGTAGGTTTAGGTTGATCTTGCTTTTGTGATTGCGTTGTTTCTTCTTTGCCAGTAATACTGCCTGTTTCTTGTGGTTCAGATTTTTGAGTAGGTTTAGGTTGATCTTGTTTTTGTGATTGCGTTGTTTCTTCTTTGGTAGTAATGCTGCTTGTTTCTTGTGGTTCAGATTTTTGAGTAGGTTTAGATTGATCTTGTTCTTTCGATTTCGTGGTTTCTTCTTTGCCAGTAACATTTTCTGTTTTTTGTGGCTCTGATTTTTCCACAGGTTTAGACGGATCTTGTTGTTGCGGTTGTGTCGCTGTTTCTTTTTGACTGCTGCATGCAACTAATAAACTAGCAGATAAAGAAATTGTAATAAGTGTTTTTCCTACTGTTTTTAACATTTATACCATGCCCCCTATAGTATAATTATACATTATTTACATAAAAATGTAAGTGGAGAAAAGTTTGCGAAAGGTGAAAGATATAAAAAATTGGTAAGGTACTATTCGATATTAAGTAGAATTGGGATTTTTTATGTTAGAAATAGTAATTAGAAGGATAAGTGGATAGAGAAGTAGAGGTTAACTTAATGATCCATCTAATAATATGTTTACCTAGACGAATCATTAAGTAACAAAGGATTTTGGTAATTTCATGCGTTATTATCAGTTTTTAGTGCTAGCTTTTGTCGTTCCTTTAATTTATCAGGTGTCACGTCATTTCCTAAAGGATCTAATATTTTTAATCCTGTAACAGTGGTGTGGATTTGGCCGCGAATCATTTGAAGGTATTTCTCGCGTAATTCTATACGCTCATCTAATTCTGATTGTGTTAAACCTGCTTCTTTTTGTTTGTTAGCTAGTTCATTAATTCGATTTAAAACTTCAAGCATTGTTTTCTCCGCCTTTCTTTTGTACAAGTAGTCGATCATAGTTTAACTAATAGATTTCATCGTACTTTCATTTCAAAAGTACGATGAAACCGGTGATTAAAAATCGCCATTCCAAGAAGTTACTTCATCTACAGTTAATCGAACTGTTGGGAATCCTGGATCTTTCGCTTTACCTAATGCAATCATTAAAACGTCAGTTAAGTTTTCTGGAATGTTAAATACTTTGCGGAATTCTTCAACGTTATAGCCAAGCATTGGAACTGTATCATATCCTCTCGCTTTTGCAGCAAGCATCAATTGCATAGCTAACAAACCACCGTCAAGCATTTGCCATTCTCGTTTTCCTTGGTCACTGACAGGTGCATAAAATTCACGAATGCTGTTGTTCAGTCTGTTTTTAACTTCTTCTGTCATGAATCCAGCAGCTACTGCACGTTCATTCACCTTATTGATATGTTCGAATTCATGAGCATTATTTTCGCTTAAAATTACGATCATAGCAGATGCTTCTAACACGTGTGGTTGATTTAAAGCGATTGGATGAAGCCTTTCTTTTAAATCTTGATTTGTAATTACCATGAAACGCCATGGGTTTAAGTTAGAACTACTTGGTGCTAACATTGCTTCTTCTAAAAGTTCTTTAATTTCTTCGTCAGAGATTGTAACGGATGGGTCATAGGAACGAACGGAACGACGCTCATGGATCACATCATAAAAATTTGCAGTACGATTTTCATTTTTCATTTTTAAATACCTCCACTAAGTTGCTTACATGCATCATTATGGTATAGTACAGGTACTATGAAAAGTACGCACTTTTCCGTGATATAGACACCAACTCGTGACATAGGCACGAGAAAGTGCCTATTAAAATACAGAAGGAGTTCAGTATGAAAAAAGAGTATAACAATAGAGTTGAAGTCGTTTTGGATGTGATCGGAGGAAAGTGGAAATCCCACATTTTATATCATTTAACAAGCGGACCGACAAGAACGGGTGAGTTAAAAAGATTGGTAACTGGTATTACACAAAAGATGCTTACTGAGCAATTGAAAGAGCTTGAAAAGGATGGGCTCGTAACTAGAAAGGTATACAATCAAGTACCGCCGAAAGTTGAATACTCGCTTACAGAACAAGGACAATCATTAAAACAAGGTTTAAAAGTACTTTGCGATTGGGGCAGCGGTTATATTGAGCATAAATATCCTAATGGCGAGGTGATCGTGAAAGAGGACGATCATATTTGATTTAACACTTCTGTAAGTATAATTTTGCTATAATGAATACGTACTTATACGAAGGGGAGTTTAAAGAGAAAATGAAATTTAATATTGATCATTTTATCGCGAGTGTTTTACAGTGGATATTAAACATAGCGTTAATCATATTATCCATTGTTTTATCTATCTTTTTAATTAACGAGACGATTACTTTTATTCAATACATATTTTCAGCGAAGAAGTATACGTCATATAAATTAGTTGAAAGTATCATCGTCTATTTCTTATATTTCGAGTTCATTGCATTAATTATTAAGTATTTTAAATCGAACTATCATTTTCCGTTACGTTATTTTATTTATATCGGAATTACGGCGTTAATTCGTTTAATTATCGTATCTCATGAGGAACCGATGGAGACGTTATTATACGCGGGAGCAATTCTTGTTTTAGTCATTGCTTTATACATATCAAATATGAGAGATTTGAGAAAAGAGTAGTAGTGCAGACATAAGTTTGCACTACTTTTTTATATCTTGACCTTAAAGTTACTTGAAAGTTTACAATGTAAATAGGGCGTTTGAAATTGAAAAAAATTGAGAAATTAAGTGAAGAGGTTTCTTTTACTTGGAGGTTATAGGAATGAATCAGGAATTGAAGTTACGTCCATTAGAACGAGAAGATTTAAAGTTTGTACACGAACTTAATAATAATGCACATATTATGTCATATTGGTTTGAAGAGCCGTATGAAGCATTTGTGGAACTGCAAGACTTATACGATAAACATATACATGATCAAAGTGAACGCCGATTTATCGTTGAGAAAGATAATGAGATGGTTGGGTTGGTCGAGTTAGTGGAAATCGATTATATTCACCGTAGAACGGAATTTCAAATTATTATTGATCCGAATTATCAAGGATACGGTTATGCAGCGGAAGCGACGCGTTTAGCGATGGATTACGCCTTTTCTGTATTAAATATGCATAAGATTTATTTAGTGGTGGATAAGGAAAATGAAAAAGCGGTACATGTTTATAAAAAGGTTGGATTTATGGTGGAAGGTGAACTGTTAGATGAGTTTTTCGTTGATGGTAACTATCATAATGCGATAAGAATGTGTATGTTCCAAAAGGCATACTTTGGCACAAAATAACCGATTGGAAGAGCTATAGATAAAATATTATCTATAGCTTTTTTGTGATATGAAAAACAATTATTTATTGTTTAACAATAAATAATTGTTGATTTTTGATGCTGTTGGACTTATTATGATGGTAATAAAATCAGTGAGAATTAAAGGAGAGTATAGGATGAAAAACAAATATGTAGTAGCTATTTCTTTCATGATTTTAGCGATTATTTCTTTAACGATACATGCTTCAAACAGTAAAGTAGGAGCGAATGGGTTCCTTGAAGAACCTTTCTTTTTCTTAGTACCGATAAGTTATGTATTGTTCCTTAGTGGTATTGGTGTATTATTATTTGGATTTATTACTTCAAAGCTGAAAAAAAGTAATAGATAAAATGAGATTTAATTAGTGAGGGATCCATTAATCGGAATAACACACTCATTCTGTAATAGAAACATACGATATGGAAGAAAAATCATAAGTGAGTTGAATAATGATGAATCATTATTTTTATAATGATAGACAAGTGGGAGCAGCTATTACGCTTGCCGGGGCACAGGGAACCATTCATGCTGTGAATCAAGTGATTCAAATGCAGCAGCAAGCATATTTTGCACAAATGATGCAAGGACAGCATATGCAATACTCACAAATTCCAATGCAAAGTATACATTATGATGTGTATCCAGCTAGTTTACTTTCCATTCCATATGGCGGGACTTACTTTTTATAAAAAAAGCGACTGATAAGAGTCGCTTTTTTTTATATTCCGCCTAGATGCATTCCAAGGAATGCGAAGAGGATACCAATGATATAAGTAGCACTTAAATATAGAAATAGTATGCCAAGGTTTTTACGATTGAAGAGCTGAATGGACTCTAGCTTAAATGTTGAAAATGTCGTGAAGGCACCCATAAATCCAGTACCTAATAATAATTGCCAACCTGTAGTAACTCCGTTGCCAATTATATATCCGAGTAAAAACGCTCCTGTTATATTAATGAGAAATGTAGCAATTGGAAAGGAAGTTTTATTTCTTTTTTTAAACCAATTGCTAATTGCAAATCGTGTAATCGCACCGAAAAATCCTCCTGTTGCGACTAATAAAGCCTCCATCATAAGTGATCACCTTCCGTAAGATGTTTCTTAATTAAGAAATCACCTAGTGTATAGCCAAGTCCAGACATAATGAGGCCACCAAGTATGCTGCATGATACATATAAGAAAGCCGTATTCCATTCAGAATGATTAAGTAATTGCACAGTTTCTACACTGAATGTTGAAAATGTCGTAAAGGAACCGATGAATCCAGTCCCGATGCCTGTGATTACATCTGAAGGTAAGATGTTGAGCTTAGCGATATACGTAGTCAGCCATGCTAATAAGAAGCAGCCGACTAAGTTAATGAGTAATGTAGCTAGTGGAAATGTATGATACCAAAATCCATGAATAGTAAGACCTACATAATAACGAGAAAGGGCCCCTAATATACCGGCAATGCCAACGATAATATAAATCAATTTTCTCACCTCTTTAAAAAGCTTGCTCAAAAAAATAGACTCCTACCAGTAGTTATACTGGTAGGAGTCATTAGCTAAGCAGCGTTTATGGCGAACTCCATCGCCTATGATTATTACATATAGTGTACTAAACATTGCGCTTAATTTCCAGTGAAGGAGTTGGGGCATTTTGTATTTTTGATAATGTAAGAGAAAGAAAAGCTGTTTATAAACTAAATATAGTGATATAAGGTTTTTGGTGTGATAAAATATTTCTTATGTCTGTCATTCAGTTTTAGTTAACTGAAAATAAAGAAAATTAAGTTGTGTGTTTTAGAAAAGGGGCGTTTATTTGAAGAAATTATTAAAAATAGTACTTATATGTATTTTGGTAGGAGTGGGGGTTGTAGGTGGTTTCTTAGGGTATATGACACTTACTAAAGAACAGCCTGCTGATGTTGTAAGTTTGAAGGTAGAAAATAATAAAGAGCGCGTATTAGCGACAGGAAATGAATTTAAAGTTACAACATTTAATATTGGATATGGTGGATTAGATAAGGATCAAGACTTCTTTATGGACGGGGGAAAGGGATCTGGTTCAAGTAGTAAAGAGCAAACGGAAACGAATTTAAAGAATATGCTTTCGTTTTTACAAAATGAGAATAGTGATTTTGCGCTATTACAAGAAGTTGATATAAAGTCACTTCGTTCATTTGATGTAAATGGACATGAATTTTTGAAAAAAGGATTACCTGATTATGTTTCGTCATTTGGCAAGAACTACGATACGAAATGGGTTCCAGTGCCAATAACAAATCCAATGGGATATGCGGAGGCTGGATTAAGTACGTTTTCTAAATACACTGTTCAAGAAGCGAAGAGGTTCCAGCTTCCTGGAATGGAGCCTTGGCCAAAGCGTTTGTTTGATTTAGATAGAGCAATTGTGGAATATAAAATTCCTGTTAATAATGGGAAACATGTTAGACTCGTAAATTTACATTTGTCTGCTTATGATGAAGGCGGGAAAATTAGAAAACAGCAAGTAGAGTATTTAAAAGAATATATGAACAAGCATTATAAAAATGGTGATTACGTAATAATGGGCGGAGATTGGAATCAATTAGTTTCTGATGTTCAATTAAGTGATCCAAAGTTTGTGAAGGAGCGTCCTGAGTGGTTAGTAGAGTTACCGAAGGACTTTACGGATGGTGGCTTTAAGTGGGCGGTAGATCCGTCTGTTATGACTGTGAGAGATGATGTAAAGAAATATGTAGAAGGTGAAAATTTCGTCACGATTATTGATGGTTTTATCGTTTCACCGAATGTAGAGATTGTAAATGTACAAGGGAAAGATTTAAAGTTTGAAAATAGTGATCATAACCCAGTGAGTGCGGTATTTAAACTGAAGTAATTGATATATGTATAAGTAGAAGGTGGGGCTTCATATGGAGTGGTTAAAGAGGACTTGTTTTTCTAACCTTGAGAAAGAATCACAGAAAAATCATTTATTACTGTTTATTACGATTTGTAGTTTCTTCCTTGGAATCATCGCGATTGGGTATTACGGATATATTTTTACGGCGAGAGCAATCGCGTTTTGGGTTTGTGGTATTTCTGTCGTTGTATTTGGAACGCTTCTTACTTTTATAGAGGGCATGGAAGCGATGTATAAATATATCATGACATTTATGTTACTTATGATGTCTTTCATTATGGTACAAGCTTTTAATGAAAGCCCAGCTGTATTTCAAATGGTCTATTTTACACTAGCCGTTTCACTTATTTATTTAAGTGAACGTCTCGTTGTAATTCTCGGCGGAGTGGCAGTTGTTATTACATTCATCCTTTGCAGTTATTGGCCGGAGCAATTTTTTGCTTATACAGCAGCATCTGAAGCTGCAAACTTCGCAAGCTTGTTAGCGATCGTTACGATTGCAATGTGGGGCGTCACGAAGATTGGTTCTAACTTGCTGGCTCGTTTAAGCGATGAGAAGCAAGAAGTAATGAGAAAAGCTCAGGAGCTAGAAGAAACGCAAAGGCTTATTGAGGAAACGGTTGTGAAACTAGATAGTAATTTTAATTATTTAAGACAAAATATGAATACATCGATGGAGTCGATGAGTGAAATTAATTTCGCTTTTGAAGAGGTAGCAGTTGGCACTCAATCACAATCAGAGATGATGTATCGTTCGGTAGAAGTATTGAATGATATGGAGGGGAATATTGAACAAATCATTTCTCAAGTAAGAAATGCATCGATTCGTGTTGATGAAAGCTTAGAAATTTCAAAGGGTAGTGTACATACTCTACGAAGTTTTGAAGCGAATATGAGAAGTTTAAATGATGTTGTTTCACAATCAGGAATTATATTTAGAGATTTAATGATGCAATCGAAACAAATTAATGAAATTGTAGATGTAATAACAAATATTTCAAGTCAGACGAGTTTGCTAGCTTTAAATGCAAATATTGAAGCTGCAAGAGCAGGTGAGCATGGAAAAGGATTTGCTATTGTGGCGAATGAAGTATTAAAGCTTGCTGAGGAATCGAATCGTTCTGCGGGCAGAATTCAAGGGATTTTGAAAGAGTTTCGTAATCAAGCAAGTAAGGTAGAAGTGCAGGTAGAGAAATCAGAAAGAGTACAAGAAGAATGTAATGAAATGCTAGTAAGTGTTTTAACAAATGTAACGGATTTAGGGAAGTTTATTGATGAAATTAATGATGTAATGAGAGAAATTGTTGGTCATCAAGAAAATTTCCAAGTTAAAACGACGAATATCGTAAAGGATGTTACACATGCTTCCAATGTAATCCAGCAAACTTCAGCGGCTACAGAAGAAGTGTTAGCAAGTGTGGAAGAAGAAAAACATCGAAATGATACATCTGTGAAGACATTACATACTGTTAGCGAGCAAGTGAAATTGTTAGAAGATATTTTAGAAAAGTAATATCACTTAAAAAGAGCACAAGTTTGTGCTCTTTTTTCATTTAAACGAAGACTTGCTCGGATTTTAATTGCTTTTCTGCTCGTTTTCTGCCAAGCTTAAGGAGATAAAATTCAGCTAATAGCGGAATTAAAATACTTCAAAGAAAGAATTAAATAGGTGACGCATATGATCGAAGTTAAGACTTCTGAACTTAGTGATGGAGAATTTAATAGAGGTGTATTTGCAACTCGTGATATTAAAAAAGGTGAGTTGATACACGCAGCGCCAGTTATCTCTTATCCGAATGAACAGCATGAACACATTGAGAAAACATTACTTGCTGACTACGCATTTGAGTATGGGATTAATCATACGGCAATCCTTTTAGGATACGGCATGTTATTCAATCATTCATATACACCGAATGCGACGTATGATATTGTCTTTGAGAATCATACATTTAACTTCTATGCTTATAAGGATATAAAAGCAGGAGAAGAAATCTTAATCAATTATAATGGTGAAGTGGATAACGATGAACTGCTATGGTTTGATAAAGAAAAAGAAGAGAACGAAAAGTAATTTAAAATAAGTAATGAAAAAGGTGCTTTTACATAGGTAAAAGCATCTTTTTTTGTTGATGAAAATAAAGTAAAGATTACAAAAAAATACCACTTTATTTTCGTGTGGTATAGTAAGATACTGAAGGGTAGTGTTTTGAAAAAGTAATATATTTTACAAATTGTTGTCTTTCTGATGACATGTCAAGTTTAGTAGCCCATTTGGGTTGCTTTATTATGCAATATATATTTTAATATGAGTGGCACCTCTTATAAATTAAGAGGTTAATAGGTGTCTCGAATTGATTTTGGGTACACTGTATCCACCACTTTAGGTTCATTTCATGTATGTGGGGATATTATGGGCCCGTATAACGGGATAAAAAGAATATAGAAATAGAGGAATCGTAAAATGAATATGCAAGAGGTTTATGAATATTTAAGTACGGTATTGCCTGAAGGTCATGTGAAACAAGATGAAATGTTAAAGAATCATACGCATATTAAAGTTGGCGGAAAAGCAGATGTGTTCGTTGCGCCGACAAATTATGATGAAATTCAAGAAGTTATTAAATATGCTAATGAATATAATATTCCAGTTACGTTTTTAGGAAATGGATCGAATGTCATTATTAAAGATGGTGGAATTCGCGGGATTACAGTAAGTTTAATTCATATTACAGGTGTTACTGTAACAGGAACGACAATTGTAGCACAGTGCGGTGCAGCAATTATTGATGTATCACGTATTGCATTAGACCATAACTTAACGGGTCTTGAGTTTGCTTGTGGTATTCCAGGTTCAGTTGGCGGAGCATTATATATGAATGCAGGTGCATACGGCGGTGAAATTTCGTTTGTATTAACAGAAGCTGTCGTAATGACAGGTGATGGAGAGCTACGTACTTTGACGAAAGAAGCATTTGAATTTGGATATCGTAAGAGTGTATTTGCGAACAACCATTACATTATTCTTGAAGCGAGATTTGAACTTGAAGAAGGTGTACATGAAGAAATTAAAGCAAAAATGGATGATTTAACGTTTAAACGTGAGTCAAAACAGCCTCTAGAATATCCTTCATGTGGTAGCGTATTTAAACGCCCACCAAATAACTTTGCTGGTAAATTGATTCAAGAATCAGGACTACAAGGTAAGCGAATTGGTGGAGTGGAAGTTTCTCTAAAACACGCTGGATTTATGGTGAATGTTGATAACGGAACAGCACAAGATTACATCGATTTAATTCACTTTGTACAAAAAACAGTTGAAGAGAAATTTGGTGTGAAGTTAGAGCGTGAAGTAAGGATTATTGGAGAAGATAAAGAATAAAATATACGTATGAAACTGCGAATTATTTTAAAATAATATTTGGGTATTGTTGACAATTTGTTTGCAATTCAATATAATGGCTAATAATTTAACAAATAACATACGTTGAAAGAGCCCAGTAGCAGTTTGTCACTGTTAACGAGAGAGCTAGGGGATGCTGGAACCTAGCACAAACAAACTTGCGAATTACACTCTGGAGTATCTTAGGTAATGCTAAGCGGATTGGCAATCGATATTATTGCTAAGAGTGGTATGAGTAGCTATGCTATTTATACAAACTGGGTGGTAACACGGTGAATAATCGTCCCTATGTCATAGACATAGGGATTTTTTGTTTTTAAAAAATAAAGGGGATGACAAAAGATGAATATCATTGATGAATTAGAATGGCGCGGTGCCGTTAATCAACAGACTGACGAAGAAGGTTTACGTAAGCTAGTAGAAGAGAAAAAGATTTCGCTATACTGCGGAGTTGATCCGACTGGTGATAGTATGCATATCGGACATTTGATTCCGTTTATGATGATGAAAAGATTCCAGTTAGCCGGCCATCATCCAGTAATTTTAATTGGGGGAGCAACAGGAACAATTGGTGATCCGAGTGGACGTCAATCAGAACGCCAACTGCAAACGTTAGAAGTAGTGCAGCATAATGTCGATGCGTTAACAGCGCAAATGAAAAAGCTATTTGATTTTGGCGGAAATAGTGAAGTGAAGATGGTAAATAACTACGACTGGACACATGAAATAAATATTATTGAGTTTTTACGTGATTACGGGAAAAACTTTAGCATTAATAGCATGTTAGCAAAGGACATCGTAGCAAGTCGTTTAGATACAGGAATTTCTTTCACAGAGTTTACGTACCAAATCTTGCAAGCGATGGACTTCCATCATTTATACACGAAAGAAGATGTTCAACTGCAAATTGGCGGTAGTGACCAATGGGGAAATATTACGAGTGGTTTAGATTTAATTCGTAAGTTAGAAGGGCACGAAGCAAAAGTATTTGGATTAACGATTCCGTTACTATTGAAATCAGATGGTACGAAGTTTGGTAAATCAGCAGGTGGTGCAGTTTGGCTGGATCCAGAAAAAACAACACCATTTGAGTTTTACCAGTTCTGGGTGAATACAGATGACCGCGATGTCGTTAAATACTTGAAATACTTTACGTTCTTAACGAAAGAACGCATCGATGAATTGGCAGTGAAGGTAGAAACAGAGCCTCATAAACGTGAAGCACAAAAAGTATTAGCGGAAGAAATGACGAAATTCGTTCATGGAGAAGAAGCATTCCTGCAAGCCGTGAAAATTACAGCAGCGTTATTTAGCGGAGATATTAAATCGTTAACAGCCGATGAAATTGAACAAGGCTTTAAAGAAATGCCAACATTCCAGTCTTCAAAAGAGACGAAAAATATCGTAGAATGGCTAGTTGATTTAGGAATTGAACCATCTAGACGACAAGCGCGTGAAGATATTAATAATGGAGCTATTTCTATGAACGGCGAAAAGGTAACAGATGTGGCTACAGATGTTACGGTAGAAAATTCATTTGATGGACGATTTATTATTATTCGTAAAGGGAAGAAGAACTACAGCCTTGTAAAGTTAGGAGAATAGTTTGTGTGAAAGGATGGGAGTAGGAAGAATACTTCCATCTTTTCGTATACACAATTTGGACATAAAATAATCAGTAAATTTAGATAATTAAAAGGGTTATACGATTCTTCTGCCGAATAAATAAGTTAGAGAAAATTACGGATAAAAATAGCCCGAACCATGCAGGGCATGATTCGGGCTTATATTCAGATTAGTAAGCTAAGCTGAATAGACCTTTAATGTGTGATAAGTAACGAACGTTACTTGCTTCTTTCATTAATGATGCTGGTAAGCCTTTAAGTGGAGTATTGCTTGCTCCAATTGTAGCAACCGCATCTTTACGTCCTAGACTAGCAAGTGTTCCAGAGTTTACAGGTGCGAACTCTTCGAATGCTTTGCCTTCTAGTGCTGCGTATAAGTTGTATCCAATTAACTCACCCATTTGCCAAGCGATTTGTGCAGTTGGTGGGTATGGACGTCCGTCTGGAGCGAAGACAACAGCGCTGTCTCCAGCAACGAATACGTCTTTGTGAGAAGTAGATTGTAGGTATGCATCAACTGTTGCACGACCACGGTTAACTTCAAGACCTGATTCACCGATTAGTGGGTTACCTTGTACGCCGCCCGTCCAAACGAATGTGTTAGCAACAAGTTTTTGACCGTCTTTTAAGTCGATTTCATTGCCAGCAACGTTTGTTACAGGAAGACCAGTTAAGAATGTAACGCCGCGTGCTTCTAGGCTAGTAGTTGCACGTTCGATTAGGTGGTCTGGTAATACTGGAAGGATTTTTGGACCTGCTTCAACAAGAAGAAGTTTCACTTCTTTTGGATTTACACCGTGGCTTTTTGCAAGTTTAGGCATAATGTCAGCAAGCTCACCAACTAGCTCAACGCCAGTTAATCCGCCACCACCGATTACGATTGTAGCATCAGCTTCGTTTTTCGTTTTCGCGTATTCACGAATACGGTCTTCAACGTGTTTGTAGATTTTGTTTGCATCAGCAGCAGATTTTAATACCATGCTGTTTTCTTCTAGTCCTGGAATACCGAAGTAAGCAGTTTTACTTCCTAAAGCAACTACAAGTGCATCGTAAGATAACGTAGTGCCGCCAGCTAGTTTGATTTCTTTGCTATCAACTGAGAATGACTCAACTGTTGCGATTTTAAGATCGATATCTTTACCTTTGAAAAGCTTTGTAAGTGGCATTGCAATTGCTTGCTCAGACACGTTACCAGCTGCAAGGCGGTGTAGTTCAGTGATGATTTGGTGTGTTGGGTATTGGTTAATCACTGTAACTTGTGCTTCTGATTTGCTGTAATATTTACGTACGTTTAAAGCGGCAAGAAGACCGCCATAACCAGCGCCTAAGATGACAATTTGTTTTGACATAGTATGATATCCCCCGTCTTTACTAATTGTTGTTATAAGTTAACTTATTTATTGTTACGTTCTGCACTAATTTGAAGATATGCGTTCACAAAGCGGAACATTTTTTGTGCTTGTGGGTCTTTTAATAATTTTAATAGACCGAACAGGCCGATAACTTCGTTGCTTTCGTCAGCACGATCTTTCGCTTCGATTGCAGTAGCAGCCATGCTTTTCACTGTATCTTTTACAGGTTCTACAAGCTCTGTGATTGCACCAACAGTGTCGCTTTTTAATACTTCATCAGTAGCAACAGTTTGAGCGAAGTCATAAGACTTAGTTAAAATGTTAACAAGCTCAGTTAATTTTGGAAGCTGTTCTACTAGTGTTGTTAATGATTCTTGTACCTCAGGTTTTAACAACTGATCAAGTACATCAAGTTGTCCTTGGCTAGCAGAAATTTGTACAGTTTCTTGTTCTGGCTTTGTTTGAGTCATAGTTTCTGGCATCTCCAATTCTCCTTTACGATAGCAATACTCTTATTTTTGATAAGTAAGATAGTAAACGGTTACGAAACTTTATACAAAGTTTCACAAAACACAATAAAATGCCTTTAAATTTATGACAGCAACTAAGCTGTAAACATAAATCTAAAACCATAACGTCTTACCTATTATTTATGAACTGTCCGATACATGGCTTGTCCGTATAATGGAAAAGCTCCGTTACCGGAAAGTGTATATAATATATATCCTATATTATATACTATATACACCTATGTTAACATAAAAATGATTCCTAATTATTTGATATTGAGCGTATAACGTAGTACTGACAAGGTATGAAAGCGTATAAAATATTTTGTTCCAGTTAGAAATGTACATATATATAAAGAAAAAAAGGAAAAAATGAACAAATTCATGTTCGTTTTTTCCTTTTTCCTATTATTCACCTTCTGCAATTAGCATCGATGTGTTACCTTCTTTTTCAAGATGGCATTCGCCCCAAGAACAAAGAGAATCAAGAATGGATTCTAAAGACCAACCGTAATCAGTAAGAGAATACTCTACTTTTGGTGGGACTTGATTGTATACTTTTCTTTGAATAACACCGTCGTCTTCTAATTCACGTAATTGCTGCGTTAACATTTTTTGTGTAATACCAGGCATTGAGCGTTTTAGTTCACTCGTTCTCTTTGTACCTTTCGTTAAGTGACAAAGAATAACAACCTTCCATTTGCCGCCGATAACTTCTAAAGTCGCCTCTACAGGAATGTTGTATTTCTTCATATGAAACCCTCCCTTTGTGAGTAAAATAAGTTAAATCATACAAATGTTACTTTTTAGTACCTATAGCACTTTAAAGTACGTACTTTTTATCATGTTAAATATGTTTCATAATAGCACATGTAAGAGGCAAATGAGTAGTACGGTACTGAAAAGTGACTATGTTACTTTTTGGTGCCTATAGTACTTTAAAGTGCGTTCTTCAAAAAAAGAATGAAACCATTCATAATAGCATTTGTAGAGATTAAATATATTTTTTAGAAGATAAAAGGGCCTTTTTATCGCACTATTATGATTGGATTTCTTGTAATAAGGAGGAATTCAATTGAGTTCATATACAGTACCATCTTCAGAAGTTCAGACGAACCGAAGAAGTATGTTTGCTTTATTAGCACTAGCAATTAGTGCGTTTGGGATTGGTACGACCGAGTTTATTAGTGTCGGTTTATTACCATCCATTTCAAAAGATTTAAATGTTTCTGTTACAACAGCTGGTTTAACTGTTTCCCTATATGCGTTAGGGGCGGCGGTAGGAGCTCCTGTTTTAACAGCGTTAACGGCTAGTATGTCGAGAAAGACATTATTAATGTGGATTATGGTTATTTTCATTATTGGTAATGGTATTGCGGCAGTAGCAACAAGCTTCACTGTATTAATTATCGCAAGGATTGTAGCTGCGTTTGCGCATGGTGTGTTTATGTCGATAGGATCTACAATCGCGGCAGCAATCGTACCAGAGAATAAACGTGCTAGCGCCATTGCGATTATGTTTACTGGATTAACAGTTGCCACTATTACAGGTGTACCAATTGGAACGTTTATCGGTCAACAATTTGGCTGGAGAGCGTCGTTTATGGCAATCGTTATAATTGGAATTATTGCTTTTATCGCAAACAGCATACTAGTCCCATCTAATTTAAAAAATGGTGTACCTGTATCGTTTCGTGATCAATTCAAACTAATTAAAAATGGAAGACTGTTACTTGTCTTCATTATTACTGCACTAGGATATGGCGGTACATTCGTAACATTTACGTATTTATCACCGTTATTACAAGAGGTAACAGGCTTTGAAGCAAGTACGGTTACGATCATTTTATTAGTGTATGGAATTGCCATTGCGATAGGGAATATGGTCGGCGGAAAATTATCGAATCATAATCCGATTCGAGCGCTATTTTACATGTTCTTGATTCAAGCGATTATATTATTTGTCTTAACATTTACAGCGCCATTTAAAGTAGCTGGATTAATCACAATTATTTTCATGGGACTATTCGCATTCATGAATGTTCCGGGGCTACAAGTATATGTAGTTATATTGGCAGAGCGCTTTGTTCCGAGTGCGGTTGATGTTGCTTCAGCAATTAATATTGCCGCATTTAACGGAGGAATCGCTTTAGGTTCTTATATAGGTGGCCTTGTAACGAATTCTTTAGGATTAATCCATACTGCTTGGGTAGGTGGCCTTATGGTAGTAGCCGCTGTTATTTTAACAGCGTGGAGTATGTCATTAGAAAAACGAGATCAAGCAAAATAAAAGGAGAGAAAATAAAATGAAAAACTTACAAAGTACAACAACATTGCATAACGGTGTAGAAATGCCTTGGTTCGGTTTAGGTGTATTTAAAGTAGAAGAAGGACCAGAACTTGTAGAAGCTGTAAAATCAGCAATTAAAGCAGGATACCGCAGCATCGATACCGCAGCAATTTATGGAAATGAAACAGCTGTAGGTGAAGGAATCCGTGCAGGTATGGAAGCGACTGGCATTGCAAGAGAAGAATTATTTATTACTTCAAAAGTATGGAACGCAGATCAAGGATATGAAACAACAATCGCTGCATACGAAGAGAGTCTAAAAAAATTAGGACTAGATTATTTAGATTTATATCTTGTTCACTGGCCTTCAGAAGGAAAATATAAAGATACATGGAGAGCGCTAGAAACACTTTATAAAGAAGAGCGCGTACGTGCAATTGGTGTAAGTAACTTCCAAATCCATCACTTACAAGATGTAATGAAAGATGCAGAAATCAAGCCAATGATTAACCAAGTAGAATACCACCCTCGTTTAACACAAAAAGAACTACAAGCTTTCTGTAAAGAACAAGGTATTCAAATGGAGGCATGGTCACCATTAATGCAAGGTCAATTATTAGATAACGAAACATTACAAGAGATTGCTGAGAAACACGGTAAAACAACAGCGCAAGTTATTTTACGTTGGGATCTTCAAAATGGAGTAATCACAATTCCAAAATCAACGAAAGAACACCGCATCATTGCAAATGCTGATGTGTTTAACTTTGAATTAACGAAAGAAGATATGGAAAAAATCGATGCGTTAAATCAAAATCACCGCGTTGGTCCAGACCCTGATAACTTCGATTTCTAAGATTACAGTAAGAAAAAAAGAGTGCTTTTATGCACTCTTTTTTTTGTGCATAAAAATAGTTTCTAAATAAATACTACTTAGTATTAAGTTTGTTATTAAGGGGCTGTAGACATGAATATAAAGCAATCGTTCAAACTTTTAGCTATGTTTTTAAGTGTTTTATTTGTGTTATTCCCACTTCAAAAAGCATTCGCAGAAGTTATGGACCATACAAAGTATCAAATGGATTGGAGTTATAGTAAGTCCAAGAAGAAACCAATTCGAACAGAACTTATTAAAACGGCAGATGGCAAAATTGCCTTTTGCTTAAATGTAGATTTGAAATCTCCAAGCGGTCAAGATTTACCGGAAATGGGGAAAGTGGATATTAACGTATACCGTGTATTATTGAATGGATATCCACAAAAGAGTCCACAAGAATTAGGTGTTTCCGATTGGAGAGAAGCGCATTATGCAACGCAGCTTGCGGTATGGAATGCGTTAAAACAAATCGATATTAATGATTTAGATTTCCGTAATAAAAATGTAGAAAAGGTAACGAAAGATATCGTTGCAAAAGCAAATGCTAGTGAAGAGTTACAAGAAATTACGATGAGTGTAACTCCTACAGAAGAACAAGAAGCAGTATTGAAAAATGATTTCTTTGAAACAGGCTTATATACAGTAGAAACAAATGCAAAAAGCGGAACGTATAAAGTGCAAGCAACAGGTGCACCAGCGGGAGCGAAATTTGTAAATGAAAAGGGCGAATCAAAAACAGAATTTAATGTAGGGGAAAAGTTCCGCATTTTAATTCCGAAACAAACACCAGCTGGTGGATTTAGCTTTAAAGTAATCGGGAAATTAACGAAGCTACAAGGGATTGCACATAAAGGTACACCAACAATTCAAAATGCAGTCGTATTACTTGAGCGCAGTGAAGAAGAAACAAGTCCGGAGTTATCAGTGAGCTGGAAAAAAGGAAATGGTCATGATAATAATAAACCACATACTCCAAACGAACCGCATAAACCGAATCAATATAAAAGGTAAAGATGAAAGCATTGGTTTTAACCAATGCTTTTTATATATGAAATTTTAAATTATATGGAAATAATTATTTACTATATAAAGCACTGTTTTAATAGTAGAAAAACTATTTAAAAATAACAAAACATAATAAAATCTGAACGTTACGATTAATAGATTAAATTCACAAAATTGTAACATCATTCTAATTGAAAAGTCTATCAAACAAAGTCTATAGCGTGTAAAATTCAGTTGGAAAAACTACCTATAGATGGTCATATATGAAGAAAATGTAAGATTCTATTGCTGTTTTTATTTTTAGATGTATAGATGACAATACTAAAGTGTATCTTTTACTATTCTCTTTTTATGTACAAAGAGAAGAACTCATCACAAATAGAGAGAAGTGAGGAGGGCATATTACATAAAAATTTTACAATGTAAGAAAGCGAATACATGGAGGGAAATGCGGTAGTAATAGATACAGGTGCGCGAGGTGTTCGTCTATTCATTAAATGTTTTTATAAAAATAATAGGATTTTTTATTAAATGGATTTATAGGATAGTTTCTCTAAATAAAGGAACAGGGGACACAGATTATGTCGAAGAAGAAAAAGAGTAGGGTATTGGTAGCTGGTGTTTGTTTAGCTACGTTGTTAACGCTATATGGACTTGAATTACCTAGGGTGTATGCAGAGATGGCAGTTGAAGACAAGGAGAAACAGCAAGAAGAGCGAGTGTACCAATTGCTGCCAAAAGGTGATGTAGAAGGGATGCGTGAGTTGCATCAGCGTGGAATGAGTTTTTCTCCTTATGAACCAACGGGCATTTATGTAAAGCCAGATGAAGAAGTAGTTATTCAAGTAGAAGGGACTCAACAGATTAAAGCTTATATTGGTACACATTCTTATGAAAAGGAAGAACCTAAACAATTCAATTTACATCCTGGGGAGAATAAAATTTCTTCTTCAAATGGGGGACTATTATACTTTTACAATTATCACAACACAGGAGAAGTAGTCGCTAAAGTGAAAAAAGGTGGTACACCAAATCCTTTATTTATTTTAGGAAAGCATACGACAAAAGATTGGAAGCGTATGTTGGCAGAAAACCCTGATCCATATGCAATAGAAATGAAGGGAGAAAATAGTTTATTAACTATGCATCCTGAAACTGTGGCGGAACATTTGAAGCAAGAAGATCCAGCTGCGCTATTAAAGAAGCACGATGAAATAATTAATATAGAACATAAGATATCAGGTTTATCAAAAGATGGTGCGGGTGTTGCGAATCAAGGTAAACATTCCATTCATTTTGTTGAAGACTGGTATACAGACGATTATATGTATGCGACTTATTATCGAACAGCTTATAGTAAAGGCAATTTAGAGTCAGTACTAAATCTAGAAGAGTTAACTAATGATGGATGGGGGCCTTGGCATGAAGTTGGACATCAACATCAACAAGACACTTGGTTATGGGATGGACTTGGAGAAGTAACCGTTAATATTTATTCTTTGGCAGTTCAAACTACATTCGGTCATAAAACAAGGTTAGAGCAAGAGGGGCGCTATGAAGCTGCATTTGCTTATTTAGGTAAACCGGATGCACAAGAAAAGATGAATGAATTTGAGAAATTAGTTATGTTTTGGCAGTTGCATTTAGCCTATGGGGATCAATTCTATCCGAATTTACATCAAATGTATCGTTTGTTACATGATACAGAACTGCCTAAATCGGATGAAGAGAAAAAGCAGATGTTTATTTATATGACGTCAAAAGTGGCAGGACAAAATTTAATTCCTTTCTTTGATAAATGGGGATTAAGTGCAAATGATGCTACAAGAGAAAAAATTGAAAAATTAAATTTACCAAAATTAGAAAAAGAAATTTGGTTATCTACAGATAGTAATCCAATTCGTGAAAAACAAATTGAGTTATACGAAGCTCCATATGGCGAGCCAAATAATGAAAAAATACAAAATATAGTAATCGGTACTACATATGATGAGGAAAAAGCAAAGGAACTTGTACAGAATTTAGGAGAAGGTGTAAAGACAACAGGTGTGATTATGCAAGATAAGCCTGAAGTTGGAGAAAAAACTGTAAAAGTAGAAATTGTAGATGGAAAAGGAAATAAGAATTTCATTCCAGTTGTAGTGAATGTTGGATATGGGGATAGCCTACTTGTATATGGATTGAACTATACCTGGGGGGGAGACTTGAAGTCAACCGTAACTCTACATCATGGTACGAAAACATTTAGTGCAACAGATACAAAAAATTTAATTCACGATTACTTTAAAGATGAAAAGTATTTTGAGTTCACGCTGTACGATAAAGAAGGAAGAGAGAAGAAAAATGTAGCGGTAAAAGGCTTGGAGAATACAGAAGCTTTTGCCAAGGAATTAAATGGGTTAGCATTTGAATATGGTGATGTGGTGAAAGTATATCATGCAGAGTCTTCACGTTTACATTGGTATCAAAAAGGTTTATATGTGGGAGAAGGGAAAAATAAAGAAATAAAAGAATTATTCTTCAAAATTACTGAAAATGGATTTGAAAGAGTAAAATCATTGCAAGAAGTAACAGCAAAGCCACAAACAGTAGTAGTCGGAACAGAAGTAGAAAAGCTAGAAGCGAAAAACTTTGTTGAAGTGAAAGACGGAGAGGTAATTGGCTTTGTAGAAAAACCAACTACAACGAAAATCGGAAAACAAACAGCAAAAGTAGAAACGAAAGATCGTTTTGGAAATAAGCAAGTAACAGAAGTTCCAGTAGAAGTGGTTTATGGAGATAGTATTGCATATGCAGGATATGGCGATGATATTGCTTCAATCGTAACTTTAAAGCACGAAGAGAAGAGATTTCATGCAACTGATATGGATAGCGAAATTCATGAGTATTTTAATAAAGAGCTATACATGGGGATCACGTTATACGATGGAGAAGGAAAAGAGAAAAAACATGTAACAGCAGAGGGACAAGAAACATCAGAGAACTTTGCGAAGCAAGTGAATGGTATGCAGTTCGAGTATGGAGATGTAGTGAAAGTATTCCACGCAGAACCGAATCGCTTGAAATGGTATCAAAATAATAACCTTACTGGTCAAGGTGAGAAAAAAGGGGCAAAAGAACTATTCTTCAAAGTGACAGAAAAAGGCTTTGAGAGAATGGATATGTTGCAAGAAGTAACAGCGAAACCTCAACAAGTAGTAGTCGGAACAGATGTTGAAAAGTTAGATCCAAAAGCTTTTGTTGAAGTGAAAGATGGAGAAGTAATTGGTTTTGTAGAGAAACCAATTACAACAAAAATCGGTGAACAAAAAGTAAAAGTAGAGACGAAGAATCGTTTTGGAAATAAGAAAGTGACAGAAGTACCATTAGAAGTGACGTATGGAGATAGTATTGCATATGTGGGATATGACAATGATATTGCTTCAATCGTAACGTTAAAGCATGATGATAAGAAATTCCATGCGACTGATATGGATAGTCAAATACATAAATATTTTGATGAAGAGCTATACATGGGAATCACGTTATATGATGGAGCAGGAAAAGAGAAAAAACATGTAACGGCAGAAGGGCAAGAAACTTCAAAGAACTTTGCGAAGCAAGTGAATGGTATGCAGTTCGAGTATGGAGATGTAGTGAAAGTATTTCATGCGGAACCAGATCGTTTGAAATGGTATCAAAATAACAATCTTACTGGTCAAGGTGAGAAAAAAGGGGCAAAAGAACTATTCTTCAAAGTGACAGAAAAAGGCTTTGAGAAAATGGATATGTTGCAAGAAGTAATAACAGTACCGCAAAAAGTAGTAATCGGAACAAATGCTGAAAAGTTGAATGCAAAAGACTTTGTTCAAGTGAAAGATGGAGAAGTAGTAGGTTTTGTAGAAAAACTGAATACAACAAAAATCGGTGAACAAAAAGTAAAAGTAGAAACGAAAGATCGCTTTGGTAATAAAAAAGTGACAGAAGTTCCTGTAGAAGTAATTTACGGAGATAGCATTATGTTCTTCGGTACATGGTACGGCGGAACGAATATTAAATCGATTGTTACATTAAATCATGAAGAAAAGAAATTTAGCATAACAGATTCAGAAGGTCCGATGCATACTTCATTTGCAGATGAGAAGTATATGGGGATGACTGTATATGATAAAGATGGAAAAGAGAAGAAAGCTTTATCAGTAAAAGCATCGGAGAATACGAAAGTATTTGCAGAACAATTTAATGGAATGACTTTTGAATACGGTGATGTAGCAAAGGTATACCAAAGAGAGTTTGATAGATTTAAAGTGTATAAAAAGAATGAACTAATGAATGCGCAGTATGGTGTTCATGAAGTATCCTTTAAAGTGACAGAGCAAGGTTTCGAGAGAATGGAAGCGTAACAAGAAGTAACAGCTATACCGCAAAAAGTAGTAATCGGAACAAACAGTGAAACGTTAGATGCAAAAAACTTTGTTGAAGTAAAAGATGGAGAAGTAATTGGTTTTGTAGGAAAACTAGATACATCAAAAATCGGTAAACAAACAGTAAAAGTAGAAACGAAAGACCGTTTTGGCAATAAGAAAGTAACGGAAGTGCCAGTAGAAGTAACATATGGAGATAGTATTGTATATCAAGGGCTTAGTAATGTTGTTCGTTCTATTGTAACGTTAAATCATGATGATAAGAAACTACATGTAACGTCTACAAATGAACAAATTCATAGTTACTTTAACAATGAATTATACATGGGAATTACGTTATATGATAAAAACGGAAAAGAGAAAAAGCATGTAACTGCGGAAGGGCAAGAAACTTCAAAGAATTTTGCAGAACAAGTAAACGGTACGCCATTCCAGTATGGGGATACGATAAAAGTGTATCATGCAGAATCTGATCGTTTAAGTTGGTATAAAACTGGTGAGTTACTTGGAAAAGGAGACGCGAAGAAATTTAAAGAGACTTCCTTCAAGATTACTCTGAATGGCTTAGAACAAGTAAAATAATAAAAAGCTCGTAAAACATAATGTTTTACGAGCTTTTTTTATTATTCAGCTTCAGAAACTACTGTGAAGCGTTCGTTTACATGTTTTGGATTTTCGATTTCATCAAGTGCTGCTACTGCGAAGTCTTCGTAACTTACGTAGCTATCACCTTTTGCGTTCACAAGAAGATTGTCTTTACCAGCTTTGTAAGAACCAGTACGTTTTCCTAATGCGAATAGTGCAGAGGGGCTGATGAATGTCCAAGTGATGTCATTTGTTTGTTGCAGAATTTCTAAGTTTTTACCTTGGTTTTGAGCAGTTGCAAGGTATTCTTTCGGGAAACCTGGTGTCTCAAATACACGTGTTGTTTTCTCTTCGTCTACAAATAAGCTTCCAGCGCCCCCAACTACAAGTAATTTTGTATTTGGTGCACCTTTCATAGCTTCAATAAGTACGTTTCCTGCATCTACGTGAAGGTGTTCTTCGCCTGCTGGAGCACCGAATGCATTTACAACTACATCGAATGCTTGTAAGTCGTTAGATGTAAGAGAGAATACATCTTTCTCTAAAACTTTTACATTGTCTTCTGTAATTTTTGCAGCGTTTCTTACGATTGCAGTTACTTCATGTCCGCGATCCAATGCTTCTTTTAAAATACGACTTCCTGCTTTACCAGTTGCTCCGATAATTCCGATTTTCATAATAAATCCCTCCAAAGTGTTTTGTTAAAGTGTATATCTGAAAGTAAATGAATTTGTTGTAATCAGATTTGTTACAACCCGTTGTAATGATTATAGTTACAGGTTAGTGTTTTTGTCAATAGGGTTGTTTGTGAATTTATTTTTGGTTTTAGTATGCACAGTTAGAGGGAGGGTAGTCATAAAGATATTGTTACTGTGAGCCTGGCTAATATTTGGAAATTGCAAATTGTCGAAAAATGTTGATTTTTGAATGTTTTTTAAATATAATTCGTTTTATGGAGAAAAGGAGGGGTTAATTGTATGAATATTTTAGAGCAATTTATTTCATCAACAAATACAATTCTTTGGTCATATATTCTTATTGCGATGTTAATTGGTTTAGGTCTTTATTTTTCTATTAAATTGAAATTCGTACAACTTACTCATTTAGGGGAAATGGTTCGACTAATGAGTGATGGATTAACTGGAAAGACGCGTAAAAAAGGTAGTGTATCTTCTTTCCAAGCGTTTTGTATGAGTTCAGCAGCTCGTATTGGTATCGGTAACTTAGCTGGTGTAGCATTAGCTATATCTATGGGAGGACCTGGAGCTGTATTTTGGATGTGGGTTATTGCGATTATTGGGGCTTCTTCAAGTTTCGTAGAAAGTACGCTTGCGCAAATTTATAAAGTAAAAGATGGCAGTGGCTTCCGTGGTGGTCCTGCTTATTATATGGAAAAAGGTTTAAATAAGCGTTGGATGGGAATTTGGTTTTCTATCCTTATTACAGTTAGTTACGGTTTAATTTTTAACTCAGTACAAGCGAATACAGTAACATTAGCGTTTGAAAATGCATTTGGTTTAGAGCGTTATATTGTTGGTATTGTATTAGCTGCATTAGTTGCGGTTATTATTTTTGGTGGTGTAAAAAGTATTGCACGTATGTCAGAAATGATTGTTCCGCCAATGGCGCTTATTTATATTGCTGTAGCTATTTTTGTTGTCATTAAAAACTTCTATTTAATACCAGATGTGTTTACGGAAATCTTTAAAGGTGCATTCGGTTTAGATTCAGCTGTAGGTGGCGGTATCGGTGCGGCGATGAAATATGGTATTCAGCGCGGATTATTTGCGAACGAAGCAGGTATGGGGAGTGCGCCGAACGCGGCAGCCACAGCGGATGTAACGCATCCAGCGAAACAAGGTTTTATTCAAACAATCGGCGTTTTAGTAGATACATTCTTAGTATGTACATCAACAGCATTTATCGTACTATGTTCTGGTGCATATAAAGCAACAAATTTAGAAGGTATTGAATTAACACAAAATGCGTTAAGTTCACAAATCGGTCCATGGGCAAGCAGTTTCTTAGCGATTATTATTTTCTTATTTGCATTTAGTTCGCTTTTAGGAAACTACTATTATGGTGAAACGAATATTGAATTCATTAAACAAAGCAAAACGTGGTTAACAATTTACCGTATTGCGGTAGTTGGAATGGTATTATTCGGTTCTGTAGCAACGCTTCAAGTTGTATGGAATATGGCAGATTTATTTATGGGTCTAATGGTAATTACCAACTTAATTGCGATTACACTTCTTGGACGATTTGCATATGCTACATTGGCAGACTATGTAAGGCAAAAGAAACAAGGGAAAGATCCAGTCTTCCGTGCAGATTCTATTCCGGGTTTAACGAACACAGAGTGTTGGGATAAGTCAGCAGTAACGGATAAAGAAAAAGCAGTATAATAAAAAGGCGAGCATCGAGATGAATTCGGTGCTCGTTTTTTTGTTGTAGTAAATGATGAAAAGAGTGAGAGGTAATGATTAATATAATTTTTATTTGTTCATTTCTCATGCTATTTGTAGAGAACGTACTGTCTTAAAGGTATGACTGGTCGCATAGGGTGAGTAATTTAGTCTTGGATAAATGCGCGTACTGGTTATAATTTTACGTAAAAAAACACGTATGTTAAATAAGTTAACTCTATCATGTTAGAAAACCTGACATAAAGCTCTTGATTACTAAGAGTTTTTAGAATATAATTTTCTTATTGTTAGGAAGAGGGGGCAATGCAATTATGGATTTTTTAGCTAAGGTAATTGGGGATGTGAATAATGTCCTTTGGTCATATATCATTATTGCGATGTTAATTGGGTTAGGACTCTATTTTTCATTTCGTGTGAAATTTGTCCAAGTTCGTTACTTCGGTGAAATGATTCGATTGCTTGGGGATGGGGCAAGCTCGAAAACGAGGAAGGCGCAAAAAGAGAAGAGCGGTGTATCGTCATTCCAAGCATTTTGTATGAGTACAGCTTCTCGTGTAGGTACTGGTAACTTAGCTGGTGTAGCTATCGCAATCTCAGCAGGTGGACCAGGAGCAGTATTTTGGATGTGGTTAATCGCGGTAATTGGGGGTGCTTCTGCATTTGTAGAGAGCACATTAGCGCAAATTTATAAAGTAAAAGATGGAAATGCGTTCCGTGGTGGCCCAGCTTATTATATGGAAAAGGGTTTAAATAAGCGCTGGCTTGGAGCTATTTTCTCTGTTTTAATAACAGTAAGTTTCGGATTAATTTTTAATGCTGTACAGTCTAATACTGTAGCGGCTGCTTTTGATGGGGCATTCAAAACAGACAGTAGATTAGTAGGTCTTGTAATGGCTGGTTTACTAGCAGTTATTATCTTCGGCGGAGTAAAACGAATTGCACGCGCGGTTGAAATGATTGTTCCAGTAATGGCAATTATTTATGTAGCAGTGGCATTATTCGTTGTTGTAACAAACATTACGGCAATTCCGTATGTATTTAAAGAAATTTTCTTACATGCTTTCGGAATTAAAGAAGTAGTAGGTGGAGGATTAGGAGCTGCGATTTTATTAGGGGTAAAACGCGGATTATTCTCAAATGAAGCAGGTATGGGTAGTGCGCCGAACGCGGCTGCGACTGCAAACGTAACGCATCCAGTTAAACAAGGTTTCATTCAAACTTTAGGGGTATTTACAGATACATTATTAATTTGTAGTTGTACAGCATTTATTATTCTTTTATCAGATGTGCATAATGCAGCTGATTTAAATGGTATACAATTAACACAACAAGCGTTAAGTCAGCATATCGGCCCGTGGGCTTCTATATTTGTAGCAGTAGCAATCTTCTTGTTTGCATTCAGTTCATTAGTAGGTAACTACTACTATGGGGAAACAAATATTGAATTCTTAAATGGAAGTAAAGTGCTATTAAATGCATACCGCATTGCTGTACTTGGTATGGTTATGTTAGGGTCTGTAGCAACAATTCAAATCGTTTGGGATTTAGCAGATCTATTTATGGGAATTATGGCTGTTATTAACTTAGTGGCAATCGTATTCCTTTCTAAGTACGCTTTCGCAGCGTTATCAGATTATATTAAGCAGAAGAAACAAGGAAAAGATCCAGTCTTCTATGCAAATTCTATTCCTGGTCTGAAAAACACAGAGTGCTGGGATGAGCAAGTAGCAGATAAAGAAAAAGCGGTATAATGAGATGAGCATCAAGTGAAACTTGATGCTCTTTTTTTGTTTTATTCAGCTATTTGCAAATGGTAAAAGACGAACATTAATAGATGTTTTATAATAAAATGTAATTTTTTTAAGAAAAGTGCGGATATGAGTTGTGATTTGTGTTAGAATGGAAAATGCCTTTGAAACAAGAGGTTTTATGATTTTTCCTATCCGATTGAAGATTTTGGAGGAGGAATGGAAAGTTCGGATTATTTCTTGTTTTGAGTGGTCAGACGTTCAACGTTAATGAAGAGTTAAATGGAGGATTTTATTAATGAAGTTTGTTATGTTTCTTGTAGGATTACTCGTTGTATTTGTACTCGGTTTTCTTATAAGTGCCGATCGAAAGAAGATTAAGTACAAACCAATCGCAATTATGCTTGTTATTCAGCTAGCGTTATCTTATTTCTTATTAAATACACAAGTTGGTTATATTTTAGTAAAAGGAATTTCAGATGGATTTGGCGCGCTTCTTGGATATGCGGAAGCTGGAATCGTTTTCGTATTTGGTGGCCTTGTTAATAAAGGAGAGGTTTCATTCTTCTTAACAGCGTTATTACCAATCGTATTCTTTGCCGTTTTAATCGGAATTCTGCAACACTTTAAAATTTTACCTATATTTATTCGTGCTATTGGTACTTTGTTAAGTAAAGTAAATGGTCTAGGAAAATTAGAATCATATAATGCAGTAGCAGCTGCCATTGTTGGGCAAGCGGAAGTATTTATTACAGTAAAAGATCAATTAAGTAAAATCCCAAAACATCGTTTATATACATTATGTGCATCTTCCATGTCGACAGTATCAATGTCAATCGTCGGTTCTTACATGAAAATGATCGAACCAAAATATGTAGTAACAGCACTTGTATTAAATTTATTTAGTGGTTTCATTATTATTCATATTATTAACCCGTACGATATTACAGAAGAAGAAGATACACTGAAATTAGAAAATAAGAAAAAACAGTCATTCTTTGAAATGTTAAGTGAATATATTATGCTTGGTTTCACAATCGCGATTACAGTAGCAGCGATGTTACTTGGTTTCGTAGCATTAATTACAGCAATTAATAGCTTATTTGATTCAATGTTCGGTATTACATTCCAAGCTATTTTAGGATATATTTTCTCACCCTTAGCATTCGTAATGGGTATCCCGCAAGCAGAGATGGTAACAGCGGGACAAATTATGGCAACGAAATTAGTATCGAACGAATTTGTTGCGATGCTTGATCTTGGAAAAGTAGCTGGTGATTTATCAGCTCGTACAGTTGGTATTCTTTCTGTATTCCTTGTATCATTTGCGAACTTCTCATCAATCGGAATTATCGCAGGTGCAACGAAAGGTATCGATGAAAATCAATCAAATGTAGTATCATCATTCGGTCTACGCCTTGTGTACGGTGCGACATTAGTAAGTATTCTATCAGCGATTATCGTTGGTGTTATGTTATAGAAAAAGATGGCCCTAGCTCATAGCTAGGGCTATTTTTTATGGTAAATTTTCATGAAAAAACCAATTAATTAGGAATATATTAACATATGAAAATCTTTTAAAATTTATATTGCATTTCACCTAGATAACGCTTACAATTTGATTTGTAGGTGGTATCAATTTCAGACTTTCAAGTATGGTAGGAGAGAAGAGACTACCTTTAATAAATTGCAATTTATGTAAACGCTTACTGATTTTAGATAACAGTTGAATAGTATTTAGGGGTTTTAAATTTTTTTAACATCAATGGTCAGACGTCATTCGTTATACGTTATACGACCAATAACTCGTGGGAGAAGTGGAGGATTCACATATGAAAATAGTAATGTTTCTAGTCGGTTTACTTGTAGTATTTGTACTAGGTTTCCTTATCAGTTCAGATCGTAAGAAAATTAAATATAAACCAATTGCACTTATGCTTGTCATTCAATTGGTGCTTGCATATTTCTTACTAAATACAAAGGTCGGATTTGTATTAGTAAAAGGGATTGCAGATGGGTTTGGCGCTATTTTAAAATTTGCGGAAGCAGGGGTTAATTTCGTATTTGGTGGTTTAGCAAATGATGGACAAGCACCATTCTTCTTAACAGTATTATTACCAATTATTTTCTTAGCAGTATTAATCGGGATCTTACAACATATTAAAGTTTTACCGATTATCATTCGTGCAGTCGGCTTCCTATTAAGTAAAATTAACGGCTTAGGAAAACTAGAATCATATAATGCGGTAGCAGCTGCAATTGTTGGTCAAGGTGAAGTATTCATTACAGTAAAAGATCAATTAAGCAAATTACCGAAAAATCGTTTATACACACTTTGTGCATCTTCTATGTCAACAGTATCGATGTCAATCGTCGGTTCTTACATGAAAATGATTGATCCAAAATATGTAGTAACAGCACTTGTACTAAACTTATTCAGTGGATTCATTATCGTTCATATCATTAATCCATATGAAGTAAAAGAAGAAGACGATATTTTAGAGTTGCAAGAAGATAAGAAACAAACATTCTTTGAAATGTTAGGCGAATATATTATGCTTGGTTTCTCTATCGCTGTAACAGTAGCGGCGATGTTAATCGGTTTCGTAGCATTAATTACAGCAATTAACGGTGTATTCGATTCAATTTTCGGAATCACATTCCAAAGCATTTTAGGATATGTATTCTCACCATTAGCATTTGTAATGGGTATTCCAACATCAGAGATGTTAACAGCAGGACAAATTATGGCAACGAAATTAGTAACAAATGAATTCGTTGCAATGCTTGACCTTGGAAAAGTAGCTGGCGATTTATCAGCTCGTACAGTAGGTATTTTATCTATCTTCCTTGTATCATTTGCGAACTTCTCATCTATCGGAATTATCGCAGGTGCAACGAAGAGTATCGATGGCAAACAAGCGAACGTTGTATCATCATTCGGACTAAAACTTGTATACGGTGCAACGTTAGTAAGTATATTATCAGCGATTATCGTTGGGGTTATGCTTTAATAAATAGTAAAGAAGTCGTTTATCTCTCGCCTAGAGGGATGAACGGCTTTTTTATTTTGGTATGATAAATAATACAGAGAGGGGGAATTAGGTTGAAAGAACAGGATAGTTTAAAGGAACTTGATGAGGTTATAGATAACATTAATCGTTTAACTGGAGAAGATGCTAGGGCGTTTTTGAAATTTATACATGGATATTTAAGTATAGTAGGGGTGGGGGATGGGACGTTTACTGAGAGTAATTTTGTTGAAAAGGTTGCAGGGCTTTATAAGAAGGATATGGCTAAGGTTATTGAGCTTAGAAAAGAACAAATAAAAAAATCACCTTAATCCATTCATTAAGGTGATTGAAATATTACTCAGCTGGAGGCGTAAATGTACGTTTCTCTAATTCAGCATCTAGCATAAATAATGCGTTTGAATCGCTTGTAATACGTTTTAATTTTTGGATGATGCTATCGAATGAAGCTTCTTCTTCTACTTGCTCATCGACGAACCACTTTAAGAATGTAATCGTTGCGTGCTCACGCTCATCCCAAGCGATGTCAGATAAGTTGTAAATACGCTTCGTTACTTCACGCTCGTGTTCAAGTGCTACTTCAAAAGCGTTCAGTACAGATTCATATTCGTTATTCGGATTATCAAATCCAGTAATTATAGCGCGCTCACCGCGGTCATTAATGTAGTTGTAAAGCTTCATTGCGTGGAAACGTTCTTCTTCAGCTTGTACAAGGAAAAAGTTAGCGAATCCATCATAGCTTTCGGCTGTACAGTAAGCAGCCATTGCCATATAAGCGTGGGCAGAGTAAAACTCAAAGTTCATTTGATCGTTTAGTGCGTCGTGCAATTTTTTAGATAACATAAAATCCCCCTTAGTATTGTGACAAGAATATTATATCATAATTGATAATATTCTCATTTAGATGTTTCAAACCTTTTCGAAAGCTTTGTGACGTGTGCGTCCATAATGTCTTGCAAATCTAAATCATATTTTTGTGAAAGAATAATAAGATTAGATAGTACATCACCAAGTTCTTCTTTTAGTTCTTGTTTTAGCTCTTCTTCTGTTTTCGCGTCTTCATCAGGACGATCACGACCGATTTCGATTGCGCGAACAACGCGTGAAACTTCCCCAACTTCCTCTGTTAAGAAATTTAAGCGAATAAAAGCATTATACTGTGACCAGCTTCGTTTTTCGTAAAATTCCTCAACCCATCTTTGAAATGCAACGATATCCATTTCTTTCTCATCCCCTCAATATGTTGTACAATGTTCATTGTATCATAACAATATATAGTTTCGGGGTGTAAGGATGAGAAAGATTTGTGTGTTTGCAGGTTCCAACTTAGGGGAGAGACCAGAGTTTAAAGAGCAGGCAATAGCGTTAGGGAAAATGTTTGTTGAGAACGAGTATGAGCTTGTGTACGGTGGTTCTTGTGTTGGATTAATGGGAGAAGTAGCAAATGAAGTTCTTCGTTTAGGCGGGCGTGTAACAGGTGTTATGCCGCGCGGTCTATTCCGAGGAGAAATTGTTCATACAGGGTTAACAGAACTAATTGAAGTAGAAACAATGCATGAGCGCAAGGCGAAAATGGCAGAGCTTGCGGATGCTTTCATTGCACTGCCAGGCGGATATGGAACGTTTGAAGAGCTATTTGAAGTAGTATGCTGGTCACAAATTGGTATACATAATAAGCCAGTTGGTTTATTGAACATAAAAGACTTTTACGGACCAATTCTGCAAATGGTTGAACGTGCAGCGGAAGAAGGATTTATGAATCCGTCAAATAAAGAGTTAATCGTTTCAGCTGAGACGGCCGATAAATTAATTCATGAAATACAAAATTACGAGCGTCCTGTTTTAGGAACGAAGTGGAAGCAGTTATCTTAATACAATTGTATAGAGATTTTTGGAAACACATGTCATTTTATCTTCAAAAGGCATGTGTTTTTAATTTGGTTAAATATGTTAATATTGAGATATAATGTTTTTGAAAAGGAGAAATAGATGGAGGAATTCGTATTTTTGAGGCCGGTTTTTAAATGTATTTTAGCAGCAGCTATTCTTGTTATGTTAATTGTTTCAACACAGAAGAAAGAGCTAATTAATGAATTTTCGCTTTGGTTTATTTCGATATTGTGTATCGGTGTTTCAGCGATCACGTTGTTTATGATTGGGTTTATCGTTGATGAGTATAATCTGGCCGGAGATGTGCAGAGTTTTAATATGTGTATTGCGATTGGTTGTATTAGCGGTTTGAATTTCATTATTTACTATAGACGGAAACAATAAGGAAGGCATTCCATATTACTTTGGAATGCCTTTATCATTTTGATTACTTTGTTTTTTATATAGGTACCAGCCACCCCAGCCACCACCAATTGCTACTACAACGAGGAAAGCATAGTCTTTAACCTCGATACGTATATTGAAAATATTAGCTATAAGTAAGACAATCCCAACTGTTATTAACGCAAAAAATGCTCTAATTAAGTAGTCTTTCAACTGAACCACTCCCGCCATTTAAATAGTAAATGATGAATATGGAAAAGCTTTTTTGGATCTATTTTACTAAAGGGTGTTTCCTATATTTTAACATAAAAGAGATTGTAATATATTGATAAAAGTGTGGAGAGGGGCGCTGATACTGTCGTGATTTGTCGGTAAGTCGATATATTGGGAAAATCGTTGATAAATTTGCCGAAATCGCCGATATAATTGAAAAATCGCTGATATATTGAATGGAATCACCGATATAATTAGAAAATCGCTGATATAAATTTCATGTACCAACAAAAGCGACCATTTCATAGAAAAAAGCGACTCTGGATGAGTCGCTTCCGCTTTAAATGATATCCAGCTCCGGTGACTAGAACAGTCGGTCATTTCGCGCCTTCCTGTGAGGCAAAAAACGCCTCTTCGTCAGGAGCTCCAATGCCCTCCTGTTCTGAGCAAGTCACCTCCGCTTTTAAGTATATTATTGATTTAAGAACGCACGTAGCATCCAAGCGTGTTTTTCTAGTTCTGTGTAGATGCCTAGTAGTAGGTCAGATGTCATTTCGTCATCAGAGTTTTGAGCGATTTCCATGCCTTTTTTCAGTTCGACTAGCATCATTTCGTAGTCTTTCATGATTGCTTCGACCATCCCTTCTGCAGTTTCTCCGTATGCTGCTTCTTGAATAGTAGATATTTCTAGGTATTCTTTCATTGTTGCTACTGGTTTGCCACCAATTGCTAAAATACGTTCTGCAATTTCGTCGATGTGAGTAGCTGATTCTGTGTAAAGCTCTTCGAATTTCTCATGTAATGTGAAGAATTGAGGCCCTTTTACGTACCAATGGAAGTTGTGTAATTTTGTGAATAAAACGCTCCAGTCTGCTACTTGTTTGTTTAATACTTCGATTACTTGTTTGTTCATTATGATCAATCTCCTTTTGAGTTGTTATGTGATATCAATTACTAATTTATAATTATTATAATCTAGTAATTCGTATAAATCAACCCTTTTGCTGGAATTAATTTGAACAAATTATGAACTGTTGTAAATAAAAATCCCTATTACGTTGAAGTAATAGGGATTTTGTTTGATATATAGCTCTTGTTCTAAACGAGCCGCTTCCGCTTTTAATGATATCCAGCTCCGGTGACTAGACCAGTCGGTCATTTCGCGCCTTCCTGTGAGGCAAAGAACGCCTCTTCGTCAGGAGCTCCAATGCCCTCCTGTTCTGAGCAAGTCACCTCCGCTTTTATTTGTTACACAGCCTTCTGTTTTTCTTCTACATCCTGTCCATCCCAGCACTCTGTATTCTGTAAGCCAGGGATAGAACTTGCAACGAAAACAGGATCTTTTCCTTGTTTCTTTTGCTTCATATAGTCTACTAATGCTGCATAGGCGAACTTGCTTAGGAATGAGATGGCAATTAAGTTTGTGAATACCATTAGTCCCATGAATAAATCAGCTAAGCTCCAAACTGTTTTAAGGGCAGCGATTGATCCGAAGAATACCATTCCGACAACTGCCACGCGATAAATCATTAACCATGTTTTACTTTCTTTAATGAATGCGATGTTTGTTTCACCATAATAGTAGTTTCCTAGTAAAGAACTGAAAGCGAATAGGAAAATAATAATCGCTAAGAAAGTGCTTGCCCACGGTCCGATTTGTGAACTTAATGCTTGTTGTGTTAATTCAATACCTTCTAAATTTGTTCCTTTGTAAAGTCCAGAACATAATACGATAAATGCTGTTGATGTACATACTAAGAATGTATCTACGAAAACACCTAATGCTTGAACAAGTCCTTGTTTTACAGGGTGAGATACATCTGATGTTGCTGCTGCGTTAGGAGAGCTACCCATACCTGCTTCTGTCGCGAATAAACCACGCTGAATTCCGAACTTGATTGCTGCTCCAATACCACCAGCGACGGCTTGGTCTAAACCGAATGCGCTGTTAAATATTTCTGTAAAAATGCTTGGTAGCATAGTGAAGTTGTTAATCACGACAAAAATAGCCACACCAATATAAATGATTGCCATTGGCGGAACAATCATTTCTGTAATACGTGAAATGCTCTTAATACCACCAAAAATAATAACTGCAACTAATAAAGCTAATAGAGCTCCTACGATCGTTCGCTCTAGTCCAAAAGCATTTTCAAATGCTATTGTTACCGTGTTTGCTTGTACAGAATTGAAAATTAATCCGTATGCAACTGTAATAAGAAGTGAGAACCAAACACCCATCCAGCGTTTATTTAATCCTTTTTCCATGTAATATGCTGGACCACCACGGAATCTGCTTCCATCTTTTACTTTATAAATTTGTGCGAGCGTACATTCTACGAAACTAGTAGCTGCTCCAAGGATAGCGATAAACCACATCCAAAATACTGCGCCAGGTCCACCCATTGAAATGGCTAGTGCCACACCAGCTAAGTTCCCGATGCCGATACGTGCTGCTGCACTTAAGCAAAATGCTTGGAACGGGGAGATGCTATCTTTCTTTTTTTCTTTTCGATTAAATCCTTTACTAATTAAACCGACCATCTCACTGAAATGAGTAATTTGGACAAATTTTAATTTAAAAGAGAAATAAAGACCGAAGCCGATTAGCATTGCAATAAGGATATATGACCATAAAATATTATTCGTTACCTCAAGGAATCTGCTAAAGATATCAACCATATAATACACTTCCTTTTTTCCGTAATAAGAAAATTATATGCAAAAAATATACGAGAATCAATTTTTCTAAAAAATTATGTTACTTAAACTTATTTTATGTTATGATTATGTTACATCATAATATTTTTAGAATTATTTACATTTTAAAAAACTAAATGTAAAGCGAGAAAGAGGGGATAATTTGAAAGAAGAAACTTTATGGAAAGTAAGCCTTAAGAGTTTGAAAATGAGAAGTAATATATTTTTTATCGTTACATCTTTAAGTATCTTTTTAGGAGCCACTTATTATTACAATAAAAGATTTCCAAGTCATAGGTATCCTGAATGGTTAGAATTTCTAAAGTTAATTGGTTGAATAAAAGACAGAAAAACAGAAAATTCAAATAAAAATTGTTGTGGAGGAGCTAAATATGAATATTAGAGAAAGTGAACTTCCAGGTATTGGTTATAAGTTTCAAATCGTTACGAAAGGTAACGAGAAGATGGTGATTGTTATTCATGATGATGGGCGTAGAGAAATGTATCATTTTGATTCAGACCATGAAGAAAGTATCTCAAGTATTTCATTACGTGACTCAGAGGCAAGACAAATTGCAGCAATATTAGGTGGAATGGTATATAAGCCTAGAGCATTAGAAAATGTTGAAATGGTTTTTGAAGGGTTAGCGATTGAGTGGTTTAAAGTGGAGAAGGAAGCTCCAGCAATCGGGAAAACAATTGGTGATCTTGAAATAAGAAAAAACTATAGCGTAACAATCATTGCAGTTATGAAAAAGAATATGAAAAAGCTATTTAATCCAGGACCAGAAACAGTAATTGAGGAAGGCGATATGCTTGTAGTTTCAGGCGAGAGAGAAGAAATTAAAAAAATTATTAATGAGTTACTTTCGAATAGGGGGACTGACTAGATGGATACGTTAATTTTTGAAGTTGGTACAGCGTTAGTATTAGTTGCAATTGCGGCAGTAATTGCTGGAAAGTTTAAATTCTCAGTAATTCCGTTTCTAATTGTTCTTGGGATGTTAGTAGGACCACATGCGCCGACAATAGGTGTGATCGATTTCAAGTTTATTGAAAGTGCAAGTGTCATTTCCTTCCTTGGACGGATTGGGGTTCTATTCCTTCTGTTCTATCTAGGACTAGAATTTTCAATGAAAAAACTAATTAAATCTGGACGTTCTATTGCAATTGGCGGAACGATCTATATTTTAATTAACTTTTCACTTGGATTATTATACGGATTTATAATGGGCTTCCCTTTACTAGAAATCTTAATTATTGCGGGTATTATTACGATTTCTTCTAGCGCTATCGTTGCAAAGGTGTTAGTGGATTTAAGAAGAACTGGTAATAATGAGACCGAATTAATTTTAGGAATCATCATGTTTGAAGATATATTCCTTGCTGTATATTTATCAGTCGTTTCAGGCTTAGTTCTAGGGGATCATGCTTCATTCTTAGGTGCCCTTACTTCAATTGGAATTGCTTTAGGATACATGCTTCTATTCTTTATTGTCGCTAGAAAGGCGACGCCGTTATTAAATAAATTGCTTAATATTAGTTCAGATGAAATTTTTATTATTGTAGTATTTGCTTCATTATTCTTTATTGCAGGTTTCTCGGAAACAATTCACGTAGCCGAAGCAATTGGAGCACTTCTTTTAGGCTTAGTTTTCTCTGAGACAGAGCATAGTGACAGAATTGAACATCTCGTTGTTCCATTTAGAGACTTTTTCGGAGCTATTTTCTTCTTCAGTTTCGGATTAAGTATTGATCCGTTCTCATTGGGCGGGGCGATATGGTTAACGTTAGGTGCTGTTCTTCTTACAATCATCGGAAACTTTGTAGCGGGGATGATTGCAGGACGACAAGCTGGATTATCTCATAAAGCGTCAACAAATATTGGATTAACAATTGTTTCAAGAGGAGAATTTTCCATCATTATGGCCAATATCGGTATCGCCGGTGGTTTAATGTCAGTCTTGAAACCATTCTCAGCACTATATGTGCTTATACTATCTATCTTAGGTCCACTTTTGACGAAAGAGTCAAAGAATGTATATAAATTTTTAAATAAAATCTTTAAGTGGGATACGAAGACTAACTAAATTAAAAAAATAAAAGTACAAGATATTTCCTGCTTGTACTTTTATTTTTGCAATGAAAACAGTAAAGAGAGGTACATGATGTTAGGAGAGTTGATTCATTCCGTTTTAGTTTTTTTAGAAGGACTTGGTTATTGGGGAATTATGCTTGGATTAATGTTAGAGGTTATCCCAAGTGAAATCGTATTATCTTATGCAGGATATTTAGTATCAACAGGAAGCATTACATTTTGGGGGGCCGTCGCGTTCGGTACAATTGGTGGTGTAATCGCACAACTATTCATTTATTGGATTGGCCGATACGGAGGAAGACCTGTTCTTGAGCGATATGGAAAATATATTTTGATTCAGAAGAAACATATTGATTATGCTGAAGCGTGGTTTAATCGTTACGGAACTGGCGTTATTTTTACAGCTCGTTTTATTCCTGTTGTGCGTCATGCTATTTCGATACCAGCGGGAATTGCAAAAATGTCACATGCTAAGTTTATTACGCTAACTACATTAGCTGTTATCCCATGGTCTATTGTATTTGTATATTTAGGCTTTAAATTAGGAACAGAGTGGGAAAGTATTAATAAAGTAGCTGGACCATATGTGAAATATTTTGTACTTGCTGCTATTGTTGGTGCAATTGGTTACTTTGTATTAAAAAAAATGATGAAAAAAAAGTGATTACGGAAAAGGAATCTATGTCGACATAGATTCCTTTTTTATTGGCATTTTTTTAAGGATGAAAGAATACGTTTAATATTTACCATATTGTGGCATACATATAGAAAAAGGGTGCTTGGAAAGGGGAATAAAGAGAAATGGAACTCCAGTTTCAAAATGTATATCAACAGGTGGAGAATTGGTATGTGTTGGATTCGGAGCTTCCTTGGGATGTCAAAAGGCTTAGAGACGATTTGTTTTCACTGATTGAAGTATGTAAAACGCCGGTTATTTTTTGTGATACGTGTGATGCGAATCATGTGCTTTTATCATTAGGAGAAGAAGAAGAGGAATTCTTATTCCCAGTAGGTGGTTTTTATCATAAAGAAAAACAATTAATTTTTGTTTGTATGTGGGAAGAGTATGAGCAAGTGCTCAAAACACTACTGCATGAATTTCGTCATGCGATGCAGCATAAGAGGGAAGTGTTGTATGTTGGAAGTGAATTGTATGAAGATAGATGGATTGAGAAAGATGCGAGAAAGTTCGCGGAGAGGAAGTTAGATGAATATAAAAATAGAAAGTTAATGTAAAGCATAGTGGAGAAATAGCGCTGTGCTTTCTTTGTTTCTTACTAAAAATAAGTAATTGACTTTCATGAAGTTTAGTTCTAAACTAATGGTATGAAACGAGCGAGGTGATGAAATGAAAACAGAAGATAGACTAGGTTTACTACTATGGTTTCGTTTATCACGTTTTTACAATAAAAGTATTCGTGAGACGAATCAGCATTTGAAAGAATGGAATGTATCTGCCGCTCAGTTTGATGTACTAGCTCAAGTTGGAGGGCATGATCGTTTAACGCAACAAGAGCTTGGAAATAAGCTATTTGTTACGAAGGGAAATATCACGCAGCTTTTAAATAAAATGGAGCAGCTCGAGTGGATTCGTCGTGAACAAGAAGGTACTACAAAATATATTTCGTTAACAGAAAAGGGAAGAGCCTTATATGAAGAAATCGTCCCGCCTCAAGAAACATTCCAAGCGGAGCAGTTTCAAAATTTAAATGTAGAAGAACAACATCAATTATTACAATTACTAAAAAAGTTACAGTGAGAAAAAATTTAAAATAAATCTTGAATTCGAGATAATATGGGGTGAAGGATATGTTTAGAAAAGTTGATCATAAAAATATGGGAAGAGCAAATCACGGTTGGCTAAATACACATTTTCATTTTTCATTTGCGAATTATTATAATCCTAATAACATGAACTTCGGTGCATTACGTGTAATTAATGATGACCTAGTAGCACCGCAAACTGGTTTTGATATGCATCCCCACCGAGATATGGAAATCATTTCGTACGTTGTAGATGGTGCTTTAACACATGAAGATAGCATGGGGAACCGCGGAACAATTGAGCGAGGACATGTTCAATATATGAGTGCTGGCACAGGTGTATTTCATAGTGAGCATAATTTAGGAAATGAAACACTACGTTTATTACAAATTTGGATTTTACCAGATCGTGCGGATCATAAACCAAACTATGGTGAGTTTACATTTGATTGGAGCAAGCGTGAAAATGAATGGTTTCATATGGTATCGCCAATAGAAGGCGGGGCACCAATTCAAATTCACCAAGATGCGAATTTATATTCTTTATCGTTAGATGCTGGAAAAGAAATTCATTTTCCGGTGAAAGAAGGTCGTCAATTGTATCTTGTACAAATTGAAGGCAGTAGTGTAATAAATGGTGAGACACTTGTTATGCGTGATGCGGCAGAAGCGATAGAAGAAGATATTCATATTGCAGCGAAACAGCAATCACACTATTTAGCAATTGAATTGAAAAAGTAATAAAACGTTTATAGAAAAGAGGACATCCGATAGATGTCCTCTTTTTTTGAGTGAAATTGTCAGAAAAAACTTTCTCAAATTTTAGGTAAAGGTATCCACTTGAAAAACAAGAATTGTATAAAAGTGTCAAAAATCTTTATGGGAATGGGGAATGTTATAGTGAAAAAGAAAGTCATTTCATCAGCATTAGCGTTAACTGTTATCGCCGGGGGATTTGGAACATTTGGAGCAACGACAACGAAAGCGGAAGAACAAAAAATTCAATACCATCAAGAATTTAAAACGCCTGCATACATAGGTGAAGAATGGAAAGCACCGGAAGGATTAGATAAAAAAGAGACGGTCTTTCAATATTTAGAGAGTAAGAAAGATATGTTCAAATTAGCAGGGAATATTGATAAACATTTCAATGTCGTTGGGGAAGAAAAAGATGCTGAATCTGGCACAACACACGTGAAGTTAGTTGAAAAACATAATAACATTCCTGTGTATGGTTCAGATCAAACTGTTACACTAGATAAAGAAAATAATGTAAAAGCATTCTTCGGACAAGTTATTCCGAATTTAGAGGATAAAAATATTCCTGCAGCTGCAAGCATTAGTGCGGAACAAGCAGAAACAATTGCAAAGGCAGATATTGAAAAAGAAGTTGGTAAAGTAAAAAGTTATGACGGTGTGAAAAAAGATTTATTTGTGTATGAAAAAGATGGAAATTACTATCTTGCATATTTAGTGAAAGCATCGATTTCAAAACCAGCTCCAGGGTATTGGCATTATTTTGTTGATGCAACGAATGGAAATGTTATTGAGAAATATAACGCTGTAGATAACATTACTGGATTTGGTTACGGCGTATTAGGTGCTAGACAATCATTTGAAATTGCGCAAGATACGAAAACAGGACAATTCAACTTGTTTGATGGTAAACGAGGACAAGGTATCCATACATTTGATGCAGAAAATATGGACGAGAACTGGTTTAATTTATTCTCACAATGGCTTGGATATACAGGAGAAGAAGTTGAAAGTAAATCTAAGTTCTTCGAAGATAAAGCGGCAGTTGATGCGCATGTAAATGCAGGGAAAGTATACGATTACTACAAAAAGACGTTTAATCGTAACTCTTTCGATGATAAAGGCGCGAAGCTTATTTCGACTGTTCACGTAGGTACAGCTTGGAATAACGCAGCTTGGAATGGTGTACAAATGATGTATGGTGATGGCGATGGAAAAACATTCATTCCATTATCTGCTGGACTAGATGTTATCGGTCACGAATTAACGCATGCTGTAACTGAGCATACAGCAAATCTTGTTTATAAAAATGAGTCAGGTGCGTTAAATGAATCGTTATCTGATATTATGGGTGTCATGGTTGAGAAGAAAAGCTGGGATTTAGGTGCTGACATTTATACACCTGGAAAACCTGGTGATGCACTTCGTTCTCTGAAAGATCCAGCATCTATTCCAAATCCATTAAAACCAGGTGAAGGTTACCCAGATCACTACAATAAGCGCTACACTGGAACAGCTGATAATGGCGGCGTTCATATTAACAGCAGTATTAACAATAAAGCTGCATACTTAGTATCTGAAGGTGGAGATCATTACGGCGTGAAAGTAACAGGAGTAGGCCGTGAAGCGACAGAAAAAATTTACTACCGTGCTCTTACAAAATATTTAACTGCAAACTCTGACTTCAAAATGATGCGTCAAGCTGCACTTCAGTCAGCTGAAGATTTATATGGTAAAAACTCTAAAGCTGTACAAGCTGTAACGAAAGCTTACGATGCAGTAGGCGTAAAATAATAAGAGAAAAAGACCTGACTAGAATGTCAGGTCTTTCTTTATCCCGCTTTAATGGGCAGTAAGACCCCCACCTCAAAATTCAGCGAAAGCAAAGAATTTAGATGGGGATCAACTGCCCATAAAAGCCCGATTGGTGAGGGCTGATAATCAGTGGGGGATGAAGAACCCCCCCCACTGATTAAAGTTTCACTTTATTTAGTCGCGAATACCTAATGCGATTTTCGCCATACGTGACATGCGTTCTTTAGACCATGGTGGATTCCAAACGACATTTACTTCTATTTCATTGACTTCAGGTACGTTCGTTGATAATACTTTTTTTACATCTGATACAATTTGCCCAGCCATTGGACAACCGATAGAAGTCATTGTCATCGTAATGACAGCATTATTATTTTCATCTGCCGTAACGTCATAAACTAATCCAAGATTGATAATATCAACACCGAGTTCAGGGTCAATAACAGCTTCTAAGTTTGCATATAACGTTTCTTCAAATGCTTGTTGTGACATGTGTAGCACCCCCTACATATTAATGATATCGATTCTCATTATAACGGATATATGTATAAAGTGCAGGAAATGAGCTCAAAAAAATATCCCTCTTGGAAGAGGAATATTTTTGGAATGTCTATTCAGTTTTAAAATGAGATACGAGTTGATCTAATTCTTCAACTGTTTGTTTCATTTGTTTAGCTGTTTGTGTCATCTCATTCATCGTAATGACCTTTTGCTCAGCAGATTGTGCTGTTGCCGCTGTTTCACTAGATACTTCAGTCGAAATAGAAGCGATGTTATTCAGGGAAGCGTTCATTTCTTCAGCACTTGCAGCCATTTCTTCAGCAGTTGCTGAGATGTCTTGCATTTGAGTAGATACTTTATTTACTTGCTCCACAATCGTTGTGAAAGAATTACCAGCTTCACGAATAACATGAATGCCTTCAAATGCTTCCGAACGACCTTGTGACATCATAGAGCTCGCAGTTTCAGTGTCTTGTTGAATTTGATGTAGTAATTGGTTAATATCTGTTGCAGCAGTTTTAGATTGTTCAGCAAGTTTTCGAACTTCATCGGCTACAACAGCGAAACCTTTTCCTTGTTCGCCAGCACGAGCTGCTTCGATAGATGCATTTAAAGCAAGTAAGTTTGTTTGTTCCGCGATATTAGAAATAGATTGTACAGCTGTATCAATATATTTCGTATGAGTGATTAGACGTTCGACCACTTCTGATGTAGCATTTACAGCGTCATGTATCGTTGTCATTTGTGAAACGGATTTTTGAATAACCGAACTTCCGTCGTTAGCTTGTTCAGATGTAGCTACAGCAAGTTCAGTTACAGATGAAGCAGATTCAGCAATTCGCTGAACACTTACTGCCATATCGTCCATTGCAGTTGAGCTTTCTTCCATGCTGGAGGCTTGCGATTGAATACTTTCATTTAAGTTGGACATCGAGCTTTGAACTTTTATTGTTGCCTCGCGTGATATATTCGTCTTTTCTAGCATATTTTCAGAAGCGCTTTGTACTTCTACAGATGTTTTTTGAACACGATTAATGATATGTTGTAGGTTTTCTAACATTTTATTAAATGATGTTGCGATCGTACCAATTTCATCATTACTATTTACTTGTAGGCGGGCTGTTAAATCACCTTCTTGAGATGATAATTCTTTTAGTTTACTATCAATTTGTTGAATTGGTTTTACAAGTTTACCAGAGAACCACCATGCAAGAATCATAGCTACAAGAATACAAATAACAAGTGATAAGAAGACAACATATTCAATTTGAAGTGAAGATTGATCAATTTTTTTGATAGATTGATCACGTAATTTAGCTTGTTCATTACTATAATTTGTGAAGTCACCAATTACTTTATAAACGGTACCATTTTCTGCATAAGCTACTTGTAAAGCCTCTTCCCACTTTTGTTCTTTTGCAAGAGGGAAAACTTTTTCTTCAATAAATTTTCTCCAAGTGGATCCTGATTCCATTGTATTTTTCATGGACTCAGAAACATTTGGATTAGAAAGAAGCTTATCTTTTGTATTCTCAAGCTCTTTACTCATCGAATTAAACTTATCAAATTCAACTTGATCATGTTGTAATAAATACCCTCTTAAAGCAGAGAGCTGTACTTGATAAGCATCCCCGCGTTCTTTTAATTGTGTTGCAAGGGGAGAAATTTCTTTTTGTAATGCTTCAGCTTGACGAGATTGATCAATAGCAAAAAATAAAATAAAAGCTAAGGCGATGCCAAATAAAGCGCAAATCGTTCCCATCATGAACATTAGTTTTTTTCGAATGCTAATAAAACTCATATGATAAAAGCCTCCTTTGTGAAATCATAGTATTAGAATTAATTAATGTGAAAAATTGAAAGAAAGCTTTACTCCATTTGGAATAAAGCTTTCTTCTTTCCTTTAGGAATTATAGCAGACGTAATGAGAGATAGAAAGAGATATTTTAAGGTGAAAAAAGAGAGACTGTAAATCTCTCTTTTTAATAATTTGGAACTTATAGAAGTATAAAAGAAAATTTTGCTTTAAACGTTTGTCTTGAAATGGGAAACGAGAACTTCAAGTTCTTGTACGGTCGTCTTCATTTCAGACGCTTTTTTAGCAACGACACTCATTTTGTTTACTTGGTCACCAGCTGAAGTTGCTGTTTGTGATGTTTCGGCGGCAACCTCATTTGAAATAGAAGCGATGTTATTTAAAGCTGCATTCATTTCTTCAGAACTTGCGGCCATTTCTTCAGCAGTTGCAGACATTTCTTGCATTTGTGTAGAGACTTTGTTAATATGGTTAACAATTTCTGAGAATGAAGATCCAGCGGTACGAATGACTGTAATGCCTTCAGAAGTCTCTGACTGACCTTGCGTCATCATTTCATTTGCTATTTTTGTATCTTCTTGAATTTGATGAAGTAAATGGTTAATATCAGTTGCTGCTAGCTGAGATTGTTCAGCAAGTTTTCGTACTTCATCGGCAACAACAGCGAAGCCTTTTCCATGTTCACCAGCGCGGGCTGCTTCAATGGAAGCATTTAAAGCGAGTAAATTCGTTTGTTCAGCGATATTAGAAATGGATTGAAGTGCAGTATCAATATGATTTGTATGTGTAATAAGTCGTTCTACTACTTGTGATGTAGCGTTAACAGCTTCATTAATGGTATGCATTTGTGTAATAGATTTCTCAATGACTTTATTCCCACTATCAGCTTTTTCTGAAGTTGTAACAGCTAGGCTAGCAACAGAAGAGGCGGATTCTGCAATACGTTGAACACTCGTTGCCATATCGTCCATTGCAGTTGAACTTTCTTCGATGCTAGAGACTTGTGAACGAATATTATGCTCAAGAGCATTCATAGTCTCTTCGGTTTTTGCGATATTTTCCATAGAGACAGTTGTTTCGATAAACACATTTTCAGATGCTTCTTTTACACTTGTGGATGTTTGTTGCACTTGTTTTATTATACGTTGTAAATTAGCGAGCATTTGATTAAAGGAATTGGCGATATCACCAATTTCATCTTTACTTGCTACGTGCAATCTAGCAGTTAAATCACCATCTTGAGAAGCTAATTCTCTTAATTTCTCATCAATTTGTCGTATCGGTCTAACGAGTTTACCAGAGAACCACCATGCTAATAAAATAGACGTTACTGTACATGTAATAAGTGAGAAGAAAATAATATATTGAATAAGCGATGAAGAAGACTCCACGTCGGCAATTAATGCGTCACGCTTATCATTTTCTTCGTTTGCATATTTCGTAAAACGACTTAAAAGGTCATTTACGTAATCGGTTTGAGCTAAAGCGATTTTGGATGCTTCGTCCCATTTTCCTTCGCGAGCGAGAGGGAGGACTTCATTATCTATGATGCTTCGCCATTTTCCTCCCATTAAAATGGCTTCTTTCATTCCTTCTGAAAGTTTTTTATCACTTGTTACTTTTTCTCTAGTATCAGCTAGTTTTTTTCCTTCTCGGTTGAATTTATCCAATCCTTTTTGATCATGTGACAGTAAATATTCTTGTAAACCAGCCACTTGTGCTTGGAACCAATCACCGCGTTCTTTTAAAATCGTTGCTCTTTTGGATACATCATTTTTTAACGTTTTAATTTCGCTCGCTTGGCTCATAGCGAATGAAAGAATAACAATAAGAGCAATGCTAAATAAAGAAGAAATGCTTAAGAGTGTGAACAGTAGTTTTTTTCGAATACTAACATATTTCATCGTTACCCCTACCTTTTAAAAACTATTTATTATAATTTATAAATGTTAAGAACAAAATTAATAAAAACATTATTATGAAGTTATTAATCTGTTCAATAAAAATTATAGCAGATAATGGAATATGGAAGATTGATAGGAGTAAATGTTCTTAAAATGTATACATTTGTATATCAAAAAATTCATAAATAAAAATTAGAAATGCTATTGTAATTTGAAATAACATCATGTATACTTCTAATTAGTTGATAACGATTATCAGTATCAACTGAGAACATTACTCTTCGTTATGTTGGTCATACCCCTTTTTGACGACGTAAGTCAGAGACGAAATGTTGAAATATCTTGTGTCCTATTCTACAGAATTATGGTAATCTCCAACCTCAACTTATATGCGTGAGCATGCAAAAAGGATCCTATCCGTGAAGGGATCCTTTTTTGCATGCTGTTGCAATTAATGTATATAGACCTGGCACACGTTCTTCCATTCCTTCCGCTGCAGTAGAAGAGAAGACCCATCTTTGATGAGGCCCATGTTCTTCAACTAGTTTTTCAATTTTAAAATGTTCTTCGGCAAGTGTTGTAATGATTTCTCCTAGCGTCCAGCGACGGATAGTTGTTTTAGGTAACGATTCTTTTTGTGCTTCTGTAAGAAGGATGCTATAAGCAACATCATCTTCAATCAATTCTTCATCAAAATAATTTCCACTTGCTCGAAATGATGGGTGGTCGACTCCTAATAATTTCGTGTAAACAGGATGATAGTCACGAAGGATAAGCAATCCATCTCCCTTAAGTAAAGTAGCAATTTTTTGAAAGAGTGGTTTTAAATCTAGAAAGTAGTGGAGTACACCAAGTTCCAGCAATACGATATCAAATGATTCGGAGAGCTGCACATGTAATACATCAGAAACGACATACTGAATAGAGACACCTGCTGCGTCCGCAAGTTCATTTGCATATTTTGCATTACTTGCTGAAATATCAACAACTGTTACGTCAGCTCCTAAAAGAGCGAGAGCAACAGCTTTATTTCCTTTTGACCCGAGTAAATTAATAATACGTTTTCCTTTCGGAGATTGTATGTAAGGTAAATAGTGATCTACCTCGCGCATAGGGTCTTCCATGATTTTTTTCGCATAATCAGCTGGTGCCCCGTGGCGATTCGTCCAAGCTTCATAAGCAGCTGCATTCCAGCTTTTTTCATTACGTGTGCTTAGTTGTTCTTGATTCAATCATATCACTCCTTTTGTGAACGTATAGGTATTCGGCGGGAAGGTGAGATTTCCTGTTTTTCTTGAATTAAAGTTTGATTTTTCTGTTATTAAGTCGTACAATATGTGTTATACGTAAAAGCGTTGAAAAGGAAAAGTAGGATGAACACATTCTTTCCAGAGAGCTTCGGTAGCTGAGAAGAAGCAAGAATATTCATTTGAACAATGGCCTTTGAGCTTCGTCCTGAACTTATCAAATGATAATAGTAGGCGGCGACGAGAGTTGGTACTCGTTATCAAAACCACAGTATAAGAGCTCATAGCTCCGTACTTGATAAGGCTAATTATGTGAGTAATTGGCGAAATAAGGTGGTACCGCGACTGTTTATACAGCCCCGCCCTTATCTTTTTTAAGATAAGGGCGGGGCTTTTTATATTTTAAAGGAGGAATGTAAGATGAGTATTTTTATTGGGGGCGCTTGGCCGTATGCAAATGGTTCGTTACATCTTGGACATATTGCGAGTTTGTTACCTGGAGATATTTTAGCACGTTATTACCGGGCAAAAGGTGAGAATGTGTTGTATGTTTCGGGAAGTGATTGTAATGGAACACCAATTGCAATTCGGGCAAAACAAGAAGGGGTGACGGCGAAGGAAATTGCTAATAAGTATCATGAAGAGTTTGAGCGATGTTTTCGTAGCCTTGGTTTTACGTATGATTGCTATACACGTACAGATAGTGAGCACCATCATGAAACGGTTCAGAAAGTTTTTTTACGTTTATTAGAAGAGGAACATATTTATAAAAAAACAGTGGAACAAGCATATTGTGAAACGTGTACGCAGTTTTTACCTGATCGTTATGTAGAAGGAATATGTCCGCATTGCCATGAAGCAGCAAGAGGAGATCAATGCGATGCGTGTTCAGCTATTTTAGATCCACTCGATTTGTTAGAAAAGAAATGTAAGTTATGTGGTAGTACGCCGTCTGTACAGGAAACAGAGCATTTCTATTTTGCATTGCATACATTTCAGGAGCAAATCAAAACGGCTGTAGAAATCGCCAAACAAACAGGGACATGGCGCGACAATGCGATTCAGCTAACAGAGAGATATGTAAAAGAAGGATTACTAGATAGGGCCGTATCACGTGATTTACCAATTGGGGTACCAATTCCAGTAGAAGGGTATGAAGATAAGAAAATTTACGTATGGATTGAAGCGGTGACTGGGTATTATTCAGCAAGTAAACATTGGGCTGAAGAAACAGGGAAAGATGATCAAGAGTTTTGGGATAGCGAAGCGAAAACATATTATGTGCATGGAAAGGATAATATTCCGTTTCATTCTATCATTTGGCCAGCGGTATTACTTGGAATAGGGGAAGGAGCAATTCCTCGTCATATTGTTTCGAATGAATATTTAACAGTTGAAAAAAGAAAATTATCTACAAGTAAAAAATGGGCAGTATGGGTACCTGATATATTAGAACGCTATGATCCAGATTCTATTCGTTACTTTTTAACAGTAAATGCACCAGAAAATCGCGATACTGATTTTTCATGGCGTGAATTTATTTACAGTCATAATAGTGAATTATTAGGTGCATATGGGAACTTTGTGAACCGAACATTAAAGTTTATTGAAAAATATTATGGTGGTATCGTGCCGAAAGGAAGTATTGATGTAGAGCTGAAAGATAAAGTAGAAGGACTATATAAACATGTAGGAGAGGCAATTGAGCAAACTAAATTTAAGGTAGCGCTAGAATCAATATTTGATGCAGTACGTTTTGCAAATAAATACTTTGATGAGAGGCAGCCATGGAAAGAAAGAGAAGATGATCCAGTTTCATGCGAAAAAACGATTTATAACTGTGTGTATCTTATCGCTAATTTTGCAAATCTCCTTGAACCATTTTTACCATTTTCAAGTGAAAGAGTTAGAAACACATTATCGATTGTGAACCGGAATTGGGAGCCTCAACATACGTTGCCAAGTAGAATTGATAGCGTGCAGCCACTATTTGAACGGATTGATGTAAAACAAATTGAGTGTGAGATAGAGAAGTTATATGGAGCGGTAAAGTGAGATAGAGAAAAAGACCTTTCAAATACATGAAAGGTCTTTTGTTATGCAGTATGCACGCTACTATGTTTCTTTTCTTTCCTAGCGGTAAGTAGCTGAGGGATAAAAATCCCAAGTAGTATAAAGATGATCCCAATCCACTGCATAAACGTTACGACTTCATGTACAAGTGTAATAGAAGCGATAATGGCTGTTGGTAATTCAGCTGCTCCTAGTATTGTACCAAGTCCTGTTCCTACTTTCGGTACGCCAATTGAAAAACAAATGACAGGTACGACAACACCGAACAAACCGAGGAAGAAAGCATATTTCCATAGGCCAGCTTGCAAAGCACCATCTGTTAAAAAGGTTGGCGGGAAGAATAGGCATACGATCAGAGTAGCGCTTGTTGTCATAAGAAAACTTTTCGTATAGGGCGGAACTTCTGTAGCGACACGTCCACTTGCAAAAACATAGAATGAAAAAGAGACAGCAGCTAATAGTCCGAAAATAATCCCTTTTGTAGAAAAACTTTGTCCGAGACCTTCAAAGATACCGCCAGCAAACAATGTACCAGCAAATAAAATAAGGATAGATATAACCTTTTCACGGCTTGGAAATGTTCGATTTGCAATTGCTTCAATGACTACACCAATCCATGTGAATTGGAAAAGTAGGACGACAGCGATAGATGCTGGTAGTTCTTCTACAGAAATAGCGTAGAAGATACCGGTCATACTCATCGTTGTACCAACTGTTAGTAAGGAAAAGAATTGTTTTTTTGTTACTTTATGACGTGAAACGAAAAGAACGAGCAGAAGAAGACCAATCCATCCGAAGACATATTGTCCTCCTAATAGTTGATGTGCTGAAAATCCATCAATAAATCCGAGTTTGAAAATAGTTGAAAGTACGCCGTAGCTACAAGCTCCGAATAAAACGAGTAATGAATACTTAAATTTCTCCATGAAAATCCTCCTTTTAAATAATAAAAAACGCCCGCTATCCAAATAAGGATAACGGGCGAACGAAACAGAGTCATATACTCTACAAAATTCCGCCACTCATACGAAGTATGAATTTGGGGTATGAAATTGTAGTAGGTTTTTACATTGCTTTTGGGAATACAATAGAACATTTTACACCTTGAGGCGTGTTTTGTATCCCATAAGGAAACTGATGTTTATCTAGTATTTGTTTTACAATGTATAACCCAAGACCACTACCTTGTACTAAGCCATGTTTGTCAGGGTTTGCGCGATAGAATGGCTCAAATAAATGGGCAAGTTTATCCTCATCTATTTGTGAACCTGTATTTAATACTTCTAATGCGTAACCGTTTGGTTTTTCATAAAGCTTTATGTATACATGCTGATGGTCAATTGTATAATGAATTGCATTTGAAATAATGTTAAAAATGGCAGTTTGAATAAATTTAGGATCAGCTAAAACTTGTACATCTTGTTTAATGTTAGATTGAACATTTAACTGCTTTACAGATACGAAATAATCTACTTTCTTCATAACATCCTCAATAATATTAGTTAATGAGATAACTTTTAAATCAGGTTTAAATTGAGGGTTTTGTATTTTGGATAATTCCGACATTTTTTCCGTTAATATGTTAATGTCTTGCATCATTTCATAGGAACGTTTTAAATATTTATCTCTATCTTTATAAGCTCCAATTCCGTGAATCATGCCATCTAGTTGTCCCATAACGGCTGCGATTGGTGTTTTTAATTCATGGGAAACCATAGACATAAATTCTTTACGAGATTGTTCTAATTGTTGTTCCTTTTTGAGTTCATTTCTTAAATCTTGATTGCTTGCATGTAAATTCTTCACTATATTTGGTACTTGTGAAGCAGCTACTTGCAAATTAAAATCTGTTTGATCAGTATTTTTGTGAAGTAGCTTTTTATCTGAGAAATCAAGATTCATAATATCCTTTAAAGCATCACTCATATACTGGAAGGGTTTGGCAATTATTTTTGCATAAATTAAAGATCCGAGCAGAGATAATGCAAGCATTGTCGCGCCAATATGTGGAGCTAATTGCTGCAGTACATCTGTTAATTTTGGATTATCTTGTGCATCATTTGCTTTACTTGCTGCATTTTGTTTATGTAAGGCATCATTAGTAGCGACTTGCTTTTCCATTTCTGTAGATGGAGCAGAAGCATTATTTTCCCCCGAAATATTTTGAGTATGTTCTTTTGCTTTTGCAGTTTGGCTAGGCTGCAAAAGATGATTGATAGCTGTAGAGAGAGAGTTATAATCTATAATAGAAGATTGAAAATTAAACATGTCTCCCTGTGATACAGCTTTATTTTGATTCGTTTTACTTTGATCGTTTTGTGTATCTGAATTCGCTTGTTCTGTAGTATGCGTTCCATTTTCTTTCGCAAAACGTTCTTTATCGTAGTTTGAAGCTAAGAAGTAAATAATTTGATAAAGACAAAGTGATAAAAGAATACAAAATAATAAGGTTTTGATGAAAATATTTTTGGTGATGTTGCCTTGGCTACGATTCGATTTTGTAGCCAATGCCTTTCACCGTTTTAATATAAGGAATCCCTAATTTTTTTCGTAAGTTTTTAATATGTGTATCTATAACTCTTACATCACCATAATGTTCATAGCCCCATACCTTATTCAACAAATCACTTCTTGATAATACTTTCCCACGATTTTGCAGTAAAGTATAAATAATTTCAAATTCTTTTGTTGTCAATTCAATTTGATTACCATGAACATAAGCGGCATATGCTGTAGAATTTAACATCAATTCATGGAATTGTAGTATAGTTGCAGCTTCGGCTTCCTTCGTTGCTGCCCTTCTTAATACGGCTTCTACACGTTTAATAAATACGGTGTAATGGAACGGTTTCGTAATATAGTCATCAATACCTAACTCAAATCCTTTAATTTCACTTTCTTCATTATGTAAGCCTGTTAACATAATGATTGGTACATCAGATTGTCCTCGCATAATTTTACAAATACTATAGCCATCTATATCTGGTAACATCACATCAAGGAGGACAAGATCGTATGAATTTTTTTGGAAAAGAAGTATACCTTCTGTTCCAGCGCCAACAACATCAACGGTAAAGTTTTGTGCCATTAGAAATTCACGAATCAGTTCTTGTATATCTGGGTTGTCTTCAATCACCAGTATATGCGTCATAGTAACACCTCCTAAATAACGCTTTTAACTGCAATATTCGAATTCATCATTTTTCCGATGACTCAGATTGTTTATACATATAATAAGCCCCCGCCATAAAATAATCATGAAAGTAGCAAGGGGAGTTGTTTAGTGAAACTGAATATTTAAGAATTACAGTAATTCTATTATAGTATGTATTGTAAAATTTATAAAATATTATAACTGTATAATTTTAATATCCATGTTTATCAATGTTTGGATTTTATTTAACACAATCTATTCCTATTATATATGTAAATACAGTTGTTTTGCTACTGTAAATGAAGAAATAAAATAAGCCAAGACATAAAATTCTTGGCTACATGTAAATCGCGCTTTGAGGTTATTTTACAGTGACAGTAGCTTGCTGGGGAATACGCTCAAATAACCAGTGTATATCATTGTTATACATACGAATACAACCTAGTGTTGTCCACTTACCAATTGCCTGATTATTGTTCGTACCATGAATCGCATAAGTTGTTCCGTAAGTTCCTGCCATGTTTAGTCCGAGCCAACGGTCACCAAGTGGATTACGTGGATCGCCGCCTTTAATTTTGCCTGTATAATAAGGACGATTTTTAATTTTATTTACGATTTGAAAAGTACCTTTAGGTGTAGGAGTAGCTGCTTTTCCAGTAGCGACAGTAAAACTCTTTATGAATTTTCCGTTTTGATAATAATCCATTTTATTTAACTGTGTATTTACGATAAGCTGATCATTTGTTGTAGCTGCCTCAGCATTTGTGAATGGAATAGTTAAAAATCCTAATGATAATAGTGCGCTTAATAATAGTTTTTTCATTATATTCTCCTTTTTACTATTGTAGTAGTCTTACATACAATGAATTTGCAATCCTCGTAATACTTTATTTACATTTTCATCTAATGTTTCAAAGAAAGTAGTAATTTTGGCATTGTATTTGTTGTTTTTATCAATAAGTAATCTTTCATTTAATAAAAGTTCCCCATGTAGTCCAAAGCTTTGAACTTGAATATTTAATTCATCTTCAGTTTCAGCAATAATTGGTAAGAAGTAGTGAAAAGCTTTCGTTGGAATGATATAGCTTTTGCCAATCATGCTTTCTTGATTTGAATTAATCCATTTTTTCGTGACAATTTTAATGTTCTTTTTTGAAACGATAAAAGATAGTGTAGTAGATTTTGTTAAACTTACGTCAAATTCACTTGTTTCACATATGTGTAAATTAAAAACGGTTTCATTTTGATGAGATTCAACATTTGTATTAATAAAATCGTGCATTTTATAAGCTTCCATTTCTTATTCACCCTTTTTTCAATTTCGAAAAGCTATTCATATTTATTCAAATTAATGCTTAGTCATTTATTGGTTAAATTTTTCAACAAATTCCGATATAATCTTACAATACGTATATGAAGCTAATATGAAGTTCGTATGAGTTTGTAGTGGTTTTTTATTAAGAACAAAATATAACGATTTTCAAGTGTTAAAAAATGGATAAAAAATGCATATTAAGGATCTGTTTTCTCACAGTATATACTTGTTAAATTGTCTGAAAACGAAAGTAAATAAAGAACGTAAAAGTTTAGTGAGAGCCTTACAAAAATGTAATAAAAATGTAAGCTATTGTGATAGTTATTTCGACAATTTTTTTATACAATATTAGTAAGAAGTTGCACGTGATTGAAAGGAGAGATGACATGGAATGGATTCATGAATTATTTCAGCAATACGGGTACTATGTTGTACTTGTTGGTTTGCTGTTAGAATATATTGCACTTCCGTTTCCGGGAGAGCCAACGTTAGCATATGCGGGATTTTTAGCACATAAGGGTGATTTAAGCTTACCGATTTTAATCATTCTATCCTTTATTGGGACAAGTGTAGGAATGACGATTCAATACTTTTTAGGAAATAAATTAGGTATGCCCTTTATTCAAAAGTATGGGAAATACGTATTTTTAACGCAAAGAAAAATCGACTTAACAAGAATGTGGTTTGATAAGTATGGATATTTCCTAATCTTTATCGGTTTCTTTATTCCTGGTGTACGTCACTTTACAGGATACTTTGCAGGAATTATTAACTTACCATTCCGCCGCTTTGCAATTACAATTTACTCAGGTGCTCTATTTTGGATATCATTCTTCTTAATCGGTGGTTACTGGTTAGGTGGCAATTTACATGATATTTTTGGAGCGCTAGAAGGTCATATCGGTAAAATCATTTTTGGAGTGATTGTGATTGTAGCAATTACGCTAGGAGTTCGTTTCCGTAAACAGTTAAAACGAGCATTATTACAAAACGCAAGTTAATATGGAATCCATTCTATGTCAGAATTTAGGAAGGCAGTGCAAAAGCACTGCCTTTTTTATTTGATGTTCCAATCTATTTTCAAATTTCCTTTTAATTGATTTCCGCTAACTATAATGTAATAAGTGCCGGTTTTAATTGCTGCGAAATGATATGTATTCGGACCAGTTGGAGCTAAATAATTTTCTTCCTCTTGAAATTCACTAGCCATTTTTACTTCGTCTATGTAGCCATTCGGATTTTCAATTCGTGATTCAATGGTGAATTCTAATATGTCACCTCGTTTTAGTTCAATTGGGACTTTATGTTCACCGGTAAAATGTTGAAAAGATGCTTCGAAAGAGTTTTCTGTTTTTGTTTCGACCCATTGTTCTTTTGAGGTTTCAGCCTTTTCTAAATCTATTAAGTTGATTGTGATAAATATAATAAGCATAATGCATGGCACGAAATATTGTATCCACTTAAATTTTGTTGCTATGACTGTACATAAATAGAAAAAAAGAGAGCATACTGCACCAATTGATCCGAGGAACAAGAACTGTATGAGACTAGCTTCTTTAAATATTAGGAAGGGAATAAAGAATAAATAGCCGCAAAAAATATAAAGGCAAAATGTCTTCAGTCTTGTATGCGTTTTTAAGTTCAATTTATCGATGCAAATAGAACAACAAATAGCATATAACAAAAGAAGAGGAGTGAAGGGAAAATATAGTAGCTCCCGTAATCCAGTTAAGAAATTATAGAGTGTTTGTTGCTCAGTTATTAAGGGGAGCATACTAATAGCCAATAATAAGGAGAAAGCTGCTGTAAGCTTAGTAAGAATATAGGAAAAAGTAGATGTTTTATTCATAGGTCACTTCCTTTGTTTAATATTTCACATTCATTATATAGGTTATTTCCATCATAATACATCCTTATTTTTGTCAATTATTAACGTCAAAATGACAAATATAATTGACAAAAATAAGGGTATTATTTACAATTTCAATTAAATAAATGAAAAAGAGGGAAGACATGAAGCTTCAAAATCGAGTGAGGGAATTGCGAGCAAAGCATCGTTTATCACAAGGTGATTTAGGGAAAGCGATTGGATCATCGCGGCAAACGATTAGTTTAATTGAGCGTGGGGATTATGCACCATCTATCGTATTGTCGTTAAAAATTGCACAAATTTTCAATGTACCGGTGGAGGAAATATTCACGTTAGTGGAGGGGGAAGATGATGGTGAAGGGTAAACTGGGAGAACAATTTATTAGCTTTTGCAAACTCATATTAAGTATGGTAGGTGGCTTTTTTGCATCTTATATAGCTTTAGACTTACTCTCGGATGAACCGAGAAAATTATCACCCAATATATTAATAGGTGTATGTACTCTTTTTGGAATGATAATGATGTATTACACTTGGAAGAATACACGTATGTTAGCGGAGGCACGTGATGAAGAAGAGAGTGTACAAGGTAGAAAATTAGGGATTGTAATTATGTATTTACGTATAGGTGATATAGTTACGCAGGCATGGTTTGTATATGCAGTTATTACATGTAGACGTGCATTCATACATGATGCAAATGTTTCCTTCGCAATTTGGAACATGGTAGCTGCTACTGTTTTTACGATTATTATAGTGATTATTGGGATCATGGCAAGGAATCGTTATAACAAGCTTTACCCTGAACAAGGTGTAACATATATAGAATCTATGGAGATGTGGAAGAAAAATGCAGATGAAGGATTAAAACATATTGTGCATGAAGCTGGATATAAAGCGTATGAATTTACGAATAAAGTATTGGCATATGTATGGTGGGCTGCCGTTATATATACAGCAGTTAGTGATATCAATTTCGTGTTGCTTGGTTTAATCTCGTTTATTTGGATATTACATATCGGAAAATTTATGTACGAAATGCAGAGAAAAATGATTTATTAAGGGGAGAAAAAGGTGGATATTTTAAGAAGGCCAGCTGGTTCTATGACGGCGGCGTTAGTTTTGTCCATTTTATACGGAGTAATCCGAACTGGGAAATTAGAAGTAATTTTGAACCTATGGGCAATAGTTGGAATTTCATTGTTAGTGTTAGCCATTCATGAGCTAGGACATGTAGTATTTGGTGTAATAGGTGGTTTGACATTTAAATTTATGACAGTAGGACCCATTACTATTCAAACAGAAAAGGGAAAATTACGCATTCGAGAAAATAAACTATGGGCGTACTTTGGAGGCGTTGCAACACTAGTACCACCTTCTATAGAGACACCGAATCTTTCGAAAAAATGGGCGTGGCTCACTTTAGGTGGACCGATTACGAGTTTACTATTTGGTATTACTTTCGGTTACATATATATGGTGAGTTATTATCAATATCTTTTATATTTTTCCTTTTTCCATTTTGCAATCTTTGCGGTTACAATTGTGCCGATAAAAGGAACTCTTATGAGTGATGGTATGCAATTTCTTATTTTAATTAAAGATGATGAAAGAGCTAGAAATCATTTATATGAGATTCAAATATCGAGTGAGTTATTTAGTTATAAAAGACCGAGAGATTGGGATGAAAGATTAGTAGAACTGAGTGAGGAAAAAATAAAAGAGAATAAAGGGATAAGAGATATAATGAGCAGACTTATGCTCGTCTTTTTGGCTCGTGCGGATCAAGAGGGAATGGAAAGAGCGATACCGTATATAGAACCAATTGTTCGACAACCTGTAACGAAAGAAAATAAGTTTTTCGTTAGTAGTTTTCATAGTTGGTACCTTTTATATAAAGCCCTTTATGAGATGGATAGTCTTTCTTTGCAAGAAGCAAAGGAACATGCAAGGACTATTACAAAAATGGACCTAAACGGATATTATCGTACACAAGGAATTATTAAACATTTAGAGGGCGATATGGAAGCATCCCGTACTTATATGAGGAAAGCTGATAAAGAATTAAAGAGCGCCGAGAAGAGTGAAATGGGATATTTACAATTAGAGAGAGAATGGTTTGAGCAGCTAAAGAAGAGGGTATCTTACGATGGGTGAGGTATCCTCTTTTTTCTATGTCGTCTTATGCCGTTCCGTAAAAAGTGTGGGACGAGTAAAATAAGATGTGAAGAGCAAAGTAAAGCTTGGAGGAATTCTAGATGGAAATTTTAACGATTATTTTAATCGTCTTGCTCATTTATGCTGTTTTTAAAGTAGCATATGTAGCATTAAAGATACTCGCGATTCTATTAGTTATCTTTTTAATCGTAGAGTTCGGCAGTAAATTGCTTGGGGGATAGGGTATGTTGTGCGTTTCGAGTGTCGAAGGTTGTCGTTAAATCGATATCTTGTGTTGAATCGCCGATATAATGAAAAAATCGTTGATATAAGTGGAGAAACGATCGATATATTTGAAACATCGTTGATATATTTTAGTGAATACGAAGTGGGGTATGTGGAAAAGAAGTTGCCGTGAGGGTAACTTCTTTTTATTATGATGCTGTGGTATGCAAAACAACATAAAAAAGCTGGAAGAATATCTTCCAGCTTACGAGTTACTTTCAATTTGGCGACCGTTTTCTTCTTCATTGTCTTGTAATAGGTTGAATACATCTGCTAGACAGAATGCAATGAACCAAGTCCATAGACCGTGGAAGAAAGCTGAGCTTAATTGAAGTGGTAATGTATAGTTAGTCATTGAGTAGGAAATACATCCACCAACGATTCCGATCATTGTTAATAACATTGTTTTTTGCGCATTTTCCTCTGGATTAAAGAGGAAGAAAATGTATCCGCCTAAAATTGAAGCGCTTACAAGTGTTTCGATTCCATTAAAAATGATATTCTCTCCAAGCTGAGTGTTTGTCCAGAAGCAGATTGTTCCGCCGATAATAGCAAACAGGACAGCTATTGTATATCGTATATATTGATTCATATGTTCATCTCCCTATGTAATAAGATGATTTGGAAGTCAAAAAGGTAGGTATAGTATATTGAAGTGAATTTTAGTTGTACGTATCTTTTTATAAAAAGATCATTGAAGAGTAACTAAGATGATCGGTTGTTTAAACCGTTACGTGTATGGTGTCTGAAATATACCCGACTGCTCGTTTCTTTTTGCTTGTAAAATATGAGAAACTTCCAATCTATATACTCTTTTTTTGTGAGTCTGTTTTCATTATAACACATTTAGAGACATAATAATAGAATTATCTGATTTTGTAATAAGTGTAAAAAATAAAAAACGCAAGGAAATACCATTAACGGTGCGGTTTAGTGGAAGAAGGATTTTAATGTATTTTGATGAAATATGTAATCAAGGTGAGATCTAAGAAGGAGGCTTAATACTATAAAAAATGTTTTATGGCATGAATGTAAGGGAGGAGAGCTAACTTGGAGATCACAACAGAAAGATTGATAATTAGACCTTTTGAAAGTACTGATTTACAGGATGTATTTGCTATTTATAATAGTGATGATACATGTAAGTTCCTATTACATAATAAGTGGACTCATGAAGACATGCAGAAAAGATTTAATAAAAAGCTAGCAAATAATGTGCTTACTAAAGACTCAATATTAAGTTTGGCAGTTATATACAAAACGAAAGTAGTTGGTGATTTATCTGTATGGTACACAAATATGAAAGACACTGTTGAGATTGGTTATAGTTTTTCAAATGAAGTAGCTGGGAGAGGGTTGGCAACAGAAGCAGTAAGTAGTTTGGTATTTAAATTATTTAATGAATGTAATGTACATCGTATACAAGCTAATCTTGATGCACGTAATACAGCTTCACAAAAATTGTGTGAACGAATAGGCATGAGAAAGGAAGCCCATTTCATACAAGATTTTTGGAATAAAGGTGAGTGGACAGATAGTATTGTATATGGAATGCTATCCTCCGATTTGTAGTAATAAAATAAACGTAGTAATTGTATTATGCTAAAGGGTGCGTTAGTTGAATAACAAAGGGCATAACATATTATATATGACTAATATGTTATGCCCTTTCATGTATTGACCTTTTTTATATACGTTTGAAACGGCCGACAATTTCAACTGTTTCAGTAATGTTCATAAATGCTTTGTTATCCACTTGACGGATAATACGTTTCATTTCGCCTAACTCATAGCGAGTCACGACAGTGTAAATCATTTTTTTCTTATGGTTTGTATAGCCGCCGACAGCATCTACCATTGTCACGCCACGTATGCCGTGATGTAGTAGGGCGCTTTTTATTTCCTCGCCTTTTTCTGTAATTGTCATTATCGTTAATTTAATATGTTTCGTATGCACAGCATCGATCACTTTGCTGACTACAAATCGACTGATTAACGTATAAAGTGTAATATCCCATCCGAAAATAAATCCTGCTACAACAAGTAAGATTAAGTTGAATCCGAAGATGATTGCTCCAATTGAGACATCGCGATATTTCGCTACAATCAATCCAACAACATCAAATCCACCTGTTGAAGAAGCAAATCGGAATATGATTCCTGAGGCTGCTCCGCAGATTACACCGCCGAATACAGAAGATAGTAAAATATCGTCTGAAACTTGGTGTACAGGGATAATGTTCATCGCTAACGATGATACAGCTACAAAGTACGCTGTTAAAAAGGTTGTCTTCTTGCCTAAGTAAAAGTGACTTAAAATAAGAAGAGGAATGTTTAGTAAAAAGATAAGTGCACCGATATTGTAGTGCATTAAATAACCGATAATCATCCCTACTCCAGCGAATCCACCGCTAATCATGTTATGCGGGATAAAGAACATATTCATAGAAATTGCATACAAAATAGAAGCTACGAAAATAACAACCAACTGTATGATAAATTCTAAGTGAAATGTTTTAGCTGCTGGGAAGGATAAAAAGGCGGTGTCGGGAACGTAATCGGCGTCTCCTAGTTGACCCATAGTATGTTTCATCTCCATATTCATTTTTGATTACAAGAAGAGAATAAAGGTTTTTTCAAAAACTGGCAATAGTTTTATTATAATGCAAAAATTTTATAAATTTCTAATAAATCAAGCCTATTCATTGATGTGTGTGAATATACTAAAGAAAGCGAATACAATGTTTCTCAATTATTATTTTCTTGAGAAAATATGCAAAATACTTTTTTTGACGATAAAAGGAAATAGAGAATGTTTGCCGAATGTGCTAAAATGACCTTATTAAGGATGTGAAGCGATGGAATTTTTATTGCAGGATGCAATTCTATATATATCGTTTGTAACGACAGCACTTTGTTTATTAGAAGTTTTCTTCCTTGCTAACGTTTCTCGCTTTGTGCGTCAGCAAGCATCGAGCGGTAGACAAAGAGCATTTGCGTTAGTTGATACATGTGAAGATAGTGCGGGGAATGTACCGCTATTTTCTATTTTTTATAAATATGGAATGATTCGTTCTGTACGCAGACAAGAATCAAGTGAAGAGAATGACGAGGTCGGTCCGTATACACCAATGTTTCGCTAAATAATTACGAAACATTGGAGGAATGAACATGTTAAAATCATACCGAGCTGTGCTCGTTAGTTTATCATTATTACTTGTTTTTGTTTTATCTGGTTGCAGTAATGCAGCCCCAATTGATGCACATAGTACGGGAATTTGGGATCATTATTTTGTATATCCAATCTCGTTTATGATTCAATTTGTTGCTCATCATATACCGGGAGCTAGCTTCGGGATTGCTATCATTATTATGACGCTCGTTATTCGTTCAGCGATGATTCCATTAGCTGTTTCGCAATATCGTAGCCAAGCGAAAATGAAGAAAATGCAACCTGAATTGCAGAAGCTAAAGAAGAAATACGGTGATGTAAGTAAAGATCTTGAAAAACAAAAACAGTATCAAAAAGAAATGTCAGAACTAATGAAATCAGGCGGTTGGAATCCACTTGCTGGTTGCTGGCCTCTATTAATACAAATGCCGATTTTTTCTGCTTTGTATTATGCGATTAGCCGAACAGAAGAGATTCGCACATCTTCGTTTTTATGGGTGAACTTAGGACATGCAGATCCTTATCATATATTACCGATTATTGCAGCATTAACGACATTTATTCAGATGAAAGTTTTCCAATCGAATATTACACCTGGAGAACAAGTACAGATGCTAAAGATTCAGCAAATTATGATGCCCGCAATGATTTTATTTATGGGATTTGCGGCGCCATCAGGACTTGTGTTGTACTGGATAACAGGTAACTTATTTACAATGACACAAACAATCGTATTAAGAAAAATAATGGAACGTGAAGAATTACAATTACAAAAAGCTTAGAATCACACCGCTCATTAAGAGCGGTGTTTTTTTGTTAAGTCGTTAAGGAAATGTTAAGAAACCGACATTATTATAGGTATTGTATACAGAAGTGTACATGCTTTAGAAATATGAAGGAGGAAATTTCCTATGAAGAAGAAAACAGTTGGGTATGTAGCGATTGCAGGTGCTTTATCATTCGGAATCATTGGAGGAGTCGGTATTCCGGCATTCGCGGCAACGAATACTCCGGCAGCTGAGCAATCTACAAAAACGGCGAAAAAAGATTTAGATGACGCTACAAAACAAAAAGTAAAAACGATTATGAACGATACAAAGAAACAGTTAGAGGAGCTAGGTGTAAAGCTTCCAGAGAAAGAAAAACGTAAAGAAATGTTTGCGGGATTAGATGAACAGGCGAAAGAAAAAGCGAAGTCGATTTTAGAGCAAGAAAAGTCTGGAAAATTAACACGAGAACAAACAAAAGAAGAATTAACAAAACTAGGAGTGAAGTTGTCGGAAAAGGGTAAACACAAAGAAATGTTTGCGGGATTAGATGAACAAACAAAAGAAAAAGCGAAATCCATTTTAGAGCAAGAGAAATCCGGTAAATTAACACGTGAACAAGCGCAAGAGGAATTAACGAAACTAGGTGTGAAATTCCCAAAGAAAGGTAAGCGTAAAGATATGCTTGCTAATTTAGATGAACAGGCGAAAGAAAAAGTGAAGTCAATTTTTGAACAAGAAAAATCCGGAAAATTAACGCATGAGCAAGCAAAAGAAGAGTTAACAAAACTAGGCGTAAAACTTCCAGAGAAAGAGAAACATGAAGACATCTTTGCAGGATTAGATGAGGCAACAAAAACAAAAGCAAAAGCAATTTTAGACAATGAAAAGAAACAATTAGAGGCATTGAATGTTGATTTACCGCACCATAAGTTTTTTATGAAAAAAGATGAGAAATAATTGAATGAAGTCGTATCTTTCGTGTGGGCAACCGGAAGGTACAGGCATGAGGGGGCTTTCTTTTGAAAGACCTCCTTTTACTGTTGGCGTTTTTTGTTGCTAAATCGATATATTTTGAAAATCGCCGATATAATTTGAGTTGTGGTCGATATATTTGACAAATCGCTGATATAAATTTTACAGCTACACTGCTCCAAAGATACGGGGGAATTAGAGAAATATTACAGCTTCTGTTATAATATAAGAAGAGGAATATTTCGTATGTTATATAAAAAAATATATTGATTTTTTCTAACAATTCAATATAATGAACAATAACTACAAAATTCGACATCAAGAAGTGATGATGAGGACACGATTAATTTTTTACGATTCTCAGAGAGGGAAGCCTTTGGCTGTGAGCTTCCTAATACGAAAAAATAGATTACCACCTCTGAACTGCAGCAGTGAACGAACATCTAGTAATTGCTTGCCGGCAAAAACCGTTATTTAGACTTGAGAAATTGGTGAAGTGTGTTACTTTGCGAATTGAAACAAGGGTGGAACCACGAATATAACACTCGTCCCTTTTTTAGGGAGGAGTGTTTTTTTATTTCATTTTTGCATCACACTAGGATTGGAAGGAGGATACGCAGCATGCATCATGATGAGAAGAACAAAATTGGTTTAACGGTAGCACTTTCTATCGTAGTAGGAACGATTATTGGGTCTGGTGTGTTTATGAAACCAGGCAGCGTATTAGATTACTCGGGGAGTTCTAATATGGCGATTCTTGCTTGGATAATTGGTGGTCTGTTGACGTTAGCAAGTGGTTTGACAGTAGCTGAAATTGGAGCGCAAATCCCGAAAAATGGTGGGTTGTATACGTATTTAGAGGAGATTTACGGAAGTTTTTGGGGATATTTATCAGGCTGGATGCAAACGATTGTTTATGGGCCAGCTATTATTGGAACATTAGGGTTATACTTTAGTTCTTTAATGATTAATTTTTTCTATTTAGATAAAGTATGGAATTTACCAATCGCAATTGGAACAGTTGTGTTCCTTGGCGTTGTAAATAGTATGGGAACAAAATACGGAGGTATCGTCCAAACAATTACGACAATCGGAAAGATGATTCCAATCGTATTAATTGTTGTGTTAGGTTTCTGGAAAGGGAATAGCGATATTTTTAACGTAGTTGTACCGATATCAGAAAATCAAAGTATCGGGATGGCGATTTTAGCAACGTTATTTGCTTATGACGGCTGGATTTTACTTGCTTCGATTGGCGGAGAAATGAAGAATCCAACAAAGTTATTACCGAAAGCAATGACAGTTGGGATTTTAATTGTAACAGCTGCTTATGTATTAATTAATTTGGCGTTATTGAATGTATTACCAGCAACGCAAATTGTAGACCTTGGAGAAAATGCAACAGCGACAGCTGCAGGAATGCTACTTGGAGAATATGGCGGAAAAATTATTAGTATCGGTATTATCGTTTCTATTTTCGGTTGTTTAAATGGAAAGATTTTAACGTTCCCACGTATCCCGATGTCGATGGCAGAACGTGGACAACTTCCATTTGCTAAGTTTATTGCAAAGGAAAGTCCAAGATTTAAAACACCAGCAAATGCGATTACTGTTGAAATCATTTTAGGAATTATTTTAATGATTATTAGTGATCCGAATAAGCTATCTGAGATTTCCGTATTCATTATTTATATTTTCTATGTAATGACGTTTATTGGTGTCTTCATTTTAAGAAAACGTAATAAGAATAAAGAGCGTGCATACAGTGTACCGTTATTCCCAATCGTACCAATTGTTGCAATTTTAGGTTCGTTCTTTGTAATTGGTAGTGCAATTATCAACGATCCGATAAGTTGTTTCTTATCAATTGGAATTGTCTTTACGGGGCTGCCGGTATATTGGTATTTAAATAAGAAGAATAAAAATGAAGTATCATGAGTGAAGGGTAGGCGTATCATACGCCTACCTTTTTTACTGTAAAAAAATTGTACTTGTGTTCAACTTCTATTTTGGTTACTATAGTCGTAGTAACCAAAATAGAAAGCGTGGGGAAAGACTTGAATTTTCGTGTGTATATTTTAGCTATCGCGGCTTTCGTAGTCGGAACGGTTGAGCTAATTATAGGAGGAACGCTTGATTTAGTTGCCAATGATTTAGGAGTATCTATTAGTGCAGCTGGTCAGCTTATCACAATATTTTCAGTAGTATTTGCTTTATCAGGTCCTGTTTTATTAGCATTAACAGGGAAATTTGAAAGAAAAACATTGTATGTTGGGGCATTATCAATTTTCTTAATCGGAAATATTATTTCAGCATTTAGTGTGAATTATGGGATGTTAATGTTCTCAAGGGTGATTTGTGCGGCGAGTGGTTCGCTTATTATTGCACTGTCAGTAACACTTGCTTCTAGCGTTGTAGAACCGCATTTTCGTGCACGTGCAATTGGAATCATTTTCATGGGGATTAGTGGGTCACTTGTACTTGGAGTACCGCTTGGCCTTGTACTCGGAAATGCATATGGATGGCGTGCACCATTTGTACTCATTTCAATCTTAACAGTTATGGCAATCGCTTGTATTTCATTATTCTTAACGAAAGTACCACCGACATCGGTATTATCAATAAAAGAACAAATTGCTACGTTAAAAGATAAAAAAATCGTCAGTGCACAGTTAACGTCATTCTTATTTTTAACGGGTCATTTAACACTATATGCATATTTAACACCATTTTTAAAAGATGTTATGCATGTGGAAGCGAATTGGATTAGTGTATTTTACTTCATCTTCGGAATCGCAGCAGTAATTGGGGGCGGCTTCGGAGGCTGGCTTGCTGATAAATGGGGATCGAAGAAAAGTATTATCTCAATTATTATCGTATTTTCGTGTGCGATTTTCCTATTGCCGGTGATGACATTCTCATTCCCGCTGTTCATTATTATGATGGGAATTTGGAGTATGCTGAGCTGGGCTATTTCGCCAGCACAACAAAATTATTTAATTGAAATTGCACCAGAATCAGCTGGTATTCAGCAAAGTTTAAATAACTCTGCCCTTCACTTAGGGATTGCGCTCGGTTCAACAGTAGGCGGAGTTGTTATTGAGAAATCATCTGTTATATATAATGCTTGGGTAGGCGGCGGCTTTATTATATTAGCGTTGCTTTGTGCGATTTTCTCGATTACGAGAGGACGTTCTAATGAGTTCGCAAAAGAAGAATCTATCGTTTGATAGATTCTTCTTTTATTTGTAAAAAAATGCAGGTTTTAGTAGAAAGGTGGAGAATTTGTATGTAGCGAGGTGATGTATATGTATACGAATTTTTCAATTATTGGTTTTTTAATTTCAATGCTTCCGTTGTTCCTTATTATTCTTGCACTTAGATGGGTTCGTTTCATCTATCAAAATTTAGAGAAACAAGTTAAGCAAAATGAGAAAATGATTGAGCTGTTGACGGAGATAAAGGAAAAAGATAAGTAATATGTATTTGTTTGAAATTTGTTTCCCGTAAGTTAAGGCACTTATAAAGTGTCTTTTTTATTATGTTTGAAAATTGGAAACATGTAATATTTATTTGTCAATAGCAGCATGACAACAAACTGTTTTAAAGTTGCTTATTACTATGAAACTTTCTCAACAATTCGACAAGATACTACAAAAAAACCACCTATTCTCTTTTTTTCACTATAAGTACAATGAAACAGTAAGATTGATTCATGTAGAAATTTATATATGGTGGTGGAGAGAATGAAACGAAAGATGGTAGGAAAATGGTTTAGTTTTTTAAGTGCTCTTATTATTTTATTAGGAATTGCAATGCCACAAGTAAAGGCAGAAGTAATGAACAGAGAAACATATAAGATGGATTGGAGCTATAGTAATTCGAAACAGCGTGAAATAAAGACAGAAATAATTAAAACAGCTTCGGGTAGTATTGCGTATTGTTTAACGCCTGATTTACGTTCACCCAATGGGGATGATTTGCCAGAGATGGGGAAAACATCTGATGCCGTATATCGTATTTTATTAAATGGATATCCTCAAAAAAGCCCATCTGAATTAGGTGTAGCGACAACGGAAGAAGCGCATTATGCCACACAATTAGCAGTATGGATTGCAGCAAATGAATTAACGGAAGAAGATTTAGTTGCGAAAAATGAACGTGTACATAATCTTATGAAGCGTTTAGTAGAGACTTCAAAAAAAGAATCTGGATCACAAGATGTATTCTTTAAAGTTAATCCTGTAGATTCACAAACTGCTACACAAAAAGGTGATTATTTAGAAACAGGGTTTTATGCAGTGCAAACAAATGCGGTTTCTGGATCTTATACAATTCTTCCTGAAAATACTCCTAAAGGGCTTCGAATTGTAAATGAAAATGGAGAAGAGAAAAGCACGTTATCAATTAACGAAAAATTCAAAATCTTAATCCCGAAAGATACGAGTAGTGGTAACTTTAAAATGAAAGTGAAGTCTACTTTAACAAATTTACAAGCAATAGCTTTTAAAGGATCAGAAAAAGTTCAAAATACAACGGTATTGTTACAAAGAAATAGTGAGAAAATCAGTACAGATTTAGTTGTAAATTGGGAATCAGTAGGCTCTTTAAAGATTATGAAATTAGGAGAAAAAAAGGAAGTATTAAAAGGGGCGGTGTTTGAAGTTTCTAATGCAAACTTTAAACAAAATGTTACGACTAATGATAAGGGGATTGCGGAGTTAGGTAATCTTCCAATCGGTATATATAGCGTCAAAGAAATTCAAGCGCCAGCTGGATATGTGTTAGACGGAAGTGTTAAAAAAATTGAAGTGAAAACTGGTGAAACTGCAGTATTAGAGCTGAAAAATGAAAATGTAAAAGGTGAATTAGAAATAACGAAAGTAGATGTAGCGGATGGGAATACGAAATTACCAAATGCAGAGTTTACAATCTACAACGAACAAGGAAAAGAAGTAGCAAAAGGGAGAACGGATGAAAAAGGTGTAGCGAAATTCAAATTACCATACGGAAAATACACGTATAAAGAAACAATAGCACCGAATGGATATGTAATAAATGAAGAGACATTCCCATTTGAAATAAAAGAGAATGGAGAAATTATTAAACATATCGTTCAAGATAAAAAAGTAGAAGGCAAGTTAGAAATAACGAAAGTAGATATAGTGGATGGACATACGAAACTGCCGAACGCAGAGTTTACAATCTACAATGAACAAGGGAAAGAAGTAGTAAAAGGGAAAACGGATGAAAAAGGTATAGCGAAATTCAAATTACCATACGGAAAATACACGTATAAAGAAACGATAGCGCCAAATGGATATGTAATAAATGAAGAGACGTTCGCATTTGAAATAAAAGAGAATGGAGAAATTATTAAACATATCGTTCAAGATAAGAAAGTAGAAGGTGAATTAGAAATAACGAAAGTAGATATAGCGGATGGAAATACGAAACTGCCGAACGCAGAGTTTACAATCTACAATGAACAAGGGAAAGAAGTAGTAAAAGGAAAAACAAATGAGCAAGGTGTAGCGAAATTTAAACTACCATACGGAAAGTACACGTATAAAGAAACAATAGCACCAAATGGATATGTAATAAATGAAGAGACATTCCCATTTGAAATAAAAGAGGATGGAGAAATTATTAAACATATTGTGAAAAATAAGAAAGAAGAAAAGGCATCGCTTTCTTCTAAGCCAAATAAGCCAACATCGAATGGAGAAGTGAAACCTTCCGCTGATGTGAAGCTGATGCAACAACCTAATACTCATAATGAAGTGCGTTTGCCAGCTACTGGCGGCGTCGGCAATGAATTTGCGGCTTTATTCGTTTTAGGAATTGGTTTTATTATTGCTGGTGCTTATGTGTTAAGGATGAAAAATAGAAAAGAAATGTAGAAAAAAACGCCTTGTAATAGAGGCGTTTTTTTAGTATCTCAACTTCATCAACAAACTCTTAATTTCCTCATCTTCCATAAAGAGGTCATGGTGCTTCTGGGTAATCTTTGCAAGTGCAACGTCATGATAGAAAAATTCTGTAAAGAACTTCACGAAAGGTTGTGACATTGTTTTCATTGCTTGCCATGACTCTTGCTCTACACCAGCAAATAAAATTTCGCGGTCGTCAACGATGAGCAGTAAGTATCGCTCTAACGCGTTAGGCTCTTCGGCTGGAATTAGAAAATGCATGTTTTCTAATTCTGTTTCTACTTTTCCAACGATAAGGGACTCAGTTTTGACGCCTTGTTTTGCTTTTTCTTCTAATAACGGAAGATATTCTAAAAGAGTATCGTTCCAAGCTGAAATGCGAATCGATTCTTTTGCACTTTCGATAAGTTCTTTACTTTGAACGCGAATAGAAGATTGCATTTTTAAGCTCCACACACGGTCATCTGTAAATGATTTTTTCGATATAGTTGTCTCTAATTCTTTAATATTGGATTGGAATTCTGTCGTTAATTTTTCAATTGCTAGCTTGAGTGGTAATGCTGTATACATCTTTTTCTTCTCTGAAACAGAATCCATTACCATTCCTTTATCGATCAGGCGTGCTAGCACTTCATATATTTTTGCTTTTGGAACGCCAGAATGCTTTACAATCGTTGTAGCATCTAATGGCTCGTTGCTTGATACGACAACTTCGTAGGCTTGGCTTTCATATTGTGAGAAACCGAATTTTTGTAACATAGTTACCTCCGAACGAATGAGATTATATTTTAAGGATAATGAACTATTTGTTTTTGCACAAGTGGTAGTCAGTTTTCTAATTGTATTAAGGTGAGAATTAATTTCAATTTTTTAATTTTATCCATTATACTTAATATAATGATTAATAAGATTTGAATTCAATACGAAGGGGATGCTTGGGGGAAGATGTTGAGAAGTTTACGTTTAAAAATTGCGGTAGTATTTTCGGTGCTTATTTCTATGATGTTCGTAATATTAGGTACAGCTATGTATCAATTACAGAAAGAAAAGGAAGTGCGCTCCTTAGACCAGTATTCTCAAAATACGATGGATCTTGTGACAGAGCAACTTACGACATTTGTTCAAAGAACGGATGAAGATATGGGGTATTATGCGAACAGTGAGATGATTCGTAATATGCTTCAAGACGGAGTTACTCCAGAAGAGGAAGCATTTTTGACGAAAGAGTTTTCGGAGTATAAAAAGAATCATCCTGGCATTTTAGACTTATATATTGGTACGAAAGATAAAAAAACATTAAGTGCCAATCTTGCTGAAGGTGGACAAGTGCCAGAAGGATATGACCCAACGACAAGACCTTGGTATAAAGACTCAGAAGCTGATGTGAAAAAGGTTCACTGGGGACAACCTATGTATGAAATTGCAACAGGTAAGCTAAGTGTGGGAGTTTCTAAAGCAATTACAGCTCAAGATGGATCTGTATTAGGTGTTGTGGCGATGGATGTATCGCTCGGAACAATTCAGAAATTACTTCATAATATTCAATACAATAACGGCGGGGAAATGTTTATTATAAATGATAAAAATATGGCTCTTGTTTACCCAGAGAAAATCGGGAAAGATGTTTCGAAAGAGCCACTTGTGAAGAGTTTAAATAAAGATGTAACAAAATATGCTGTCACTACATTAAAAGGTGAAGATGTAGTTGCATATAGTCAGTCATTTGATTTGATGAAATGGAAGATAGGAATTTTTTATCCGAAAGAAACGATTGATGGGCTATTAAATAGTATGAGAAATACAGTCATTATAATGGCATGTATTAGCCTATTCGTTGCGATCATAGCTTCATACTTGTTCTCAAGAAGATTAGCAAGACCACTGCAACTATTAACGAATCACGTTCAAAAAGTAGCAGAAGGTGATTTAACGTTGCAAATGAAAGTGACAAGTAAGGATGAAGTTGGAGAACTGACGAACCATTTTAATCATATGGTTGAGCAAATGAATGAAATGGTAAGCAAAATTAAAAATAGTGTATCAACCGTGCAACAATCAACGAATAATCTACATTATTTAACGAATGAAACTGTAGCAGCTAGTAGAGAAGTGTCAGGGGCAATGGATGATGTGAGCGGAGGAGCTTCTACGCTTGCTAATAGTGTAGATGAAGTTTCAGAGCAGCTTGAGAATATGATACAGTCAGTGGAACAAATGAATAGCTCCGTTGGTGAAATAAAAGGAGTAGCTGGTAAAGCAGAAGAGGCATCTAAGCAAGGATTGAATACGATGCGAAATTTAGTTCGTACAAGAGAACAATCATCTTCAATTGTCGTTCATACAGAGGAAGCATCCGGAAAGTTAGAGCAAAGAGTTGGATCGATTCAAAATGTTGTAGAGCTTATAAAAGGTATTTCGGATCAAACAAATTTACTTGCTTTAAATGCTTCAATCGAGGCAGCACGTGCGGGTGAACAGGGTAAAGGCTTTGCTGTTGTTGCTGAAGAGGTTCGAAAATTAGCGGAACAATCAAAAGAAGCAACAGTAGAAATTGCGACGATGATTGGTGATGTACAAGTAGAGGTAAGACGAGTTGTAGAAGTTGTAAGTAAATTGAAAGACATTGCGGATATACAAAATAATGTTACGACAGAGGCAGAGGCGGAATTCCGTACCATTATGTCAGTTGTAAATACAATTAGTACTTCAGTGGAACAAATTGTAGAAGAGGTACATAACATCGGTCACGAGCAAGGAGAAATTACAGCGGTCATGCATACAATTGCTGGTACGAGTCAAGAAAGTGCAGCTGTTTCGGAAGAAGTAAATGCTGCAACTGAATCACAAGTGAATCATCTAGAAAAGGTGGCTCATACGATGGAAAGCTTGACGGAGCATATGAGAGACTTGGAAAGATTGGTTGAGCAGTTTAAAATAGAGGAATAACAAATTAGTAAAATGATGAGTATTTCGGTAAAATAGACAATGGATATATAAGAAGCAATTATAGGAGGAAGACTACTATGGCAATTGTTGACGTATCGATTATTCCAGTAGGAACAGGTAATCCAAGTGTTAGTGAATATGTAGCAGAAGTACAAAAGGTGCTAGAGAAAAATGCAGATCGCGTGAAGTATCAATTAACACCAATGAATACAGTTATTGAAGGAGATCTTCCTGTCATTCTAGAAGTAATTCAACAAATGCATGAAGTTCCATATACGAAAGGTGCACAGCGCGTTGCAACAACAATTCGTATCGATGATCGTCGTGATAAAGTAAGCACAATGGAGAAGAAATTAAACTCTGTTCGATCAAAATTATAAGGAAAAGCAGCGATCTTCGCTGCTTTTTTCATATAGGAGGTAGATAAGATGAGTGAAAAATTTAACGAACAATTTGACGGGTTGTTAGAGAAATACACGGAACTATTACTTGGAGAGAGCAATGAAGAGAGAAAAGAACAGGTACAGAAGTGGGCACTGTATTCTTACATAGCGAAGACGATGCCGGCTTTAGTGAAGCATTGGAATGAGACGTATCCCGATGCGAAAGAAGAGATGGTACAGTTAATTACAGATATTAAAAGGCTGAATGAAGAAAAGAGAAATGAGCAATAAAAAAACTTGGGGTAAATATAATCTCAAGTTTTCTGTATTAATATCCTCATATAATTTACATGGAATATAAAGGGTTTTATAGGCATGTCGAATATTTTCGACATGCCTATTTTGTGCCTAGTAAACTCCATTTTTCTAAATGTCGAAAAATATTTCAGGCATATTTATAAGCGAGAATATAGGGTTTTAAATGTTTTTATAGTATTTTATAAATTATCTAAATAATTATTTGTATCCAATAATTTTAAACAATGATATAATTTTGAAGAGGGGTAAAAAACAGATAAATCAAGTCATAGGGGTGAATTACATGGAACAATTAATGCGAAATTCGTTTCTTTTCTTATCTAAAAATAAAGCGCTAACAAAACTGGCTAAAAAGTACGGTTTACGCTTTGGTGCAGGTCGCTTTGTCGCAGGGGAGACAATTGAATTAGCGACAGCAGCTATTCAGGCATTGAACAAGCAAGGACTTTGTGTAACAATCGATTATTTAGGGGAATTCGTTGATAATGAAGCGGAAGCAAATGAAATGGCTAACCAATCGATTGAAGCAATCCGTGCAATTGGAAGAGAAGGTCTTGATTCGCAACTTTCTTTAAAGATGACTTCTATGGGATTAGATATCTCTGATGAAATCGTAATGAACAATATGCGCCGCATTTTAGAAGCTGCAAAAGAAAATGGTGTGTTCGTTACAATTGATATGGAAGATTATACACGCTGCGGAAAGACAATTGATATCTTTAAACAGTTAAAATCTGAGTACGATAATATTGGTACTGTTATTCAAGCTTACCTATATCGTACAGAAAAAGATATTGAGGACTTAAATGCTTATAATCCTAATTTACGTCTTGTAAAAGGAGCTTATAAAGAACCTGAAGAAGTGGCGTTCCCGGACAAGAAAGATGTAGATGACAATTATAAAAAAATTATTAAAATGCACTTGTTAAATGGAAATTATACTGCAATTGCTTCACATGACGAAGCGATTATTGAATATACGAAAAAACTTGCCGAAGAACACAACATTCCAAGGGATCAATTTGAATTCCAGATGTTATATGGTATTCGTAATGAGCGTCAACTCGAGCTAGTAAAAGAAGGTTACAAAATGCGTGTTTACGTACCTTACGGAAACGACTGGTATGGCTACTTCATGCGTCGTCTAGCAGAGCGTCCAGCAAACGTTGCGTTCGTATTAAAAGGTATGGTTAAAAAATAACCAAGGAGAAAATACTCCTTGGTTATTTTAATTGCTGAAATGCGTAATGTGCCATTTTCTTTGTATCAGGATACAGTTGCTTGCGAGTAGAAGATAATACAACATTAATGACGCGTTTACCGTCTTTCTCATCCACTGTTACGACTGTATATTTTCCGAGTGCTGATAGGCCGCTTTTACTTCCAATTGCATATGGATCGTCATATAGTTCTTCTCGTCCATAGTTTGCGATTTGTGGAGAGCGTTCTGAAGTATGTAGAGTTGTACGCGTTGAATTCATATATTCTAAAACAACTGGGTACTTTAATGCTTCTTTCGTAATCATAGCAATGTCATATGGTGATACTTTGTTTCCTAGTGCATCAGCACCACTTGCGTTTTTGAAAGTCGCATGCTTTGTACCAAGTTCCTTCGCTCTAGCATTCATCATTTTTACAAATTCATTTTTTGATCCTGCGATATGTTCTGCGATGGATTCAGCTATTGGATCTGCACTAATGATAAGCATCAGTTTTAATGCTTCATCACGTTTTAACTTTTCCCCAGCACGAAGTTTAATTTTCTTACTTTGACTTTCTGTTTTAATTGCGTTTTCTGTAACTGTAATTTCCTCATCCTCTTTTACATTCTCTAGTAAAAGAAGGGTTGTCATCATTTTGGCTATACTAGCCGGATAAGAGCGTTCGTCTTCTCGTTTTCCATACAAAATTTCACCTGTGTCTGCATCGATTGTGATTGCGTATTGCCCAGTGATGCTAGGTTGATCGGCTCTTACAGCTTGTTGTCTTTGTGCGTAAGAGAAGAAAATCATCCCTGTAAATAGTGTGGCAATCATTACAATCATAACTATTGTTCGTTTCATTATAATTCCCTCATTTGTTACAAATAAATTGGGCAGAAAAAGCAGCCATTACCCATTATGCCACGTTCTCTGCCCAAAAATATAGCGTTATTTTTCGCCCATATTATGCTTCTTATATTGTTGGTTATTACCTTGACGTCCTTTTTCTACGCCTCGATCAGTTGGGCCAGCGTTTCCTGTCACACTTGCTGCGCTAATTCCAGCCTTTGAAGGGTTCTTCTTAATTTTTGCCATATATATTCCTCCAGTTTCGTCAGATTATAAAAAGGGAAAGTGTATTTTAGTGAAGAAAATACATATATAGCATGGGCAAATAAAAGAAAAATATTTATTTCAGAAAATTTTATCAATAAATATATTGCGAAAATTTAAACAGTATCATATATTTATTAGTAGAGGCTCACTCATTGATTGCGACTTATGTCGAAAAATTGAATGAGCATTCATTCAAGAATAGGGGGAGAATTGGATGTTCCAAATTAAAAAGGCTGCTGTTCTAGGGTCAGGCGTAATGGGTTCAGGAATTGCGGCACACTTAGCTAATATTGGTATTCCGACATTATTGCTTGATATTGTACCACCTGCGCTTACGAAAGAAGAAGAAGCGAAGGGACTTACATTAGAACATAAAAGTGTGAGAAATCGTTTTAGTAATACGGCACTACAAAAACTATTAAAGCAAAAACCAGCTCCTCTGACAGTGAAAGGAAATTTAGCACTGATTGAAGCAGGTAACTTAGAAGATGACCTTGAGCGTCTAGCTGATGTAGATTGGATTATTGAAGTAGTAGTTGAAAACTTAGATATTAAAAAGAAACTATTTGAAAAAGTAGATGCTGTTCGTAAACCGGGTTCTATCGTAAGCTCGAATACGTCAGGCATTTCAGTTGAAAAAATGGCAGAAGGTCGTTCAGACGACTTCCAGAAACACTTCTTAGGCACACACTTTTTTAACCCACCACGATATTTAAAACTTCTAGAGGTAATACCGACGAAAGAAACTGATCCACAAGTATTAAGCTTCATGAAACTATTTGGCGAAGACGTTCTTGGAAAAGGCGTTGTTATCGCAAAAGACACACCAAACTTTATTGGAAACCGCATTGGTACGTACGGTTTATTAGTAACTCTTCAAGAGATGGTAAAACGCGGCTATAGTATTGGGGAAGTTGATTCAGTAACAGGCCCACTTATTGGTCGTCCGAAGAGCGCAACGTTCCGTACATTAGATGTTGTCGGTTTAGATACATTTGTACACGTTGCAAATAACGTATATGAAAACGTACAAGAAGAAGAGCGCGATGTATTTAAAGTACCAGCTTTCATGCATGACATGCTTGATAAAAAATGGCTTGGAAGCAAAACAGGTCAAGGCTTCTTCTTAAAACAAGGAAAAGAAATTTTAGAATTAAATCCAGAAACGATGGAGTACGAAGCTCGTAAAAAATTAAAAGCTGCATCGGTGGAGTTAAGTAAACAAGAAAAAGGTTTATCGAATAAATTGAAAGCGCTTGTATACGCGAAAGACCGCGCAGGAGAGTTGTTATGGAATATCATCACACCAACTCTTTTATACTCTGCAAAACTTCATAAAGAAATTGCTGACGATATCGTTGCAATTGACCAAGCGATGAAGTGGGGCTTCGGCTGGGAGCAAGGACCGTTTGAGGTTTGGGATGCAATCGGCGTTGAAAAGTCCGTTCAAAAGATGGAAGAAAACGGCGCAGTTGTTCCGACTTGGGTGAAAGAAATGTTAGAGAAAGGTTTCACTACTTTCTACAAACATGATAACGGAGATAGCTACTATTACGATAATGGCGAATATAAGCTAATTGAACGTAATAAAAAGGCAATTTCTCTTAAACAATTAAAAGCGAAAAATGGTGTATTAAAGAAAAATAGCGGAGCGAGCTTAATCGATTTAGGTGACGGTATCCTTTGCTTAGAATTCCATTCGAAGAGCAATGCAATCGGTATGGATATTACGCAAATGATTAACTACGCTGTTGATGAAGTAGAAAAGAATTATAAAGGTCTTGTTATCGGTAACCAATCGAAGAACTTCTGCGTTGGTGCAAACTTAGCAATGATCTTAATGGAAGCACAAGACGACAACTACTTTGAAATTGAGTGGGTTGTGAAAAACTTCCAAGATGCAATGACGAAAATTAAGTACTCTTCTAAGCCAGTTGTAGCAGCGCCATATGGTATGACGCTTGGCGGAGGTACAGAAGTTTGCTTACCAGCAGCGAGCATTCAAGCTTCTAGTGAAACGTATATGGGCTTAGTAGAAGTTGGTGTTGGCTTAATCCCTGGCGGAGGCGGTAATAAAGAGCTATACATTAAACACTTAAATAAAATGGCAAACGGCGTAGAGTTTGACCTGCAAAAAGTTGCAAATAAAGTGTTTGAAACAGTCGCAATGGCGAAAGTTTCAACTTCAGGACAAGAAGCAGTTTCTCATAACTTCTTAGGTGATAAAGATGGTATTAGTGTGAATGGTGATCACTTACTATACGATGCGAAACAGAAAGCACTTGCTCTATATGAAGCTGGTTATAAAGCACCGATTCGTAAAAAGATTCCGGTTGTTGGTGAAACAGGATATGCAACTCTTGCACTTGGTGCAGAAGCAATGCACTTATCTGGTTACATTTCAGAGTACGATCTTCACATTGCGAAGAAACTTGCATATGTCATTGCGGGCGGAAAAGTACCGTATGGAACAGAAGTTGATGAGCAGTATTTATTAGATGTAGAACGTGAAGCATTTATTAGCTTAGTAAGTGAGATGAAATCACAAGCAAGAATGCAGCACATGCTTGTAAAAGGAAAGCCATTACGTAACTAATAACGAGGGGAGATATCGTTCATGAGAGAAGCTGTCATTGTTGCGGGAGCAAGAACACCAATTGGAAAAGCAAAGAGGGGTTCATTAAAAACAGTTCGTCCTGACGATCTAGGGGCGTTAGTAGTAAAGGAAACGTTAAAGCGTGCGAATTATGAAGGACCAATCGATGATTTAATTTTCGGTTGTGCGATGCCAGAAGCAGAGCAAGGTTTAAATATGGCTCGTAATATCGGCGGATTAGCAGGACTTTCTTACGATGTTCCAGCTATTACAATTAACCGTTACTGTTCTTCAGGTTTACAAAGTATCGCTTACGGAGCAGAGCGCATTATGCTTGGTCATTCGGAAGCGGTATTATCAGGCGGAGCGGAATCAATGAGTTTAGTTCCAATGATGGGACACGTTGTTCGTCCAAATAGTCGCCTTGTAGAAGCGGCTCCAGAATATTATATGGGTATGGGACATACAGCAGAGCAAGTTGCTGTGAAATATGGAATTTCTCGTGAAGAGCAAGATGCATTTGCAGTAAGAAGTCATCAACGCGCTGCGAAAGCATTAGCTGCAGGTAACTTCGCTGATGAAACAGTATCTGTAGATGTGACGTTACGTACTGTTGGATCAAATAACAAACTGCAAGAAGAAACAATCATTTTCGCACAAGACGAAGGTGTAAGAGCAGAAACGACGCTAGACATTTTAGGTAAATTACGTCCAGCATTTAACGTTCGCGGTTCTGTAACAGCTGGTAACTCTTCACAAATGAGTGACGGTGCAGCATCTGTACTATTAATGGATCGTGAAAAAGCAGTGAGCGACGGCATGAAGCCACTTGCGAAATTCCGTTCATTTGCAGTAGCTGGCGTACCACCAGAAGTAATGGGAATCGGCCCAATCGCTGCAATTCCAAAAGCGTTAAAACTAGCTGGCTTAGAGCTATCTGATATTGGCTTATTCGAACTAAATGAAGCATTCGCTTCGCAATCAATCCAAGTTATTCGTGAACTTGGTTTAGATGAAGAAAAAGTAAACGTAAACGGCGGTGCAATCGCACTTGGACATCCACTTGGCTGTACAGGAGCAAAACTAACGCTATCTCTTATTCACGAAATGAAACGCCGCAACGAACAATTCGGTATTGTAACAATGTGTATCGGCGGCGGAATGGGAGCAGCGGGAGTGTTTGAATTACTATAAAAAAAGTGGAAGCGGCTTGCTCACAACGAGACGCTGCCAATGCAAAGAATGGAAGCAACAAAGGTTTATAAAAAATAAACGGGAGAGCCAGCTTCTTTCAAAATGAGAGAAGCGGCTTATGAAAATATGAAGGAGGAAATTTTCATGGAAAAAACAGTAGGAAATGCGGTTAAAGGCGGTAGCTTTTTAGTAGATGAGATTACGATTGATCAAGTGTTTACGCCAGAAGATTTTTCATCTGAGCATAAAATGATTGCAAAAACGACAGAGGACTTTATCGTAAATGAAGTTCTTCCAGAGCTTGAATATTTAGAGCAACATGAGTTTGATCGTTCTGTTCGTCTTTTAAAAGAAGCTGGGGAACTTGGTTTATTAGGCGCTGATGTACCAGAAGAGTACGGCGGAATTGGTCTTGATAAAGTAAGCTCAGCGTTAATCGCAGAGAAATTCTCTCGCGCTGGTGGCTTTGCAATTACTCACGGTGCTCACGTAGGTATCGGATCTTTACCAATCGTATTATTCGGTAACGAAGAGCAAAAGAAAAAGTATTTACCATTACTTGCAACTGGTGAAAAATTAGCTGCATACGCATTAACAGAGCCAGGTTCAGGATCTGACGCATTAGGTGCAAAAACAACGGCACGTTTAAACGCAGAAGGTACACATTACGTATTAAACGGTGAAAAACAGTGGATTACAAACTCTGCATTCGCTGACGTATTTGTTGTATATGCAAAAATTGATGGAGAGCATTTCTCAGCATTTATCGTAGAGAAAGACTATGCTGGTGTATCTACAAGCCCAGAAGAAAAGAAAATGGGTATTAAATGTTCTTCAACTCGTACGTTAATTTTGGAAGATGCGTTAGTACCGAAAGAAAACTTACTTGGTGAAATCGGTAAAGGTCATATTATCGCATTCAACATTTTAAATATCGGTCGTTATAAATTAGGTGTTGGTACAGTTGGATCTGCGAAACGTGCAGTAGAAATTTCAGCACAATATGCAAACCAACGTCAACAGTTCAAACAACCAATCGCTCGCTTCCCATTAATTCAAGAGAAACTTGCGAATATGGCAGCAAAAACATATGCAGCTGAAAGCTCTGTATATCGTACAGTAGGCTTATTCGAAAGCCGCATGAGCACATTATCTGAAGAAGAAGTAAAAGATGGTAAAGCAGTAGCAGCTTCTATCGCTGAATATGCAATCGAGTGCTCTTTAAATAAAGTATTCGGTTCTGAAGTACTAGACTATACAGTAGATGAAGGTGTTCAAATTCACGGTGGTTACGGATTTATGGCAGAGTACGAGATTGAAAGAATGTACCGCGATTCTCGTATTAACCGTATTTTCGAAGGAACGAACGAAATTAACCGTCTAATCGTACCAGGTACGTTCTTACGTAAAGCGATGAAAGGTGAATTACCACTTCTTCAAAAAGCACAAAAATTACAAGAAGAGTTAATGATGATGATGCCAGAAGAAGTAGGCGATGAGCCATTAGCACTTCAAAAGTATTTAGTAACTAATGCGAAGAAAATTGGCTTAATGGTAGCTGGATTAGCTGCTCAAAAATACGGTAAAGCATTAGATAAAGAGCAAGAAATTCTTGTGAATATCGCTGACATCGTAAGTAACCTATACGCAATGGAGTCAGCTGTTCTTCGTACAGAAAAAGCAATTAAAACGACTGGTCTTGAAAAGAATAAACAAAAAGTGTTATACACTGAAGTATTCTGCCAAGAAGCATTCAACGAAATCGAAGCACATGCGAAAGAAACACTTATCGCAGTTGAAAATGGCGACATGCTACGCATGATGTTATCATCATTACGTAAATTAACTCGTCACACACCACTTAACGTAATTCCGAAGAAGCGTGAAATCGCTGCGAAAATTTTAGAAGATGAGCGTTACACAGTTTAATATCTTTAAAGAACAGTAGTCGTTTATACGACTACTGTTCTTTTTTTTGAAAAAAAGAAATTTTTAGTGACATAAAACTAATGCCATTAGTATAATAAAACTAATAGTATTAGTTTTCGTGAAAAGGGAGATGGGAATATGAGAATGATGCATGAAAAAACGGTATATCAATTGTCATTTTTGCCAAGAGTGTTTCCTGTGAATTGTTACTTTGTGGAGGAAGAAGATGGTTTAACTTTAATTGATACGGCTTTGCCATATAGCGCAAAAGGTATTTTGCAGGCGGCTGAGAGAATAGGAAAACCAATTACTAAGATTGTATTAACACATGCGCATGATGATCACATCGGTGCATTAGACGCATTAAAGGAAGTACTTCCTCATGTTCCAGTCTATATTTCTAAGCGGGACGCAAAGCTGTTAGAAGGAGATACGACGTTACAAAAGGATGAACCAAATACGCCAATAAAAGGCGGTGTACCTAAAAAGATAAAAACGGTACCTGATATTTTATTAGAAGATGGCGACCGAGTTGGATCGCTTCTTGCGATTATGACACCGGGACATACGCCAGGCTCCATGTCGTTTCTTGATGTAAGAAATAAAGCTCTGATTGTCGGGGATGCATTCCAAACAAGAGGAGGTATGGCTGTTTCAGGACAAATGAAATTTTGGTTTCCGTTTCCGGCGATGGCAACGTGGAGCAAAGACATATCATTACAAAGTGCAGAGAAGTTAAGAGAATATGAGCCTTCCTTGCTTGCGGCAGGACATGGAAAAATGATAAACGATCCAGTGGCTTTCATAGAGCTTGCTATTAAAGAAGCGAAGCGGAATATAGAAAGTAGGAAAGAGGGTTAATTGATGTCACCGAGAATCGGACTTACATTACAAAAAATTGTAGAAACAGCAGCAGAAATAGCAGATGCAAATGGAATACAAGAAGTAACGTTAGCTTCATTAGCGCAAAGGTTAGGGATACGTTCTCCCTCACTATATAATCATGTAAAAGGGTTACAAGATGTACGGAAACATCTTGGTATTTACGGAATACAACAGCTGCATAACAAGCTAGAAGAAGTAGCCGAGGATAAACGTACGGATGAAGCAATTCATGCATTAGGAGAAGTATATGTAGCATTCGTACGCAAACATCCTGGACTGTATGAAGCAACTTTTTTACGAGATGAAGAAGTAAGGAAAGCAGGTGACGGAATTGTAAAGCTTTGTCTGAAAGTTTTACAACAGTACGGCTTAGAAGGAGAGAATGCACTTCATGCGACACGTGGATTCAGAAGTATTTGTCACGGATTTGCGTCGATTGAACAGCAAGGTGGATTTGGTTTGCCGTTAGATCTGGATATGAGTTTACATGTATTATTGGAAACGTTTATTAAGGGATTACATGGAATGAAAGCGTGAATAAGAAGCGAGACAACTAAAAACCTTAGAAGTGATTCTAAGGTTTTTTAGTGCATATAATTCGAAAAGGACGATAGGCTTTTTCGAATTAAATGATATTATTTTGCAGGTTTGAAAAATGTGTATATGGCTAAGAAAAAGCAAACGAAACTGAATACGATAGGATCTTGATAGGGACTAGGCTCAGAGCCCTTCTGGATTTCTGTAAGGAAGTCATGTGTTTTCATATTTATTGCTCCTTTATATAAGAATACGTTTAATGAAACTAATACTTACTAATAGAGTTGCACTAATAAATACTAAGAAAAACGTAGTGTTACGATTTTTATAATTGTTAAGTGTTATAAATAAAAAGCAAATGAGAAATAACATATGTAACGGTATAGAAGTGAGTAATGGCTTTAAAGTTAATATATCAATCAACAATTTTACATAGAGGATTGCGTAAATGATAAAGAAGGTAACTTTAACATATTTTTGCATGAGCACACCTACCATGGTTTGTTTGAGGATTATACTGTTATTATAAGGTTAGCTTTTGAATATTTGTATTTTTCTGTAATTATAACATTTTTTTGTATTTATAAATAGATGTGATTGATTTGAAATGTAAGAAAGCTTTTTCATGAATACGATTTAAAAAGAGCAGAATACTAAAGAAGAATGAAAGAAGAAAGGTAGGAGTATTCCATGCAAAATTTAACAGAGCTTGAAGTAGAAAACTTACGTCATTTAATTGGTGGACACGCAACAATTATTAACAAGTTGGAGCAGTATGCACAGACGTGTACAGATCCACAACTGAAACAAATGCTACAAAAAGATGCGCAAGATGCACGAAATACGAAACAGCAATTAATGACTTTCCTAGGATAGGAGGAAGCGGAAAATGAATGAAAAAGATATGGTAAATGATTATTTAGCAGGATTAAATGCAAGTTTAACAAGTTATGCAAATTATATTGCTCAGTCTGATAATGAACAGTTACACCAAACGTTAATTCAAATTCGTAATCAAGATGAAATGCGCCAACGTAATATGTATGAGTATGCAAAGCAAAAGAGTTATTACAAACCGGCAGCACCTGCAAATCCGATGATTGTACAACAATTAAAAAGCCAATTAAGTGCGGAATAACAGGAAAAAGAAAACGAGCGAATCTATTCGCTCGTTTTCTTTTTGTATATGTCAATAAATACATAATAAATATTTTTCCAGTTGTAACAAATATGACGAAAATGGAATATGACAATTCACAAAAAGGACAAAAACTTTGTTCAACATTTCACAAAGTATCCATGGTTTCTATCGTGGGAATCTCTATAATTAGGAGTGTAAAGAACAAAAGAAATAGATTATATGATCAATTAGGAGAGATTGCTATGAAAAGACATACAAGAAAAATTGCAATTATCGGTACTGGATTAGTTGGATCAAGTTGTGCATATTCCATTGTGAATCAAGGCATTTGCGAAGAGCTATTATTAATTGATATAAATCATGAACGTGCAGTTGGGGAAGCAATGGATTTATCACACTGCATTAACTTTACAAATACAAGAACAAAAGTATATGCAGGAAGTTATGAAGACTGCAAAGATATGGACATTGTTATTATTACAGCAGGACCAGCGCCAAAACCAGGGCAAAGTCGCTTAGATACTTTAGGAGCAAGCGCAAAGATTATGGAAAGTGTTGTTAGCGGCGTAATGGAAAGTGGATTTGATGGTATTTTCTTACTTGCATCGAACCCAGTTGATATTATTACATATGAAGTGTGGAAATTATCTGGATTACCTAGAAATCGTGTAATCGGTACTGGTACATCACTAGATTCTTCTCGCTTAAGAACAATTTTATCTGAAATGTTACATGTAGATCCTCGCAGTATTCACGGGTATTCATTAGGGGAACATGGTGATTCTCAAATGGTTGCTTGGTCACACGTAACTGTTGGTGGAAAACCAATTCTGCAAATTTTAGAAGAACAAAAAGAACGATTTGGTGAAATAGATTTAGATGAAATCGTTGAGAAGACTGCAAAAGCCGGATGGGAAATTTATAAACGAAAAGGTACTACTTATTACGGAATCGGAAACTCTCTAGCATATATTGCAAACTCAATCTTTAACGATGATCATCGTGTCATTGCTGTATCAGCTATTTTAGATGGTGAGTATGGTGAATATGATATTTGTACAGGAGTGCCAGCTATTATTACTAGAGATGGTATAAGAGAAATTGTAGAACTAAATTTAACAGAGGATGAAGAATCTCGATTCGCAAAATCAAACGACATTTTACGTGATTATATGAAAACAATTGGCTACTAACTTATAGGAGAAGGTGAAACAAATGAAGGAATATATAATGTCTCGTGTATTTAAAGCATCAGCTGGAATCGCACAAGGTATTTTCGTATCCCTTGGAATTGGTTTACTAATCGAAAATATAGGAAGAATTGTTGATATTCCGTTGCTTATTACAATCGGAGTTGTTGCAAAATCACTTATGGCACCAGCCATTGGTGCCGGAATTGCTTTTATGCTCGGTGCAAATGGACTTGTAATCTTCTCAGCTATGGTAGCTGGAGCGATTGGTGCCGGATCCATTTCAATTACTGAAGCAGGTCTAATTATTAAAACAGGTGAGCCAATCGGTGCATTATTAACAGCGACTTTAGCTGTATATATTGGTAAACGTTTAAGTGGAAAAACTGCGTTAGATATGATGCTCGTTCCATTTGCGGCAATATTAGGTTCTGGTTTAGTCGGCATTTGGTTATCTCATAATATTACTCCTGTTTTAAATGCAGTTGGAGCATTCATTAAAGATAGTTCAGCTGGTAGCCCGTTTATCGCTTCTATCGTCATTGCAGTCGTTTGGGGACTATTACTTATCTCGCCAGCTTCATCAGCTGCGTTAGCGATCGCACTTAGCTTAGACGGTGTTGCAGGTGGTGCTGCTCTTGCAGGCTGTGTTGCTCAGTTTATCGGATTCTCTGTCATCTCAGCGAAAGAAAATAATTTAGGTGGTATATTAGCTCAAGCTCTGTGTACTCCAAAAGTACAGTTGCCAAATATCACTAAAAATCCAATGATTCTCGTCCCAACTGTCGTCGCCAGTGCTATAGTTGGTCCTGTATCCGCATTAATTTTCCAACTGGAAGCAGGAAAAGAAATTGCAGGTCTTGGATTAAGCTCTCTTATCGCACCAATTAATTTAATTTCCAGCGAAGGGTGGGAAGTTGTCCCAGCGATGGTAATCACTTATATCATCATTCCAGTAGCTGTTTCTTATATACTTTACATTGCTCTAAAAAAAGCAGGTCGTATTCACTCTGGTGATATGACTGTACCGCAATCTTAAATTGAAAATCTTCTTTTATATAGAGAAAAGCAGACTGAGAAGCCACAGTCTGCTTTTTACATTTTTTGATTTTGTTTTACTGGAACACGTACCGTTTCTTTTGCTAATAATAGCTGCACGCCGAAGTAAAGTATGCTTGCAAGCGTCATTCCGGAAATGGCGTCTACAAATGCATGTTGCTTCGTAAATAGCGTTGATAAAATAATAAGTGTACCGAAGAAGGTAAGAATGTAATATTCAAAAGCATGTTGTTCTCTACGTCTAAAGGCAGCTAACATAATAACAAATGTAGTAAGAACGTGAATGCTAGGGAAACAGTTCACCGGTTGATCGATACTATAAATATAGCGGACTAGTTCGGAAAACACGTCTGATCCAACAACGTTTGGACGTGGTACAGTTGTCTGCCAAAAATAATAAATAGAAAAACAAGCAAGTTTTCCAAGAATGACACTACTTAAAGTGACATAATATTGCTTTCGATCTGCAAAGCAGTAATAAATAAGTGCGCCGTATAAGTAAGGAAACCAAAGTAAATAAGGAATAATAAATGCTTTCACAAATGGAATCCAATCATCTACTACAGTTGTGACATCTACTGCGTGTACAGCCGATTTATTTAATACATCGTAAAGGGGACTTACGAGTACGAGTAGAAGTATATAACTTAACGGAAGAAAAGATGAAAGTTTAAATTTCTTCATGATAATCTCCTATGTTTAGTAATGTAAGTAAATTCAATTGATTATAATATAGAAACGCAATTTGGGCTATCGATTTTGCTTACATTTTCTTGAATTCACCTTACGTTTTTGTCACTTGACTGAAAAGAAGGGGAGGGTGCTAAATGAAGCGTTTATCGTATTTTTTAGTTTTTATATTGATATGCCTAGCGAGTGCTGGGTGTGCAAAGGATAAAGAAGGAGAGAAATTAGAATATAACGGAAGAGCACTCGTAATTGGAGTTGTTGGAGAAAAACCGAAAGATACGTTTAGGAATATAAAGTTTGAGGAAATGAATTTAGAGGAACTGGAGAAGAAATCTAAGGAAGTAGATGGTTTTCTAATAATGAAAGATCACTTTCAAGAAGCCTCAACAGATCAGTATAAAAATGTATTTTCATCGCTAAAGAAACCAGTGTTTTTTATCGGTTTACAAGATAAATCATATTCGATTTTTATTACAAAAGGGATAGAGTATAACAGTGCCCGAAAAGATGTAAATGCCATGTATACGCAAGGGTTTGCAAATATCGGAAGTGGTGAAGGACAACAATGGGCAGTTGGTTTATCGAATGGCGGAAATACAGAAGAAAGTATTCATAATATGTACATCGTCGTATTTCAAACCATCGCAGATTATTTGAATAGATGATGAGGGAGCCTGTAAATTAGGCTTCTTATTTTTTATGCAGAAGCAAATATAACAATATGATTGAGAAGCTCACGAAAGCTTTACAACGTATGCAAGAGTAATGATACCAATTTATAATTTTTTATCAGCTATTGCGGATTTAATTATAAAGTTTTAATGAAGCGCATCCAGAAATCGGTTATATAGTGGTTCAAATGATGCCGTTATTTATACGATTACTTGTAAAGCGATTTTGTCCTACAATTGTAGGGCTTTTTTATTAACAGTACTTCCTTAATGTTCACGAAATATGCAAATATGCATATTGTATTTATTTGGATATTTTGTATGTTAAAATTAAATATAGGGATTTTTGTATATAGAGAACTGAAAACAGAAATATCCAATGAATTTTGAGAGGTGTTACATGTTTACAAACAAGAAATTAATTCGATTTGGTCTAACATTACTTGTATGTTTATTTGTAATTGATTTTACAATCAGTTATTTTCAAACATATCTTGAATCAGCGGCAGGGATTAAATGGGTAATATCAGAAACTTGGAGAACTATTTTGTTAGATGTCCCTGAAAGTATACTGGTTATTTTAGGCGCAATTGCTTTATATGATTTCACAAAAGAAACATCGCCAAAAGACGCATCAATTTAAATGCGTCTTTTTTATTTCATGCAATTAGCAATTTCGTGGATGGTAGTCTTGCTATCAATAATAGAGCATTATGCCATACAATGAAGATAATATTAGAAATTTATGGGGATGATTACGTTGAGGGAATTTTTAATTAGTTATGCTGCAAGTCTGCTTACTTTTACTATCATATGGTTCTTAATACCGTATATTTCTGATCCTAGTTATTCTAACGAGAATGGTTTACCTAACATAGTTGGATTTATTGTAATTCTCATCATATTTGGTAGTGTATTAGATCTTATAGCTTGCCTAATTGGAGAAGTGTTATACAGGAACATAAAACAATGTAGGAAGTTTCGAGTTGGAATTCCTGTATTTATTGGACTAGCTCTTATCTATATATTTATACTCTCTCTTTTTACTATTACTAGTGCATATGCTTCTAGTTTAGTTGTACCTATTATTATGGGTTTCTTAGCTTTTTATGTAGTACGTAGAAAAATATAATTACCTCAGCTAACGATAATGATGTAAATGAGCTAGTGGCGGTTCCGCAAAGATTTTGAATAAATTACGAAAAAGTAGAGAACTATACATTTTTACTTTAATGAAGGATACGTTTACCTTTAGATTGATGATAAAAAAGAAGTGCCCTGTCTCTAAGCAAGGGCACTTCTTTTTATATTTCAGTCAGTAATTTGAATTTCATATTCTCAGGAGTAGTTACTTTTGCTTTATTGATGATACGCTTAATAACTTTTTTATGGGCTCACTACTACGGTCAAAATCGTTAGTTCCTTTTATCTGTAAGCCTTTGTCATGTAAAGTGTTTCCACGTTTTGTGACTATAGGATGAAATGGTTAAATAAACGTTTGTTTAAGATGTATGTTCGGTAGGAAGAAACCGATGCAGCTCAGGGGGTGAACAAAGAAAAATAGGGAGTTAATCAAACGTTTGTTTAAGGGATATGTTCGGTAGGGAGAAAGTGTTGCAGCTCAAGGGTGAACAAAGAAAAATAGGGAGTTAATCAAACGTTTGTTTAAGATAGATGTTCGGCAAGGGATGGGGAAGGAATCTAAAAAATTTATATATTTATTTTTTCTTAACAAATGGCGGAAAAATAAGAAAAATTTGCAGGATTATTAAAAATTATCACGAAATAAGTAAAAGTTTAGCGAATAATCGTTTGAAATAATAAAACGTTTTCTATATGATAAAGGTAAAGGTTAGTAAAAAAGTAGGTGAATTTATGACAGTAACATTTTATTCATATCCAAAGTGTGGCACATGTCAAAAAGCAAAGAAATGGTTTGAGGCAAACGATGTAGCATATGAGATGATTCATATTGTTGAAAATCCACCATCAAAAGAAGATTTACGTAATTTACATGAAAAAAGTGAATTACCATTAAAAAAATTCTTTAATACAAGTGGAATGCGTTACCGTGAACTTGGTCTGAAAGATAAGTTAAAAGATGCAAGTGAAGACGAAATGTATGAGCTTTTAGCATCTGATGGCATGTTGATTAAACGTCCAATTGTAACAGATGGAACGAAGGTAACACTTGGTTTTAACGAAGAGCAGTTTGAAAGTGTGTGGAAAAAGTACCAATAAGGTATTTTTACATAATTAATACATTCACTGGAGGTACAGTCATGAGCATTCCAAATAATTTACGTTACTCTGAAGAACACGAATGGGTAAAAACTGAAGGTAATGAAGTTGTTATCGGTATTACTCACTTTGCACAAGGTGAGCTAGGCGATATCGTATTCGTTGAACTTCCTGAAGTAGGTGCAACAATCGAAGCTGACGAGCCATTCGGAAGCGTAGAATCTGTTAAAACAGTTTCTGAGTTATACGCACCTGTAAGCGGTAAAGTTGTAGCAGTAAACGAAGAATTAAGTGACCAACCAGAACTTGTTAACGAATCTCCATACGAGGGTGCATGGATGGTTAAAGTTGAACTTTCTGATGCAAGCCAAGTTGAAAAGTTATTAACTGCTGAAAAATATGCAGAAATGACAAACCAAGACTAATTATAGTCGACTGAAGGACAGCCTTTGTGCTGTCCTTTTTTATTTTGTGTAAAATAATGAACGTAGAATCATATACTAATTATCGTGTGGGAGAACGTTTTTTGAAAAAACTTTTTTGTTTTCGTTTTTCATTGTCCATCTCCAGCGGCTAGAACAGTCGGTCATTTCATTCCTTCACTTAAGGCAAAAGGCGCCTCTAGTTCAGGAGTTCGGGTGCCCTCCTGTTCTGAACGAGCCGCTTGCGCTTTTCTTTTGCAAAAATAAACAGGAAACAACATGAAAATAACGAATATACTATATACTAAGTTAAAGGTTGTATAGTATATGGTGATCGGGTGATGACATATGATTTATGTAGAAAAAGTCATTATTGTAGAAGGTACATCAGATAGAAGAAAGATTGAATCTATTATTCGGGAACCGGTGGAAATTGTTTGTACAAATGGTACAATTGGTTTGTCGAAAATGGATGAGCTCGTTGATCAGTTTTTTGATAAGGAAGTGTATGTGCTAGTGGATGCTGATGATGCTGGAGAAAAGTTAAGGAAACAATTTCGAAAAGAATTTCCGCAAGCAGAGCATATTTATATTGATCGCTCGTACCGGGAAGTGGCAACAGCGCCATCTTCACACTTAGCAAATGTATTATGGGGAGCTGACATTGACGTTTATACAGAATATTTACGGTAAGGAATGATAGAAGTGATTGACTGGACAGGAGCCGAAGCTACAGCCCTAATAGAGAATGAAGAAAAAACAGTGTTATATGTATATACTCCAATGTGTGGAACATGCCAATTAGCAAAAAAGATGTTAACAGTCGTTGAGATGACAATTGAAGGCCTCAAAATTGGAATGTTAAATTTAAATTATGCTCCGCATTTCGCGAAAGAGTATGGAATCGAAAGTGTACCGTGTTTACTTGTTTTTGAAAATGGGACACTCATGAAGAAGATATATGCATTTCATTCGGTTGAATATTTATATACGGAATTAAAGTAGGCGGCAAAGTTTTTGCCGCCTCGACATATTTCTTGGGAAATATGTCGAGATGCAGGGTGGTTACAGTATTTGTCGAGCGAAAGTAACAGGATTGCTCTTTAGTGAGAGGGAATGGTATGTGTAATAGAAAGTGATATGAAGGATGTGATTTAGAGTGAAATTATATTCTTTGCTGCAATCATTTGTAAATTATGCTAATGGTCAATATCATTTAGAGCCACTTTTAAGACAAGGAGAAAAAACTGTTAATTTCCGCTTTGGAGATGAAAGTTGTTCGTTACAAATTTCAAGAGATTATATCGAGCTGCTACATGAGGAAAGAGGAACGGAGCAAATCGTTTGTGTTGATGAAGAAGATGTAAAACAATTGGTGAATGGCAATGTACGATTGCAAACGTTAATGAACGATGGACGTGTACAATATTCGGGAACGTATCGAACGATGCTCTTAGTTGAATCGATGTTTCATATATGTAAACCGATGTCAGTAGGTGCTTAAAATTCTGAAGTTTCATTTTTTGCGAAAATTTCTGTTGACATGGTGTGTGGATATTGATACAATTCAATTCATAAAATATAGACAATTTCATAAATTACAAATCAGACGAAAATGTAATCTGATTTCTCTTATCAAGAGAGGTGGAGGGACTGTGCCCTGTGAAGCCCGGCAACCGTCAACTTATGTTGAAATGGTGCCAATTCCTGCAAAGCAAATGCTTTGAGAGATGAGAGAGAGGGATAATGTTGTTATATACGCATATAAACCTTTCTGCTTCTCTAAAGCGGAAAGGTTTTTTTGTTGTTTGAATGTGGAGGACATTCAAATAATAAAAGTAATGAGAACGGTGGACTACACGCATCAAAAATAAAAAATTGCGGAGTATGTCCAAACAAAAAGGGGTGAACATCATGATTTTATTAGAAAACGTAAAGAAAATATATAAAGCAAAAAGCGGTGATGTCACTGCTGTAGATAATGCCAATTTAAAAATAGATAAAGGTGAAATATTTGGTGTTATCGGATATAGTGGCGCTGGAAAAAGTTCTTTAATTAGATTGTTCAATCAGTTGGAGAAACCAACTTCTGGCCAAATTACAATTGCAAATCGTGTCATTTCAGCAATTACAGGAAGCGAACTTCGTAAGGCAAGGCAAGAAATCGGAATGATTTTTCAGCACTTCAACTTACTTTGGTCACGAACTGTACGTGAAAATATCGAGTTCCCACTTGAAATTGCAGGTGTTGATAAGGCGAAGAGAAGAAAACGTGTTGATGAGCTAATTCATCTTGTTGGATTAGAAGGAAGAGGAGACGCGTATCCATCTCAGCTGAGCGGAGGACAAAAGCAACGCGTTGGTATTGCAAGAGCATTAGCTAATAACCCACAAGTACTTTTATGTGATGAAGCGACGTCAGCTCTTGATCCAGAAACGACAGATCAAATTTTAGATTTATTATTAGATATTAATAAGCGTCTCGGTTTAACAATTGTACTTATTACACATGAGATGCACGTAATTCGAAAGATTTGTAATCGAGTGGCGGTAATGGAGAAAGGAAAGATTGTGGAAACGGGTCCAGTACTTGATGTATTCCGTAATCCGCAGAAAGACATTACGAAACGATTTGTACAGCAGTTAACGGATTCTGAAGATACAAATGAAACGATTGAAAGTTTAATTGAAAAATATCCAGATGGAAAAGTAATTCGCTTGCAGTTTATCGGTGAGGCTGTAGAAAGACCAGTGCTTCAAAGATTAATGCAGCGCAGTGATATAGAAGTGAGCATTTTACAAGGAAATATCGCACAAACGAATAATGGCTCTTACGGTAGTTTAGTTGTTCATTTAAATGGTGAGGAAACAGCGATTCAGCAAGCAATAGAGGGAATACATCAAGATCAAGTAGAGCTGGAGGTGATTGCACATGGATAAATTACTCACAAATGTTGATTGGAATCAAATGTTAGAAGCAACTGGTGAAACGTTATATATGACGGCAATCGCAGCTCTTGCGACATTTGTTTTAGGACTTATTTTAGGATTGTTACTCTTTATGACAGCGAAAGATAATTTATGGGAAAACAAAGCGGTTAATACAGCGATTGGAGCGTTCGTAAACATTTTCCGCTCGATACCGTTCATTATTTTAATCATTTTATTAATCCCATTCACAAAGATTCTGCTTGGAACAATTCTTGGAGCGAGTGCTGCACTTCCAGCTTTAATTATTGGAGCGGCACCATTCTACGCCAGAATGGTTGAAATTGCACTTCGTGAAATTGATAAAGGGGTAATTGAAGCTTCAAAAGCAATGGGAGCAAAAACAAGCACAATTATTTTGAAAGTGTTAATTCCAGAATCGTTACCAGCATTAGTATCTGGTATTACGGTTACGACAATTGCTTTAGTAGGCTATACAGCAATGGCGGGAGTTGTTGGTGCTGGTGGCCTTGGAACACTTGCTTATTTAGAAGGATTCCAACGAGGAAATAACGATGTAACAATCGTTGCGACAATTTGTGTATTACTAGTTGTATTTTTCATTCAGTGGATTGGTGATCGTGTAACGACTCGAATAGATAAACGATAATAAAAAACGGGAGGATGTTTCAAATGAAAAAATTATTACTTACAGCACTGATTTCAACTTCAATTTTTGGGTTAGCTGCTTGTGGCGGGAAAGATAAAGATGAAAAGAAACTTGTTGTTGGTGCTTCTAACGTACCGCACGCTGAAATTTTAGAAAAGGCAAAACCGTTACTTGAGAAAAAAGGAATTGAATTAGAAGTGAAAAAATTCCAAGATTACGTGTTGCCAAATAAATCGTTAGCAGATAAGGATCTAGACGCTAACTACTTCCAGCACATTCCGTATTTAGAAAAAGAAATGAAAGATAAAAAATATGATTTTGAAGTAGCAGGAAAAATTCATTTAGAACCGATTGGTGTATATTCACAAAAATATAAGAGCTTAAAAGAACTTCCAGACGGAGCGACAATTATTATGAGTAATTCAGTTGCTGACCATGGACGTGGTTTAGCAATTTTACAAAAAGAAGGCATTTTAAAAATTAAAGATGGGGTAGATCCAGTGAAAGCAACTCCAAAAGATATCACGGATAACCCGAAACACTTAAAGTTCAAAACAGATATTGAGCCTGGTTTATTGCCACAGGTGTATAACAATAAAGAAGGCGACGCGGTTCTAATTAACTCGAACTATGCAATTGATGCGAAGTTAAATCCAGAAAAAGATGCAATTGCAATCGAAAATAATGATTCACCATACGCAAACGTAGTAGCTGTTCGTAAAGGTGATAAAGATAAAAAAGAAATTAAAGCTCTTGTAGAAGTATTACATTCTAAAGAAATTGAAGACTTCATTAATAAAGAATATAAAGGGGCAGTTGTTCCTGTAAAAGAATAATTGCTGCGGAAGGGTTGGTGTATGCCGGCCCTTTTTATAACTACATAACTATACGGGAGAAGGGGATATCATATGAAAAAGATTCTATTGTCAGTTGTTACAGCGCTGTCTGTATTTACGTTAGCTGCTTGCGGAGGGAAAGAGGAGAATAAGCTTGTTGTGGGAGCTTCTAACGTGCCTCACGCTGTTATTTTAGAAAAGGCACAGCCGATATTAGAGAAAAAGGGTATTAAATTAGAAATTAAAAAATTCCAAGATTATGTATTGCCAAATAAAGCATTAGCGGATAAGGAAATTGATGCGAACTATTTCCAACACATTCCTTACTTAGATAAAGAAATCCAAGAAAAAGGATATAAAATTGTAAACGCAGGAAAAATCCATTTAGAGCCAATGGGTATTTATTCTAAGAAATATAAAAGCTTAAAAGACTTACCAGATGGCGGGACAGTGATTATGAGTAATAACGTAGCGGAGCGTGGCCGTATGCTAGCATTATTACAAAAAGGCGGCGTTATTAAATTAAAAGATGGAGTAGATGTTGTGAAAGCAACAGTAAAAGATGTTGTAGAAAATCCGAAAAACTTAAAGTTTAAAACAGATGTTGAGCCTGGACTTTCACCGAAGCTATATGAAAATAATGAAGGTGATGCTTTGTTTATTAATTCAAACTATGCAATTGATGCGAAATTAAATCCAACAAAGGATGCTATTGCCATTGAAGGATCAGACTCTCCGTATGCAAATATTATTGCAGTTCGTAAAGGTGACGAGAAGAAAAAAGAAATTAAAGAGCTAGTAGAAGTACTGCATTCAAAAGAAATTCAAGATTTTATTAATAAAGAATATAAAGGTGCTGTACTTCCGGTAAGTGAATAAATATAAGGAAAGGGCTGGAAAATTACCAGTCCTTTTTTCTTTATATAAATAAGAAGAAAGGTGTATCATAGAAAGATGTGAAGGAAATACTTATATACATTTGTGAAAAAATTGTTACTTTTTTTCGTCGTTTGCGATATCATTTTATTTGATATAAAATTAGAATGAGAATAAAATGAGAATATGAACGTTTTAGGAATTTTTAAAATGTATATATAGGATTAATGGAGGTATTGAGATGGCTGGTTCTACATTAACGGTTAAAGACTTACACGTATCAATTGATGGCAAAGAAATTTTAAAAGGTGTAAACCTTGAAGTAAAAGGTGGAGAAATCCACGCAATTATGGGACCTAACGGAACAGGTAAATCAACTTTATCTTCTGCAATTATGGGTCACCCAAAATATGAAGTAACAGAAGGTAGCATCATCATCGACGGTGAAGATGTATTAGAAATGGAAGTAGACGAGCGCGCGCAAGCAGGTCTATTCCTAGCAATGCAATATCCAAGTGAAATTAGCGGAGTAACAAACGCTGACTTCTTACGTTCTGCAATTAACGCACGTCGTGAAGAAGGCGATGAAATTTCTCTTATGAAATTTATCCGTACATTAGATAAAAACATGGAATTCCTAGAAATGGATCCAGAAATGGCACAACGTTACTTAAACGAAGGTTTCTCTGGTGGAGAGAAAAAACGTAATGAAATTCTTCAATTAATGATGATTGAGCCAAAAATCGCAATCTTAGACGAAATCGACTCAGGTCTTGATATCGATGCATTAAAAGTTGTATCTAAAGGTATTAACGAAATGCGCGGCGAAGAGTTCGGTTGCCTAATGATTACGCATTACCAACGTTTATTAAACTACATCACTCCAGACTTCGTTCACGTTATGATGAACGGTCGTATCGTTAAATCTGGTGGCCCTGAGCTTGCACAACGTCTAGAAGCTGAAGGTTACGACTGGATTAAAAAAGAATTAGGTATTGAAGACGAAACAACAGAGCAAGAAGCGTAAGAGAGGAGCATAAACATGACAATCGGTACATTACCTTTCGATCAAGAAACAATCCGTCAACGCGCAAGCGAAGTAAACGAAGCAGCTTGGTTGACTGAGTTCCGCTTACAAGCTCTTGCACAAGCAACTGAACTTCCAATGCCAACGCCTGATAAAACGAAAATTGAAAAATGGGACTTTATCGGAAAAGGCGACGCTGCTAAGCAAGAGCCTGTAAGTTCTTTAATAGAGCTTCCAGAAGCAGTGAAAAACTTAATCGATGAAAATAACAGCGTATTAGTGCAACGTACTGGTACAACTGCATTCGTTTCTTTAGCAGACGAAGCAAAAGAAAAAGGTGTTATTTTTACAGATATCGTAACAGCTGCAACTGAGCATGCTGAACTAGTACAAAAGTACTTAATGAAAGACGGCGTGAAGGTAGACGAGCATCGTCTAACTGCACTTCATGCTGCATTAATCAACGGCGGTGCATTCGTATATGTTCCGAAAAACGTTGTTCTTGAAACTCCACTTCAAGCTGTATTCTTAGTAGACGGCGAAGAAGCTAACGTATATAACCACGTATTATTCGTAGCTGATGCGAACAGTACTGCAACTTATGTAGAAAACTACGTTGCAAATGAAAATGCTAAAGGTATTGCAAATATCGTAGCAGAAGTAATCGTGGAACAAGGCGCACAAGTGAAATTCGGTGCGGTTGATCTATTAGCAAAAGACGTAACAACTTACGTTAACCGCCGCGGCGTTGTAGGACGCGACGGCCGCATTGATTGGGCTCTAGGCCTTATGAATGACGGAAACACAATTTCAGAGAACGTTACAAACTTAATGGGCGACGGTTCATATGCTGATACGAAAACAGTAACAATTGGCCGTGGTAACCAAACACAAAACTTTACAACTAAAGTTGTTCACTTCGGTAAACACTCTGAAGGTTGGATTTTAAAACACGGTGTACAAAAAGATAGCGCAACATCTATCTTTAACGGAATTGGTAAGATTGAACACGGTGCATCTAAATCAAATGCACAACAATCTTCTCGCGTTCTTATGTTAGATGAAAAAGCTCGCGGTGATGCAAACCCAATTCTTTTAATCGACGAAGATGATGTAATGGCAGGTCACGCAGCTTCAGTAGGTCGCGTAGATCCAGTCCAACTATACTACTTGATGAGCCGTGGTATTCCAAAACGCGAAGCAGAACGTTTAGTCATCCATGGATTCTTAGCACCTGTAGTTAATGAGCTTCCAATCGAAGGAGTAAAAGCACAGCTTGTTGAGGTAATTGAAAGGAAAGTTCGCTAATGAATATTCATGAAATACGCAAACAGTTTCCAATTCTTGATCAAAAAGTGAACGGCAAACAACTTGTTTATTTCGATAGTGCAGCAACTTCTCAAAAACCAATTCAAGTCATTGAAACGTTAGAACGTTACTATAAAGAATATAACTCTAACGTGCATCGCGGTGTTCATACGCTCGGTACGAAAGCTACCGACGCGTATGAAGGTGCACGCGAGAAAGTTCGCAAGTTTATTAATGCGAAATCAATGGAAGAGATTATTTTCACGCGCGGAACGACAACTGCATTAAATACAGTAGCGGCTAGCTATGGTCTTGAAAATGTAAAAGAAGGCGATGAAATCGTTATTTCTTACATGGAGCACCATAGTAACATCATTCCGTGGCAGCAAGTTGCGAAGAAAACTGGCGCAACTTTAAAATACCTTCCGCTTCAACCAGACGGTACAATTTCTTTAGAAGATGTTCGTCAAACAGTTACACCGAATACAAAAATCGTTTCTATTATGCAAGTATCAAACGTACTTGGAACGATTAACCCTGTAAAAGAAATCGGAGCAATTGCACACGAAAATGGCGCAATTATGGTCGTTGACGGTGCACAAAGTACACCTCACATGAAAGTGGATGTACAAGATTTAAATTGTGATTTCTACGCACTATCTGCTCATAAGATGTGTGGACCTACAGGTATCGGCGTATTATATGGTAAAAAAGAATTGCTAAACAATATGGAGCCAATTGAATTTGGCGGTGAAATGATTGATTTCGTAGATTTACAAGAATCTACTTGGAAAGAGCTTCCGTGGAAGTTCGAAGCAGGTACGCCGATTATCGGTAATGCAATCGGACTTGGTGCGGCAATTGATTTCTTAGAAGAAATCGGTCTTCATAATATTGAAAAGCATGAGCATGAATTAGCGCAATACGCTTTAGAAAGACTATCAGAAGTAGATGGCGTTACAATTTATGGTCCAAAGCATCGCGCTGGTCTTGTTACATTTAATATTGAAGACGTACATCCTCACGATGTAGCGACAGTATTAGATGTAGAAGGTATTGCAGTTCGCGCAGGACACCACTGTGCACAACCGCTTATGAAGTGGCTGAAAGCTTCTTCAACAGCACGTGCGAGCTTCTATTTATATAATACAAAAGAAGAAATTGATACATTTGTTGAATCGCTAATCAAGACAAAGGAGTATTTCACAAATGTCATTTAATAATTTAGATACGTTATATCGTCAAGTTATTATGGATCATTACAAAAATCCTCGTAACCATGGCGTGTTAGAAGATAGTGTTACAGTGAACTTGAACAATCCAACTTGTGGTGATCGTATTCAACTTACGATGAAAGTAGAAGAAGGTATTGTGCAAGAAGCGAAGTTTGAAGGAGAAGGATGTTCTATCTCAATGTCTTCAGCTTCAATGATGACACAAGCAGTAAAAGGTAAGAAAATTGAAGAGGCGCTTCAGCTTTCTAAAATTTTCTCTGACATGATGCTAGGAAAAGAGTACGATGACAGCATCGATTTAGGAGATATTGAAGCATTACAAGGCGTATGCAAGTTCCCGGCACGTATTAAATGTGCAACATTAGCGTGGAAAGCGTTAGAAAAGGGCTTAAACGAAGATAAGTAATGTTAAAGGTTCCTAAAAACGAGGTTATCTAAGGAGGGACACACCAACATGGCGAAGCAACTGCCAGATATCGGCGATTATAAATATGGTTTCAAAGACAAAGACGTTTCGATTTTCCGTGCTGGACGCGGTTTAACAAAAGAGATCGTTGAAGAGATTTCACGTATGAAAGAAGAACCACAGTGGATGTTAGACTTCCGTTTAAAATCACTGGATAAGTTCTATGAAATGCCAATGCCACAATGGGGCGGCGACTTAAACGACTTAGATTTCGATGAAATTACGTACTACGTAAAACCATCTGAGAAATCTGAGAAGTCTTGGGATGAAGTACCTGATGAAATTAAAGCAACATTTGATAAATTAGGTATTCCAGAAGCTGAGCAAAAATATTTAGCTGGTGTATCTGCACAGTACGAATCTGAAGTTGTATACCACAACATGAAAGAAGACCTAGAAGCTCTAGGAATCGTCTTCAAAGATACAGATAGCGCATTAAAAGAGAACGAAGATATTTTCCGTGAGCATTTCGGAAAAGTAATCCCACCAACAGACAACAAATTCTCTGCATTAAACTCTGCAGTTTGGTCTGGTGGATCATTCATCTACGTTCCAAAAGGTGTTAAAGTTGATACACCACTTCAAGCGTATTTCCGTATTAACTCTGAAAATATGGGACAATTCGAGCGTACGCTTATCATCGTAGACGAAGGCGCACACGTACACTACGTAGAAGGTTGTACAGCACCTGTTTACACGACTAACTCACTTCACAGTGCGGTAGTAGAAATCATCATTAAGAAAGATGCATATTGCCGTTATACAACAATCCAAAACTGGGCGAACAACGTATACAACCTAGTTACAAAACGTGCGGTTTGTGAAGAAAACGCAACGATGGAATGGATTGACGGTAACATCGGATCTAAATTAACGATGAAATACCCAGCAGTTATCTTAAAAGGCGAAGGCGCTCGTGGTTTAACATTATCTATCGCGATTGCTGGTAAAGGCCAACACCAAGATGCTGGTGCGAAAATGATTCACTTAGCACCAAACACGTCTTCAACAATCGTTTCTAAATCGATTGCGAAGCATGGTGGTAAAGTAACTTACCGTGGTATCGTACACTTCGGACCAAAAGCGAAAAACTCTCGCTCTAACATCGAGTGTGACACGTTAATCATGGATAACCAATCTACATCTGATACAATTCCTTATAACGAAATCAAAAACGATTACGTTTCACTTGAGCACGAAGCGAAAGTATCGAAAGTATCAGAAGAACAATTATTCTATCTAATGAGCCGCGGTATTTCTGAGCAAGAAGCTACAGAAATGATCGTAATGGGCTTCATCGAGCCATTCACTCGCGAACTTCCAATGGAATACGCAGTTGAAATGAACCGCCTAATCAAGTTTGAGATGGAAGGTTCTATCGGTTAATATATGTATCAAAAAAGCGCCCTGCTGTGCAGGGCGCTTTTTTGTTTTGTTTATCTGAAATTGGGTGGAGTTATGATACCCGGGTGGGTGTTCAGCTAAATATATCAGCGGTTTTTCAAATATATCGAACATAACTCGGAATATATCAGCGATTATTTCAATATATCGACGATTCGACAAGGGATATCGACTTATCAACAAATTACGACATGGCAGAGAGAGTTATATACCCCACTCCTAAATCGTATCCACTTTATCCACAGATTTAACACGGTCCCAAATATACTTCATCCCAACAAAAGAACCATACCCAATTAAAGCACCTAACATATTTAATATGATGTCATCAATATCGAAAACACCAGTAAAAGTAAGGAGTTGTAACGATTCAATTAATAAAATAAACTTAATAAAAATTTTGGATGCCATTTTTACATTGTTTATTTGTTTAAATAATAAAGGTAGAAGGAATCCGAATGGGATGAATATGATGACGTTTCCTAATGTATTCATAAGTACGATGTCTATATTATAAAGGTCTAGTAAATGGGTAGGATCGAAACCACTTAGATAGCTGATTGTACTTCTGAGAGGAATTAAGTTTATTAATCCACCATGTATAAAGCGCCAGTCTCCCGTTTCAAATAAATACTTCAAATCATAAAAGTAAACGGCTGGCCTCCCGAGCAGCAGTTTAAATAATAAAACAAACGAATACGGTAAAAATAATCCCCAGCCAATCCACTGTACATATTTTTGCGTAGAAGATTGCATTGCTTTGTCAATTTCAGTTCCTAAAGTAGAGGCTTCTCCGAAGTTTTGAAGGGCTAATGTAGTAGCTTCTTCTTCAGATTTTCCTTGATTGAGAAATTCTTGTTTTAAGCTTGTAAGATGATCGTAAATTTCGAAGTATAGTTCGTCTCTACCAGATTGCGCTAGGTTTGTTTTTTGAACGATACTCTTTATGTATTCTTCAATCGTCATTAATTTAAAGCTCATTTCTGACAAGTTTTAATAAGAGCCGAAACTGAGTCCCACGCTGTTAGTTTTTCTTCTAAAATTTTCTTTCCGCTCGTAGTAATGCGATAAAACTTTCGTTTCATACCAGTTTCAGATTCACCCCAGTAGGAATTGATTAAATCCTTTTGTTCCAGACGTTTGAGTGCGGGATAGAGTGTACCTTGGCTCATTGTGTATAAATCATTGCTGTTTTCTTTTAGTTTTTGAATAATTTCATATCCGTACGTATCGTGCTGTTTAATGATGGAGAGAAGTAAAATATCAATACTTCCTTTTAATATCTCTTTATCCATTTTATGGTTCGCCGCCTTATGATGAAATTGTAACACGACATATGTCGTGTTACAAGGTATGTTTTTAGGGTTATACCCCAGCTAGTATAAATTGAAATATATGAGCGATTTTTCAAATATATCGATCACAACTCGGAATATATCGGCGATTACGACAAGGGATATCGACTTATCAACAAATTACGGCATAGCAGAGCGGGGCATATACCCCTCAATATTTAGATGATATCCATAAGGTGGCCGAATGGAAGTAGTTAAGGCTAAGAAACTGACAAACCCACAAGGAAATCCACCAAAATACTCGTAAAACCACTCAACAAACTTTCTGACAAAGCCCCGCTTTATCAACTCATCCACAAACTAGAAAAATAAAGTTTCTCATATAAAAAGGACAATCTTTTGCTTTTTCTCACAATGCGAGTACAATGTAAAATAGCAAGAAAAGACGAAAAGTATTTACAGGATTATTGCGTACGTGTAGCGTAAATGGCAGTAAGGAACTGAGAGGAGGTTTTTTCTCTGAATATAAATAAAGAAACAATCATCCACCTTTATCATACAAACGATATACATAGTCACTTTGAAAATTGGCCGCAAATTTCTCGGTTTGTACAAGGAGAGAAAAAGCGAAGACAGGAAGCGGGAGAGACCGTTTTGACTGTAGATATCGGCGATCATGTGGATCGTTTTCATAGTATTTCGGAAGCGACGAATGGGCTTGGCAATACGAAGCTTTTAAATGAGGCTTTATATGATTATGTAACGATTGGAAATAATGAAGGAATTACGTTAGCAAAGGAGCATTTGAATCGTCTATATAATGATGCTGGATTTGAGGTGCTCGTCGCGAATTTATTTGAAAAAGAAGGTGTACGTCCGGAGTGGGCAAAGCCTTATAAATTACATACAACGACAGATGGGATTACGATTGCTTTTATCGGATTAACGGTTGCGTATCCAGAGTTTTATCAAATGTTAGATTGGCATATTGAAGATCCAATCGAGCATTTAGAGTCTATTTTAGAAGAAGTGAGAGATGAGGCTCATATAACGGTTGTCCTTTCTCACCTTGGAAAAAGTATGGATGAGTATATGGCGGAACATTATGATATAGATGTTATTTTAGGGGCACATACGCATCATTTATTTGAGCGTGGTGTTCTTATGAATCATACGTTACTTTGTTGTTGTGAAAAGTGGGGACGTTACGTTGGGCATGTTCAGCTTACTGTGGATAAAGAGACGAAGAAGTTATTGAAAAAAGACGGTAGAGCGATTAAGACAGAACGTTTAGGTGCTTATAGCAAACCGTTATCCACAATTGAAGCGCTGCAGGAAGAAAGTGAACATATTATGGAAGAGCCTGTCGTTCATTTAAAGGAATCATTACCGGTTGATTGGTTTCATGAGACAGCATTTTCGCACATGTTAGCAAATGCGTTGAAAACGTGGTGCGGTGCAGAGATTGGCATGGTGAACGCTGGTGTACTTCTTGAAGGATTAGAAGAAGGCGTTGTGACGCGCGGAGATATTCACAGAATTTGTCCACATCCAATTAATCCATGCCTATTAAAAGTGCCGGGGAAAATGTTAAGAGAAGTGATCTTGAAAGCACGTCGCCCGAATATGGAGAACCTTGAGGTAAAAGGATTCGGATTCCGTGGGAAAGTGATGGGGAAAATGATGTATGCTGGTGTAGAAGTCATTCCAGATACGATTCCCGGGAATAAAATTTTACTCGAAGATGTATTAATTAACGGGGAATCGCTGGAATTAGAACGTATATATACGGTAGGAACGATTGATATGTTTACATTTGGCTACTTATACCCAGAGCTATCCACACTTCCTGACAAACAATATTATATGCCAGAACTACTTAGAGATGTGTTAACAGACATGTTAATAACTCATACATCTTCCGTCAAACTATAGGCTAGTTAACTTGTAACACTCATTTTTCTCTTGTCATACAGATAAGAAAGAGAGGAGTGTGAACTATGGTTAATGTGGAGCCAATTATAATCGATAATTATACGTTTATTGCGGTTAGCGTCAAACTTCCAAAGACAAATTTGCTAGCTGTAATGAGCGATAAAGGATATATTATGTGCGGTGCATTAGATGTAGGTCTTTTAAATGAGAAGTTAGGGGATCGAGGTATTATTGCTGGCCGTGCGGTTGGTGTAAGAACGATTGAACAACTTCTTGAAGCACCGCTAGAATCAGTAACGATTGAAGCTGAAGCTTTAGGTATTACGGCTGGTACAATCGGAAAAGAAGCATTATTAAAAATGAGATAAGCATATATCGTCCCTCCTTCTTGCATAGAAATGATATAAGAAGGAGGGTTTTTTATGAGTATATTTCGTTCGAAAAATTCGCGGTTTCGAAGGGGGCCTATTTCCTTTCGGCACATACTGCTTATGTCATTTATTCTTTTTGTCATATTACTCGTGCAAGGATTATGGATTGTGAATAGCAGCATTCAGCCGACATTAATGAAATATGGAGAAGTAGAGACACATAAAATGGCGACAGCGGTTATGACGAAGGCGCTAAAAGATAGAATCGATGAAGGATTCGATGTCGATTCATTAATGAAAGTACAAAATGATAAAAACGGGAAAGTATCCACAATTAATTTAAATACGAAGCAAGTAAATGAAATCGTAACGTCAACGACCACATACATAGAAAAATATTTACAGCAAGTAGAACAAGGGAATTTAAAGGGAATAGGTATTTCTGAAAAAAATGGGGCAACGATGGCAGTTCCTTTTGGTCGTGTAACAAATAATGCGCTTCTTGGAAATATAGGACCAGATATTCCAATTGATTTCACGACGATTGGTCATGTGAATACGGATATTAAACAAAAAATTGAACCGCACGGGATCAATACGACAGCGATTCAAATTATTATGGAAATGGAAGTCACGTTGCAAGTGGTTATTCCATTTCATACGAAAGAAATAAAAGTAAAACAAGATGTTCCGATTGCGACGCGCATTGTTCAAGGGGAAGTGCCTACTTATTACGGAAGCGGAAGTGTTGTTGTACCTGATAAAAAGAAAACGGATAGTTAGATGTATACAAAAAATAACCGTAGCAATGTGCTACGGTTATCGTTTTGTATTCGCTCGTTCTTTTCGCTCCCAAAGACTTAAATGCATGTATGGATCGAAAGCCCATTCTGTATAACCATTGTCTTTATACATACCGAAATGTAAGTGAGGCGGGAATTTTCCTGCTGTGCCGGGAGGGCCGTAACCGGTGCTACCAACAAATCCGATTACTTTTCCAGGCTCGACAATTTGTCCAAGTTGTATTTCTTTTGAGAACCCGCCTAAGTGAGCGTAATAATGATAATTATTATGAAGGTCACGAATACCGATGCGCCATCCACCAAGGCGGTTCCAGCCTTTTGTTTCAATGATGCCATAGCAAGTGGATCTTACTGGTACGCCATAGCCTGCGAATATATCGGTTCCTTCATGAACCCTTCTTCCCCCAAAACTTCTTCCAGCACCGAAAGTACTACGGTAGCTATGGTCACTGCGAATAGGTAGGGGAAAAGCATTTCCTTCTAAATTAATACGTCCATAATGTTTATAAATTTGGGCGTATTCGGTAATTAAATCAACTGTTTTTGCACGTCTATAATATTCCCAGAGCATGATTTTAATACGTTCTTCTGACGGTCCTTGTTTCTTTAAAATCGTTGCTGCTGTATGCAAAAGATCACGGTCGTTATTTGCATTTGCAAACCCATCTTTGTCACCATCTAAACCTAACCCGCCAAATAGAGCAATTGTGTGGGGGAGCGTGTCGTTAACATTAACAGGTCCAGCCCATATTTCTGGTTTGAAATAAAGGGAAATGATGGCATCTGGTTTTTTCGGAATATCTTTTCTTACGCTCCGTATATTTCTTTCGTATTGATCCATTGCAGCTAAGTAATACCACGGAATGCCTGAAGATTGCTCGGTTTCTTTATATAGTGCCATGCGCTTTTCGTATATGCTTTGCTGATTATCTTCACCGTAAGCGATGTTTTGGTGGAGAAGAAAGCAAATCGAAAGCAAAAGAGAAATTTTTCGAAGCATGAAATAGACTCCTTTCACATCATCACTCTTTTTAGTGTGGGATATACGGAGTATTTCATTATAGGGAACGATTGGAAAAAATCTTAGAATCTTCATTTGAGCAAATCGCTTTCATACGTTAGAATAGATATGTTACATTGAAAGAAGCGAACACGGTAAACTATTTCATATTGTGCGGAGTTGATAACCATGACAAAACAAACAGAATATAAGCGCAAGCCCGAATGGTTGAAAATTAAGTTAAACACGAATGAAAACTATACAGGCTTAAAGAAAATGATGCGTTCTAAGAATCTTCATACAGTTTGTGAAGAAGCAAAATGTCCGAATATTCATGAATGCTGGGCTGTAAGAAAAACAGCAACATTCATGATTTTAGGTGCAGTATGTACACGTGCTTGTCGTTTCTGTGCGGTTAAAACAGGCTTACCAACAGAGCTTGATTTACAAGAGCCAGAACGCGTAGCAGATTCTGTAGTACAAATGGGCTTAAAGCACGTTGTTATAACAGCGGTTGCACGTGATGATTTAAAAGACGGGGGAGCAGCTGTTTTTGCTGAAACAGTACGCGCTGTTCGTCGCAAAAATCCATTTACGTCAATTGAAGTATTACCATCTGATATGGGTGGAGTAGAAGAAAACTTAAAAATGTTAATGGATGCAAAACCAGATATTTTAAACCATAACATTGAAACAGTACGTCGATTATCTGACCGAGTTCGCGCTAGAGCAAAATATGAACGTTCATTAGAGTTTTTACGTCGAGCGAAAGAAATGCAGCCAGATATTCCAACTAAATCGAGCATTATGGTGGGCTTAGGTGAAACGAGAGAAGATTTAATTGAAGCAATGGATGACTTACGTGCAAACAATGTGGATATTTTAACTCTTGGACAATACCTACAACCATCTAAGAAGCATTTACCAGTTCTTAAATATTACCCACCAGCAGAATTTGCAGAGCTGAAAGAAATTGCACTTAGCAAAGGATTTAGCCACTGTGAAGCTGGCCCACTTGTGCGTTCTTCTTACCATGCGGACGAGCAAGTTCGTTCTGCAAAAGAAAACACAGCAGAAGCAAAATAATGAAAAAAGAGAGCTAATGATTAGCTCTCTTTTTGTTTATACTCTAAAACAGTATTTGAACATGTTAATAAAATCTTTTTTAATTCTTCTGTGGATAATTCAATTGTAAATTCAGGTACACCAGGTGTAATTAAAATTTTATCATACGTATAAATAGCGCTATCCACAATAATTGTTACATGTTGTGAATAACCGAAAGGAGCTACACATCCCGGTGTACAACCAGTCTCTTCCCTTAGTTCATCAGGTGAACAGAGAGATAAGCGTTCTCCCGTTATTTCTTTCATTTCTTCCCGGTTTAACCGAGTTCCTTCTAACGTAAAAAATACGTAATAATCCCCAGACTTTGATTTTAAAAGTAAGCTTTTACTTGGAGTGCCTTGTAAGCCAAGCCTTTCACGCACGATCCGATCTGTCTCATAATCGAGTACAGGTTCGTGTTCAAACTTTTCATAAGAAACATTTGTTTTATGTAGTAAAGCAAGTACATCTTCGTACATATGGAGTGATACCCCTTTCTATTATTAGTACAGTTTCTTCTCGTGGCGTCAACTGAATGTGTTGGAAAGAGATATTACTTGGACGGTGCTTTCCATAATCGTTTTAGGCTACATTGTTCATCGATTGTAATTTCGTACATATCAGGATTCGTTAAAGCTTTCCATTCATGAAAGCCGATTGTATGATCAAAGTGCTTTAAAATGAGTGTCAGTAAGTTCCCATGTGTAACGAGTAATATTGTAGTATGGCTTAATTTTAAAACGTCTTCGATAAGCGATATAGCACGGTCTGTTGCTTGTTTTGTTGACTCTCCGCCTGAAAAGGCAATATCTATATTTATAAAAGTCGATTCTAGTTTTTGCATCCAATCGTCCATTGGAACGTTGCTTAATATGCGTTCAGTTAGTCGTTCATCTTCTTGGATAGACAAGTTAGCTTGGCGTGCATAGGGCCGAATAGAATCGATAGCTCGTACAAATGGGCTTGAAATAATATGATCTATTTGTAGTTGGTTTTCTAAGAGGAATGTAGCAAGGGTGTTTGCTTGTTCTTTTCCATCGGTCGTTAATTTGGCATCACGTTCTTGGCCAGTTGCTGAACAATGTCGTATGACAATAATTTTCTTCATAATTCATCCCCATCTTTCAAGTTGACGATATATACTTCGACAAATGCGAAAAAAATTCCTTTTTATCCCGCTTTAATGGGCAGTAAGATCCCCATCTCAAAATTCAGCGCAAGCAAAGAAGTTAGGTGGGGGATCAACTGCCCATAAAAGTCCGATTGGTTCAACTAATAATCAGTGGGGGATGAAGAAAACCCCCACTGATTAAAGTTTCACTTTATTGGAAACGGCATATTGATTTATATATGTGGAAAAGTAATGTGGATAATGAAAATTGAGGTGCAATGATGAAAAAAATGATATGTATTATATTCAGTCTTTGTTTTTTTATACACTTGTCCACAACATATGCAGAATCCAATCAAAAGTTAGATTATCCAAGTAATCGGAATAAGTCATTTGTGAGTGAGGATGTTTTTTATACACAGTTAGAGAAGAAAATCTATAAAGAATACAATAATGCAGCGTATAGTGTTCGGAAAAAGATTTTATTTAAAGAAGTGCCTGACGAAGAATTTTCTTTTTTACAAAAAACAGCCGCGGGTTGTCGGAGTGAAGTAGTGCTTCAAGAGTCTTTTATTCACCCTGATCGTCAAGTGTACTTTTTTGCTTCTTTTACTCAAAATGAGGTAGAAGAGTTTCATAAGTACATCGTTATAGATGCAGAAACAAAGAAGGAGCTGCAAAGCGGCAAAAGTTATCATCACTATGATAATCCATATAAAAAATAACCCACCAATTGGTGGGTTATTTTTTATTCCGGCACACTCATTAATTTCTCTTTCATTTTACGAATAAGAATGATAGCACCGATTGTGAAGAGAAGGGTAATTCCTTCTGCAACAAAGATGTTAATTGTTTTCGTTTGATAAAGTGCCGCGAAGAAGTCTACAAGTGCGTGGAATAGTATAGCGTATACAAGGAAGATATACTTCTTCTGTTTTACTGCGTATAAAACAAGCATTGTAAAGGCAATTTGCAGCACGAGTGCCATAATTCTTTCTAAGCTACCAAGGAAGTATAAGTAGGCAGGTTGCTGGATTAACATGTCTTGTAGGCGGCTTAGTTCTGGCATTTTTTCGACCATTTGAGCGAAGCTACCGTTGTTAATTGAGTTCGCAAATATAAGTGCTTGGAATGCAGAGAATCCGCCAACTAAAATGGATTCAATGCCGCCGTGACCAATTCCGTAAGCGAAGCCATCTTTATATTCTTGGTATTTTTTTAGTAGGAAGAAGAAAGCAACGAAGCGTCCTAATTCTTCAAAAATACCAGCAGTCAGTCCGCCGTAAAGTGCGAAGACAAATGGATTTTCTAAAATTGGAGCGATTGCTGGATTACCGCGCATAAATAGGTGGAATGGTGTTTCGAGAATTTGGGTAAATCCGATAAAGATAAGAACACCAACGCCGACTACTTTCCAATTTATATTATATTTTTTACGGAAATAAACGAGTACAATAATTGGGACCAGAATCGAGACAATGAGTTGAAAGATGATGCTGGCAATTACAGTATTTGAAACCATATTTTCACCGCTTTCTAATATATGTACATATCTATTATGCATGAAATATTTTATAAAGAAAATGAATTTACTTATTGACTCTAACGTTGCGTCATACTTTATCGTATGTATTAAGGGGGAGATACACGTGACAATGAAGGTAAAAGAAGTGGCTAATTTAGTTGGAATTAGTGTGCGCACACTGCATCATTACGATGAAATTGGGTTGTTAACCCCAGATGAGACGACAGAGTCTGGATATCGTCTGTATTCCAATGAAAATTTAGAGACGTTGCAGCAAATTTTATTTTTTAAAGAATTGGGCTTCCCTTTGAAGAAAATTAAAGAAATTATCATGAGTCCGTCATTTGACCGCGAAGAAGCACTACAGCTTCATAAGAAGATGCTTCTTGAAAAGCGGGCTAGGTTAGATAAAGTGATTGCGACGATTGATAAAACAATTCAGCATACAAAAGGAGAGATTGAAATGACGAATAAAGAGAAATTTGAAGGATTCGATTTTAGCCATAATCCGTACGAAGAAGAAGCGCGTGAAAGATGGGGAGACACAGCTGTAGATAAAGCGAATGAATATGCGAAAGGTATGTCAAAGGATAATCAAGAAGAGTTTAATACGATTTACAGAAATTTAGCGGCGCTTAGACACGGTGCACCAGATTCTAAAGAGGCACAAGAAGCAATTGGAGTATGGTACGATTACTTGCAAAACTTCGGTGAATATTCATTAGATGCTTTTAAAGGACTTGGCCAAATGTACGTCGCTGATGAGCGCTTCACGAAAAATATCGATAAGTTTGGTGAAGGGTTAGCGCAGTTTATGTGTGATGCGATGGAAGTTTATGCGGATCGTAAGAAATAGTGAAAAAGTAAAACAGGTGGAGTTTTTCTCCACCTGTTTTACTTTTTAATCATATTATTCAAGGTTTGATTCTCTGTATTGTTCAAATGAGGATTTTTACTCATTTCACGCTTTAGCATATCGAGGCTTTGCGTATATTCTGTATCATTTAATGCGCCAGATTGAAGCCCTTGAATTTGAGAAATCAACTTTTGGTCTGTTGATACATATGCTTTATAATAGCGAGGGACGATGGACAAAGCAGCTCTATATACTTGATCCGCTACGAGTTTCGGATCCGTTGTGTTTGCACGGTATACAACAAATACTTCATCATCGGTAACGAGCGTAGCGGCGTTTGTAACGTCAGGAAGTTTCACTGTCATACTTGTAATCATTTCAGCGACTTTCTCACGGTTAATGGCTCCTACTTGTTTGTTAGATACTTCATGCTTTTGTTTAGATGAATAGCCGACTCTCGTTAATCGTGTATTTGTATTTTCCGTATGATACATGTCGTTTTTGTTGGAAACAAGAACACGACTTCCTTCTTCACGTTCCATTTCGGCTTTGTTCGTTGATTGACAGCCTGCAAATAAGGAAAGAGTGAGGAGAGAGAGTATAATTTGTTTTTTCACGATGTATCACCTCCTTCTCCATAGCATGCACTAATTTTCAATTTTTTGTATTTGAAATTGTTGGTTGGTATGCTTTGTGATACGATAAAAAGAAGAATGCTTAGAGAGGAAGTTAATGATGGAGCAAAAGCAAGAGATTCATGCTACGGTGAGCATTAATAATGTTCAGTACGAAGTAATTAAAAACTTTCGTGACGGTTTTAGTGAAGAAGCATTTAAAGAGCGCTATGCAGAAATTTTAAATAAATATGATTACATCGTTGGGGACTGGGGTTATGAGCAACTTAGATTGCGCGGATTCTTTGATGATAGTAACCAGCGTGCGACATATGATACGAAAATTAGTACGTTAACGGAGTATTTATACGAGTACTGTAACTTCGGTTGTGCACACTTCGTATTACGAAAAGTGAAGAAATAAAAAAATCCTCTTACAATTGTAAGAGGATTTTTTTACTTGCTCACAAACAAATTGAAATAGAATCGCCTTCAGAAAGTATTGCGTTTGGTTTCATTTGTTGTCCGTTCAATTGAATATCCCCATTTTTAATTTTATCCACAATGCGTGTACGGCTCCAGTCGGAAATATATGTGGATAAGGCTTTATCGATTCGGTGTGAACCGAAAACGATATCTAGTACGATCGTGATTTCGGCTATGCCGTTTTCTTTATGTTGTGTAATGGAAATGGTAGTAGTTGTTTCTATTTGATCTTGCTGGGTCATGTCGACCGTTTCAACATGATCAGTAAATGCTTTATAAATACGAAGTTTTTGGTTCCACGTATGATCTTTCGGGCATTTATAAATAGCAAAGCGGTATATGTTTTTTCCGTTGGCGTTATGCCTACGAATATTCGTGTCAGTAAATAGGGTAGTGCGTCTGCAATTTTTACAATATTTTTCGATTGTGTTTTGCTGATTTTCATATAAACTCCAAGAAAGTTGTACTTTCTGCATTTTTCTTCACCTCTTATAGTAGTGGCAAAGAAACGTAATACAGCTATTTGGATGTCTTGTAGTATGAAGACATGGGAAAAAGACAAAAATAAAAGGAGGTTCCCTTAGGAACCTCCGTAAACATCATACTACAGATGCGTTACGTTCCTTTGTAATGGGAATGGGCAGACTACTCCCTTGAAAAAGCACGGTGCTTTTTTGAGAGTAATGCTATCCAATTGCTGGTCCATTACAAAGTAGTTGTTGGCATACGTAGATAACGTCCTTTCTATCCAAATAGATTTATTCTTCATTATAACATAGAAGATTGAAAATTCAAAACTCTTGTGATGAAAAAACACCAGCTAAATAGCTGGTGTTTGAGATGAATTATATAAGTTCAAATAAAAATGAGCGTAGTTCTTCTGCAATTTCTTCAGTCATAGAAAATGCGTGCTCTAAGTAGCCTGGTTCGTTTAAATCGTCAGTGCCGATGATTGCAAATTTATTGCGCTGCATATCAAGGACAATTGTTTTACCGTAATGACGATCGGAGTATAATAGCGCTAAATCATGACGCTCATTTTCTCCCATAAAGCTAACGAAACGAGTTTTTGTAGCGACAGTGTCGTCGTACAGAAAGAAACGTTCTTCCATACACATGGCTCCTTTTATTAAATATCTAAGTTTAAGTGTGGCTTATGATCTAAATGGTGATGCGTTTTAATGAATCGTACTGTTCTTGTTTTGTAACGCATTACGATAGAGTATGTTTCAGCTAAATCGCCGCCTAGGAATTTCACGCCGTCTAATAACTCACCAGCAGATACACCTGTTGCTGAGAAGATTGCATCATCACCAGATACTAAATCGTCTAACATAAGAAGTTGACGAGGATCTTCTAATCCCATTTCACGACAACGAGCTTCTTCTTCTTCGTTCATTGGAACTAAGCGAGCTTGCATTTCACCTTCAAGGCATTTTAATGCTGCTGCAGAAATAACGCCTTCTGGAGCTCCGCCAATACCTACGAATAAATCAATACCAGTTCCAGGTAGTGCTGTTGCGATTGACGCACCAACATCACCGTCACCAAATAATTTTACGCGTGCACCTTTTGCACGAACACGATCAATAATATCTTGATGACGTTCACGTTCTTGAACGATAACTGTTAGATCGCGAATCTTTTTATTGTTAGCTTCCGCTACAATTTCAATTGTTTTTTCAATTGGATCATCTAAGCTAATTTTACCAGCTGCTTTTGGACCAACCGCGATTTTTTCCATGTACATATCAGGAGCATGAAGAAGGTTTCCTTTATCTGCGATTGCGATAACTGCCATTGCATTTGCAAGACCTTTTGCAACGATGTTTGTACCTTCTAATGGGTCAACGGCGATATCTACTTCTGGACCGTTACCTGTTCCTAGTTCTTCACCAATATATAACATCGGTGCTTCATCAAGTTCTCCTTCACCAATTACAACTGTACCTGCCATGTTTACTGAATCGAACATATCACGCATTGCTGTAGTTGCTGCATCATCTGCTTCGTTTTTCTTTCCGCGGCCCATCCACTGTGCGGATGCTAATGCTGCTGCTTCTGTTACACGGACAATTTCTAGTGCGAGTTCACGTTCCAAGATTCCATTCCTCCAATTTCAAAAATCATACAAATATAACTATAACAAATAACGGAGAAAAGGTGAATTCGAAAAATTGTCGATTTTTTCAGAAGAAAGCGTTACAATTAAAATGTAAATGCTTTAATTTCCAGGTAGGTGACATTCATGTATTTTGTAGACAGAAAGAAAATAGAACAAATGCTAGTATGTTTAGAACGAGCAACAAGTACATTTCAAGAGAAAAAGATATATGAAACCGAGTTTGAATTTTACGCATTAGAGCGCATAGCCCATCTTATTATTGATTCTGTATTAGATGTAGGGAATGCGATGATTGATGGATTTATTATGCGCGACCCAGGAAGCTATGAAGATATTATTGATATTTTAATGGACGAGCGAGTGATAAGTGCAGAAGATGGACAAGGAATGAAAGAAATTATCCTTCTTCGAAAAATGCTTACTCAAGATTATATTCAAATGAATCATGATGAATTATATAAGACGATTCAAAAACATATTGCAGTGGTAGAAAAATACCCAGCAAATATTCGCAGTTATTTAGAGAAGGAATTAGGACCTGTATCTGCATTTGTACCAGAATAATTATGCTTATAAGATCCCCAGAGAATGCCTTTTGGGGGTCTTATATTGTATGTGAGGGAGAAGGGTGAAGCATGGGGGAAGCACGTACGACGAAAGATGAAATTGTACAGTTGTTGAAAGTAAAGGGAGAGCACACAGTAGCGGAACTAGCTGAAATTTTAGAGATTACAGAAATGGCAATTCGAAGACATTTAAGTAATCTTGAGAAAGATGGTTTCATCTATTCCAAGATGGTAAGGCAACATGTCGGAAGACCAACTTATTTGTATGGATTAAGCGAAAAGGGAGAAGATACATTCCCGAAAGAGTATAAACAATTTGCGATTGATATGCTAGAAGATTTAGCTCGAATGGGCGATGAAAAAATACTGCGTTACGTTTTAAAAGAGAGAACGAAGCGAATGGAAGAACAGTTGCAAAAGAGAGTGAGTAATCAAAAGAATTTAGCATATAAAGTGCAAGAAATAGCAGCTATGCAAGAGAAAAATGGTTATATGGTTCAAATTAAGAGAGACGGAGAGAACTCTTTCGTAATTGAAAAACAAAACTGTCCATTAAAGGAAATCGCTGAGAGATTCCCGCAAGTATGTGAAGATGAAAAAGAGATGTATAATCGTTTATTTGCGAACGCAGATGTGAAAACGCTAGCAAACATGTGCGAAGGCGATTGTAGTTGTTCTTACCAAATAAAAGAGAAAAAATGAACGTTATGGGGCGCTTTAAGGTAAAGCGTTTTTTTCTTTTGGGAAAGCGGGTAATATAAGAGTGGTATGATAAGGTGAGAACGTTAGCATAGAAGGAGAGACATAATCGATGTATAAAGGTTACTTAATTGACTTAGACGGTACAATGTATCGCGGAGAAGAACAAATTGAAGAAGCGAGCGACTTCGTAAAAGCATTAGGGGAGCGCGGCATTCCATATTTATTCGTTACGAATAATTCAACACGTAAACCAGAGCAGGTAGCAGAAAAACTTGTTCGTTTCGATATTCCAGCGAAAGCAGAGCAAGTATTCACAACGAGTATGGCAACAGCAAACTTTATTTATGAACGTAAACAAGACGCAACTGTATATATGATTGGTGAAGAAGGCTTACATGATGCGCTTGTGGAAAAAGGATTTGAACTTGTGGATGAAAATCCTGATTTCGTTGTTGTTGGTTTAGATCGTGACATCACATATGAAAAATTAGCAAAAGCTTGTCTTGCTGTACGTAACGGCGCAACGTTTATTTCTACAAATGGAGACATTGCCATTCCGACTGAGCGCGGGTTACTACCAGGTAACGGTTCATTAACATCAGTTGTAGCAGTATCAACAGGTGTGGATCCAATCTTTATCGGGAAACCAGAATCAATCATTATGGAACAAGCTTTAAAAGTGCTTGGCATAGAAAAGAATGAAGCCTTAATGGTTGGGGATAACTACGATACAGACATTTTAGCAGGAATAAATGCTGGCATGCATACGCTTCTTGTGCACACTGGAGTAACAACTGTGGAGAAGTTAACAGAATATGAAGTACAACCAACGCAAGTTGTGCATAACTTGACGGAGTGGATTGAGAAGATGTAATGAAAAAAAGCTGTTCCAAACTTTGGAGCAGCTTTTTTTTTATTCCTGCTATTTGCAAGCAGCCCGATTGATGTGGGCTAATAATCAGTTGTAACTAGTGTCGATTTTTGTCGGTAAGTCGATATATTAAAAAAATCGCCGATATAATCTAAGTTGCGCTGATATATTTAAAAAAATCGCTGATATAACTGCATTTAAAACGCACGATTCACAACATCTTTAACTTCTTCAAGATATTGTTTACGCACATTATCATCCACAGAAGGAACACTTGTATAGAATGTATGCTCAATTGTTTCAATGCCTGTAAATTCAAATATACCAACATCCGCTGTTTTCTTCATTGCGTCAAACATACCGCCTGCTGTGTATGCTTCTTTCGTATTGCCCATTGTAGATAATAATAAGCCTTTTTTACCGCTTAATAACTTTTCAATACCATTTTCACCGTAAGCATAAGCAAAGCCGTGGCTAAATACACGGTCAACGTATCCTTTTAAAATAGCAGGAAGTCCCGCCCACCAAACTGGGTAAATGAATGTAATGCTATCAGCCCAAGAGATATGCTCTTGCTCTTCTTTAATATCTTCTGGTGTGTTTCCTTGAGAAAATGAGATGAAATCGGAAGCGCCTAATACTGGGTTGAAGTTTAATTCGTATAGATCGCGAACGCGTACTTCATGACCTTTTTCTTCTAATTCACTTTTTACCGTTTCTAAAATCGCGTGGTTGAAGCTTTCTGTATTCGGGTGTGCATAAACGATTACATGTTTCATTGTTCTTCCTCCTATTTGTGGATATGTGAATGGTTTCTCTGTAACCATTATTGTTACTTCTTTTGCGAAAGTCAAGTAATACATATGTATAAAAAGACGCCTCAAATCGTCTTTCTACACCCCGCTCATACAAAGAACAAAGAAAACAAATAAAATGATGACAATACCAATGCCGAAGTTAAATACGAGAGTACTATCCATATTATGTAACCTCCTTGTTTGAAAGTAAAAAGCACTCTAGTCAAGAGTGCTTTTTTATTTTGAGTCCATTTCACAACTTTTAGAAAAGGATTCGTGCATGTAAAGAGTTATAGTATTTTATGTGTTTATGCTTTGAAATGAGTAAGTCCTTGTGAGGTATAGAAAAAAAGACACTCTTTCGAGTGTCTTTCAAGATGACAAAATGTGCCAATTGCTTGAGTTTGATAAGGCGCTAATATCCGTTTTAACGCCTTTTCTTTGATCAAGAAGTGTAGCAACAGCGATTCAAATAAATTGTACCATTTGTTCCACGAGCGTGCGTATGCAATTGTGCATATTTCAATTGAAGGGAAATGAGGCGCGAAAAATGAATGAGTATATATAGAATATTTGATAAGGGGAGAGAAGGATGGATATACATAAGTTAATGGTAGAAGAAGCAAATGAGATAAATACGTGGACGTACGAAGAACCTTATCATTTGTATAGTTTTTTAGGTGAGGAGGAAGCAATAGAAGAATTATTAGATGGGACGTATTACGGCTGTTGCGACGATAATGGGGAGTTTATCGGCTATTTTTGTTTTGGAGAAAATGCACAAGTGCCAGGGGGAAGAGATGCTCATTTATATGGTGGAGAAGATGTAATTGATATCGGACTTGGCATGAAGCCAGCGTTAACAGGGAAGGGGCTGGGGAAAATGTTTTTTCAAGCTGGGATAGACTTTGCTGTTAAAGAATGTAAGTCGAAAACGTTTCGACTTAGCGTAGCGACATTTAATACAAGAGCGATTACGCTATATAAAAACATAGGTTTTCAGCAAGGTCCTATTTTTTTGAGCCGCGGAAGAGAATTTATGCTCATGGAATATGAAAGACCGTCAGTATGAAACTGACGGTCTTTCATATTTTATTATTCCGAATGCTCAGCTCTGTGTGCTAAACGGCTTGAAGCAGCGGCAGCGATTCCGCCAACGATATCATCAAGGAATGTATGCACCTTTCCAGTTGATTTATCATTTAAGTATTCTAAAATACCAGGTTTTAATTTATCGATATATCCAAAGTTTGTGAAACCGATAGAGCCGTACACATTAACGATAGAAAGTGCGATCACTTCATCAATTCCGTATAAGCCTTCATCACGTTTTACGATATCTTGTAACGGCTCACTTAACATTCCTTTTTCAGCGAGAACATCGAGTTCGATACCTGTAATCAGTGCGTTTTGTACTTCACGTTTTGATAATACACGCTCAACGTTATAACGGCATTCTGACATCTCTAAATTTGGATGATATTTTTTTTGAAGAAAATGAACAAGTTCGGCAATATCGTCAATTGTTACACCGCGTTCTTGTAATAGTTGTAATGCTCTTTCTTGTAGTTGATTTGATTCTTTCATGTTTATCACCTTTTTTTCTTTTTAGTATTTGTATACGTTTCGTTGCTTTATCATGTGCATAGGAATGAAAGGCGAGCACAAGCTCATATATATAAAGAAAAACCATAGGTGGCGACTGCGATGATTCATCATATTTATGAGCATTATCACATGCATGTTAAAGAATTAATCCCCCTTGGCCCCTATAAAAGCTTTTGGATTCGCAACAAAATTTATGTACTTGTTCCAATTGGAGAAATGGAGGAAGAAGTACTTGTAGAGATGAAAAAGCTCAGTGATTATATGAACCAGCAAGGGGATATAACTGTAGCGACTTTCGTTCCGACTATACACGGCTACTATGTAAGTGAGATAGAAGAACAAAATTACTGCTTATTAAAAGGTATGCGCGCGTTAGAACGACATGCTATGTCATTAGGAAGTGAGCTTTCTATATTCCATAAACGAGGTGCATTCTTTCCAGAAGAAATTGAGCAATTAAGCCGCATTGGTGAATGGAAAGCGTTATGGGAAAAAAGGCTCGATCAGTTAGAAAAGTTTTGGCAATCCCAAGTAATGAACCACCCTACAGACGTATTCGATCAATTGTTTATTGAATCCTTCCCTTATTACTTAGGAGTTGCAGAAAATGCCATTCAATATGTTGTTGATACAGAAATGGATGACACACCGCAACTAACTGATGCAGCAACAATTTGCCAAGAACGATTCACACCTTTATTATGGCATCAAACGAAGCGTCTCAAACTTCCTTTTGACTGGGTGTATGATCACCCAACTCGAGATATAGCAGAATGGATCCGCTATATGATGATAGAAAAAAAGAAAGACTGGGAGCAAACAATCGTTCAATTTGTTACAGATTATGAACGGAATTATTCGCTATCCTCATTTGGTTGGCGCCTATTATTTGCAAGGCTCTTGTTCCCGCTTCACTATTTTGAAACAGTTGAGCGGTATTACCAAACAGGAAACGAAGAACAAAAAAGCATATATAGAGATCGCTTAGAAGCCATTTTACACGATGTGAACCGCTCTGAGCAATTTATGAAGCATTTTTATGGCTCACTCCGTTTACCAGTTGATAAACTTGGGATTAGAAAATTAGATTGGTTATCTTAAAAATATAAAAAAGAGACCGAGTGAGGTCTCTTTTTTATATACCACAATTGTATGTAATACATTATGCCCCTACCTGTTGATCTGCACATATATTTAAAATGAATTGATGTTTTTCGATTTTTTCATTTACTTTACTCAATAATTCTTGCTGGATTTCTTTAAATAAAAATTGATAGCTCGCATTCCATGTCGGTATAACGGATGAAAGGTCTAATAAATACTCTTTTTTCTTTTCTAGTTCTTGCATTGTTAAAAAAGTGTTCCCCATTTTTGGCATGTGTCGTCCCCCTATGTTTTTTACTTTATATGTGTGAACGATTCACTATATAGTATCAATTATCGCATTTTTTGAGAAGGATTTCCAATTTTGTTTTATGATGTTAACGGAAAAATGTGATTTGAATAAAAAAAGAGACCCAAATGGGTCTCTTTCTAGAAAGCGATGCTGTTTCCGCTTTTAATTAATATCCAGCTCCAGCGGCTAAAATGATTGGTGGCTTCGCTTCTTCCGCCGAGGCAAAAAGCGCCTCTATGTCAGAAGCTCCATCCCCCTCACATTTTGAGCGAGCCGCTGCCGCTTTTAGATTAAAATACTTGTTCTACTTCAATAACGCCTGGTACTTCTTCAAGTAACGCGCGTTCGATACCAGCTTTTAGTGTGATTGTAGAACTTGGGCAGCTTCCGCATGCACCCATAAGGCGTAATTTTACGATACCTTCTTCAATGTCTACTAACTCAACGTCTCCGCCATCGCGAAGTAAGAATGGACGTAATTTATCTAGTACTTCTAGTACTTGTTCTTGCATATGTGGGTTTTCCATTTTTATCGACTCCTTTCATCAGTTTTATTATAATCAAGATAGAGGGGAAAATCTATTTTTTCTCTTCTTGTTTTATTGTCGAAATATTGTATCGTGTTTTTTCAGTATAAGGGTATGGAATAAGTTTGTAAAATGATGTGCTTATGTAATAAGGCATCTGAATATACTGTTAGAACAAGAAGTGGGGGAGAAGAAATGGTTAATGTGCAAGTGTATGGGACGAAAGTAATTTGTGCAAGCTGCGTTGGAATGCCATCTTCAACAGAAACGTTTGAGTGGTTACAAGCAGCAATTGGTCGTAAATATGAAGGACAAGAAAATAAATTTAATTTCGAGTATATTGATTTTCAAGAAGAACAAGAAGATGAAGACAAAAAAGCATTCGCAGAGCGTGTAGTGGAGGAAGATTTATTTTATCCGGTCGTTCTTGTAAATGGAGAAATTGTTGGAGAAGGAAATCCTCGTTTGAAGGATGTTTACGAAGAAATCGAGAAATATTTATAAAGCAGGAAGTCTTTGCGAATTTGCAAAGGCTTTTTTTATTGGAGGGATAGATGTGGAGAATGTAGTAAAGCATGCGTTACCGAAAGAAGTAGAGCAGTTGATGGAGCAATACATAGTAGGGCTAAAAGAAATTTTTTTAGATGAAAAAATAGTCGGGGTATATATTTACGGCTCCATCGCACTCGGTGCATTTCATGCAGAAACGAGCGATGTTGATTTTATTACGGTAATAAGTGATTCTGTGAATGAAGCTGAAAAACAGAAACTGGTAGAACTTCATAAGAAACTTGGCGGTAGTACGTTAGGTAAAAGAATGGATGGTATGTATATTCCGCTTGCTGATTTAGGAAAATACAATGATGAAATGAATGAGTACGTGTATTGTGCAGATGGTAAGGCGAATATAGGGCATTGGGATATTAATGCAGTCACATGGTGGACATTGAAAAATCAAGGTATTACAGTGATCGGGAAAGAAGCAGAAGATCTTCCGCTGCAAATACAATGGAATGATGTAGTAAATACGATGAAATATAACGTAGAACAGTACTGGAGTGAAAAGGCGAAGAAGCCATATTTATTTTTTATAGAAGAGTGGGTACAATCAGCGGTCGTTACGATGGGACGTATTTTATATACACTAGATCATAAAACAATCGTTTCAAAAGATAGAGGATTGCAATATTTGTTCGAACATTCATCGGAAGAATGGGAGCTTTTATTAAAAGAAGTAGCAAGAATACGGGAGAATCCAAAAGAAAAGCGAATGCTCTCAAGGTGGAGAAGAGCGGATATGACGAAGAGGTATTTGCTGCACTTAATTGAGACGTGTAGAGAGAAATGGTAGGGAAGAAAATGGACAATACAGTTGGATGTATTGTCTTTTTTTATGTTTAATTTGGTATATAATGGTTAAAAAGGTTTAATTATACTGGAGGGGATAGGATGGAAACGGAATTAGTTACATATAAAGAAAAGAATGTACAAATGAGTATGCTAGAAGTAATCAGTATGATCGTAATTATTTTTGGGGTAATGTATGGAATTGGTTTTTTGAACCTTTTATATGACTCTTCATTATATCCGTGGTACGTAAATCATCTTATTCCGCCTTTAACATTTCTCACTATCATTTTAATATATTCACCAGCAAGAAATTACTGTTTACAGTTAGTAAAATCAATACAGTTCAATAATTTCAAACATTATGTAACGATAGTAATGACGATGATCGTACTGCTTATATATCTCGCAGTATTAAATTTAGTTTTACCAACGGGAGTTAGTGTGGATGAACCTAATAGAGTAATCGCGCCTACCAAAAGTGAAATCCTTATATACGTAGTGGTGCTCACAGTTTTTGCACCGGTTTGGGAAGAACTTCTATTCCGGGGGATGTTTTTCACGAAATTATCTCAGCGTTTTTCTACGCTCAGTAGCATTGTTATAAGTGCTTTTATATTTACTTTAGGACATCCACTTACTTTAGGTAGTGTATTATATATTTGGGGTGGCGGTATATGTTTAGCTTACACCTATAAGAAAACAAACAATTTACTCGTCCCATGGGGGATTCATGTATTAAATAATTCCTTTTATTTATTAGTAAATTTTCAATTGTAAAAGACGTCCTTTTGAAAATGGCGTCTTTTCTATTTTGTAGTAGGTAGAAAGGGCTTTACGCGCATTGTGTAGAGGCAAGGTAATACAAAATATAAATAGTTTCATGTGAAACATTTTTCATTATCAAATATACAAAATGCTTAACTTAGTGTATTAAACGTATCATTCATAAGTATTCTAATATATTTAAAAGTAAAATGAAATAAGAAACGAATAATTGTCGGAATATATTCGATTTCTGTTTAATTTTATGAAATATGTGTACTTTTTGTTAGATTCCTTCATTTCGCCCATATACAATAAATGTATATAGAAATAAGAAAAGGATGATGTACGTGAAGGACACTGTTTTACAAGAAACAATTTCTCCGCAACAGTTACATACAGTCGTTCAAAAGAATACGGCGTATTATGACTTTAAGTGGGGCAAAGTAGAAAATCCAGCGCAAGGGAATACATGGAATTGGGTGGCCTTTTTCTTCCCAACGTTTTGGTTAGCTTATCGTAAAATGTATAAGTTGTTTATTATACTTACGTTATTGGCGGTACCTAGTATCGTTGTAACTCCTTTTATAGATATTCCAGATGGGATTTATTTAACATGTAGTGTAGTTCTTCAGTTAGGAACGATGATATTTACTGGATGGCAAGGAAATCGTTTATATTATAAGCACGCTGTTCGTGTTCTACATAAGGGAGAAGGTACGCCTGATCATGAGAAAGCATATTACTTACAATCAAAAGGCAGCGCTAGTTTTGCTGGTATGATTGGTTTACAGGTTATAGTGATGATAGTATTTGGTGGAGCTATGTTTGGATTTTCCCTTTTACCAACTGAGCCGAATATTAAAAATGTCGTTCGTTCAAGTAGTGAAGGTGTTACTTTAGAGATTATGACGGATAATCCAACTTGGAAGTTTGTGAAGAAAGAGCAAGATTATGATGTAGTAGAATTTACTGGTTATGATTATACAGAGAAGAAAAACGTGAAAATTAAATTTGCTGTTTATTTTAGTGAAGACTATTTTGAATGGCAAGAAGTATATGAGAATAATAAGAAATTAAGTGAAGATGAGCTAGAAGAGTATCAATTTCACATTGAGGAAAATGGTTGGATATTCTAGTTAGAACTCATTCATTTTGAAAAGGAGAATCTTGTGAAGGTTCTTCTTTTTTACTTGGAAACACTATACGAATTGAAATTTTGTAAAATACAATAAAAAATGAGAATTCCAGGTAGGCTTGTCAATAACGTGAGACTATGGCACTATAAAGAAATGCTGTACAAATTTTATTTATCGAGATGTAAACATCAATTTTGATTTTTACGTATAAATAATGAACGGAGGAAATGAATTTATGGCTACTTTACCAAATTGTCCAAAATGTAATTCAGAATATACGTATGAGGATGGCGTTCTTTTCGTATGTCCAGAATGTGCTCATGAGTGGGGCCAAGAAGCAGAAGCTGAAAATAATGATGGTGCAAAAGTTGTAAAAGATGCGAACGGAAACGTTCTTCAAGACGGCGATGCTGTTACTGTCATTAAAGATTTAAAAGTAAAAGGAACTTCTTCAGTTGTGAAGATCGGTACGAAAGTAAAGAGTATCCGTCTAGTTGATGGCGATCACGATATTGATTGCAAAATCGACGGTTTCGGAGCTATGAAGTTAAAATCACAATTCGTGAAGAAGGCGTAAGTAAATAAAAAGAGGAGGCGTATTGGCCTCCTCTTTTTATTATGTCATTTTTTGTCGGTAAATCGATATTCCTTGTCGAATCGTCGATATATTTCAAAAATCGTTGATATATTTTGAGTTATGATAGATATATTCGAAAAATCGCCGATATAATTTCACTCACCGAGAAAGGTGCATCATTTACCGAGCAAAAAGCTAGATTACCGTCCGCCATAGTCAATATCCTTCAACTGACACCGTTTATTAAAGAACGTTTTATATCCAAGTTGCAAGAAGATAATAACAGCAAAAGCGGTACTTCCTGAAATACCGAGTATAATTGCGATTTGATATTGAATGGCTGTAAATGGTGATACACCAGATAAGATTTGACCGGTCATCATGCCCGGTAAGCTTATAATCCCCATTCCGACCATAGAATTGATCGTTGGTAAAATAGCCGAGTCAAAAGCATCGCGTATGAGCGGAGCAGCGGCTTCTTTCGGTGTTGCACCGAGCATAAGTGCTCCTTCGATTTGGCCTCTTTGCGATTTCATATTGTTTAAGAACGTATTTGCACCGAGAGAAACACCCGTCATGGCATTCCCAACTAACATTCCGGTAATAGGAACGATATATTGCGGTGCATACCACGGATCATGTCCGATAATAACAAAGATAAATAGTAGAAGTGGCCCAATTGATCCGGCGACCATGGAAAGGGCGGCTACTCGTTTTAATTCTTTAGACATTGGGATATTAACTCGTTTATAAATATTAAAAATTGCAAAGGTAGTAATAGAAGTAATGAGAGCAATTGTATAAAATGGATTACTATTTTCAAATACGTATGTAAGGACATATGCAACGAGTACGAGCTGAATCGTCATACGGAATGTTGCGAGCGCGATTTGCTTTTCGCGAGGTATCCCTTTTAATTTCACGAGCCCGATTAAAATAAGAATGAAAATATATGCAGCGGCAAGTTGCCAAATTTGGAGTTCAATCACGCCCTTCAACTGAGAGCACGTCCTTTCTAGTTGCACCGTTTGCTTTACTAATCTCAATAATATCGTCTGCAATTTCTTCTGGAAGCTGTTGTGAGTGTGTGATGAAGATAACTGTTTTTTTCTTTTCTCTTGCTAGCGTAGTAAATTGTTTCATAACGCGTCGTTCTGTATCGCTATCTAGCGCCGAAGTTGGTTCATCTAATAAATAAACAGGTGGATCCATGAGTACGATACGTGCAAAAGCAAGGCGCTGTTTTTCTCCGCCTGATAAGGAATCAGCGTTATCTTCTAAATTTTTTTCTAAGCTAACAACCTTTAATGCGCTTTGCAAAATATCATCATTTGGAAATGGCTTTTCAGAAAGACGAAGTCCCATTAATAGATTGTCTTTAATGGTTCCATCGAAAATAGGTGGCGTTTGCCCAAGCATGACTACGTCACGTCGTAATTGAATAGGGGGATAATCAGAAATTAGTTTTCCGTTATATTCAATTGTGCCAGATGTTGGAGATTGTAGATCATTTAACATACGGAGCAATGTGCTTTTTCCGCTCCCACTCTCACCGATAATACATGTAATTTTTTCTTTTTGAATCTGTAAATAAGGAATGTGCAGTATATCTTTATATGTAACGTCTTTTAATATAAACATAGATGGCTCCTTTCTGATTCTAGTTATATCGTATCAAAAAAGAGAGGAGAACGGTTATAAAGAACAACGTTTTTTCTTCGTCTTGATTTTTATTAATAAGTTAAGTAAACGATCTAATTCTTGACTGAAAGAAATCACTTTATCATGAGTGAATCCGTACTTTTCAACGAGATAGATCAATTCCTTCTTCTTTACTTCTATTCGATCGTTTAGTTTTGTTACGTTCATAAGTGAAATGGAATACCTCCTGTAAAAGTATTTACAACACAAAAAAATAAGACCGAATGACTTCGGTCTTAAAGGAAATAAAACAACTTATAAATAGCATACACTGTTCATCAATAGTTTTTAATATAAAAATGAAAAATAAATCATTATAAATATTGAGAAAGATGTGTCTGATAATTTTAAAAAACTGATGCAAAGAGGCTGCCTACATAGTAGACAGCCTGTAAAGTATTAACCGTTATGATATTTGTACATCCAGAGGATACCGGACTTTAATAACCTCGGTACACGTCCCATTAATGGTTGGTTTGCTAGTAAACCAAAGCCATGCTTCTTACCAAGAGAGCCGAGAACACCTTTTAATTTAATTACAGGTAGTTCGTCAGGAAGTGGTTCATTATTCCAACGTTTTAATAATATTTGGACAATTTGTTCTCCTTGTCCCTCAGCAAGTTGTGCAGATGGTGCATGTGGAAGTGCTGCGCAATCTCCTACAACATACACGTGCTCGTTATTTGGAATATTGTGATATTTTGTTAAAACAACCCGTCCGCTACCATCTTGTTCAACTGGAAGGTTTCGAACAACTTCATTTGCTTGAATACCAGCTGTCCAGACGATTGCATCACATTCAAGTGGTTCATCGTGGTTGTACACAATATTTGGCTCTACTTTTGTAATGTTAGAGTTTCGTATGATAGTAACTTTATGTTTTACGAACCATTCTTCTACATATCTACTTAATTTCTCTGGATATGGGAATAGAATTCTATCTTTTCGATCAAATAAGTAGATTTTTAAATCAGAACGGCTTTCGCGAAGTTCACTTGCAACTTCAACGCCACTTAATCCAGCACCAACGACAGCTACTGTTGCATTTGGTTCTAGACTATTTAATTGTTCATATGTCTTACGTGTTTGTTCAATCGATTGTAGGCTATGTGTATATTCCTTCGCCCCAGGAACGTTATGGTATTTATCCTCACAGCCAAGTCCAATAATTAAATCATCATATTGGATCGCTTCGCCGCCATCGAGATGAACAGCTTTTTCTTCGAGATCAATATTTGTTACTGTGCCGTATTGAATATTGAGGCGTGGGTGTTCAGGAAACGGTATACGAATATGCGTTTCTGAAATAGTACCCGCAACTAATGCATAATATTCAGTTTTGAAGCAATGATATGGTACTTTGTCGATTAATGTCACTTGTACATCATCTGGAAGTTGGTTGCTTGGAAGTAGCCGCTGCAGAATTCTCATTCCACCGTAGCCGCCACCTAATATTACGAGGTGTTTCATGATGGATTACCCCTTTTCTGTTGAAATATCCCCTAATCATAAAATTTTATATTAATAAAATATTTTGACTTTACTCAATCAAATTATATCGAATTTGTGAACAAATAACAATGCATGAATGAATACTCTGTTGTACAATAAGAAGAAAAGTAGAGTAAACTGTTTTTCTTATTTAGTTACCATTTCATCGCAAGTAGCATGTTATATAAAATAAAACCATCTACTTTGAAGTGAAATAGTGAAGTAACTAAATAGTTTAGGATGTATAACGAAAACAACAAGAGACAGCTTAGTTTTCTTCTTATAGATGAAGTCAGAAGGTAATTTGTTTTGTAGTACAGGGGGGAGAATTTTGATTAAACCATTAATTGAATTTTGTGTAGGTAACCTTGCGAGTGGTTCACAAGCAGCTTTAGAGAAATTAGAAAAAGATCCGAATTTAGATGTAATGGAGTATGGTTGTTTAGGATACTGTGGTATTTGTTTTGAAGGACCGTTTGCACTTGTAAATGGTGAAGTTGTACAAGGTGCTACGGTAGAAGAACTTGTTAATAATGTATATGAGTATTTGGATGAAAATCCAATGTTTTAAGGTGTTGCAATCGGCAGCACCTTTTTCTTTTTCTATTAGATAAAATCTTCTTTCGCTGGGGAGGATAATATTGTATATAAATAAAAAAAGGCCCTTTTTAGAAGGGCTTTTTTCTTACACCATTTGTGCAAGAATGGCTCATCGCCAAATGTTGTCAAATATGAGAAACGGGGGACATTCATATTGTGTTCTAAAAGCGTGCATTTTATACTTAACATAACAAATTATTTTTGGAGTGAATATAAATGAGCCAATTTTCTTTTACAAAAATGCATGGTCTTGGCAATAGTTATATATATGTAAATATGTTTGAAGAACAAATTCCTGAAGAAGATTTAGCTCTTGTGGCGGAAAAGGTTTCAAATATTAATACTGGTATTGGAGCAGATGGAATGATTTTAATTTGTCCATCTGATGTAGCACCGGTGAAAATGCGCATGTTTAATAATGATGGATCAGAAGGAAAGAGCTGTGGTAACGGTTTACGCTGCGTAGCGAAATATGCGTATGAGCATAAACTAGTAGAAGATACAGTTTTCACAATTGAAACGTTAGCTGGCATCGTAACAGCGGAAGTAACGGTAGAAGAAGGGAAAGTTACATTAGCGAAAATCGATATGGGAGCACCTCGTTTAACACGTGCGGAAATACCGATGCTTGGTGAAGGGGAAACACCATTTATTCGTGAAAACTTCTTATACAATAATCATCGTTATGCATTTACAGCTGTTTCAATGGGGAACCCGCATGCAGTTATTTTCGTTGACGATGTAGAACAAGCACCTCTTACAACACTTGGACCAGTTCTTGAGACACATGAAATGTTCCCGGAACGAGTAAATGTTGAATTTATCGAGATTTTGAATGAGGAAGAGATGAATTTCCGCGTTTGGGAACGTGGATCTGGTGTAACACAAGCTTGCGGAACAGGGGCGTGTGCTGCAGTTGTAGCCTCTATTTTAAATGGAAAGATGGAACGTGGTAAGGAAATTACAGTTCATTTAGCTGGTGGCGATTTAATGATTGCATGGACAGAAGAAGGCAACGTGTTAATGAAAGGACCAGCAGAAGTAATTTGCCGCGGAGTGTATGAGTACAAGATAGAAGCGTAAAGATGTATAATAGAAGAAGAACAGAAAGGATGGTGTATTTCATGATTGAAGTAACAGAACAAGCAGCTTTTCAAATTAAAGATATGTTAAAAGATGCTGAAGATGGAGAGAAGTACGTGCGCCTTGCTGTACACGGCGGCGGATGTAGTGGTCTTTCTTACGGCTTAGGATTTGAAGTAGAACCAAAAGAAGACGACACAGTTCTTGAGTTTTTCGGTGTCGAATTTGTTATCGATAAAGAAAGTGCGCCCATTGTTAAAGGAGTAAAAATTGATTATAAACAATCTATGCTTGGCGGCGGATTCACAATCGATAATCCAAACGCAATCGCATCATGCGGATGTGGATCATCTTTCCGTACAGCATCGAATGCTGGTAAGCCAGAAGAGTGCTAAGTTTTTAGCAGAAATAGAGAAAGACCTTTTTAGCGATGAAACAAAATCGTTAAGGAGGTCTTTTCTTTTGGCGTAAAAGTCCAATTGGTAAGAGCTCATTAAAGTTTTACTTTATCTTTGCATAGATACAAGTATCAGTTAGTTGTTTGCCGTCAGCTGAAAAATCTTCATTACGTAATACCCCTTCAAGTTCAAAGCCTAGTTTTTCAGGAATCGCACGACTTTTCGTGTTATTAGAGTCACATCGTATTTCAATCCTTCTAAATTTGAATAACTGAAATCCAAGGTTTGTTAACGCGTTTACTGTTTCTGTCATATAGCCACTGCCACTAAATTGCTTGTTAACCCAGTATCCAATTTCACATTTAGAAACATTCCAATTAATTCGGTGAAGGCTAGCCGTCCCAACAAAATCATTCGTCTCCTTTTGATAGATAAGATAGCGGAAGCTTTCTCTTTTCAAAAAATCTATATGCGCATTTCTCAGAAGAATTTCAGTTTCTTCAACAGTAGGAATTGATTGGAATAAAGACAACCACTGCTTTAATTCACGAATTGAATCTTGAATAGCTTCCTGTACTACATTCCCTTCACCAGCTTGAAGTGGTGCTCTAAGAATGAGTCTGTCTGTTTCTATTTGTAACGGAACATCTAACAAAATGGGATTCATATTATTTCTCCTCTCGAAACCTTTAAATTAGGACAGAATGAAACTTATGTAAAAAACTTTCACTCAAAAGCTAGAAAACAATAAATATATATTCACTTCATCATTTAGAAATCCCTTTTCATATATTGAAAACGAAACTGCTAATTGGTACAAAAGATAGCTGTTGAAGTAGCTTTAAGTTGTTCAAATCGTGCATTATTATTTATTTGAGCTTCTTTTAGAGTTCTCTTTTTTCCAGTTATAATGGAAGGGTAGAAAGAGGGGATATATGCTGGAAAATATTTTTGAATTTATATTGAAGTATGTTATAGGTCCCATTTTTAGATTTATAAGATACCTTGTGATAGATATTATAATAGAATGCATAATAGAAGGTGTAATAAACGGTATAAGGAAATTACGTGATAAGTGGCGAAACTGGCGTGAAAGACGTTATTGGCGGTAATAGGTACATAAAAAATTGGCAGTAAAGAGATAGAGGATAAAAAGCCTTAAGGGAGATGCTTCATTCATTTCCCTTAAGGCTTTTTATAATGAAGTAGTAGCAACTCATCCGAATTTAGAATCTGTACTCATTTCAATTGGTGACGGGATGACAGATCCTAGAATAAAGAAATAATTATTATCTTACAAAAGTGTAATGTTCATGTCATGTTTTTGAATTTCTTCTTTAAGCTCTGGGCTTTAAGATAAGACTATAAGAAAAAACATATGAGGTGAAGGAAATGAAAAGATATATTGCACTGTTTAGTATTTTAGTTGTATTCGCAAGCCTGTTAGTAGGTTGTGATATTAACCGTATGGGTAAAGATGAGTATTACGTTCAAATTACAGTAGACGGAAAAGAGTATAATGGTAAGTCTGATAACGGAGAGCCATACAAACATTTTGAGTATAAATTAAAAGGGTTTGATAAAGACGGAAAAGAAAAAGAATTAGAATTTAATGCACAAAAAAATCTTCGTAAAGATGCATTCTTACGTGTATACCATTCAGATAAAAAAGGTGTATCGGCTTGGGAAGAAGTAAAGAAAGACGAGCTTCCTGCAAAAGTGAAAGAAAAATTAGGTGCAAAATAAGAAAGAAAAAAGGAATTGACGAACAGGGTCAATTCCTTTTTATATTCTCAAAATCTTCTTCTGAAATGACTGTAAATCCATGTCTTTTGAATAAAGCAGTTGTTACCCCGTAACCAGTTTGTTTATTCCCGTTAAATTCTCCAGTGTAAATGGTAGAACTACCACAAGATGGACTACGTTCTTTCAAAATAATATATTCTGGGTGTAAATTTTTAATTTGTTCTAGCGCTTTATAAGCACCACTCACGAAAGATTCCGTGACATCTTCACCGTCTTTTGTCATCACTTTCGCTTTTCCATCTAAAACGTCATCGCCATTCCCGCCAATAATCTCAGCTGAAGGACGAGGCGTTGGCAATCCTCCTAATACTTCAGGACAAATGAGGACTGTATCTTCTTGTTGCAGTAGCTCCTCTATTTTTGAAACGAGATTGTCATTTCCATCATACCGACAAGCAATACCACCTAAACAAGCGCTAATTACAATCATATTTTCATCTCCACTAAAAAAATATTAAATAGTACGCCAAATTCCCTTCCTGCCTCTTACTTATAAATGAGGTGATAAAAATGGGAAGCTTATATAACTTAATGAAACCATATAGTGAATTTCGAAGTAAAGAAGAGTTTAATACATATCAAAAACAAGTTTTGAAATATTATCGATTTCAATTAAATAAAACGGATGCTACCATTATTCATTTTTTAGGAAAGTATGCAGTGAATGAGAAACAGAAAACAGTAGGAGTTGCTTGTCCGTTAATGGAGACAATTGCTACAAATGTTGGAAAGAGTATTCGTACAGTACGCCGCTCCATTGCAAAGTTAGAGGAACTAGGAATTATAAAGCGTGTTGCGACAAAAGAAAGACATAGGCGCGGCGGATATAGTGCGAACTTATATGTATTTCTTATATCTGCAATTGACCGCATGGATGACCGTATGAAAATGTCCGCATGTGAAAGTGAGGATTGTGCATCTGGCTGTAGTAAAAATGAGCAAAAATATGAGGGGGAAACCATTCTTTCTAAAAACATTCCACAAATAAAAGAGAATAGAAAAGGAACGTACGAGCTTGATGAGACGTATTGCCGTCACGATATACCGAAGCCTTTTATATATGCACTTCTGCCGATGACGAGTAATCCGAAGAAGATAAATATATTTTGGAGTAAGGTGGAACTTGCATATAAAAAGAGTGGGTTACTAGAGCAAGGTGTGTTACTGGAGCAAATATTAGCTGATGAAGAAGTGTATGGAAATTTCATTTGGCGCGTGAAAAGTGTTGTGAGAGCGTATAAATACGGAGAAATCCGTAAAAATGTGAAGGCACTTTTATATAGTACAGTGCGGGATTTATTTTTAGAGGTTGGATTGGAATGGGGAGCAGCTATGAGAAGAAGTAAGGGAATACCGTTATTTGATCCGTTTAAAAAGGAGCCATGCGTATAACGCATGACTCCAAGTAGTTAATCAAACTTTCTTACAACAGGAACACGAATCGCTACAAATAGTACGAAGACGATAACGGCGATTGCACCACTTTTCATAACGGTTACGATTGGAATTCCTATTGCAAGCGCGATTGATGTGAATGCATAAGAAAGCGGGATAAAGCCCATTGATGATAGCATAAGTAAACTCATTACGCGCCCCATCATTTCTTCTTTTACTGTCGATTGAATCATCGCCATCAGTGGAACGATAGCCATTGCGATTGTAATACCGTAAAACATGCCAGCTAATAATGCTTGCCATAGTAAAGTGCTAAAGTTGATGGATAAGAAGAATACACCAGACAGTAGCATCATGATAATGCAAAATAGACCGCGTCTACGATTAATATTTTTTAAACCGACAATGACAGCGCCTATTGCCATTCCGCCGCCGACAGACGCTTCTAAGTAACTAAACTGAAGCGAATCACCGTGCAGAACATTTTTAACGAAAAGCGGGAAACCGACTTGCATCGGACCGATTAAAAATAAGTTTAGAAAGGCGCTACAAATAAGGAAAGTTGAAAGGAATGGCGATTCCTTTACATATAAAATTCCTTCTTTAATAGAAGTGAACATGCCTTTGTCTGTATTTTGCTGCTCTGGCATCGTAAATTGTATTTTTTGAACGAGTATGGCTGCGACAATGAGTAATAAAATTGTAATCGAGAAAATCGTTTCATAGTTCGTAAATTTGATAAGAATGCCGCCAAGTACAGGGCCTAAGATGACCGATGCTTGGTTTGTCATTTGTGTAAGTGAGTTTGCTTGTGTTAAACGGCTTTTTTCGACAAGTTCAGGCAAGATAGATCCATCAGCTGACCAGAAAAAAGCATCAGCAAGTCCAAAGAATAAAGCGAATAAAGCAAATGTATATAGTGTTACATCACCTACGATGAACCATGTAAGGATAGTTGCGACAAGAATAGCACGAATAATATTAGAATAAAACATAATGTTCTTTTTCGGGAATTTATCAGCTACAGCGCCGCCGATAATCATAAAAATAAGCCTTGGAACACTAAGAGCTACGAAAACAACACCGAGTGATGCCTCAAGGTTTAATGTTTTTGCTATGTACCACGTTTGTGAAAAAGTAAAAAAGGCTAAAGCGAAACTTGAAAAAAGAGTAGCTGCCCAAAGAAAAAGGAAATTCGTATTTTTTAATAACGGCTTTCCGCTTCCTTCTAAAGCAGATTTATTTTGTTGTAGTTCCTCCATATTGCTTCCTTTCTATGTGACAAATTTAAACTAAAAAACTTGTTAACAATCCCTTTATCCCGCGTTAACGGGCAGTAAAACTCCCACCTCAAAATTTGGCTCGAGCAAAGAAGTTAGGTGGGAGACTAACTACCCGTAAACGTCCGATTGGTTCAACTAATACTCAGTGGTGGGGGATGAATACCCCCCCACCACTGAGTATAGTTTCACTTTATACAGTTTCTAATATTTCTATACTGCACTTTCTCATTGTAGACAATTATGTTGCATTTGCACAGTGGCTATTTAACGACAAAAAGAAGATACCAAATGGTATCTTCTTTTTTGTCGTTTAGGCTAATGCAATATAAATATCCAATTGAACGTTGTTTGGATCTAACGCTCTTTCGTCATAAAGCTCAAAGTCTGTTGTAAAAGCACGCTTGTTTTCTTTTGACCATTTCCAAATATAGTCCCAAGCCTCGCAAACGACTTCAGCAACCGGTCCCTTTCTCGTTGTAAATACCGCATACGTAGCGGCAGGTATTGTTAAAGTTGTCATATTTTCAGGAACGTCTTCTAATGAAGAAACGGGCATACCGATTGTGAATTGATATGTACCAGTTTCGTCTGATTCGTAGTTTGAGTAGAAAGCGAATGTTTCTTTCGTTTGTTGATTTGGGATGTGATGCATCATTTGTTCTTGGAAGTAGCGGTTCCAAAGCCCGGGAATTTTTCCTTCTATAGATGCCTCTTTTTCGTTGGTCGTCGTAATCGAAATGCCGATTGCTTGGAAAGCTTCTTTTTTTACGATGATAGGTTCTTTCATTTAAAATATCCCCCTTATTGAATGGAACATTTGTTCTTATTTATTGTAACATATTTTGGAAGGGGATGGTAGCACGATAAAAAAAGAACTCCTTCACATAAAAGGAGTTCTTTTCATTTCTATATTAAAACATACTTGAGCTGTGCATCGGTTGAAGTTTTGCGTTTGGATCGAAGTAAGCTTTCGCATTGTTTACTGCTGTTGGTGCTTCACCGAAGCCGCAAGCAATGAGTTTTACTTTTCCTTCATATGTACAAATGTCACCAGCAGCGTAAATGCCAGGAATATTTGTTTCCATTTTCGAGTTCACGAGAATGCTGTTTTTTTGTATATCTAAGCCCCAGTTTTTAATTGGGCCAAGGGAAGAAACGAAGCCGTAGTTTACGATTACATCATCAACATCGATGACAATTTTTTCTTCCGTTTTTACATGCTGAAGAACGACTTGTTCAATTTTGTCATCACCAATGAGTTCAACTGGAACATACGGTGTGCTTACTTCTGCACGAGAGTTCATTAAGCTTTCTACGCTATGTTCATGTGCGCGGAATTTATCACGGCGATGAACGATTGTAACTTTGTCGGCGATCGGCTCTAACATCATTGTCCAATCTACCGCTGAATCGCCGCCGCCAAATACTACGACGCGCTTACCAGCAAATTTATTCATATCATCAACGAAATAATGTAAGTTTTTCTTTTCGTACTTTGCGGTCCCTTCTAATTCTAAGCGGCGTGGTTGGAAAGCACCATTGCCAGCAGTAATAATAACTGATTTAGAATAGTGAGTCTGCTTATTCGTAACAAGTTTAAATATACCGTCAGCTTGTTTCTCAAGCGTATCAACAGCTTCTTCTAAACAAACGGTTGGATCAAATTTCTTCATTTGCTCTTTTAAGTTATCCACTAATTCTTGTGCGCGCACTTTCGGGAATCCAGCTACATCATAAATGTATTTTTCAGGGTAGAGTGCGGATAATTGTCCTCCAAGCTGAGGTAAGCTTTCAATAATTTTTACACTTGCTTGTCTCATACCGCCATAAAATGCTGTGAATAGTCCTGTTGGACCACCACCAATAATTGTTATGTCGTAAACTTTTTGATTTTCTGCCACTTTCATTCCCCCTATAGATGGAATTTTGATATTGATTTCATATATTGTTCATATGTACACGAAAATCCTGCAAATGATAATACTTTCAAATAAATGATAGCATATTTGAGTTCAGAATACTTCTGAAAACGACTGAATTGTGTGTAAGTTTCCGCATAGATGTTTTTTACATTGTATAAAATATACAGAAAGGAAAATACATGAAAAAAAGGCTGAAAAACCCTTGAAAACGCTATGTTATTTTAAAATATTGATAATTCCCCAGACGCTTGAATTCTGGAATAAAACCGACTAATATAGGGAAGTATTATGTTAAATTTCTATGACAAAATTCGTACGATTTTTTGACTGCGTTTTGTTATGATATAGAATGTGATAAATTCCACATTCTTGACAAATAGAGTTTTTAGTACTTGGTATTATTTTTTATTACTATTATATAAAGAAAAGGGTTGTGATTTGGTGAAGACTCCAAAAATCGTAGTTTTAGGTGCAGGTTATGGCGGGATGATTACGACTGTTCGTCTGCAAAAAGCATTATCTGTAAATGAAGCTGAAATTACGTTAGTAAACAACAACAGCTATCACTACCAAGCGACTTGGTTACATGAGAGCGCAGCTGGTACATTACAAGATGAAAAAATCTGTCTAGATATTCAAGACGTTATTGATACAAATAAAGTGAACTTTGTACAAGACACAGTAGTAGAAATTAAAGCTGCTGAAAAACGCATTATCTTAAAAGACGGCGAGCTAGAGTATGACTACTTAGTAATCGGTCTTGGTTTCGAATCAGAAACATTCGGAATTACAGGATTAAAAGAGCACGCATTCTCAATCGCTAACATTAATGCAACTCGTGAAATTCGTGAGCATATGGAAGCTAGTTTCGCTAAATATGCAACTGAACAACGCGATGAGCTAGTAACAATCGTTGTTGGTGGTGCTGGATTTACTGGTATCGAGTACGTGGGTGAGCTTGCGAACCGTGTTCCTGAACTTTGCAAAGAGTACAATGTACCACGTGAAAAAGCACGTATCATCTGTGTAGAAGCTGCTCCAACAGCACTTCCAGGTTTCGATCCTGCATTAGTAGAATACGCTGTAAAACAACTTGAGAAAAAAGGCGTAGAATTCCGCATCGGTACAGCAATTAAAGAAGCAACTGAAGAAGGTATTATCGTTGCAAATGGCGATGATACTGAATTAATTAAGTCTGAAACAGTAGTTTGGGCTGCAGGTGTTCGTGGTAACGGTATTGTGGAAGAGTCTGGCTTTGAAGCAATGCGTGGACGTGTAAAAGTTGATGAGTACATGCACGCTCCAGGATACGAAGATGTATTCATGGTTGGTGACGCAGCGTTAATCATTAACGAAGAAATTAACCGTCCATACCCACCAACAGCACAAATCGCAATTCAACAAGGTTACAACATTGCACACAACTTAACTGTGTTAGTTCGTGGTAAAGGCGAAATGAAGAAATTCGCATTCGATAATAAAGGATCTGTATGTTCTTTAGGTCATGACGATGCAATGGGCGTTGTTATGGGCAAAAAGTTAACAGGTTGGAAAGCTTCCTTCATGAAGAAAGTTATTGATAACCGTTACCTATTCTTATTAGGTGGACCTTTATTAGTTCTTAAAAAAGGTAAATTAAAGTTCTTTTAATATATAGTAGAAAAAGCAGAAACGGCTAAGAGCTGTTTCTGCTTTTTTCATTTAAAAAATATAGTATAATATATAAAAAAGAAAGAATATTCTGTCCGTTCTAATAGAGGAGGGTATTGCATCATGGAGAAGCGAGGAAAAGTATGGTTAGCTGTCAGTGGCCTAGTAGCTACAAAAGATGGCAGGTGGCTATTCGTTAAGAAAAAATATAGTGGATTAAAGGGGAAATGGTCTTTACCGGCTGGTTTTGTAAATGAAGGTGAGACCGTTGATGAAGCTGTGAAACGCGAAGTGTTAGAAGAAACAGGTATTGTCGCTCATGTGAAGGGAATCATTGGTGTTCGATCGGGCGTAATTCGAAATGAGATTAGTGATAATATGATTATTTTCCTTTTGGAACCTGAAGGGGAAAATATTATTGTACAGGAGAAGGAATTGTCTGAAGTAGCATTTCTACATCCAGATACGATTGCGGACGATCCAAATACGTCTGTGCTTATTACATATTTGTTAGAAAGACAATCAGAATTATATCTTGAAATGGACAAAACATTAAATCCAGGAGAGCAATTTGGTTATACAGCCTATCACGTATTTACGGCGCATACGAAGGAGAGGGAGAAAGAGTGAGTATACCGGTACTACTTATTTCAATGATGTTATTTTTTATTTTGTTTTTTGGAATTGGATTTTTACTCAACATGATATTGCGAGCGACATGGGTAATGGTTATTGTGTATCCGATTGTTTGTATGCTTATTATTAATAAGGCAAGTGTGTGGGATTATTTTTCAAAGCCAAAAGAAACATTTTCTTCATTTGGGACAAGTGTATCGCATTTAGGACAAGCAGATGTGTTTATTTTATCTACTGGATTGGTTGGTGCTGCTTTAGCAGGAATCGTAATTAAGAAACTTCGGAAAAGCGGATATCAAATGTTTTAATCTCCAATGCAATTGGAGATTATTTTTTTGCATATTCCTTCATCGTATAGGGAATGATTAACGATGAAGGAGTGTGGAATATAAAAATGTTAAAACGATATTGTATTCGCATTATGATGACTTGTTTACTTGTATCCGCATTATGCGTAACATGGAATGCTTTCACAGGCGTTTCTTTATTAGAGATTGTAAAGAAGTATGAGGGAACGAGTGCAAAAGAAGTACATGCAACAGAAGTTAAGAGAAATGTTGCTCCGAGTAAAGAAGTGATAAATGCTTTAGAACAGGCAAACGACTGGTCTAAATATCGTTCAATTGAAATGACGGCAACAGGTTATACGTCGGGAATTGAGTCAACTGGTAAGAGGCCGGGACATCCGGAGTATGGTATTACATATTCAGGTGTTAAGGCGAAAAGGGATTTATATTCCACAATCGCAGCAGACTTACGTGTATTCCCAATTGGAACAATTTTATTCGTACCAGGTTATGGGTATGGTGTAGTAGCTGATAAGGGCGGTGCAATAAAAGGAAACCGTCTTGATTTGTACTATGATACGGTGAAAGATGTTTATAGCCAATGGGGTAAGAAAAAAGTAAATGTGTATGTAGTTAAGCTAGGAAACGGTAAGTTTTCAGAAGAAGAATTAACGATGTTAAATCAAGATGAAACGATGCAAGTGTTTCGTGGTCAATATTTAAAACAAAGATAGTCTAGTGGTAATTACGCTAGACTTTTTTTATTTTATAAAGTAGGAAGGCGATTATGTATGAAATAACAGAAGTTAGAATTGTCGCATTTTATCGAAAATAAAGTTATAATAAAGGTAGAGTAGAGAAATTTAGGGGGTCTGAACATGTTTTACGTACAAAAAGAATTAGCAAGCCATGAAGCGGTGATTGTTGCCTTATTTGAAGAAGAGAAAACGAGTAGTTTTGTACAAGAGCTGGACAAAGCGTTTGAAGGACAATTACAAGTTTTATTAGAAGAGAAAGAACTTTCTACGAAGAAGAAAGCTATTTCAAAAGTACATAGTTTAGGAAAAACAGATGTGAAACGTTATTATTTTGTTGGTTTAGGTAAGAAAGAATCTTATACGACAGAAACATTACGTGCGGCTCTTGGTAAGGCATTTAAAACACTGCAAGTAGCAAAAGTACAAGATGCAGCAATCTTACTTGATTCTTTCGTAACGGAGAAATTAGACGCGATTGATGTCGCTCATATTGCAGCAGAGGTACAAGGCCTTGGTACATATGAGTTACAAACGTATAAATCAGATAAAAAGGATCGTGTAGAGTTAGAGAAGTTCACGGCTATTACAGCGGAAGATACACAAGAAATTGAAGCCGCATTAACAGTTGGCTACGTACATGGACGTGCAACAAATTCAGCTCGTACACTTGTAAATATGCCCCCAAACGTATTAACAGCGACAAAGCTTGCTGAGTATGCTGTTGAGTTAGCTGAGAAGTATGATATGGATTATAAAGTTCTTGAGAAAGAAGAGATGGAAGAGCTTGGTATGGGTGCGTTACTTGCAGTAAACCAAGGTAGTGTAGAGCCACCAAAAATGATCGCTCTTATTTATAAAGGAAAAGAAGAGTGGACAGATGTAATTGGATTCGTTGGAAAAGGAATCACATACGATACAGGCGGTTATTCTTTAAAACCACGTGAAGGCATGGTCGGTATGAAAGGTGATATGGGCGGTGCAGCTGCTGTATTAGGTGCGATGGAAATTATCGGTGAACTTCGCCCAGAGCAAAATGTGATCGCTGTTATTCCATCAACAGATAACGTTGTAAGTGGTACAGCATTTAAGCCAGACGATGTAATCACATCTATGAGCGGAAAAACAATCGAAGTATTAAATACAGATGCAGAAGGTCGCTTAGCATTAGCTGACGGTATTACGTATGCGAAAAAATTAGGTGCAAACTATCTGATTGATGTTGCGACATTAACAGGTGGTGTAATTGTTGCACTTGGAAATCATACGACGGGTGCAATGACAAACAATGAAGAGTTGTTTGAGCAAGTGCTAGAGGCATCTATGGAAACAGATGAATCAATTTGGCAATTACCGATTTTTGATCGTGATAAAGAGCGCGTGAGAAACAGTAAGTTTGCTGATTTAAATAACTCACCAGGACGCGAAGGACATGCGGTTATGGCTGGTACATTCTTAGGTGAATTTGCTGAAGATACACCTTGGGTACACTTAGACATCGCTGGAACCTCTGAATCATCAGGAGCGCATGATTTAGGACCAGCTGGAGCAACAGGTGCAATGGTACGTACACTTGCAACACTTGTTGAACGTTTCGGAGAAGAATAAGATCATAAGAGAAGGCTGTTCCTATATTTTGGAACAGCCTTTTTTATTGGTATGACTATGGTCGTCTTATCCCACATGAACTGCCCGTAAACAATAGTTTCACTTTATAAAGAAATCGTATATAAAGTACCGTTTAAAGCAAATGAAGTGCGACCCGTTTCTTCAGAGACAACTAAAATAAGTGCATCGCTTTTTTCTGATAAGCCAATTGCAGCTCTGTGACGTGTTCCTAGTTCAGGGTCAACTTCTGTGCTTCTTGTTAATGGAAGAATATTAGCAGCTGAAACAATATGATTATTTTTAACGAGAACGGCTCCGTCATGGAGAGGGTTACCCGGATAAAAAATCGATTCGAGCAGTGGTGCGGTTAAATGAGCATTTAATGTTGTTCCAGTTTGAATACAAGATTCAAGTGTCTCGTTTCGTTCCACAACAATAAGAGCACCGTGTTTTCTGGCGCTTAAATGTTGGACAGCTGTTGTAATGAACTGTGAGCTTTCCGTATAAGGTGATAAATACGCTTGAATATAGTATGTAGCTGCCAGTGTTTGTACATTTGCTAACATATGATGAATATCTTCCATCTTGCACAAAATACATTCATCTTCTTTATCAATTGCTTGCCTCATAATTGATAATTCTTTTTCAGCAATTTCAATCATTTGCTTTGTTTGTATTTTGAGCTCTTCTGACAAGCCCCATTCCTGCATAATCCTCATTCCCTTTAGTGGAGTATTTAACCATAGTGTATACAAATATTACTAGTAAAATCCTGTTAGATTGTAAAAAATATTGAGATACAGGTTGTTTTTTTCATATAATAAAGGTATGACAAGCGAGAGGAGATAGAAGGATGAACTGGAAACAAGAATTTAGTCGCTGGCTTTCATATGCAGATTTGGACGCAGAACTAAAAGAACAGTTAGAAAATATGAAGCAAGATGAGAAGAAAATCGAGGACAGTTTTTATAAAAATCTAGAATTCGGTACAGGTGGTATGCGTGGTGAACTTGGTGCTGGTACGAATCGTTTGAATGTATATACAGTTCGTAAAGCGACACAAGGATTAGCAAAGTTTATTGAAAAGTTAGGTGAAGAAGCGAAGAAGCGTGGTGTTGTTGTAGCGTATGATTCTCGTCATAAATCACCTGAATTCGCAATGGAAGTTGCTGCTACACTAGGTGCACACGGCATTACAACATATGTGTTTGAAAGCTTACGCCCAACGCCAGTGCTTTCTTTCGCAGTTCGTCATTTACATACAGTGAGTGGAATCGTTCTTACGGCAAGCCATAATCCGCCTGAATATAATGGTTATAAAGTATACGGTGAAGATGGTGGGCAGTTGCCTCCGAAAGAAGCTGATGAATTAATTAGCTACGTAAACGCAGTAGAAGATGAATTAACAGTTGAGGTTGCTGATGTGGAGCAATTAAAAGCTGACGGTTTATTACATATTATTGGACAAGAAGTAGATGATGCATATGCTGCAGAATTGAATAATGTCATTATTAATAAAGAAATGGTACAAAAGGTTGGGAAAGACTTAAAAATCGTCTTCACACCACTACACGGAACATCAAATATTTCTGTACGCCGTGGTTTAGAAGAAGTTGGATTTACAGATGTAACAGTTGTAAAAGAGCAAGAGTTACCAGATCCGAACTTCTCTACAGTAAAATCACCGAACCCAGAAGAGCACGCAGCATTTGAATATGCAATTCGTGACGGTGAGAAGATAGGCGCAGATGTGTTAATCGCAACAGATCCTGACGCAGACCGCCTTGGTGTAGCAGTTCGTAATCACGATGGTGAGTTCCAAGTGTTAACTGGTAACCAAACAGGTGCGTTAATGCTTGATTACTTATTATCTCAAAAGAAAGAAAACGGAACGCTTCCAGAGAACGGTGTTGTATTAAAAACAATCGTAACGTCTGAAATCGGCCGTACAATCGCAAAAGCATACGGTTTAGATACAGTGGATACGTTAACTGGATTTAAATTTATCGGTGAGAAAATTAAACAGTATGAGGAAAGCGGACAATACGAATTCCAATTCGGTTATGAGGAAAGCTATGGTTATTTAATCCGTCCATTCTGCCGTGATAAAGATGCAGTACAATCTGTTCTATTTGCATGTGAAGTAGCTACATACTACAAATCACAAGGTAAAACGTTATACGATGGTCTATTAGAAGTATTTGAGAAGTACGGTTTCTTCCGTGAAGATCTTGTATCGTTAACGCTAAAAGGAAAAGATGGAGCGGAACAAATTCAAGAAATGATGGCAACATTCCGTGAAAATCCTCCGAAAGAAGTAGCGGGCTTAACAGTTGTAGCAGTTGAAGACTATAAAGCGAGCATCATTACATCTTTACAAGATGGACATAAAGAAGAGATTCACTTACCGAAATCAAATGTGTTAAAATATCAATTAGAAGATGGTTCATGGTTCTGCCTACGTCCATCTGGAACTGAACCGAAGATTAAGTTCTACTTCGGTGTGCAAGATAATTCTTTACAAAATAGTGAACAAAAGTTACTTACTATTAAAGAAGATATTATGAATCGTTTATAATATAAAGTAATTTTAAGTAGTAGGGAATAAAAGGGAGTGAAACTTCCCTTTTATTCTATGTAAGGAAATAATCGTTATTGATTCTGACAGAAGAGAGGGTATTTTGTGATGAAAAGAGTAAGAAAAGCGATAATCCCAGCAGCTGGATTAGGAACACGTTTTTTACCAGCTACAAAAGCAATGCCAAAAGAAATGTTACCGATTGTTGATAAACCAACTATCCAATACATTGTAGAAGAAGCAGTAAAATCAGGAATCGAAGATATTATTATCGTTACTGGTAAAACGAAGCGTTCTATTGAAGATCATTTTGATAATGCATTTGAGTTAGAGCAAAACTTATTAGAAAAGAAAAAGTATGAGTTACTTGAAAAAGTACAGGCTTCTTCAAAAATGGTAGACATTCACTATATTCGTCAAAAAGAACCAAAAGGATTAGGTCACGCTGTTTGGTGTGCGCGTAAATTCATCGGTGACGAGCCATTCGCTGTTTTATTAGGTGATGATATCGTTCAAGCTGAAAAACCATGTTTACGTCAATTAATTGAAGAATATGATAAAACGCTTTCTTCTGTTATTGGTGTACAAACGGTTCCAGAAGACGAAACACATCGTTACGGAATTATTGATCCATTAGAGCAGGAAGGACGTCGTTACCAAGTTCGCAATTTCGTTGAGAAACCAGCAGCAGGTACAGCACCTTCAAACTTAGCAATTATGGGACGTTACGTTTTAACACCTGAAATCTTCATGTTCTTAGAACAGCAACATGTTGGTGCTGGTGGTGAAATTCAGTTAACAGATGCGATTCAAAGCTTAAACGAAATTCAACGTGTATTCGCTTACGATTTCGAAGGAAAGCGCTACGATGTAGGTGAAAAGTTAGGATTCGTTCAAACAACAATCGAAATGGCCCTGCAACACCCAGAATTACGTGATGACATGGTTGTAATGATGAAGAAAATTTTAGAAGAACATACGAATCAAGAGTCTTAATATAAAAAAGGAGTTGTTCCAGTAGGAACAACTCCTTTTTCTTATGAAATTGTCGAATGAGAATGCTGATAAGCGGAACGACGTACAGCATAGTATATACGAGGTGCGATAATAGCGCCGATAATTGTAAATACAATATCTTTTACCGCGAACCACATCATAATCATCCAAGCCGCTTTATAGCTCATATTACCACCCATGAAGAAATTGACTGCCCCGTACATGTAAGTAGTACCGATAATATACGTTAAAATGATTCCTGTGAACGAAGCAATTGCAAATGTGCTAAATGTTGGTTTTTCCTTTTGTTCTACTAGTTTTCCTGATACGTAAGCAACGATAATAAATGCGATAATAAAACCACCAGTAGGATCTAACAGTGCTCCAAATCCAGCTTTGAAGTTAGCGAAGATTGGCGCACCTGCTAATCCAACAAGCATGTAAACCGTCATGGATAATGCGCCAAGTCTACTTCCAAGAAGAAGCCCTGCTAAAATTGCGAAAAATGGTTGCATAGATAATGGAATGCCCGCTACTTGTAAGAAAGGTGCCCAAGATACAATATTTGCACCAATAGCCATAAGAGCAACGAACATGGCAGCTAATGCTAAATCTAAAACATGAAATCTTCTCATAATGTTAACCTCCTGTTGTTTTTAGGTTAACATTATCGTAGCGAAAATATTTACTTGCTGTCAATTAAAATATTTTGATAAGCAGGCTTCAAATACTCTCTTAGCAACGTATACGGAATACGAAATTGTGGAATGCCGCTTGAATAAGGCGCAATTTCATATAATGGGAAATAAATGACGAGATTGTCCGGTTCTAAAAAGAAGTGGAACTTTTTTGTGCTCATGACCTTTTCGGTTGCATCAGGGAAATAAATACTTTCATTTTGTTTAATTTGTCTTACAATCTCAGCACGAATTACTTCTTTATATGTATCTTCTTGTTGAAATAAATCGTCTAAGTGTAGTAGCTTTTTTTTGTTTAAATCGAATGTGTTAGCCTTCCATGTATACAGACCGTGTGCGCCGCCTGTATATTGATAGTAATTCAAATATAGGCTAAGAAAAGGTGGTTTATTTAAAGAGACTTTATAATCAACATTCGCCACATATGGATGAAATGGTGTACTAGATCCTTCTGTTTCTTTATAATATTTTTTTGCGTCTTTTTCTAATTTGGTTTTAAATTTGTCAGTAGATTTTTTGTAATAGAAATTGAGCTTATTTTGAAATTTAGAATCGGAAAAGTTATGAAAAGAAGGTCTGTTAATTTGATATTCTATATAAGGTTTCTTACCTTTTTGCGTGACAGTCTGAACATCGATTGTCAGGTTGGATGCTTTGGCTGCTAGTGCACAATTTGGTACAATAGTCAGCAAGGAGAACATAAGCAGTAATATACAAAATTTCTGTTTCATTTAGGTGAAACCTCCTTATATAAGTGTTATAAGTAGTTTGAAAATAAATAGGTAAAATTATACATTTTATTAAAGTAAGAGAAGGGGGAAACGATATGGCAAAAACTTTAATGGATTCACTTGGAATTGAGTTGTTAGAGATGACAGAAGATAAGGTGGTTGCTACGATGCCTGTAGATGAGCGTACGCATCAGCCATTTGGATTTTTACATGGTGGTGCATCCCTTGCATTAGCAGAAACAGTAGCAAGCGTTGGTTCATACAATTTAATTGATCAAGAGAAATGCATCTGTTTCGGTTTAGAAATTAATGCAAATCATATTCGTTCAAAGAAAGATGGAATTGTAACAGCGATCGGGACACCGATACATAGAGGACATTCAACGATGGTGTGGGATGTGCGTATCATTGATGAAAATGATGATTTACTATGCATTTCAAGATGTACAGTAGCAATTAAAGAAAAACGTGAAAAGTAAAAAAGAGGCTGCTCATTAGAGCAGCCTCTTTTTCTTATAATTAGAACTGGATTTTCTTCTCTAAGAAACCTTTTAGTTCGCTAATTGGCATACGAACTTGTTCCATTGTGTCACGGTCACGTACTGTAACAGCTTTGTCTTCAACTGAGTCGAAGTCATAAGTGATACAGAATGGTGTACCGATTTCGTCTTGACGACGGTAACGTTTACCGATAGAACCAGTTTCGTCAAAGTCTACCATGAAGTCTTTAGCTAGTTCTGCGAATACTTCAGTAGCACCTTCAGATAGCTTTTTAGATAATGGTAAGATAGCTGCTTTGTATGGTGCTAAAGCAGGGTGGAAGCGAAGAACTGTACGAGAATCGTTTTCTAATTGCTCTTCTTCATATGCATCACATAAGAACGCTAATGTTACGCGGTCAGCACCTAAAGATGGCTCGATGCAGTACGGTACGTAACGCTCATTCGTTTGTGGATCGATATAGTTAAAGTCTTCGTTAGAGTGTTCCATGTGACGTTTTAAATCGAAGTCTGTACGAGATGCAACGCCCCATAGTTCGCCCCAACCGAATGGGAATTTGAATTCAATATCAGTTGTTGCGTTACTGTAGTGAGATAACTCCTCTTCACCGTGGTCACGAAGACGCATGCTTTCTTCAGTCATACCAAGTGAAAGTAACCAGTTCTTACAAGTTTCACGCCAGAATGCGAACCACTCTAAATCTTCACCAGGTTTACAGAAGAATTCAAGTTCCATTTGTTCGAATTCACGTGTACGGAATGTGAAGTTACCAGGCGTGATTTCGTTACGGAAGCTCTTACCGATTTGGCCAATACCAAATGGAAGTTTTTTACGCATAGAGCGTTGTACGTTTTTGAAGTTTACGAAAATACCTTGTGCTGTTTCCGGACGAAGGAAGATTTCGTTTGTGCTAGACTCTGTAACACCTTGGAATGTTTTGAACATTAAGTTGAACTGACGGATTTCAGTGAATTCTTCACTACCGCAATCAGGACATTTTACTTCATGTTCTTTCATTAAGTCAGCCATTTGGTCGAAAGTAAGACCGTCAACAACCATTTCGATGCCTTTTGCATCTAATGCATCTTCAATTAATTTGTCAGCACGGTGACGCGCTTTACATTTTTTACAGTCGATCATTGGATCGTTGAAGTTACCAACGTGACCAGAAGCGATCCAAGTTTTTGGGTTCATTAAAATAGCTGCGTCTAAACCAACGTTGTATGGAGATTCTTGAATGAATTTTTTCCACCAAGCTTTTTTAACGTTATTTTTTAATTCGATTCCAAGTGGGCCGTAATCCCAAGTGTTTGCAAGACCACCGTAAATTTCAGAACCAGGGAAAACGAAACCGCGATGTTTCGCTAAGTTTACTACTTGTTCCATTGAATACATAAGAAAATCCTCCTTTTGAAAGTTAACGTATTGGCGATGACGTGCTCAGGTAACTTGTGAAACGAGCAGTATATGTTTTGAAAAACATAAAAAAACGCTCATCCCAAGGCTTAATTGCCTAGGGACGAGCGTTTGCCCGCGGTTCCACCCTAGTTGATACACAAAAGGTGCATCCACTTTATCACGTATTGCTCGAGACTGCCGTTTCCTTGCAGCTCCAGGCTTTCACTATCCCTGAATCGCTTTTTGTGCAAGTACTTATAAGTCCGTCATCGCTACTTATATTAATAATAATGAACATATTCTAACACGTTCTTTTTTAAATCTCAATAGAGGAACGCGTCTATCTATGATAGAGTCTCGCCTATTTTTTCGTTATTTATTCCGTAATTTTGTTTAATGTGCTTAATTGCTTCACGCCTGCTGAGCGGGGCAAGCTCGTTATTCTGCACGTATTCCCATACTACATCTGGGTTTGTTTTTGCATATTCACGAAGGATCCATCCAATCGCTTTTTGAATGAAAAATTCTTTCGAAGAATGTAGTTGTCCAATAACCCAAAAAAGAAGTTCTTCATCCATCTTTTGTTTATATTTTAGCTGGAATAAAATAGCGGCGCGTTGTAACCATATGTTATCTGATGCAATCCATTTTGGAATATAGGCAGAAATCAATTCTGGATGTTGTAAAAAGATAGTACCTAAAAATGTAGGGACAATGCTATCGACAGTGTCCCACCAAGATTTTGTGACAATGAGTTCTTCTAAGAAGGGGATATGCGTTTCGTTTATATGCTTTTTATATTTTTGCATTATATCGAGTGCGGCTGCCTGAAATTCTCGTTCTGGTAAATCCCAAAGCTCACGTACGATAATTTGAAAGTCTTTTGGATCTGGGAGAGTATGTATTTGAATGACATCTTTCAATAATTGTCTTCTCTCGGGAGTTTGAATACCGAGAAACGGGAAGTGATTTTTCATGTAACGTGCCATCGGTTCTGCTTTTTCTGGATTTTTATGAGCTATGAAATGCTCTTGTAATGCTTTTACAAATGGGTGCATAGATCCGTTCTCCTCTCTAATTATCTTGCTCTTATTATTATACAGAGAGTTTGGTTGAATTTTAAAACATAACTTGCAATGTAACGAAATATGTTGAGAGTAGAGAGGAGAGGATAAGATGGAAGATCAGGGGTTACTAGCAGGTTTCTTTGCTCTTAGTTTTGCGTTTATTCTTGTTATCATAATTTGGGCAATTATTGCGTATTTGTTAACGGCTTTTGCACTGTATACGATGGCGAAAAATGATGGTGCAACGGATGGTGTTCTCGCTTTTATTCCTTTTTTAAATAGTAAGATATGGGGAGATTTAGCGAAAGATAAATTACCAGATTTTTTGAAAGAAGAAGCGGGATGGAAAGTATTCGGTATATATGTCGCATGTTTCATTTTTAATTTCGTACCAATTCTATATTTAATAGCAACAGCTGTATCGATTGTGTTGTCCATTTATCTCATCTACGCTATTTTAGACAGATATGGAACGAATTCTATATTATTTACGATTATTCATGTAATTACATTTTCGGTATTCTTGCCGATTCACTTGTTTATCATTCGAAATGAGCCGGTGAGGTATAACGAGTAGTATATGTAATATTTGAGATAGAAAAAGCGCCCTGAAAGTAGGGCGCTTTTTGTACTACATAAGGTAGCGTACATAAATATAAATATGAGAAATGATTAATGAAACGATCATAATTGGGAAACCGACTTTTAAGAAGTCCATGTAGCTAAACTTATGTCCTTCGCGGCTTGCGATACCTGCCACAATTACGTTAGCTGAAGCTCCGATTAATGTTCCGTTTCCGCCTAGACAAGCACCTAATGCTAATGCCCACCATAATACGTCGATTTGTGCGTCAGAAGGTGATAAACCTAGCCCAACAGCCATATCGTTAATAAGTGGAATCATTGTTGCAACGAATGGAATGTTATCGATTGTTGCAGAGGCGATACCAGATACCCATAAAATAAGGATAGATGCGTAAGAAATATCTCCGCCTGTTATGCCAATTACTTTTTGAGCTAGCATTTTGATAAGACCGATATCGATAAGTCCTCCAACGAGTACGAATAGTCCTGCGAAGAAGAAGATTGTTACCCATTCTACACTTGCGAATACCTCTTCAATTTCATGTTCTTTCACACCGATTAGCATAAGAACAGTAGCACCAGTTAAAGCGATGATAGCTGCATCAACATGGAAGATCGAATGAGTCATGAAACCTACAATTGTAAGTCCAAGTACTGTTAAAGACTTCTTCATTAATAATGAATCTTTAATGTATTGTTTTTCATCTAAACTCATTAATTTTTTAACTTGTACAGGATCAGCGATTAATTGTTTGCGGTACATGAAGTAAAGTATTGTTGCTGTCACACCAATAATAATGATTACGATAGGTGCTAAGTTGAATAAGAACGCATTGAAATCTAAATGCTTATTTGCAGAACCGATCATAATGTTAGGTGGATCACCAATTAATGTTGCTGTTCCTCCAATGTTTGAAAAAATAATTTCAGAAAGTAAATAAGGAACAGGATTTACTTGCAGTATGCGCGTAATAGATAAAGTAACTGGAACAACAAGAAGTACAGTTGTAACGTTATCTAAAAATGCGGAACCAAGCGCAGTAAGTAAGGAAAGGGAAATTAAAATTTTAATTGGATTTCCTTGCGCTCCTTTTGCTGCTTTAATGGCAACGTATTGGAAGACACCCGATTTACTCGTAATGTTCACCAAAATCATCATACCGATGAGTAGTGTAATCGTCCCCCATTCAATATGTTTCGTAAAGGCGTTGTGTAAATCAACGACCCCCATAATTACCATGAGTGCTGCGCCAAGAAGTGCGATGACAGCGCGATTAATTTTTTCAGAAATAATAATGGCATATGTAATTAAAAAGACTGCGATAGCAAAATAATACTGCCAGTTTGCGAGCTCTTGCGTTGTTTCGTGCAAAACTCTCATCTCCTTTCATTCACTTTTCTTAGTGTGTCAAAAATGTTCTCGAAGAAACACACATAAAGTCATTATAAAGTAGAAAAATGGAGGATGTAAATGAGAGGGGGTATTTTGTCATATTTTCTGCATTGGTCATTTTTTCTTATTTTTAAAAATATTTGCGGGCATTTGACATATATATAAGATACATCCAATCTGAATATTTAAAATGGAATTAGCATTCGAGCTTGTTCGTGTAGGAGTGTCAAATAGAAAGGAATGACAAAGATGATAAGGAAGGGATCGTATGGATGAACAACGATTTTTATTTTTGGATTTTGAGTTTACGATGCCCCAGCACAGAAAAAAACCAAAAGGATTTTTCCCAGAGATTATTGAGGTAGGACTCGTTTCGGTTGTTGGCTGTAAGGTAGAAGATACGTATTCAGCTCATGTTAGGCCGAAGACTTTTCCTTCTTTAACGGATCGATGTAAGAAATTTTTAGGGATTAAACAAGAAGTCGTAGATAAAGGAATTTCGTTTCTAGAACTCGTTGAAAAACTTGCAGAATATGAAAAGAGATGTAAACCGACCATTGTTACGTGGGGAAATATGGATATGAAAGTGTTGAAGCATAATTGTGAAAAAGCGGGAGTAGATTTTCCGTTCCTAGGGCAGTGTCGTGATTTATCACTTGAGTATAAGAAGTTTTTTGGTGAGAGAAATCAAACAGGATTATGGAAAGCGATTGAAGCGTATGGAAAAGTAGGGACGGGTAAGCATCATTGTGCATTAGATGATGCGATGACGACGTATAATATTTTTAAATTAGTAGAAAAAGATAAAGAGTATTTAGTGAAACCAGCACCTCCAACATTAGGGGAACTCGTTGATTTTTCAAAAGTGTTAAAGAAAGTGAGTACACAGTAACGACCAAATTGCACAGCATGTAATTTGGTCGTTTTGTTTTTTTAAAGTTTGTAGTCTTTTTTTAATTGCTCTAATGTTTCTAGACTACGAACCGCAAAAGGTGAATCATCTTCAGAAAATGAATTCATTTGAGTTTCTAATGCTAATTTGAGTGAATCTGTATAATCTGGAATTTCTCCTTCATATTTCTTCACCATTTGCTCTGGAATGTTCGTCTGTTCACGAAAAGCTAAAGCACGTCTTTCGTGGAAAAATGGTACGTCAGCTTGTTTTACGTTATGTAAGTCACCTTGCACCGGATGTTTTAAAACAGCTAATACTTTTACGACGTAACTGCCAGGGCGGCTATTTGTAACCTCGCCAATGTATTTTCCTGTTTTATAAATACCAGTAACGATTTCGCCAATTTCAAATGTTTCTCTCATATTTTTCACCTCAAGTTTATAGTAAGGAAAGTAGGAGAAGGAGTCAAAGAAATCATTCGTTTTCAGAACGCCCCTTGAGAATATGAATCGGTTCTACTATAATTTAAAATGATATAACAGAAAATTCTGATGTTTTATAAATCCTATAATAAGGAGTGTTCTATATGATGCCTTTATATTTTCCGGAAGATAAAACAGAATATATTATTCCAGGGATTGTTTGTGTTCTATTTATCATCGGTGCGATTGCTACGTGGCGTATGTTCGTTCGTGTATCAAAACGAGAAGCAGAGCGATTACAGAAAGTTGAAGAAAAGCTGTTAGCTGAAAAGAAACAGTAACTCATTTTTGTATGTTTCCCTCTATGCTCGGACAATCTAAGGGCAGAATGTATTTTGGAGGGAATAAAATGAAAAAACGGCTTTTTTTCAGTTGTTGTTTACTATTTCTGATGGCAGGTTGTGACCAAGGAAAGCCGAAAGAAATTGACGTGAAATTACATAATGCTTCAGGTGATGAAGTGGGGACTGCAAAAGTAGTGCAGCAAACAAGCGGAGTGAAAATTACGATTAAAGGGGAAGGATTCGCACCTGGCCCGCACGGCATACATGTACACGAAATTGGTGAGTGTAAAGCACCGCGTTTTGAATCAGCTGGAAATCATTTTAATCCAGATGATAAAAAGCATGGACTACTCAATCCGAAGGGTGCAGAAAACGGTGATTTACCGAACGTAATTGCAGACGGTTCTGGGAAAATTAAAGCAGAAATCGATGCGCCGCATATAACGCTTGAAGAAGGAAAAACGACGATTCATAGAAAAGATGGAGCGTCTATTATTATTACGGAAAACGCTGATGATGGCATGACACAACCGACAGGTAAATCAGGTGATCGAATTGCTTGTGGTGTTATTGTAAAAAAAGCGTCGGATATGAAGAAAAAGTAAAAGCTACCGTGCGCGGTAGCTTTTTTGGTGGAACGTAATTGAAAATATATCGGCGATTATTGGAATATATCGACTTACCGACAAAATATGACAAAGGAGTCTGTCCAAGAATGATTAGGGACAGACTCCTTTGCTATTATGAAAACGTATGGCGCAGTCTATTTAAAATTTCTTCTAAAACAGATCTTGGACAGCCGATGTTAATTCGAATATGTTCTTCTCCGCCTAATCCGTATTTCTCACCAGGCTCAACGATAATTTTTCCTTTTTCCTCAAGTAATTTAGTGCGCTCGTCTTGAGAAAGGTTTAGGCGAGAGCAATCAATCCATAATAAAAAGCTACCTTCTGGCTTCGTTACGGAAAGAGTAGGTATATAATTTTTCATATATTCACAAGCGAACTTAGCGTTATCTTCTATATATAATCGAATTTCATTTAGCCAATTGTTACATTCTGTATAGGCACTTTGCATCGCTGTATAGGCAAATATATTTAATCCGTGGAAGCCTTGCCTATATTGGATAGATGTAAAGGCTTGACGGAGTTTTTCATTTGGAATGATAATAATCGATGCTTGTAATCCAGCGATATTAAATGTTTTACTTGGAGCCATACAAGTAATCGTGCGTGCTGCTAATTCTTCGGATAAAGAAGCGAACGGTGTATGTGTATGATCTGCGTAAATAATATCAGAATGAATTTCATCTGCGACAACGATTACATTATATTTGGTACATAAAGATCCAAGCTTTATTAGTTCCTCTTTCGTCCAAACACGCCCTATCGGATTGTGAGGACTGCAAAGAAGCATGAGTTTGATGCCTTGTTGAAATTGCTTTTCTAAATGCTCAAAGTCTATCGCATATGTATCATTTTGTTTCTGTAATGGACTTACGCATAATTGTCTGTTGTTTGTTGTGACCATTTCGAAAAATGGGGAATAAATAGGTGGTTGTACGAGAACGGATTCGTTTTCCTTTGTGAAGGCCTGTATGCTCGTACTAAGAGCTGGAACGATTCCGGCGCTAAAGACAATCCACTCTTTTTGAATATCCCAGTTGTACTGTTTTTTTGTCCAGTTACAAATAATATCGCCAATATTTTCGGGAGGAAGTGTATAGCCGAAAATAGGATGCTCGATACGTTTCTTTAAAGCAGCTTGAATTGGTTGTGGTACTTCAAAATCCATATCGGCAATCCAAGCATGGATAAGTTCTTCGTTTTTATATGTATCCCATTTTATACTATGGGTTCCACGTCGATTGACTGTTTTATGAAATAGTTGCATAAGTTTGCCCCCTTCTTCTGTAAAACCGTTAAGTTATGAAAGTTCTCTCTCTTCTTATAGAATAGCTGATGTGATAGGATAAAGAAAAGCATTAAAAAGTGAAAAGGCGGGAAGCGAATGGGTACATATGAAAAGATGATAGAGGTTGTGAAGAATTGGGATCCGTTTCAAATGGGACCGGAGTTTTATGAAACAGAAGCGAGCGATGTTGTGAACGTCGCAAGTGTGTTTGATGATTCAAAATACATCGCAAAGAAGATTCAACATATATACTTTATGTCTTTTGAGGAAGTACCTGCGCTTGAAAAATGTGAGAAGTTAGCTGTGGAATTACTTGTAATAAAAGAAGGCGGAAGTTGTTCATTGTAGGCTGTCGGAATTTCCGACAGCCTTTTTATATTACTGCGCAGAAAACGCCATAATTTCTTCATAAACATGTTCCGGTTTTTCTTCTGGTAGTAAATGTCCTGTGTTTTCGTAAGAAATAAATTTCGAATTCGGTAAATCTTTGTGCAGACGATGACCTACATGTACAGGGACGACCCGATCTTTTTCACCCCAAATGAGTAGCGTAGGTGTTTCGATTTTTTGTAATTCAGTTGAAGATAAGTCACCTTCACGATCTCGTATCATACGAGTTAAAGCGGGGAATATACGGTTGTCATAAAAAGGAGCAGAGTAACCTTCCTTCATTTCATCGTCAATTAATGAGTGATCATGAACGACATTCATTAAGTTATGAACGATGCCGCGCCGTATAATCCAGTTCTTTACGTATAAATGAAAGAAAGGTAAATAAGAAGAGTACAGTAAAGGTAAAGTTGCGCGTGCTAAATAGCTAGAGCTACATAGTAAAATTGTCTTTGAAATTAATTCAGGACGTATACGGTTTACATAAAGAGAAATTTGTCCACCCATAGAATGTCCAACTAACACAATGTTTGAGAGGGATAAGTGTTCAATTAAATCGATTATAATCGTTGCTAAATTATGATAAGAATACTTAAATAGATGAGACTTATCACTCTTTCCGAACGGTGGTAAATCAAGAGCAATGACTGTTCCTTCTTTCGATAATAAAGGAATAAGACGGCGGTAACTGAATGAGGAAGATAAAAAACCGTGAACGAGCACGAAAGTAGGACGTTTTGTTTTATTATCATGTTCATACAATTCGTAATGAATCGTAGTGCCGCGAGTGGAAAAAGTGAAATAAGGACAAGTATATTCGTGATTCATTTTTTGTCACTCCATTGATTTTTGTTCATATCATTTCCAAGGAAGAAAAAAATATGTTAACAAAAAAAGGCAAGATGACGATGTCATCTTGCCTTTCGTATATTCAGTATTACCCGCGAACAATATTAGGCGGTGTTTTTCCTTGTAACCCTGCAACTAAATTTTCAGCGGCGGTCATAGCCATTTGCTGCCTAGTTTTTAATGTTGCAGATCCGATGTGTGGTAAAGTCACAACATTTTGTAAGGATAAGAGCGGATTATCTTTTTGAATTGGCTCTTGTGTAAACGTATCGATGCCTGCTGCAAAGATTTTCTTCTCTGTTAAGGCATGGATTAATGCTTCTTCATTTACTGTTTTCCCGCGAGAAGCATTAATGAAGATAGCTGTTTCTTTCATTAATGAAAATTCCTTTTCTCCGATAAGATGATACGTTTCATCTGTTAATGGAGTAAGAAGAACGATAAAGTCAGACTGTTTGAGTAGCGTTTGTAAATCACAATAGGTAGCATCGAATTTTTGTTCAGCTTCTTCTTTTCGGCGACGGTTATAATAAAGGACATTCATATCAAATCCGAATTTCGCTCGTTTTGCAACGGCTTCTCCAATTCGGCCCATGCCGATAATGCCGATTGTACTATGGTGTACATCTAGGCCAAAGTGCTCTTTTCCAATTTCGGAATTCCATTCACCATTTTTTACGTAGGAATCGAGTTCACAAACACGACGACCAACAGATAACATAAGAGCGAAAACAAGATCAGCTACTGTATCATCTAGTACGTATGGTGTATTTGTTCCGATGACATTGTGCTTTTCCATCGCTTGTAAATCAAAATTATCGTAACCGACAGAAATGTTGCTTACTACTTTTAAGTTAGGAGCCGCCTCCAATAATTCGTCATCAATAGCAGATCCAAAATTTAATAAACCATTTTTATCTTGTATTTTCTCTAGTAGAACATCACGAGGTACCTTCTCATTTTGCTCCCATTTTTCATAATCACAGTGTTCTGATAAATAGTTTTCTACAAATGTTGGAACTGGTTCAGCAATATACACTTTTGGTTTCACGGTTCCATCCCCTTTCGCTTTATCACCCATTTTTCCGCTGATTAAAGTTTCACTTTACCCCGCTTTAATGAGCAGTAAGACTCCCACCTAAAAAGACGGTTGAGACAAAGAAGTGAGGTGGGAGATCAACTGCTTGTAAAAGCCCGATTGGTTTAACTAATAATCAGCGGGGTGAAGCATTCCACTGATTAAAGTTTCACTTTATTTTGACATAATTCACTAAAAAAATCTTCTTTTCAAACTGGAAAGTGTATTTGTATAATTTAGACACAAACGAAAAGGAAGGATGATTTATATGGTGACAGAAAAAGAATTAGAATTATTAGCTTGTCTTGAAAAAAGTAGTCGATTATCTGTAGATACATTAGCGAAGCTGTTAAATATAGAAGTAGAAGAAGTAAAGAGAATGGTTGAAAAATTAGAAGCGGAAAAGATTATCGTGGATTATGTAACACATATTGATTGGACGAAGGTGAAAGAACATACAGGTTTAACAGCAATGATTGATGTGAAAGTTACGCCAAAGCACGGTGTTGGGTTCGATGCAGTTGCTGAGCAAATTTATCGTTATTCAGAAGTGAAATCTGTGTATTTAATGTCAGGGACATATGATCTTTCTATTACATTAGAAGGGAAGACAATGGGAGAAGTAGCGATGTTTGTTTCCGAGAAATTAGCAACAATTGAATCTGTCGTTTCTACGACAACGCATTTCATTTTGAAGAAGTATAAACATGAGGGAATTATTTATGAAAAAAATGATGATGATAAGCGAATTGTGGTGACACCATGAAGCAATTTGAACTATCTAGAGCGGCAGAATCGTTACAACCATCAGGTATTCGAAAGTTTTTCGATTTAGCAGCAAATATGAAAGGTGTTATTTCTCTTGGAGTAGGAGAACCAGACTTCGTTACGCCGTGGAATGTAAGGCAAGCATGTATCCGTTCTTTAGAACAAGGATATACGTCATATACAGCAAATGCAGGATTATTGGAGCTCCGTCAAGAAATAGCAAAGTATCTAAAAAAACAATTTGTAGTATCTTATGATCCAAACGATGAAATCATTGTTACAGTTGGAGCGAGTCAGGCGTTAGATGTAGCCATGCGCGCCATTATAAATCCTGATGATGAGGTACTTATCATTGAACCAAGCTTTGTTTCTTATGCACCGCTCGTAACTTTAGCTGGAGGGGTTCCAGTTCCTGTGGCGACTACTTTAGAAAATGAGTTTAAAGTGCAGCCAGAACAAATTGAAGCAGCTATTACAGCGAAAACAAAGGCAATTTTACTTTGTTCACCAAATAACCCAACAGGTGCGATGTTGAATAAGTCCGAGCTTGAAGAAATAGCGGTGATTGTTGAGAAGTACAATTTAATCGTATTATCTGATGAAATTTATGCAGAACTTGTATACGACGAAGCATATACAAGTTTCGCAAGTATTAAAAATATGCGCGAGCATACGATTTTAATTTCAGGATTTTCAAAAGGCTTTGCGATGACAGGATGGCGTCTTGGTATGATTGCAGCTCCTGTTCATTTTTCAGAATTGATGCTCAAAATTCACCAATATTCCATGATGTGTGCACCGACGATGTCTCAGTTCGCAGCGCTTGAAGCGTTACGTGCGGGGAATGATGAAGTAATTCGGATGAGAGATAGTTATAAGAAACGCCGTAATTTTATGACGACATCTTTCAATGAAATCGGATTAACGTGTCATGTACCGGGCGGAGCATTTTATGTCTTTCCTTCAATCTCTTCAACTGGACTCTCTTCGGCGGAATTTGCAGAACAGCTATTATTAGAAGAAAAAGTGGCTGTTGTACCTGGAAGTGTATTTGGGGAAAGTGGTGAAGGATTTATTCGCTGTTCATATGCAACATCGCTTGAACAACTTATGGAAGCAATGAAGAGAATGGAACGGTTCGTGGAGAATAAAAAAAGGACAAAACACAATACGTTTTGTCCATAAAAGGGGGGGAATACTAGAAAGCCATGTGTTAGTATTCTATCCTAATATTGGAGAATTATACTTACTTAAGGAAATTTTTTCATGAATTTTGAATGAGTTCTGTCATAGTGGTATAATTTACTAATATAAGGTGTGCGTATCCTGAGTAGCTTTACTTACGGTACGTACTAACTAATCGGATATTTAACAATAAATCATCTGCTTTGCTATCTACAATTGTAGAGAAAATGGTAAACGTATGGGAGTGTTTCATATGTCAGAACAATATACAACAGGAGTGGTTGTAACAGGGAAAGTGACTGGGATTCAAGATTACGGTGCATTTGTAGCGTTAGATGCAGAAACACAAGGACTTGTGCATATATCTGAAATTACAAATGGATATGTAAAGGATATTCATGACTTTTTAAAAGTCGGCGATACAGTAGAAGTAAAAGTACTTTCAATTGATGAAGAACACAGAAAAATGAGTTTATCGTTAAAAGCGGCGAAAAGAAAACAAGGACGGATTCTTATACCGAATCCATCTGAGAACGGATTTAATACGCTGCGAGAAAAGCTAACAGAATGGATTGAAGAGTCCGAGTTAACAAAGTAAAAGAGGAACGCATATGAGCGTTCCTCTTTTACTTTCTCTTATGATATATATTTGCAAATATGATTGCATGCAATCATATTCGTATGTCGGAGGTGAAGTAAGGACATACTGACTAGCGAATTTCGTTTGTTTCTGGGTGAGTGCCAAGATTTTCGGATGGTTTAAAGAGTAAACCAAGGTTGATAAGCCCAGAAATACCGACGATGCCGTAAATAATACGTGCAAGAGCTGAATTTTGTCCACCGAAAATGGCTGCCACTAAGTCAAACTGGAAGAATCCGATTAATCCCCAGTTCACAGCGCCAATTACAGTAAAGACTAATGCGATACGTTGCAAAGTACTCATAAAAAAGCCCCCCTTAATTGTGAAGCATGAGCAAGCGATGAGTTAATTAACTCTTTTATAGAATGGGGTAGTTATGTTGTTTTTATACATAAAAAATGTTTGAAACAGGATGTATATACATCTATACCGAAAAATGCGAATTTTTATGCAAAAAATGAACTTTTTCTAAAAAATATATATTGGTTACGTTTACAAGGGGTGAATCGCTTGATTTACAACTTCAGTTTCGCTAAAGTGAATACAGAAATACATATCCATAATTGGAGGGAAAAAGATGAGTACACATGTAACGTTCGACTATTCTAAAGCGTTATCCTTCATCGGTGAACATGAAATCACTTATTTACGTGATGCGGTGAAAGTAACACATCACGCAATCCACGAAAAAACTGGAGCTGGGAACGATTTCCTTGGGTGGGTAGACCTTCCGCTTCAATATGACAAAGAAGAATTTGCTCGCATTCAAAAATGCGCAGAAAAAATTAAAAATGACTCTGACATTTTACTTGTTGTAGGTATCGGTGGTTCTTACCTAGGAGCACGTGCAGCAATTGAAATGTTAAACCATTCTTTCTACAACACACTTTCTAAAGAACAACGTAAAACTCCACAAGTGCTATTTGTTGGACAAAACATTAGCTCCACTTACATGAAAGATTTAATGGATGTATTAGAAGGTAAAGACTTCTCTATTAACGTTATTTCCAAATCAGGTACGACAACAGAGCCGGCACTAGCATTCCGTATTTTCCGTAAGTTATTAGAAGAAAAGTATGGAAAAGAAGAAGCTCGCAAACGTATTTATGCAACGACAGATAAAGCGCGTGGTGCATTAAAAACATTAGCTGATAATGAAGGTTACGAAACATTCGTTATTCCAGATGATGTTGGAGGACGTTTCTCTGTATTAACGCCAGTTGGTTTATTACCAATCGCAGTGAGTGGCTTAAATATTGAAGAGATGATGAAAGGTGCAGCTGCTGGTCGTGAGGACTTCGGTACATCAGAACTAGAAGAAAACCCAGCTTACCAATATGCAGTAGTTCGTAACGCTTTATACAATAAAGGAAAAACAATTGAAATGCTTGTTAACTATGAGCCAGCACTTCAATACTTCGCTGAGTGGTGGAAACAGTTATTTGGTGAAAGTGAAGGAAAAGATCAAAAAGGTATTTTCCCATCTTCAGCAAACTTCTCAACTGACTTACACTCATTAGGTCAATACGTTCAAGAAGGTCGTCGTGATTTATTTGAAACAGTTCTAAAAGTAGGTAAATCTACACATGAACTAACAATCGAATCAGAAGAAAACGATTTAGATGGATTAAACTACCTTGCTGGTGAAACTGTAGACTTCGTAAACACGAAAGCATACGAAGGTACATTACTTGCACATAGCGATGGCGGAGTACCAAATTTAATCGTAAATATTCCTGAATTAAATGAGTACACATTCGGTTACCTTGTATACTTCTTCGAAAAAGCATGTGCGATGAGCGGCTACTTATTAGGCGTAAATCCATTTGACCAACCAGGAGTAGAAGCATACAAGAAAAACATGTTTGCTTTACTTGGTAAACCAGGATTTGAAGAATTAAAAGCAGAATTAGAAGAGCGTTTAAAATAATAAAAAGCGGCCGGAATCCGGCCGCTTTTTATTATTTCATCGAAAATTCCATCAGTATATTCAAACTAGAGTGGGTATGCTAAAGAAAAAGTCTAGGAGGGATGGGCTTGATTCCAATTCAATCAGATTTAGAAGGACGTACATATGCGTTATATAAGTTAGAAGAAATAATGAAGCCACTCGGATATAGTATTGGTGGCAATTGGGATTATGATAAAGGATGCTTTGATTATAAAATCGATGAAGAAGACGGCTATCAATTTTTACGAGTGCCATTTACAGCCATTGATGGAGAACTAGATGTACCAGGCGTAATAGTTCGTCTTGGAACGCCGTATATTCTTTCGCACGTATATCAAGACGAACTAGATGATCATGTTAATACTTTAACAGCTGGAACGAGTGGAATGGATCAATTTGCTGAGCCGAAAGATCCAGATGGAGATGTGAAAAGAAAATATATCAATATTGGGAAAGTGCTCATGCAAGAACTAGAGCGTCATTTTATTAATGGTGAATAACAATGAGTATGTCGCTTTCAATGAGAACAAAGGAATGGACTGGATTAATCATATATTGTTCGTCGCGCTTTATACCTAGTAAGAGAATGTTTTGCTTTAAAAGAGTATAGCTACAATTTGCAAAAGTTTGTCCGGTGCAGGACATGGGAAGCTCCATCAGTTGTAATTTATTATCAGAGATTTCATCATAAAGTGAAAATAGTACACCTGAAATAGAAGGGAATAAAAGAGAAGCGGTAAATACATAGCTCGTTAATTTATTTCCTTCTATAATTTCTGACACGCCAGCTCTCGTTGCATTTTGTATTTGTTCAGAAGTAAGAAGTTCAGCGATGCAGTGAATGTTTGGGTTGAGCCCTTTTGCAGTTAAAATATTTAAAATGGACTGTGTATCCGCTAAGCTTTCGTTTTTTTCTTTATCAGCTGTTATTAAAATGGTGTGTGCCGTTGTAATATTAGCTTTTAATAACGTTTGATCGTGATGGGGGCACCCCTTTATAAATTCTAAATGATGAAATGGTTTTGGCAGTAAAGAAAGTGTTTCATCAATTAAAACGATATCAAGGTTTGGTTGTAATACGTGCATTTGTTTTACAACATGTTTTGCTCGTTCATTCCAGCCGACAATAATCATATGGCCGTTAGAAGTCGCAGCTTCTTCGCCTTTAATCTTCATATATTGTTTATTAATCATTTCAGTAGCAAGCAGCACCATATAATAAGAACAAAATCCGGTTCCTAGTAAAATAATACCCATACCGATAAGTTTCCCTATTAGTGTATGAGGGGCAAAGTCACCATAGCCAACAGTAAAAATTGTAACGATTGACCACCAAATTCCATCAAACCATGTGGTAAAGTGCGATGGTTCTAGTCTATGTATAAGAAAGCCAGAAAAAGCAGTAAGTACAACAATAAAACAAATTAAACGAAAAATAATGGAATCACGAAATGTATCTACTAAATTCGGACGGGATTTCAATTGCCTATTCCTCCTTACTTTGCAGGACTACATTCATTGTTACCATTATAGAAAAAAGAAAAACTCTCTAATTTAAAAGAGAGTTTGTTTTACGTTACATACTTTCCACTTCAGTTTGTTGAACACTTTCAAGATGCTGGAGAGCATAGTAAACATCAGCAGTATGTCTTTTTTGATCGATACATAATTTAAGATGTAAATAGTGCGAGCCATTCTCCAATGTTTTAAGCTTCATATTCTTCACTTTTATATCCATTTCTTTTATTTCTTCAATTACAACCGGGATATTGTCCATATTTCGCACAACAAGTTTTACTGCGATATCACGTTGACGAAAGGATCTAGGTCCTACAAATTTCATTGTTAACGGTATAAGTTCAACGCTAATCATAAGGAAACACATTCCGAAAATCGCTTCGATATAGAATCCAGCTCCAACAGCAATACCAATACCAGATGCACCCCAAATCATAGCAGCAGTTGTTAATCCGGCAATACTATCGTTTCCTCTACGTAAAATAACACCGGCGCCTAAAAAACCAATCCCTGATACAATTTGAGCGGCAAGTCGAAGTGGATCCATATTCATATGATCAGTATGTGGTAAATTGTAAGCTGCTTTAATAGAAACAATCGTCAGGAGGCAACTAATGATAGAAATAACTAAACATGTTTTTAAACCAAGTGGTTTCCGTTTTAATTCGCGCTCTAAACCGATGGCGAACCCTAAAATAGCCGAGAGACCTAGTTTGATTAATAAATCGGTATAGTCCATATATATTCCTCCTTGTATGGTATCGTATATAAATAAAACGTTTATTATAGAAAGAAACGTTTTTGGATAGAGTGACTTTATATAGAATATATGTAGGAATCTCTTAGAAATGAAAGAGATATTTCGTTTAAGTATATGATATTAAAAAAGAAATGTAGTTAATTTAAAAAAAGTTTATAAAAGGTGTTGCATTTCATTTTTCTGCATGATATATTAATAACCGTCGCTGATGCGGAAACGCAGAAAACGACAAAAAAGAAATTTTGAAACTTAGTTGACATCGAAAAACGGAGATGTTAACATAAGGAAGTCGCAAATGAGCGACCAAGTAGTTCTTTGAAAACTGAACGAAACAAACAACGTGAAAC
>NZ_JBXUNO010000002.1:705057-1115668 GCF_057197025.1 Bacillus sp. LSHTCR4 | reverse complement strand
GGACCTCGAGGTAACACGGGCGCTACTGGTGCTACTGGACCTCAGGGCATTCAAGGTAACACGGGTGCTACTGGTGCCACTGGACCTCAAGGGCCTCAAGGTAACACGGGCGCTACTGGTGCTACCGGACCTCGAGGTAACACGGGCGCTACTGGCGCCACTGGACCTCAAGGTAACACGGGCGCTACTGGTGCCACTGGACCTCAGGGCATTCAAGGTAACACAGGTGCTACCGGCGCTACCGGACCTCGAGGTAACACGGGCGCTACTGGTGCTACTGGACCTCAGGGCATTCAAGGTAACACGGGTGCTACTGGTGCCACTGGACCTCAGGGCATTCAAGGTAACACAGGTGCTACCGGCGCTACCGGACCTCGAGGTAACACGGGCGCTACTGGTGCTACTGGACCTCAGGGCATTCAAGGTAACACGGGTGCTACTGGTGCCACTGGACCTCAAGGGCCTCAAGGTAACACGGGTGCTACCGGCGCTACTGGACCTCAGGGTGCTCAAGGTAACACAGGTGCTACTGGACCTCAAGGTGCTCAAGGTAACACGGGTGCTACCGGCGCTACCGGACCTCGAGGTAACACGGGCGCTACTGGTGCTACTGGACCTCAGGGCATTCAAGGTAACACGGGTGCTACTGGTGCCACTGGACCTCAAGGGCCTCAAGGTAACACGGGTGCTACCGGCGCTACTGGACCTCAGGGTGCTCAAGGTAACACAGGTGCTACTGGACCTCAAGGTGCTCAAGGTAACACGGGTGCTACCGGCGCTACTGGACCTCAAGGTGTTCAAGGTAACACGGGTGCTACTGGTGCTACCGGACCTCAAGGTGTTCAAGGACCAGCGGGTGCTACTGGTGCTACCGGACCTCAAGGTGCTCAAGGTAACACGGGTGCTACTGGTGCTACCGGACCTCAAGGTGTTCAAGGACCAGCGGGTGCTACTGGTGCTACCGGACCTCAAGGTGCTCAAGGTAACACGGGTGCTACTGGTGCTACCGGACCTCAGGGTATTCAAGGACCAACGGGCGCTACTGGTATAGGAGTTACAGGACCGACTGGACCTTCTGGTGGGCCTCCTGGACCGACTGGACCTCAGGGACCTCAAGGTAACACGGGCGCTACTGGACCTCAGGGTGCTCAAGGTAACACAGGTGCTACTGGACCTCAAGGTGTTCAAGGTAACACAGGTGCTACTGGTGCTACCGGACCTCAAGGTGTTCAAGGTAACACGGGTGCTACTGGTGCTACCGGACCTCAGGGTGTTCAAGGGCCAACGGGCGCTACTGGTATAGGAGTTACAGGACCGACTGGGCCTACTGGACCTAGCTTCCCTGTAGCAACAATTGTTGTAACAAACAACATTCAACAAACAGTACTACAATTTAATAACTTTATTTTCAGCACTGCAATTAACGTAAACAATATTATCTTTAATGGCACAGATACAGTTACAGTTATCAACGGTGGTATTTATGTAATTAGCGTATCTATTTCTACCACTGCGCCAGGATGCGCTCCTCTTGGAGTAGGAATTTCAATTAATGGAGCAGTCGCAACTGATAACTTCTCTTCAAATTTAATAGGCGACTCACTTTCATTTACTACAATCGAAACGTTAAGAGCTGGCGCAAACATTTCTGTCCAATCTACTCTTAACGAGATTACGATCCCTGCAACAGGAAACACTAACATTCGTCTAACTGTATTTAGAATCGCTTAAATTTCACTATTTATTGTTTATGGCAAATAAAAAAAGAGCGAGAAACTCGCTCTTTTTTTGTTATGTACAATAATTCATTACTACTCTAATTCAATTGAAACATTTTTTTGTGGAACAAATGTGGAAATTGCATGTTTATAAATAAGCTGTTGCTTACCTTCTGTTTCCAGTAGGACTGTAAAATTATCAAATCCTTTAATTAATCCACGAAGCTGGAAACCATTTAATAAGTACAGCGTAACAAACGTATTCTCTTTACGGAGTTGATTTAAAAACTGATCTTGAATATTGATTGATTGCTTCATGTCGAATCCTCCTCTTTTTCTCTACTTACTATTATTCGACTTTAGTTGTAGCTTTCCTTCTATGTATCGTAAAATTTCTGACGTTTTTTCACCGTCTGTAACATCAAACCATGTGACATCCATCTTATTACGGAACCACGTTAATTGGCGTTTTGCATAACGACGTGAATTCGTCTTTAATTGTGATACCGCTTCTTCTAAAGAGACACGATCCTCAAAATAATCATATATCTCTTTATACCCAATCGCTTGAATAGATTGACAATCTCGTATCCCTCGATTATACAATCCTTCTACTTCTTCTAATAAACCTTGGTCCATCATTATATCAACTCGTAAGTTAATGCGATCGTATAGCATTTCACGATCCATTGTCAAGCCAATCAAAGAAACATCGTATAATAACTCGTTTTCTTGTTTTTCAAGTTGATCACTCATCTTTTCACCCGTCGTGCGGAAAATTTCTAACGCTCTAATGACACGGCGTACATTATTTGCATGAATACGCTCAGCGCTTTCTGGGTCTACTTCTTGTAATTTCTTATGTACATATTCCACACCACGTTCTAATGCTAACTTTTCCATTTGTTCTCGGTATATAGCATCACCAGCATCATCCGTAAACTGATAATCGAATAAAACAGATTGTATATACAGACCAGTTCCACCAACGATAATTGGCAATTTACCACGCTCTGTAATCTCTCGAATATGCTTACGAACACGTTCTTGAAATTCGGCAACTGAAAATGATTCTTCTGGATTTTTTATATCAACCATATAATGTGGAATTCCGTCCATCTCTTCTTTCGTCACCTTTGCAGTTCCAATATCCATCGTACGATAAATCTGCATGGAATCTCCACTTATAATTTCACCATTCAACGCTTTGGCAAGATCAATACTTAACTTCGTCTTCCCAACAGCAGTTGGTCCAATGATGACAGCAACTTTTTCACGTTGCATTTCTCCCATATCATTCAACTCTCTTTATGTAATGTACTCCATCTATTGATTATATCCAATCTTACCAATTTTAACGGCATGATTGCAAGTTCTTTCATTACGGTACATGAAATTATAAACAAAAAAGAACATAGTTTGTCCAATTCCGCATATACATGATAAAAATAGTTCCGAGAGGATGAGTTAACTATGAAACAATCCACTATCAATTTTTCATCTTTGACAAAAGACCTCATTTTAGCTACTGCTACAAAAGAACAAAATTGTTCACAAGAAGAATTATACTTCGCCTTAAATTGTTTACTACGTTCCTTTCATTCTACTCTCCAAGAAACAACTTTACAGCCAGAAAATAAAGATACAGAGTATATACAAAACCAATTTTGCAGTGCATATAAAATTATTACAGGTAAAACGATTTATCCTTTTCAATAATCCATAAAAGGCGGTTGCTTACATACTTTCAAGCAACCGCCTTTTATATTAATACATATACACTACTCTATAACTTTCACTTTTACAGATTTGCGCCCCCAGCTATTGGCACTACCATCTGAGCCAACTAAAACATCAATACGATTTCCTTTAATCGCACCACCAGTATCTCCAGCAATCGCTTCTCCATATCCTTCTACCCACACTTTTGATCCAAGTGGAATTACTTTAGGATCAACAGCAATTACTTTCATATTTGGATTCGCAGTTAAATCATGCCCCATTGCAGTTAATACACGACCACCATACGAACCATTTTCACTCGGATCTGCTGTATATGCCGTCGCTTCTACCGTAATTTCACGACCACCAGTAGGCGCACTTGTTTCAGTAGATTTTGCAACTGGTTTTGCAACCGACTTTTCTTTTACCACAGGTTTACTTGAATCTACATTCTTAACAGATTCTTTACTCTTAACTACTTTATTACTTTTAACCGGCGTAGTTACTCTTACCGGCGCTTCTTCTTGCGTTACAACTTCTTTCTTCTCAATTACAGGTGCCTTCCCTGTTAAAAATGGCACGTGAACATATCCTGTTTTTCCATTGTAGTCAAATTGTAGCCATTCATTTTGAACTTGATTTGTCGTTTCAATTACATCGTCTTTATTCAATTTACCAAGAATTTCAGAGTCAGTATTCGCTCCAGCACGAACATTTAACACGCCTGCCGTTACATAATATGTACTTTTTGTAAATTCAGCACTTACAAACGCTTCTTGACCATTTAATTTAATTTTTGTCCATCCGTTTTCTGTATTTATAACATCTAATTTATTTCCACTTAACATTTTACCTACAAGCTTTGACTCTACAGTTGGGTTTTCTCTAACATTTAATACATCTGTTGTTACAATCGTTTCCGCTTTCGCAGAACCTGCAAAAATCCCAAGACCAAAAACTGCCGCCGTTGCTATACCTAATAATTTTTTCATGAATAGCCTCCATTTGCTTTGTTTTCGTATTTTTATTATAGCAACGGATTTTTAAGATTTTTAGAAAACACACAATTACAAACCATTCGTAATATACGATTAATGAGCTGTAACATAAATTTCCATATTAATGAATTACATTTCCAATAGAATCCCCAATAGTTTTCATATATTTTCCACATACAAGCACCAGAATTTTTTTCCAGAAAAAATTACAGTATTACTTTTTTGTTACAAAAAATCATATTTCATTACATCTTTTACCAAAATTCATCATTCTCCAATTATTGACCTCCTTTTTTGTAATAAAAGGGAGCAGCTAATAAAAGCTACTCCCTTTACACCTATTATTTAACTTTCTTTTTCCAAATTCCTATCATAAGAGCAGAAACAACCGCCCCTATCAATATCGAGAAAATATATAACACTGGTTTATTTACTAAGGCGATAACAAACAATCCACCATGCGGTGCTGGTAATGTAATTTGAAATAACATTGATAATGCACCTGCAATACTTGAACCGACAACACAACTGACAATTACCCGAACCGGATCTGCTGCTGCAAATGGAATCGCACCTTCTGTAATAAATGATGCCCCCATAATATAATTTGTTAAACCAGATTTACGTTCCGCTTCTGTAAACTTCGATTTAAAGAAGGTAGTTGCGAATGCAATCGCAAGTGGCGGTACCATACCACCAGCCATAACTGCTGAGTGCACGCCAAAATTCTGCGCTTCTATTGCAGCAATACCAAACGTAAATGCCGCTTTATTAATTGGCCCCCCCATATCAATTGCCATCATACCACCTAAAATAAGACCTAGTAATATAGCATTCGTACCGTTTAAACCATTTAACCACCCTGTCAACATTTCATTTAATGCTACTACAGGCGGAATTACTACTTTTTGCATAACAACTCCTGTAATCAATAATCCAAAGACTGGATATAACAAAACAGGTTTAATTCCTTCTAACTGTACTGGTAATCCTGAAAATAATCTTTTTAACCCTAATACAACATATCCAGCTAAGAAACCAGCAATTAATCCACCTAAAAAGCCAGCATTCGCATGTGCAGCTAAAAATCCACCTACAACACCAGGCATAAAACCAGGACGATCAGCAATAGAACTTGCAATAAATCCAGCTAAAATTGGTACAAGGAATAAAAACGCACCTGTTTTTCCTCCACCAATTGACATGAACAATTCAGCTAAAGGACCTTCCGCCTTTATACCACCAAACGAAAACGCTAGCGCTATTAAAATCCCGCCACCAACAACGAATGGAAGCATATTACTTACACCGCTCATTAAATGCTTATAAATTCCTAATCCTTTTTCTTTCTCTGTACTTTCTGTCTTTCCATCTTCTTTTATTCCTTTAAAGATTGGTGCATCCTGTTTTACAGCACGATTAAGAAGTTTTTCAGTTTTTCTAATCCCGTCAGCGACTGGCACTTGAATAACATGTTTACCAGCAAAACGGTTCATTTCTACTTGTTTATCTGCCGCAACAATTATAGCCGTTGCGCGTTCAATATCCTCTTTCGTTAAACCGTTTTTTATACCTGTTGATCCATTCGTTTCAACTTTAATTGCAATTCCTAGCTCTGCTGCTTTTGCTTTCAAGCTATCCGCAGCCATATATGTGTGAGCGATTCCAGTTGGACAAGCCGTAACAGCTAATACGTACGGTTCATTCCCTTCTGGTTTTGCAACTTCAACCTCTTCTTCTTTTTCATTTTCTTTTTCATCAAATAAACGAAGAAGTTCTTCCTCATCCTTCGCTTCTAATAACTGCTTACGAAACCCTTCATCCATTAATAGTGTAGATAGGCGTGATAACGTTTCTAAATGCGTATTATTCGCCCCTTCACTCGCAGCAATCATAAAGAATAAATGCGCAGGCTGTCCGTCAAGCGATTCATAGTTGATACCGCTTACACTTCTACCAAAACAAATCGCTGGTTGCTTAACAGCTTTTGTTTTCGCATGAGGTATTGCAATCCCTTCACCAATGCCAGTTGTACTTTGTGACTCCCGCTTTAAAATAGCTTCTTTAAATTCAGCTTTACTATTTAAACGATTTGCGCCGTGTAATTTCTCAACTAATTCATCTATGACAGCTTCTTTATTTGAAGCTGTCAAATTCATAATAACTGTATCCCTTTTTAATAGTTCTGTAATTTTCATATGTTGCTTCCCCCTATCGCTTAGTTACAATTACTTGCGACAATAATTCTTCTACTTTTTCCTTTTCACATAAATCAGCTGAAAATGCTGTTGCACTCCCTGTAGCAACGCCATATTGAAATGCCTTTTCAATATCTTTTGTCTGTTCATATTTACCTACAAATCCCGCAACAAGAGAATCTCCAGCCCCAACCGAATTAATTACAACACCTTTTGGAATAGTTGCTTCATATATACCTTCTGCCGTAAACAATAAAGCTCCATCTCCGGCCATTGATACGATAACGTGCTCTACACCTTTTTCGATTAATTTTCTTCCATACGGTAAAATATCTTCTACTGTGGAAATCTCTACTCCAAATAACTCACCAAGTTCATGATGATTTGGCTTTATTAAAAATGGTTTATTTTTAACTACATGCTGCAAGGCACTACCACTTGCATCTACTACTACACGAATACCTTTTTCCGCTCCGAACACTGCGATTGATTCATAAAAAGTAGTGGGGATAGACGCCGGTACACTTCCAGCTAATACAATACAATCTCCTTGCTTCATACTTTCAATTTGTTTCATTAATTGTTCAAATTGTTCATTTGTCACACTAGGCCCTTGCCCATTTAATTCTGTTTCTTCTTGCCCTTTTATTTTCACATTAATTCGAGAATCTCCATCTACTTGGACGAAGTTTGTTGTTACACCTTCCGCCTGTAATACATCTTTAATAAATCCACCGGTAAATCCACCAGTAAATCCAAGCGCTACATTTTCAACACCTAAACGATGAAGAACGCGAGAAACATTAATTCCTTTTCCTCCAGGAAACTTCATATCTTTCTCCGCTCGATTTACTGCACCTAAATCTAAGGAATTAACTTGTACTACATAATCAATAGATGGATTTAAAGTTACTGTATAGATCATTGTTTATCAGCCTCAATTACATTGGTTTGTCTTTTATATTTTTCTAAATCAATTTCTAAATGGTTTGTAATAATATTTGCCTCTTCAACATTGGCAATTTTCGCAAACGCAACTTCTGAAAACTTACTTTCATCAATTAAGAAATATCCTTCATTTGCTAATGTTAATGCCATTTGCTTTAAAAGTGCCTCTTCTGGATCTGGAGTTGTAAAACCAAGCTGTTCATGTACACCATTCGCCCCTAAAAAACATTTATCAAAACGATACTTCTGCATACTTTCCTGCGCCATTGCACCGATTAAAGCTTTCGTCCTACTCTTCATCATTCCACCTAGCAAATATGCACGAATATTATTTTCAACTAAAGCTTCAATATGCATAAGTCCATTCGTAACGACTGTAACATCTTTATTTATTAAAAATGGAATCATTTCAAATGTTGTACTTCCTGCATCTAAATAAATGCAATCACCTTGTTCAACTATGTTAGCCGCATACTTCGCAATTTGTTGTTTTATTTGAATGTTTTTGGAAGATTTTTCGATCATCGTTGGCTCCTGTCCTTTTCCTGTTAAAACAGCCGCACCACCGTGAACTCTTTTTAATAATCTTTGCTTTTCCAATTGCGCTAAATCACGACGAATTGTTGATTCAGAGCTTTCTGTTCTTTCCACTAACTGTTGTAATTTAATAACCTTCTGCTCTTTTACAAGTTGCAATATCATTTGATGACGTTCAGGAGTTAACATTTTATTCACCTCTTCTTTGATTACAGTATAATGAAAACGATCACAAAAATCAACCATAAACAATCACAAATAATCAAAAACAATCAAAAACAGTTATAAACAACAGAAAAGAAACCCATTTGATATAACGATCAAATGGGTTTCTTTTCTCGATTCACTTATAAGGAAGCTTTATATATGCTTAAAACATCGTCTTTATTTAATTTTTTAAAATTACCAAATTCGCCATAAGCCATCGCTTTATCCGCCATTACATCAATTTCATTTTTTCCAATAGCGTAATCAGATAACTTTACTGGTGCCTCAATTGAAGTCCAAAATTGACGTAAAGCCTCAATTCCTTCTAACGCAATTTCTCGATCAGTCTTTCCATCTGTTTCTACATCGAATACACGAATAGCGAACTGTTTAAAACGACTTACATTTTCATCTACAACATGCTTCATCCAGTTCGGGAATAGAATCGCAAGGCCACCCCCGTGTGGTATGTCATGAACCGCAGAAACTGCATGCTCAATATTATGAGTTGCCCAGTCTCCTTTTACCCCCATCGCTAAAATGCCATTTAACGCCATAGTACCGCAATATAAGATCGTTTCTCTATGCTCATAATTTTCTAAATCATTTAAAAGCTTAGGAGCTGTCTCAATTACTGTTTTTAAAACAGATTCACAATAACGATCTTGTAATTCTGTATTTGTGCCATGATGGAAATATTGCTCTAATACATGTGACATAATATCTACCATACCGTAAATCGTTTGATCCCTTGGCACAGACGCAGTATGAACCGGATCTAAAATTGAAAACTGAGGAAAAGTAACAGGGCTACCCCAGCCATATTTTTCATTCGTTTCCCAATTTGTAATGACAGAACCAGCATTCATTTCAGATCCTGTTGCCGCAAGCGTAAGTACAGTACCAAATGGTAATGCCTCATTAGCAAATGCTTTTTTCGTTACAATATCCCATACATCTCCATCATATTTGCTACCAGCTGCAATTGCCTTCGTACAGTCAATTACACTTCCTCCACCAACTGCTAAAATAAATTCAACACCATTCTCTTTACAAATTTGAATTCCTTTCTTTACAGTTGATACACGTGGATTTGGTTCAACACCTGTCAATTCAAATACTTCCGCATTTATATCCTTTAAAATAGAAATTACATTATCATAAATACCGTTTCTTTTAATGCTGCCTCCCCCGTATACGAGAAGAACCTTTTTACCGAACTGTGGAATTTCAGTTTTCAATTGCTCTAATTGACCTTTACCGAAAATAAGTTTCGTTGGATTACGAAATACAAAATTTTGCATATCCCTTTACCATCCCTTCTATATGAAAAGCAACTATACTTTTGTATACCATATTTTTTTCATTTTACAAAAATATTTGCCTAACCAAAAAATCCCAGCCTATAGGCTGGGATTTTTTATTGATAATAAGGTGAGATCATTAAGTAAACAATAACACCAGATAAACTTACATATAACCAGATCGGCATCGTCCAACGTACAATTTTACGATGACGTGTTAATTGATTTGTAAAACCAAATACAAGTGCAAACAATGCAAGTGGTACAATAATTGCTGCAAGGATAATATGTGTAATTAAAATGATGAAATACACATATTTAATGAATCCTTCTCCGCCATAATGTGTTGCCGGCGCTAAGTAATGATACGATAAATAAGAAACACAAAATAGCAATGTCGTCGTAAATGCTGCTAGGATAAAACCACGGTGCATTTTCACATTCTTCTTAATAATAGAGTATAGAGCTGCTAATAAGAATACGAACGTAAAGCTATTAAAAATTGCGTTTAACATTGGTAAAATCGTTACATCAAAATGTACTTCTCCTTCATAGCCAACAGGTCCAAAGAACAAAAATAAAATAATCGCATTTACAATTACAGAAAGCGTTATCACAATAGGAGCATAGCTTTTCTGATTTGTTGATTGATCCACCAAAATGGTCACTCCCTCTTCCTTCAAATATGTATACGTAACCTCACTATTTTAACATACTATTCACAGTGTAAATGTGACAATAGTTTGACACAGCAAGACAAAACAAAGAAAAAATCCTTCTTAATAAAACTTCTTAAGAAGGATTTTATCGCTTTATTATTCAAATAGCAATGCGATTAGTTTTTGTTAAAAAATGTATCGCTATATGCTTGAAAAATTTCAGAAACTTGATATCCCATTAAAGAAATTGCTGTTAATGAAAAGAAACCAATCATAAGAAATCGAAACCACATATAAATCTCCTCCTTGTATTTAGCTTAAAAAACATTCGCTATATTACAAGTTGAGTGGTACTCTTCATCGTCACTTTCCTTTTTCTTTACAATTGCTGTAATAAATCGAATCATAAAGAAAACTACAAAAGGAAATTGTTCGTAATTTACCTTGGCATAGTTTAGCAACGGCTCGCGCTGCATATCGAACGGGGATGAGAAGGAATAGAACATACCTTGCTCTTCCATATATACAATTACAATTTTCATACAAAATACGATTCCTAGAAACGAAACAATATCTTGCCATTCTGTCGTATATAACAGGTTATACAGCTCTAATACGTACTCTTCCACCATCATCCCCCCTTCCTTTTTTACCATTCTGCTCGCCTTCGTATAAAAAGTCAAGAAAAAAGTTTATATTCACTATGACAATAGTAATTACTTGTTTCTATGATTATATATGATTCTTTTATAGCAATGATTGGGTGTAACTCTCTTCGAAAATAAGAAAATTAGAATCGAACAGATTCCTCATTCTTACTTTTAGGATTCAACACTTTACTATTTTTATTTCTACTAAAAATAAAATAAGAAAGTATTATAAGAACAGTAACAAGCATCGTTAAAAGTGCCTGTGAACGTAAAGATTCAATTGCAAGCATCGCAACTAAAACTGCTATAATAGCGGCAATTGTAACATACGTTACATACGGGAAAAACCACATTTTCACTTTCAAATTTTGTTGCTCTACTCTTCCCATTTTTTTACGAATCTTAAAATGCGAAACAGCTATAACGAGATAAACGAGCAACGCAATCCCGCCAGATGCATTCACTAAAAATAAAAAGACTTTATCTGGAGATATGTAACTAAAAACAACTCCAATATAAGCGAAGAACGTTCCGAATAAAACTGCCCGAACTGGAACACCACTATTGTTCAATTTCAAAAACGCCTTTGGAGCATCTCCTCTTTCTGCCATCGAAAAAAGCATTCTTGAATTTGTATATAAACCCGAATTTAAACATGAAAGTACAGCTGTTAGAACGATAAAATTCATAATTTGTGCTGCCGCTGGTATTCCTATATGTTCCAGTACCGCTACAAACGGACTTTTTAGTATGTTCGCTGAATTCCATGGAAGAAGTGTAACAACTACAGCGATAGAACCAATGAAAAATACGAGAATGCGCCAAATTACACTATTTGTTGCTGTTTTTACTGCTTTTACAGGTTCAGCAGACTCTCCAGCAGCTACTGCAACAATCTCAGATCCCATAAATGAAAATATAACGACAGTGATTCCAAGTAGCACCGAACTTATACCATTTGGCATAAATCCTCCTTGCCCTACTAAATTCGAAGTGCCAGGTGCTTCCGTTCCTGGTACAAATCCTAAAATAACAGCTAGTCCAAGAAAAAGGAACAAAACAATACTTATTACTTTAATAAAAGAAAACCAATATTCAAACTCACCAAATGATTTCACCGAAAAAACATTCGTCAATGTTAATAAAATCGTTAATATTAGGCTTAATAACCAAAGCGGAATTTCTGGAATCCAGTATTGAATAATACCCGCACCTGCTGTAGCTTCAATTGCAATAACAATTACCCAGAAAAACCAATATAGCCACCCAATTGTATAACCCGCCCATGGACCAATTGCTTCTCTTGCATATGTTGCAAATGACCCACTTGTCGGGTTAATAGCTGCCATTTCCCCAAGCATTCTCATAACGAAAATAACTAGAAGTCCTGCTAATGCATATGAAACGATAGAACCTGGTCCGGCTGAATGTACAACCGCCCCACTTCCAACAAACAAACCAGCTCCTATTACGCCACCAATAGAAATCATTGTAATGTGGCGTATTTTGAGGTCTTTCTTAAGATTTTTATCCAACTCTTGTACATCCCCTTCCAAACGTAATTTTGAAATTTATGTAAGAGTATTATGCGAAAAACCTTGTCCTATACTTTAAAATATATCAAAATATTCTGAATTTAACAATCGTAATGCAAACTCCTTCAAAAATTATTACATTAGGTTTAATAATTTTCCATATACAATTGTTGAGAAAATTATAGTCACCTTACAAAAGAATGAATTTTCAGATATTATTAAACAAACAAGATTATACATCTAGACAACTTTTTGTATAGGAGTGTTGATATGTTAAACAAGTTCAAATTCATTTGTTGTACGTTAGTAATTTTTTTACTATTACCACTAACCCCCTTTCAAGCACAAGCAGCAAACAATTTAGGATCAAAACTACTCGTTGGATACTGGCATAACTTTGATAACGGTACTGGCATTATTAAATTAAGAGACATTTCACCAAAATGGGATGTAATCAATGTATCTTTCGGAGAAACTGATGGTGATCGTTCTACTGTTGAATTTTCTCCTGTGTATGGTACAGATGCAGAATTCAAATCAGATATTTCTTATTTAAAAAGTAAAGGAAAGAAAGTAGTTCTTTCAATAGGTGGACAAAATGGGGTCGTTTTACTTCCTGACAATGCTGCTAAGCAACGTTTCATTAATTCCATACAATCTCTAATCGATAAATACGGTTTTGATGGAATAGATATTGACCTTGAATCAGGTATTTACTTAAACGGAAATGACACTAATTTCAAAAAACCAACTACTCCTCAAATCGTAAATCTTATTTCGGCTATTCGAACAATCTCAGATCATTATGGTCCCGACTTTCTATTAAGTATGGCTCCTGAAACAGCTTATGTTCAAGGCGGTTATAGCGCATACGGAAGCATCTGGGGTGCATATTTACCGATTATTTACGGAGTGAAAGACAAACTAACATACATTCACGTTCAACACTACAACGCTGGTAGCGGGATTGGAATGGACGGTAATAACTACAATCAAGGTACTGCAGACTACGAGGTCGCTATGGCAGATATGCTCCTACATGGTTTTCCTGTAGGTGGTAATGCAAATAACATTTTCCCAGCTCTTCGTTCGGATCAAGTAATGATTGGACTTCCTGCAGCACCAGCGGCCGCTCCAAGTGGTGGGTATATTTCTCCAGCTGAAATGAAAAAAGCTTTAGATTATATCATTAAGGGAATTCCTTTCGGAGGAAAGTATAAACTTTCAAATCAGAGTGGCTATCCTGCATTCCGCGGTCTAATGTCTTGGTCTATTAATTGGGATGCAAAAAATAACTTTGAATTCTCTAGTAACTATAGAACATATTTCGATGCGATTCCCTTGCAAAAATAATAAAAAACAACAATAGGTTTTATATGACCTATTGTTGTTTTTTATTTACCACCAATTAACATCGCTCGTTCATCAGAATCAAATTAAGAATGATGATGTGGAATTGAATACATTAGTTACTATTTTGCTTTAATACAAATACTGAAAGTTCAGGTACACTCCAAAATCTAACAGGCATTCGAGTTGTCCCAATCCCACGATTTACATATAAATATAATGGCTTATTCTTTCCTTCTAATTCATACATACCTTCCACATGACTCTCAGCTAGTTTTGTCGTAATTAATGGGCCTATAAAAGGAATTTGAACTTGTCCTCCATGACTATGGCCTGACATTTGAAAATCAACTGGGTAACTTGCTACTTTGTCTACAACATCTGGCTCATGTACTAATAGCATATTGAAATCTTGTTGTCTTATATATTTTAAAGTCGAATCTATTTGTGGCTTCCCTAATAAAAAATCATCCAAACCTGATATTGTAATATACTTGCCGTTTTCCGCTTTAATTTTCTGCACTTTATTGACTAACACAGCGAAACCAGCTTCCTCCATATATTTTTTATAAAATAAACTACCTCCACCGCCCCTATCATGATTCCCAAACACTGCATATTTCCCTAAGGGCGCATGTATTTTTTGTAAAATACCTTTCGCTTCTTCTCTTTCGGCTTTATACGATCCAAACTTATCTATTAAATCCCCTGTGAAAACTACTACATCTGGACGTAACGCATTCATCTTCTCCACCAAATTTTCTAGTTGTTTCAGTGTGAATTCTGGTCCTAAATGTACATCTGAGAACTGCAATATTTTTTTATTATGAAACTCTTTAGGAATTGTAGAAGCTTCTATTTCATTCCACGTAACTGTTACTAGTTTTCGTTCTATTTCTGTCGCATAGAAATACAAACTTATAGAAATCATTACTATACTTATGAAACTGATTATAAATTTCTTGACGTTTGATTTTTTCTGTTCTTCTTTTACATGATGCGTATTCATGTTCTCACCTCTAGACGTACTTTAAAGACTTATTGTTACATGAATGTGACAACACGAACAACGTTAGTTATATCGAATCCCATCCTTGCTCACTTTGACAAATTTATACAGAAGTCATAACATATTTTTATAATACGTAGATTCTTAAAAATGTTCCATTTATTTTTTATTATTTTATTTAAGGAGAGATTATTCATGTCTGTATTTACACCAGAAGAAATTACGGAACTTGCTGCTAATTCCGGAAGAAAAAAAGCTCATTTATCATTACTCCCTATGCTAATTCTCGGTTTTTTTGGCGGTGCTTTCATAGCATTAGGGTATTTACTCGATATTCATGTTATTGGAACAATGCCAAAGGCTTGGGGATCATTTACTAGTTTTCTAGGCGCTGCTGTATTCCCTATCGGTCTTATTCTCGTTATTCTTGCAGGCGGTGAACTAGTAACTGGTAACATGATGACAGTTTCCATGGCCTGGCTTCAAAAGAAAATTACTTTATTTTATTTCATACGAAATTTAATTATTGTTACATTGAGCAACTTCATAGGTGCTGTATTCGTTGCTTATTTTTTCGGTCATATCGTCGGATTAACAGAGGGAGCTTTTTTAGCGAAAACGGTTTCTATTGCGCAAGCTAAACTACACGATACACCACTACAAGCTTTCATTTCTGCAATCGGATGTAATTGGCTCGTTTGTTTAGCTGTTTGGCTCAGTATGGGAAGTAAGGAATTTATCGGAAAGATTATCGGCATTTGGTTCCCAGTTATGACTTTTGTTGCGATTGGATTTCAACACGTTGTAGCCAATATGTTTATCATCCCAGCTGCAATTTTTGCTGGTGATTTAACATGGATTGAATATTTTCCAAACTTCATTTTTGTTTTCTTCGGAAACTTAGTAGGAGGTATGTTATTTGTGGCATTACCTTATTTCATATCCTATAAAAAGAAGATGCCTTCCAAAGAAGAACAAACCGCATTAGAGAAAAAATCTGTTTCCGCTTAAATGGAACAACTATACAGCAATCCTGAAAAATATTACAAATTTCATTTTTTTTGTGAATATATGTACGCACACTTGTTCTCGAATGTTTTATACGTTATAATAACAACTTAAATAGCAATATTTACATATGAGGTGAAAAACATGAACAAAACTGAATTAATTAAAAACGTAGCACAAAATGCTGAGATTTCTCAAAAAGAAGCTACTGTAGTTGTACAAACTGTAGTAGAATCAATCACTAACACTTTAGCTGCTGGTGAAAAAGTACAACTTATCGGATTCGGTACATTCGAAGTTCGCGAAAGAGCTGCTCGTACAGGCCGTAACCCACAAACTGGTGAAGAAATGCAAATCGCAGCTTCTAAAGTACCTGCTTTCAAAGCTGGTAAAGAACTAAAAGAAGCTGTAAAATAATGAAAAAATAGCCTTCTCGTTTACGAGAGGGCTATTTTTTTCATTACATAATTAATAAAAATCTGACCATTATGCTGTTTCTTTTGTTCCTTTATGCAAATAAAACCTTTAGTTTCAAAGAAAGGTTTTGCTGTAATACTCGCCTCTGTATATATCTCCCCACGCCCCAAGTTCACTGCTTCTTTTTCTAACTTCTGTAGTATGTATGAAGCTATCCTTTTCCCTTGATAATCTTTATGTGTAAATAAACGATCTACGTAATGATCATCATTATAATCACCAAATCCCACTATCACACCGTTATGATCCGCTACATAACTAATATTTTTCTCTAAAGAATGTAACCAACTTTCTCTATCTAGTCGCTCTGGTGCCCACGCCTGCAGCTGTAACACGTTATAATCTTTTGCATTAATTGTATGAACTGTTTCATAGAACAACTGTAATACTTGTTCTAAATCCTCTTTACGGAATGTTCTAATGATCGTATCATTTAACATATTTGAGCCTCCTTACTAAACTATCTATCATTTAACTTTTCTACCATCTACAATTCAATATTTCTGCTTTATTATATCTTTTTTCTTTCTATATAAACAAAAAACAATACTTATTTCAAAGTATTGTTTTTTGTTTAAAAGCATATGCAATTACTCTATAGATTTTCATTTTTTTAATCTCACTCTTTGCAATCGTAATGCATTTAATACGACCGATACAGAACTAAATGCCATAGCTGCTCCTGCAACCCAAGGTGCTAAGAAGCCGAACGCTGCAATCGGGATTCCTAAGCCGTTATAAGCTAGTGCCCAGAATAAGTTTTGCTTAATATTTCTTATCGTCATCTTACTCATAAAGATTGCATCAGCAATACTATTTAAATCACCACGGATTAACGTAATATCTGCTGCTTCCATCGCTACATCCGTTCCCGTTCCAATTGCCATACCGATATCCGCCGTTGCAAGAGCAGGAGCATCATTTATCCCATCTCCAACCATTGCTACTTTCTTACCTTGCGCTTGCAATTTTTTCACTTCTTCTGCTTTTCCTTCTGGTAATACTTCTGCAATTACGTGATCAATACCAACTTGCCCCGCAATTGCCTGAGCAGTTTGTGTATTATCTCCTGTAATCATAACAACGTCTAGACCCATTTTCTTAAGTCTTGCGATAGCTGATTTTGAAGTATCTTTTACAGTATCTGCAACGGCAACTATACCAGCATATTCTTTATTGATCGCAATAAGCATTGCTGTTTTGCCTTCTCGTTCTAACTCTTCCATTGATTTAGAAACTTCTTCAATATCAATATTGAATTTCTTCATTAATCGGCGTGTACCAATTAATAATTGTTTCCCTTCTACGACTGATTCAATACCGAACCCAGGAATCGCTTCAAACGTTTCTGAACTTGGAATATCAATTTTCTTTTCTTTAATTCCTTCTACAATCGCTTCTGCAAGTGGGTGTTCAGAATTTTTTTCTGCCGCACCTACTAAACGCAGTATTTCTTCTTCATGGAATCTATCTGCTACAATCACATCTGTTAACACAGGCTTCCCGTTTGTCACAGTACCTGTTTTATCTAGAATAACTGTATCTAATCGATGTGTTGCTTCTAAATGCTCTCCGCCTTTAAATAAAATACCATACTCAGCTGATCTTCCTGATCCAGCCATAATAGATGTAGGCGTTGCAAGACCTAATGCACATGGACAAGCGATAACAAGTACTGCTATCATTTTCTCAAGTGCTCCGCCAAAATCGCCTGGTGTAACAAATATCATCCACACTGCAAATGTGATAATAGCAATCGCAACTACAACTGGTACGAAAATACCTGAAATTTGATCTGCTACCCTTTGAATAGGCGCTTTTGAACCTTGAGCCTCTTCTACTACTTTAATAATTTGAGCTAATGCAGTATCTCTTCCTACCTTAGTTGCTTTCACTTTTAAAAATCCATTTTTATTCATTGTAGAACCGATTACTACATCCCCAATTGTTTTATCAACTGGAATACTTTCACCTGTTAACATCGATTCATCTATGGCTGACTTTCCTTCTACAATCTCACCATCTACTGGAATTTTTTCACCAGGCTTTACATAAACGATATCACCAACTACTACTTCTTCGATTAAAATTTTCATTTCTGTTCCATCTCGCACAACTGTAGCTGTCTTTGCTTGTAAACCCATCAACTTTTTAATTGCTTCTGATGAACGTCCCTTTGCTTTTGCTTCAAATAATTTACCTAAAATAATTAGTGTAATAAGTACCGCACTCGTTTCAAAATATAAATCTGTCATATGTTCCGAAGAACCGATAGATTGAATGCTTAAATATACACTATAGAAATAGGCGGCCGACGTTCCAAGTGCCACAAGAACATCCATGTTAGCACTTTTATTACGTAACGCTTTATAAGCCCCAACATAAAACTGTCCACCAATGATAAATTGAACTGGCGTTGCAAGAGCTAGCTGTACCCAAGGGTTCATAAGCATATCAGGTAAATAAATAAACGATGTAAATGAGAAGTGACTTACCATTGCCCATAGTAACGGAAATGATAAAATAAACGAAATAATAAACTTCTTCTTTTGTCGCTCAATTTCTTGTAAGCGATGATCAGTTGATTCATCTTGCTCATCTGATTTCACTTCCAATTTATATCCTAATTTCGTAATTGCACTCTTCATTTCATTTACATTAATTTCATCAGGATTAAAATCTACTGTAGCCGACTCCAAAGCGAAATTTACTGTCGCCTCGTTCACACCTTCTAACTTATTTAAACGCTTTTCTACTCTATTGGCACATGCTGCGCATGTCATTCCTGAAACAGTAAATTCAGCTTTATCACTTACAATTCCATATCCTAACGATTCAACTTTTTCTTTAAATTGTTGCGGATTTGTTTTTTGGGGATCATACATTATTTTGGTTTTTTCAAGTGCAAAATTTACATTTGCAGCATGAACACCTTCTACTTTTTTTAGACCTTTTTCAATTCTATTTGCACATGCTGCACATGTCATTCCTGATATTTGAAGATTGGCCTCTTTTTGTTCATTCATGTCTCTCACCTCTATATACCCTTATGAGGTATAATTATTAGCAAAATAAATCGTACTTCCTATAAAGTACGATTTATTTCCATATCTAAAAATAATTATTGAACATCGTATCCTTGATCTTCAATTACAGCAACGATATCTTTTAATGTTACAGCAGACGAGTCGATAGTAACTTCAACAGTTCCTTCTGCTAATTGAACTTTCACTTGCTCAACACCGTTTAGTTCTTTCACACTGCTTTCGATAGCATTTACACAATGTCCACAAGACATACCTTCAACTTGTAATGTTAACTGTTCCATTTAAAATCCTCCTCTTGTTTATTCATTGTTTGTTAATCACAACTTCATCTTACCATACCCCCCTAAGGTAATCAATGGTTTTTTGTCATGATTTTTCAATTATTTTCTAAAACTTTATATTACGTACACTTTTTCATATCAATACCCCGAAATCCTATATAAAGGTAAACAAAAAAAACAAGCCAGTTACATACTAGCTTGTTTTTACGCTTTTGAAAAACGTTCAAATACTGTCATTAATTCTTCAATCGCTTCGTCACCATTACCATCTTTAATAGCACCTGAAACACAATGACTCGTATGATTTTTGAGAACGCCCATTCCTACTTTTTTCATCGCTGCATTAATCGCTGAAATTTGCACTAAAATATCCACGCAATAACGATCATTTTCAATCATATTTTGAATACCGCGGACTTGTCCTTCAATTCTCTTCAATCTATTTATAATTTGCTCTTTTTCTTTTTCTGATCTATGTGTTACTGCTTCATGCTCTTTATGATCCATATTATCACCTTCTTAAAAGTTCTCTTCATCCAATAAAATAACTATTTTTTATGAGTATACCAATTATAGCATTAAATATCCATGCATGATACCCCATATGAGTATATTTCCACTTTATGATTATTCTTAACACATTGTTAGCTTCTCAGTCTCCATTTTCATTATACCCTTTCCTTTTTTCAAAAAACAATAATAAGCGGGGAGTGTCCATCCCCGCTTATTATTCATCCCAAAATATAAAAGTCTCCATCTTCACACGTGTAAATTGAGACTGTTTTCTTCCTATATATAATTATTGCTGATCACATACTTTTGTATCATCCACTACTGAAGTTCCTTCAACGGTTACCGTATGAAAACAATCATTTACACGAACTGTCACAACATTATCTTGCCGATCAATGATATGATATTCATTAAAATTTTTGTTCAGAGCACTACGAATCTGTTCTCCTTCATAAATTGGGATGCCATGCGATAGAACCCAAATAAGTCCAGCAATAGCAAGAATAGTTTTCATACGATCTACCTCCTTGAGAATATAGTGAACTTTTCATCCATGCTTTTTCAGCTCTACGAATCATGATTGGAATGAACCAAGCCTTTTTGAAATAAGTTCATTGCGTCTATTTTATGTTTATGCTAATTGTGACCGAATTGTGACAACTTTTTGTCTCTTTAGACGAAAAGTTGAAACAAAACTTTCAAAAAGGACAATTCTACTTGTCAAAACAAAAGGCTATGGAGAAATTCTCCATAGCCTTTTGTTTGCATTTTATTAAACAATCGTTCCACTAAATAACCTACTACAGATCATAGAAAAATTTAGATTCACTCAAATCACTAACCGTTTAATCGATGGATATGTAACTAATAAATCTCAACCCTTTACTTAAAGAAGTCGGCACAACAGACGCATGATTCTCCCCCTCAGCCTCATAAAACGTAAATCTAAACTGATCGTGTTTTACCTGAAGAAGACGCTCTGACAATTCATTTGCACCTACAACCATATGGTCTCGTTCTAGTGAACCAACTGTAAGAAATACCCCTGTTTTAACCTTTGCATTGTTTAATTGATTTATGAGATTTTCTTCTTTTTCAAGCACAGATTGGTTATTCCACCAAATAGATGGACTACTAATAAAATAATTTTGAAAGGCATTTACGTTTGTAAATAATATATGTAAAGCAAATAGGCCACCTAAAGAATGCCCAAATAGTGTTTGCTTTGCTTTATCAATTTCAAAATTCTTTTCAATTTGCGGCTTTAATTCTTCTTCAATAAAAGTAAAGAAATGATGTGCTCCTCCTGTTTTAGGCCAAGGTTTACCATCTGGTTTTAAAGCCGCATCTTTTGAAATTACGCTAGGCGTAAAATCATAACATCTCTCTTCACCTGAAAACGCCCCTTCGATTGGATAACCAATACCTACTATAATGGCTGATGAAACACCTGTTTTTTCTGCTCTAACTGATTGTATTTTAACCGCTTCATGGAATGTTTGAAAAAAGGCATTGCCATCTAGTACATATATAACAGGATATCCTGCCTCTGGTGCTGGCTGCCTCGGCTTTGAAATATGAATTTGATATTCCTTACCGTCTAATTTTGAATACATGTTCCACTGTTCGGTATTAGATGTTATAATCTGCCGTTTTTTAATCATAGTGTTCATCTTATATCCCCCCTTCTTAACTCGTCACATATATTTCCACTTTTTCTTCTTGAGGTACAACGCTATCATAACCGAAACAAACAGGAGACCCATTATATGGATCAATCATGACACGTGCATCAATATGAAATACTTCTTTTAACACTTCATTTGTAATGATGTCTTCTGGGATACCAGTTGTAACGATTTTCCCTTCCTTCATTGCAATAATCTCATCTGAAAACCTTGCTGCATGGTTAATATCATGTAGTACCATTACGACTGTACAATTATGTTCTTTATTTAACTTCTCCACAATTTGTAATACATCTAATTGATGAGACATATCAAGATATGTCGTTGGTTCATCTAGTAGTAACACTTCTGTCTCTTGTGCTAAAACCATCGCTAGCCATACCTTTTGCCTTTGACCACCAGATAAATTTGCTATTTGTCTCGTTCGAAATTCAGATGTTTTCGTTATATCTAAAGCCCAATCAATCATCTCTTTATCTTTTGAAGTTAACTTATTTACGTTATTTCGATGTGGATATCGTCCATAAGAAATTAATTCTTCTACTTTAAGCTCTCCTGGCGCAATTGGAGTTTGCGGAAGTAAAGCTAACTGCTTCGCAATTTCTTTCGTTGGAATTGTATGTAAATCCTGTCCTTGTAAATAGACTTTACCGCTCTTTTGCTTTAAAATTCTTCCCATTGTTTTTAACAGTGTGGATTTACCGCACCCGTTTGGTCCTATAATTGTCGTTACTTTTCCTTCTTGTATTTCCACATTTAAATCGCGAAACACTGTAAGCTTTTCATAACTCGTTTCTAAATTTTTTGCACTTAAAATACTCACTTTTATTCCTCCTCTTACGCTTTCGCCTTATAAAGTAAATATAAAAAATACGGTACACCGACAATAGAAATAACGATTCCAACTGGTAACTCTACAGGTGTGAAGACTGTTTTTGCAATAAAGTCTGAAGCAATTACAAGGAACATTCCGATTACTCCGCACGTAGGAATAATATGCTTATGCTGAATACCAACAAGTCTTTTCGCTATATGCGGTGCCATTAGTCCAATGAAACCAATACTTCCTGAAACTGCAACACATGCACTGACAAGTCCGATACTACTTAGTAGTAAAATAGATTTCTCTCTTTCTACTGAAACCCCTAAACTTGTAATACTTGTTTCTTCCAATTGAAATAAATCTAATAAGTAAGCTTTCTTTTGTATAAGCGGAATTAATATGATAAGCCACGGCAACATTGCAATAATATACTTCCAGTTTGCATTATATATACTCCCCGACACCCAAACTGCAGCCATCTCGAAATCAGTTGACTTCATTTTGAGTGATAGGTACATAGAAAATGCTCCAAATCCTGATCCAATCGCAATCCCTGTTAATAAAAGACGCTGCGAATCTAACTTACCGTTTTTCCAAGAAAACAGATAAATGATGATAGCTGCACCTAATCCGCCGACTAAACCAAACATCGGCATCATCATAATAGAAACCCAGTCTGTGCTCTTTAATTGTCCTTGAAAGAAAAACATAAAGATGACGATCGCTGTTCCTGCTCCCGCATTTACTCCTAAAATACCTGGGTCTGCCAGTCCATTTCTTGTAATCCCTTGAATTACAGCACCTGCAACGCCTAGGCCTAATCCTACTAATCCAGCAATTATGATGCGGGGAAAACGAAACTGAAAAATAACTAAATCATGGTCCGGTACTGGATCTATTCTAAGGAGTGTTTTAAATACATCTGTAATCGTAATGTCAAACGTACCATTCGTTAAACTAATATAAATAGCACATAGTATTAAAAATATAATAATCCCCATCGTCATTCCAAAACGTTGACTTGAACTTTTAAGCATGTCTCTCTCCTCCTCTTGTACGAATTAAATACAGGAAGAAAGGAATTCCAATTAAGGAGGTAACGACTCCAATCGGTGTTTCAAATGGATAGTTTACAAATCTACTTAAAACGTCACATAATGCTAAGAAAACGCCACCAATAACGCCTGCACATGGCAAAATCCACTTATAATCTACCCCAATTATAAAGCGAGTAATATGCGGAATAATTAAACCTACAAAACCAACTTTCCCCACTAAAGCAACTGCCGTTCCTGTTAAGAAAATAACTGATAAAATTGCAATCGCTTTAACTAATTTTGTACGTTGCCCTAGATTAATAGAAACTTCTTCGCCTAAAGAGAGAATCGTAATAGATTTTGATATTAACAGTGCTAAAATTATTCCAATTATCCCAAACGGTATCGTAATTTTAATAATATTCGGATCCACTTGATCTAATTTTGCATTAAACCAAAAACTAACATTTTGAGAAATTTGGAAATACGAAGCCATTGCAGCAGATACACTACTTAAAAATGTTCCAATAACTGTTCCGATAATTGCCAACCTAACTGGTGATAAGCCATTTTGAAGGAGTGAACCAAAACCAAATACGATACCGGCTCCTAGTGCAGAACCAATCATTGAACATACAACCATACCAATCGATGATATTCCCGGAAGAAAAATCATGCTAATTGTAATAACAAAGGCAGCACCATCCGTCACACCCATAATAGAAGGGGATGCAAGATAGTTTCTTGTCATCCCCTGCATAAGTGCTCCTGATATGGCTAGAAATGCTCCGACTAAAAGAGCTGCAACTACCCTTGGTAAACGTGAAGTAATAATAATATTATGATTTACATCACTTGAATCAAAATGAAATAATGCGTTCCACACCGTTTCAGCATCAATACTTTTCGCCCCATACAAAATAGAAAGTATAACCGTAAATAAGATGAGTATGGGTGCTATACATAATATAGTTACTGGTACTGCATTTGTTTTCTGCATATCATTCAACGCACCTTACTTAATATATTATTTAGATAAATTTTTCACTGCTTCTTTTAAGAATGCTGTTTTACTCCAAGCAGTACCACCTTGTGCCATTGGATCAACAACGTTTACAAATACTTTCTTTTCTTTCGCAGCATTCATACTTTGCCAAATTGGATTCTTTTCAATTTCTTCTAGCACTTTCGGGTTTTTATTTTCAGTTGTCTCATATTGTAAGAAAATATAATCTGGGTTTAGTTCAGCAAGTTTTTCAAATGAAATTTTCTCTTGTGCTTTTACAGTTTTCAATTGTTCTGGAGCAGTTAATCCAAGATCTTTATAAATTACAGGGTTGAAGTATACTCCTTCTGGGTATAGGAATAATTCGTTTGCTCTAAGTCTAATAACAAGTACTTTTTTGTCTTTTAACTTATCTCCTAGTTTTGCTTTTGCTTTTTCAGCGTCCGCATTATAATCTTTAATAATTTTTTCCGCTTTATCTTTTTTACCAGTTAATTCTCCCATTAACTTTAAGTTATCTTCCCAATTTGTTGAAACGTGTGATACCGGGAATGTAGGAGCTACTTTCGTAAATTTTTCAGCTGTTTCTGCTGGGAATTTCGTACTTGATGTAATCACATCTGGTTTTAATTGAAGTAATGTTTCGAAATTTGGTTCCATTTTCTCACCAACAGATTTCGCACCTTCTAAATCTTTTTCAAGATACTTCGGTAATTTGCCACCAACAGTAATGGCACCAACTGGTTTAATTCCAAGTACTGCTGCATCTTCCATAGACTCTAAACTAGCTGTCGCAATTTTATCTACTTTTGCTGGTACTGTATATTCTTTACCTAAATATGTAATTTTTCGTTTTTCGTCTTTTTTCGTTTCCGTAGCTTTTGTCTGCTGCTTCTGCTCTCCTGAAGTCTTATCCGCACTATTACATGCTGCTAGTCCTACACTTAAAACTGTAACCATCCCTAATGTAAATAACTTCTTATTCATCTTTATATATCTCCTCTCGAATTTTTAAAACTATATTCTCAATAAAATTTAACTATATGAAACTTGTCTCACATATATATTTCATTAGATTAATAATTCTATCCAGAACTCATTCTCGTTCACTTCCCCTAAGCTATAATTCTTTTACACCCCATCCATTGATAATCCTTTTCATTGATAATGATTATCGTTACTAAGTATATATTTAATATGCGATTATTTCAAGAAAGATTTGAAAAATTTTAACAAACTGAATTAAAAAAGAAGTATCCGCCTAATATTAGGGGGATACTTCTTTTTTAGAAATTTATATGTAATTCAACTGGGCAATGGTCTGAACCCATTACTTCACTATTAATTTTCGCCTCTGTTATTTGGTCTTTCATTCTTTCGGAAACAACAAAATAATCTAAACGCCATCCAATATTTTTTGCTCTCGCTCCCATTCGATACGACCACCACGAATATGCGCCTTCCTGATTAGGATATAGATAACGATACGTATCAATAAATCCTTCTTCTAAAATACATGTAAACTTCTCTCTTTCTTCATCAGAAAACCCAGGATTTTTACGATTACTTTTTGGATTTTTCAAATCAATTTCTTTATGAGCAACGTTTAAGTCTCCGCAAAAAATAACTGGTTTTTTCTCATCTAATCCTTTAATATATGCACGGAAATCATCTTCCCATTTCATTCTGTAATCTAATCGTTCTAATCCTCGTTTTGAATTTGGTGTATATAACGTAATGATGTAAAAATCTTCGAACTCTAAAGTAATAACCCGTCCTTCTTGATCATGCTCTTCAATGCCTAAACCATAAGTAACAGAAAGTGGTTCTTTTTTCGAAAAAATAGCCGTCCCTGAATATCCTTTTTTTACAGCATAATTCCAGTATGTATAATATTCTTCTAGATTTAAATCAATTTGCCCATCTTGTAATTTAATCTCTTGTAAACAAAATATATCAGCATTTGATTCCTCGAGATATTCTAAAAATCCACCTTTTGCAATCACTGCTCGCAAACCATTTACATTCCACGAAATTAACTTCACTTATAGTCCTCCTCTTGATGTTTCTTTCCAAATTTCATGCTATCACAAAATAGAAAAACAATCATATTTTCACCTTTGTAATCTTGCTCTTACATTTATGAATACATACATACGCACTTTATTCAGGTTATACTAATTTCAGAGGTGATGTTCTTTGCACAATGAAGGAGTTACGTTAACAAATGAACATTGGCAAGCAATTATCCATAATGATTCTTCCTATGATAGCAAATTCTTTTATGCTGTGAAATCAACTGGAATCTTTTGCAGGCCATCATGCAAATCAAGAATACCGAATAAAAACAATGTACGAATTTTTCATCATGCAGAGCAAGCATTAAATGAAAACTTTCGCCCGTGCAAACGTTGTAAACCAAATGGTCTCACTTTACCTAATGAAGAGTGGGTAGAACAAATAAAAGTTTATATCGAAAAACACTTTAATGAATTATTAACTCTCGACATACTTGCGGAAATGTGCCATGGTAGCCCCTTTCATTTACAACGCACTTTCAAAAAAATGACAGGAATAAGTCCAATAGAATATATACAGCGGTTCAGAATTGTTAAAGCGGCAGAACACCTTTTACAAACCAATCAATCCATTAAAGAAATTAGTACTGCTGTCGGGATAGAAAACCCAGAGTATTTCGCAACTTTATTTAAAAAGAAAACCGGATTTACGCCTACTGAATATCGAAAAAAGAATGAAATGAAAGAGGGATACAATAATGAATTCCTATAAAAATAAGTTTATATATTGGACGCTACTTACACATAAACATTTTCAGTTTCATATTGCTGCAACTGAAAATGGACTATGTTTCATTGGGTCTCAAGATGAAAACTTTGAAGAACTCAATATATGGGCTAGAAAAAAATTGCCCCAACATATTTTGACCTGTAATCCCAATTATCTACAAACATATACGAAAGAATTTATCGAGTATTTAGAAATCCAGCGAGAAGCTTTTACATTCCCTATCGATGCTTACGGAACTGAATTTCAATTATCTGTTTGGAATGCGGTACGTGAAATTCCTTATGGGAAGACATATTCTTATTCAAAAATTGCCAAAATAATACAAAAGCCTACTGCTGTGCGTGCCGTTGCTACCGCTATTGCTGCCAACCCTCTCCTTATTACCATTCCTTGCCATCGTGTTATTGGAAAGAATGGTAAACTAACCGGCTTTAGAGGCGGATTAGAAATGAAGAAAGCGTTGCTTACATTAGAAAAGTCGCAGGTAGCATGCATATGACAGCTAACTATACTAACGCATTAATTTTAGCAGTTCCAACAGAATTTAGTTTCCAAGAAAATTTACGCTATTTATCACGTTCTAACAATGAATGTATGTTCCACATTGAAGATAACAAAATTTATAAAGTTATCCCTGTTCACGATGTAAATCCTTTAGTTGAAATTAGTATGAATATAGATGGAAATATTCAAATACGTTTTTTAGAAGAATTATATACATCTGAAGAATCGATACACGAAGCTATAGCTAACTATGTGAACGAGTGGTTTGATTTAACTACTGATTTAGCTCCCTTTTATACATTGGCTAAACATGATGTACTCCTTCAAAGACCAATTGAACAATATAATGGCCTTCGCACCTTAGGTATTCCAGACTTATTTGAAGCACTTTCCTGGGGAATTATCGGTCAACAAATTAACCTCACATATGCTTATACGCTAAAAAGAAGATTAGTCGAGACATTTGGAAGTTATGTAGAATGGAACGATAGAAAACATTGGATATTCCCTTCTCCTGAAACGATTGCCAATTTACACGTAGAAGATCTCAAAAATTTAAAAATGACGACTCGAAAGTGTGAATATTTAATCGGTATTGCAAAGCTTATTACAGAAGGAAAACTATCAAAAGAATCTTTACTACAAACACAAGATGTAAAGATTGCTGAAAAACAATTAACTGCTATACATGGTGTAGGTCCGTGGACTGCCCACTATGTTTTAATGCGCTGTTTACGATTCCCTTCCGCTTTTCCAATTGACGATGTTGGTTTGCACAATGCAATTAAATGTATAACAGGTTCCGAAAGTAAACCGACTAAAAAGGAAATAAAAGATTTTGCGGCAAATTGGATCAACTGGGAGTCTTACGCAACATTTTATTTGTGGCGAGTATTATACTAAAAAACCAAGTAGCGTGTTTGCACTACTTGGTTTTTTTTAAGCTTGTTCTTCAAATCGTCTTGCAATTTCTATAATAACTTGAACCGCTTTTTCCATAACATCTACCGAAACATACTCAAATTTACCGTGATAGTTTTCACCACCTGTGAAAATGTTTGGGGTTGGTAATCCCATATACGATAATTGTGATCCATCTGTTCCACCGCGAATCGGATGAATATTTGGTTCGATATTTAAACTTTTCATTGCCTCATATGCAATATCAACAATTTCTCTCACTGGTTCGATTTTTTCAAGCATGTTATAGTATTGATCATTCATTTCTAAAACGACTGCATCTTGTCCATACTTCTCTTGCATTTGCTTCACAATAGTTTCAACGTCATGTTTACGCGCTTCAAAATTTTCACGATCAAAATCTCGAATAATATAATATGCTTTACTTTGCTCAACATCACCATTTAAAGAAAGTAAGTGATAGAATCCTTCATACCCCTCTGTATATTCTGGTGCCTCTTCTACTGGTAAATAGCTATTAAACTCCATCGCAAGTTTAGTTGCGTTACGCATTTTATTTTTCGCTGTTCCAGGATGTGTATTCGTTCCGTTAAACGTTAACTTAGCGCCTGCAGCATTAAAGCTTTCATACTCTAAACCACCTAATGGACCTCCGTCCATCGTATAAGCAAATGATGCACCAAACGCTTCTACATCAAAATGTGCTGGGCCGCGGCCAATTTCTTCATCCGGCGTAAACGCAACTCTAATTTTCCCATGTTTAATTTGCGGATTATGTATTAAATAATTCATGGCAACCATAATTTCAGTCAGACCAGCCTTATCATCTGCTCCAAGAAGTGTCGTACCATCAGTTGTAATAATGGTATGCCCTTTATATGATGGTAACTCTGGGAACTGTTCTGGTGTTAACACAACATTTAGCTCTTCATTTAACGTAATTGCATTCCCATCAAAGTTTTCATGAATTTGTGGTTTTACATTTTTTCCTGTAAAATCTGTTGCCGTATCTAAATGTGCTAAAAAGCCGATTACAGGAACATCCTTATCCGTATTAGCCGGAAGTGTCGCCATTACATACCCGTTATCATCCATTGTTACTTCTGTTAACCCAATTTCTTTTAACTCTTCAACTAATAACTTACCAAACTCAATTTGCCCAGGTGTTGTTGGCACTGTATGACTGTCTTCATTTGATTGTGTATCAATTTTTACATATCTCGTAAATCTTTCAATAAGTTCTTGTTTCAAATTCATTCACTCCCTTTTTTCTTCTTTCTCTATTATAATCCTTAAAACGAAATATTTTAACTTTTTTGGCTATGAAAATATATATTCCATTTTACATTTTCATAAACAATAAAAATTCATAATATTTGCTCATCACAACTCTAACATGTAACATACATAATTATAAATATGGGAGGTATTAAAGATGAGGCTAACTCTCTTTCGCTATTTTCTTTTTTTCTTAGGCTTAATTTTTTTTGGCCTTGGAAATGCTCTTGCAGTCAAAGTTAAATTTCTCGGTTTACATCCTTGGGAAGTTTTAAACATGGCTCTCTACCAAAAGTTTGGATGGACGATTGGTACGTGGAGTGTCATATGTGGGTTATGTCTCGTTCTCATTTCTTTACTAGTAGATCGAAAATATATAAATGTGGGAACATTTTTAAATGCACTACTTATCGGTCCGATTATGGACTTTTTCTTACAATCAAATATTCTTCCAAATGCTAGTGATTATTTATGGATAAACTTACTCATTTTATTTTCTGGTATTGCCATTACAGGTATCGGGGGAGGTATGTATGTTGCAGCTGGAATTGGAGCTGGACCTCGTGATGGATTCATGCTTACTATTTCCGACAAAACAGGACTATCTATTAGCCGTGCTCGAATCATTGTAGAATGCGTTGTACTAGTTATTGGATTTATGCTCGGTGGTCCTATTTTTATCGTAACTTTTCTATACACTTTTATTCAAAGTCCAATCTTTCAGCAATCATTTAAGGTATTTCAAACACTTTTACATACTTTACAAAACAAAGATAAAGTGAGTGAGCATATTTAAATTACAACTTAATACAAATAAATTCACCCTATTTACGATTCTCACCGCAAATAGGGTGTTTCTTTTTTATTTCATAATTTAAGAATATATACTACTCATTCACAATAAAAGTATATATATCATCATAAGTACAACCGTTTACTCTAATAACATACTTCCCGGGTTTACTAAAGCGAATTGTATATTTATTTAGCTGAATTGCTTCTTTATCTCCAGAAAGAACATCAATGCTTCTGCCACTTAATACATATAATTCATTTAGATTCATCGATACATCAATTGCATTGAAATTTCCCTCTTTCACTTGCTGTGCTTCCGCAGCACTTACACTTGGTTCTAAAAACAGTAGTCCACTTAATCCAATCGTTCCCGCTAAAGCAACTCCCGCAAACTTTTTAATCTGTTTCATCACAATTTCCCCCTTATAGATTTTGTGTAAAGGTGATTTGTCCCTTTACACCACAAAGCCTATATGTAATGAAATGAAAAGTAAACGGGGGACAGTAAGACAAAATTCTACATCTTTTTCTCCTATTGAATATAAATCCAACGTTTGGAATTTTGACACACTTAAAATTGTTTCCCTAAACCAATTTCCTCATAACTTATTCAAATACTGAATAATTACTTATTGATTTAACATTCTAAAAATAGTTGATAAAAATGCTTTCTATTTAAATAAGAAGATTTTGCTATAAAAGTAACTTTTACAATAAAATCCCTACAACCAATTTTATTCCGCTTTCCATATTCTCTCTACATTTATTAATTGCTCTTCTTTAAACTCCATCTTATATATATCTGGTTTTGACGTATTCATTAAAAATTCAAAGCCATATTGTTCATCAAAATAGTTCATCATTAATGTCATGACAAGCCCATGTGTACCAATTACAATTTTTCGCCCTTGAAAATCCATTAATATTTCCTTTAACACTTTCACTACCCGTCTCTGACAATCCTTATATGACTCTCCTTCCGTTCGTGCAAAGTCCGGATTAGAAAACATCTTCTTTACAAGTGGATACACTTCTTTATCTGATATAATCCGTTCCTCACTTGCAAACCTACATTCTTTGAGATTTTCATATACTATTATTTCTTTTTCATAGAAATTAGCTGCCCCTTCTATCGTTAACATAGCCCGATTATAAGGACTGGAAATAAAAGTATCAATCCTCTCCGCTTTTAATATGTCAGTTACTCTACTGGTATCCATATGTCCCTTCTCAGTTAACCCACGCATTCTTTCATTTCCTTCTAGTTTTGGTGATTCACCATGTCTAACCATATAAATATATGTGCTCATAATTTCTCCTTAAAATTATTTATAAGTTAATAAATCACGTTCATTTATCCCATTTCAACACTTAGGCGTAATTGTAATACTAAAATACTTTATAAAATGTACTGATTTGTTCGTCTAATCCATTCCCCTACTAAACTCTCAAATAATTCAGGCTGTTCAATTTGCAAATTATGCCCTGCCATATCTAACACCGCTAATGTCGCTCTTGGATAATCATCAATAATTTCTATAATATCTTGATAACCTACCGATATATCTTGTCTTCCGGCTAATAAAAGGACGGGTTTCTCATATTTCTTACGGTAAAAATCCATAGTAAGAGAGTAATTCTTTTGCAATCTTTCAATAAATTCATAATTAGCAATATCTAGTCCTGGCTTAATTTCCTCTTGAAATCGCTTATATGTATATTCATTTGCTATCACTGCTAGCTCACAAAATGCTTCTCTCTCCGTAGAAGTGAGTTGATTTAAAAATTCCTCATCTTGTAAAATTACTTGTTTATCTGGAAGGATCCTTTTTTCTGGCTCCGCTACAACAACAGGGCATACTAATAATAATCCGTTAACTCTTTCAAACAACTTTGTGAGTATTCCTCTGGCTAAATAGCCTCCATATGACTCTCCTACCAATAAAAATTCTTCAGTAGAAATGATTTCTTCAATAAATGTGATAAGCACTTCTACTACACGATTTGAACTATTTATCCAATCTGGAGCATTCGATTTTCCCATTCCAGGTAAATCAATATATATTCGCTTATAACCTTCATACTTTTGAAATACTGATTCCATACATTCCATCATTAACCTATGGTCAGGAGCACAGCCATGTATGATAATGACTGGTTTTCCTTCTCCAACAATTTCATAGTATATTTCTGCATCTTCAATTCGAAATAACATAAAAAAGCCTCCCTATGTTTACATTCCTTTTGAATGGCAACACTATCAAATTTATAAGAATACACGTTCTCAATTTACATCCCTTACAATTGATTGTCAAATTTAAATTTTCAGACTATAAACAAAAAGCTTCCTTCTATTTTTATTTCCTAGAAGGAAGCTGCTCTATTTTTACCCTATCATAATTTGAAACCTTGTTCTTATTAATTTCGTTATCCTTTATTCTTCTATTTTCATTAACACGATTCTCCAGCCATCTGGATCCTCTATCGTTATCCCCTTATCTTTCCAATATGGGTTCTCTGGTTCGACTTCATCATATCCCAATCCATGCAACCTTTTAATCACTTTTTTTATTTCACTATCTTCACGCATATAAAATACAAGTAAATTATCTTTTGTCGGAGCTGGACAAGGACTTCCATCTATATGTCTTGTAAATTCTAAATGATATTCTTCATCTGGGAGTCCAAACATGATCCCATCATAACCTTCATGATCGTAAAATTCACCTATACGTTTTAAGCCTACCCCTTCTTCATAGAATGCTATAACCGCTTCAAACTTATCCGTCGGACGTGCGATTCGAAACTTCACCCAATTTTTCATGCTTTTCCTCCCATACTAAAAATTTCAAAAACGTGTTACGTATTATTGTACATACGTAACACGTTTTTGAAATCACTCGTTAGTATGAGAATAGATACAAACAAAGGTCTTACTGAAAACAACTTTTACCAGCCAAAAATTAAACTTCAAAAAAGCCCTTATCATTTTATATGTAATTTTGCATCTCCACTTTCAAATCACAAAAAAAACTTTACAATTCAAAAGATGACTAAATATGCAATTTCTATTTAAAATCTTGATGCAGTATATACTATCAAATGAATTTTCTTCATTTTTAAGAGCAATTACATTTTTCAAAACTTTCCTTATAAACATGATTTTTATAAGGAAATCTGATACAATTCTTAAATAATATTATTATGTATAGATATTACGAATATAATGCATAATTAAAGAAGGTGATTTTATTGAAATTAAATAAAAATTTACAACTATGCATATTAATTACAACATTAATATGCTATTCAATCTATTTTATGTTTTTCTATCTGTTCCCTACTCATTTTTCAAATTCAGATGTACGCTTCGCTTCACTTATTGTTGAAGCTATTACATTTGTATCACTCATTTACTCTATATATTCTAAAAAAGTCAGTTCAAATCCATTTTGGGTGTGTATCACAATAGCAATTGGGAGTTTTTTATTAGGAAAAATAGTATATACATATCAAGATAGCTTCTTCGAAATTCCAATACATCGTTTTACTATTTCTGATGTATTTTACATGCTTTTTCTACTCTTCTGTCTTATCGCTTTCTGCTATAAAATCTTAAAAGAATGCGATAAATGGGAAAAAGCGTTCTTTATTTGTGATATATGCATAGTACTTACTTCCATATTCACATTGGAGTGGTATTTATTTAATCAACCAAATTTAAATATATTCTCTCTTTCACTAGGAGATGTTTTCCTTTCATTTCTATATCCAATTGCAGATTTATTATTTCTTCTACTAGGTGTTAGTCTCTTTTTCCGTCCAACCATTTTTAATTCCAAACGGAAAATTTACATCTTTATTTTTGTATTAATAAGTTCTGCAACTTTTAACTATATTTATTTTTATCTAAATAATCATTTATCAACTGAAACGATAACATTATTACGTCTTTTATATAGAATACCTATATTACTCATTGCAATAGCTGGATCTATTTCAGAAGATCATAATAGCCATAAAAATTATTTCATTGTTAACCCTATAATAGGAAAAAAGGCTCTAGTTGTATTTCCCTATCTTGCTGTTGCAATACTAATCGGTTTTACGTTAAAAGAACAAACATCATCTTCAACTCTCATTACGGGAAATTGTATTACTTTTATTTTCGTACTCATTCGTCATTCTATTGTACGTATGCAAAACAATTCCCTAACCAAACGTTTACAAGCATTTAATGCTCAACTAGAAGAAAAAGTTACTTTACGAACTTCTGATTTAGTTTATAAATCAGAGGCTCTATCTCAGAAACAACAAAAATTCAAATCATTATATGAATATCACCCTGATCCTATTTTTACAATTGATTTAAATGGCGTATTCTTAAATGTAAATAAAGCTGGAAGTATACTACTTGGTGCACCAACAGACGAGTTACTTGGTGAAACTTGTTTTTCGATTATTTTAGATGAAGATAAACATAAACTAGCATCAGCATTAGAAAAAGTGAAACAACAAGAATCGGCGTCCTTACAACTACGTTCTCAATATAAAGATGGCTTTACTTATTTTTTATACGTTACCATCATCCCTATTATGATAGACGGGCAAATTTCAGGAAGCTATATTATGGTGAAAGATATTACTGCACTAAAAAAACAGCAAGAAGAAATAAAATATTTAGCATTCCATGATACTGTAACGAAAATTGGGAACCGTGCGTTTTTCCATAAGAAATTAAAAAGAGCTATAAAAAATGCTAAAACGACAGAAAGCGAGTTTGCATTATTATATTTAGACTTAGATCGCTTTAAAGCAATCAACGATACACTTGGACATTCGGCAGGAGATCACATATTAGAAGAAGTAGCAAAGCGAGTCCAATCATGTCTTCCATCACATACTCATCTGTCAAGAATCGGTGGTGATGAGTTTACAATCTTAATTGAAAATTATACTGACGAATATGCCTTATTCGAGTTATGTAACCAATTATTTGAAAGCATAGAAAATCCGTTTGTTATACATGAGCATACATTAACTTTATCACTGAGTATCGGCATCGCTATTTATCCACATTCCGGAATCGATACCGCTACACTTTTGAAAAACGCTAATGTTGCAATGTATGATGCAAAGGCAAAAGAGCTTAACGCTGTCTCTATTTATGACGATGTAATCGCTAAAAAAATTGAAAGACGATTACGATTAGAAAAAGATTTACCAAATGCAATACAAAATGAAGAATTGTTCCTTTTGTACCAACCTCAAGTTGATAGTGAATCTAATAAAATTATCGGTGCAGAAGCTCTAATCAGGTGGAATCATCCCGAATTAGGCGTTATTTCTCCATACGAGTTTATTCCGATCGCAGAAGAAACACTACAAATTATTCCAATAGGAAAATGGACATTAGAGCAAGCTTGTGAGCAAATGAAACGTTGGCACGCACTCGGATATTCCCATTTAAAAATAGGTGTGAATTTATCTGCTAAAGAATTTGAACAAGAGGATTTTGTAAAGTCTATTTCTTCTACTTTAGCAAATACAGGTTTACCAGCAAGTTCTCTTGATCTTGAGTTAACAGAGCGAATTGCAATGATGGATGAGCGAGAAACATTGATAAAATTGCGTACATTAAAAAGTTTAGGGATTCACATTTCAATCGACGACTTTGGTACAGGCTATTCTTCGCTAGCTTACTTACCTTTATATCCGATCGATACGTTAAAAATCCCAAGAGAATTTATTACAATGTCTGAAACATGTGACGATGGAATGGAAATTATTAAGACAATCATCACATTAGCAAATACATTAGGAATGTCTGTCATTGCTGAAGGTGTAGAAACGAAAGAACACGTAAATTTCCTTCAAAAAAATAAATGTCGGTTTATTCAAGGGTACTATTATAGTAAACCTATCCATACGCATGCATTTACTGAACTATTAGAAATCGGTATTCACCTATAGTGCATAGCTAATTGGAATAAATAATAATGAATTGGAACAAATATAGTAAAAAGGAAAGAAGATACCTTCTTTCCTTTTGTTTTTCTATTTACATTTCTATTACTTCACCACTTCATTTATTATATCTATTAATTGATGAATCCCCTCATCATTTGTTTTCTTATATCCATTCATGTTTTGAATATATCTCTCCTTATTTGTATACAACTTATTTACTGCATGTATAAATGTATTCGTACTTACTCTGTCTTGGAGTATAACTTCCGCATATCCTTGCCGAGAAAAATATTCAGCATTTAAAACTTGATCTCCCCTACTGGAACTGTTAGTTAACGGGATAAGCAACATCGGTTTCTTCAAAAATAACAATTCAGAAATAGCAGTAGAACCCGCTCTGGAAACTACAACACTCGCCATATTTAGTATGTGCGGCAATTCTTCCCCTATATATTCGAATTGCATATAACCTTCCATGCCAATAGATGAATCTATCTTCCCTTTACCGCACATATGAACAATATTGAAATTTAATAACAATGTTTCCAAACTTTTTCTTACCATATCATTTATCCATTGAGCACCTTGACTCCCACCCATAATTAACAATACCGGTTTATCTTGCTTAAATTTACAATAGCTTCTTCCCCGCAATACGTTGCCTCTCTCAATTTCTTCCCTTACAATTGGTCCTACATAAACCTTCTTCTCATTACTTACATTTTCTCCTGTCTGAGGAAATGTTGTACATAGTTTTGTAGTAAAAGGTAATGCTATTTTATTTGCCAATCCTAACGTACTATCGGGTTCACGTATTATTACGGGTACTTTATTCATCCATGCTCCTATTACTACAGGAACGGAAACAAATCCTCCTGCCGAAAAAATAACATCTGGTTTTATTCGTTTCATTAATTTATAGCTTTGAATGCAACCTTTTATTATTTTAAAAGGATCTTTAAAGTTCTCCAAATCCCAATATCTCCTAAGCTTCCCTGTTGAAACAATATTGTATTTAACATTTTGAACTAATAGTTTTTCAATTCCATTTTGAGATCCAATATACTCAACTCCCCATCCTTTTTCCATAAATTTAGGAATCAATACTATATTAATCATTACGTGTCCGGCTGTACCGCCCCCAGTAAAGAGAATCTTTTTATTCATAATTTATATCCACCTTTATGATTAAAAATCTTATTTTGTACTAATCTATTACATGTAAGTAAAATTACTATTATTTATATAAACCTTTAACTCAAATCCTATATCTTGCAAAAAATCTTTCATGAGTTCATAAAAATCATTTCCATACTCACTACATTCATACTGAGCAAAAACTCGGATTACAGGCCTAGTTCCTGTATCTATTACTGTATTTTTCCGACCACCCTTTTTTCCTTCCACATAGGCTCGACATTTATTTATCGCCTCATAGATACGCAAAGCATGCTCTTCTTCATTCTTCCAGTCCAGCATATCAACAATTAAAAGAAATAGTGTATTTTGATTATTTATTGTTTCATAGCCATTCATATATTTCTTACACCCTTTTTATTTTTCATTGCATGCAGATGTCACTACACTTCGCATACTCAAGTACATCTTTTAATGATTGATGAAATTGAATTTCTGGGATCCAACCTAACCTTTTTATTTCCTCTATTTCTAAATTATCGTTTGAGTCACTCCCACTTTTCTCTGTTTCCTCTATAAAAAAATTCAGCTGAGTTAATTCTTTATATTGTTCTAGTACCTCTAATAAAGATCGTTTTACTCCTGATCCGATATTATATTGTTTTCCATTTATTCCATCTCGTAATAACACATGATACGCTTTAACTGCATCACGTACATCTAGAAAATCTCTACTATCTTTCAAACTGTTTACTTCAATAACAGCTTTACTTCTACCTGATTCTATATCTATCATTTTTTTTGCGAGAATCGAACAAATGCCATTTGATGCTCCTGGACCAATTAAGTTTGAGGGCTTTGCAATGATAATATTTGAATCCATTAATCCGCCCCAAGCCTCTGCAATAATGACTTGCATCGTTTTACTTAAACTATATGGATTTGAAATTTTTATTTCGTTTATACTCTCTGCTTGCAAAGCAGATCCTATAACTAATGTTCTACAATGCGAGGCTCCTTGCTTAATTGCTTCTAATAAATATAACGTCCCTATTGCATTAATTTCTACATATTCAAGAGCAGCTGTCCAAGACTCTATGACTGAATTCCTTCCTGCTAAATGCAATACATAATCTGGTTTTATTTGTTTTATTACTTTCATTACTTCGCTCTTATTTGTTAAATTACAAGTAATACCATTTCTAATTTTTTCTCTATGTGCACGATTTTGAAACATAGGAATCACATGAAAGCCCTGCTCTAAAAAATATTGGCAAGCATGGCGTCCTGTAAAACCATTTGCACCAGTTATTAAAAGGCTCGCATTTTTTTTCATCGTAAAAACCCTCCTTTTAATAGCATTTGTTTCACTTCATGTTTTGCAAGTAAGTCTTGTTGTGAACTAAAACTCTTCACATCCACAAGCGGATAACTAGCATAATATTCTTGAAGCCCTTCTATAGGAATAGTAGGTAGTACCACAAAATAATTTTGATCAAAACTTATACTCGTTTTACTCTCTACCTCAGATAAAAGCAGTTCACTTAATTTTTCACCCGGTCTTATCCCTACCTCTTTTAACTTCACATTTTCTTTTTTTGAATCTTCAATTAACACTTCTGCTAAATCTGTTATTTTACATGCCGGCATTTTCATAACAAAGATCTCCCCGCCTCTGCCTTGATATACGGCTTTAAATAACAATCCAACAGCATCTTCAATTGTTAAGAAAAATCTAGTCATATTCGCATCGGTAATCCCTACTTGTGAAGATTTTTTAATTTGTTTTTTAAAAAGCGGTACCACACTTCCACTCGTCCCTAAAACATTTCCACCACGAACACAAATAAATTTTGTTTTCTTCGTTTGTACATTCGCATGAACCATTAACTTTTCACCAATTGCTTTTGTCATCCCATACGTATTTGATGGATCGGCTGCTTTATCCGTTGAAACATATATAACTTTCTCAACTTGCATCTGTAAAGATGCTTCGATTACATTTTGCGTACCATGTATATTAGTTTTTATAGCTTCATAAGGATAATACTCACATACTGGAACATGTTTTAAAGCTGCAAGATGGAATACATAATGTACACCTTGGCATGCATAAACTAATTGATCCTTGTCACGAATATCTCCAATAATAAATTTTAATCTATCATCATTTATAAACTGTTGCTGCATTTCAAACTGAACCGTTTCATTTCTTGAAAAAACCCTAATTTCTTTCGGTGATTTTTCTAATAGTTGCTTTATAAGTTCATGTCCCCACGAACCTGTGCCACCAGTGATTAAAATTATTTTATTTAGCATTCCTTTTCCTCCTACCAAGCATTTCAATTAACATGTATTGAATTATTTTCAATTGATTCAAATCATAATCGTCGTTTGTTACATTTAATTGACAAAATAAAAAAACAGAAACTATTAAAAATAGTTTCTGTTTTTCATTTCACCTCACAACAGTAAGATTTTTTATACTGTTTGTATGATAAATAAATTCCTCGTAATAAACAGCGCTCATTTATTTCTTATACTCGTAATAAAATAAATAGAATGATTCATAGCCAATAGTCATGTTTAAATTTATGAAAAAGGGAGGTAACGGAATGTACCGAAGCAATTCAAATCATACATATAACGGACCTTCCAAGGCACTGCCTCTCTCCCTATTTGATGTAAAAAATGAATTGAAACAAAAAAGCAAACTCACTCATTCTGGCACGATGTATAAATTAACGAAAGAAGAGCAAATCATCATCAACAACATAAAAATGCAGACAGAACAGCTAAATAAAAATAATGTCACAAGAACACGTGCATACTACCAATTTTATGTTCAATATCCGGAAATACATTGGGCACTACTTGGGCATATGGTATCACGTAACGGCGGTTGGAATATGACTGATTTAAAGGGAGATTTATATACGAAAATTTTATCAGAGAAAGAGCAAATCACATTTTTTTCTTTTTTAGAAAGAGGGAATTGGCTTATTTTTCAAGATGTATATCCTCAATTTCTGCTTTATGAACAAAGTGTAAAAAGAGCACAAAAGCTATTTCACCTTCTCCCTCACCTAAATGTTTCTACATTTATGGAAACGATGTGGAACGATTTTTGGAAAACAGGCAACAAAAAAACATTAGCAATTGCAACTATTATTAATGAACAAAACTACTTAGAAAAAAGAGTGATTCAAAATGTACACTTTAAAAAGACTGTACTAAATAGTATTGGATTTAAACTATTTGATTTCTTTCAGTTTAATCATATCCTGTTCCCATTCTACGCAAATGATAAGAAACAAAACGTAGTACTATTTGGTGATACAATGAAACATTTCACTTCCTTACACGAACGGATCTTAATTGGAAAAAGGTTGTATTCATTATTATTTCGGGATACACATGTTTTATCTCAAGTAATAAGCTGGGCCCAACACCATCCTCATACAGGCTCAAGGAAAGATTACTGGCCTCATTTATTTTCAAGTGTGAATGAATCTTTTTCTCGTGAATTTTATAAACGCCGAATAAAGAAATGCCAGTTGCGTAATGGCGCTTATCGTATATACAGTCCTGCACTCATCTACGCATGGCGAGATATAGAGCATGCAGAAGTTGACAGTGAAGATTGGTTTACGGACTGGCAAGTCGTAAATTACTTAGTGGATAAGGAGGAAAATATAAATGGACAAATTACAGAAGACTACTGTAAAACACTCGAAAAAATTGAACTTGCCATTCTTGCAAAGAAAAATGTTCTCCTTCGAGAAGACGAATAACCTTTTCGCATTAGTCATTACAATCTTACTCTCTTCTACTATCGGAACTTACTTAGATGCATTTTTTGTTGCGAAACAAATATATTCCTTTCCGGTTAGACCCTTTCCCTCCATATTTTCAGTTAACATTGGCTTTACTTTCTTTGTACTACCGATTTTAACAACGATTTTTATACAAATTTCAAAAAGATTATCTGCAATTTCTAGAATTTTATTTATTATTTCAATCGGTATTTGTGCTAGCATTTTTGAACAGATTGCTGAAAGATTCGGTTTCTTTATTCATAGCTTGGATTGGAATCATACATATTCTTTATTTGGCTATATGATTTTCTTTTCTTTTATTTGGAAAGTATATTATTTCATACAAAAATAAAGAGATCCTTATAGATCTCTTTATTTTCAATCAATATTTTCTACATTTAAATACTTAATTTCACAGTAATAGCCTTTGCCGCCAACATAAACTTTTTCTATTTTATTGTTGCTATTTGTCGCTAATGTAACTAATATTTCGGAAGGCGATTGTAAAGAATAACCTTGTTCAAATACATAGACTTCTTTTTGCAAGTTGTGCTGTTCATAAAGGTAGCACGCTAATGCACCGTTTGAAGTTCCAGTCGCTGCTTCTTCATTGATGTCGTATAGTGGAGCAAAATTTCTGCATATAATTCGATTGTCATTAAAAGTATATAGATGCATTCCGACAACATTATAATACTTGCTGATTTCTTTAATTTTTTCAAAATTAGGTTGCAGTGTATGTAATTGTGTTTCGCTTTTTATAGGAATTAAAATATCTTTTAAGCCTGTGGAGACAATTTGAATTGGATATTTATCGCCTATAGCTTTCATGTCAAAACAGTCGATGAACTCGTTTGGAGATACAACATCATAGAATATCGGTTTGTTTTGTTCCATAAATATGATGTCATCTTTTATGGTAATAGTAAGAACACCGCTGTTCGTTTCAATCGTATAGCGATTCCTGAAAAGTTTATTTAAATGCATCAGTATCACGAAAGAGCCAATTGTAGCGTGACCACATAAATCAACTTCTTCTTTTGGTGTAAAATACTCAAATTTATAATCAGCAATTTCAGATTCTGATATAAATGCGGTTTCCGCATAGCCCAGTTGTTTAGCTATTGCCATTTTTTGAGTTGTGGTCAATGTATTATTCTCAGTAAATACCACTCCTGCTTTATTTCCGCCTTTATGATCCTTGCTAAATGCACTTGCAACATAAACGGATATTTTCATAAGACACCTTCCTTCCTCACTTATAGTAAATTGTAACATAGAAAACAATACGTATATATCTCATTGGATAAAGTGAAACTTTAATCAGTGGGGGTTTTCTTCATCCCCCACTGATTATTAGTTGAACCAATCGGACTTTTATGGGCAGTTGATCCCCCACCTAACTTCTTTGCTTTCGCTGAATTTTGAGGTGGGGGTCTTACTGCCCATTAAAGCGGGATAAATTCACCATAAAGTAAGAGACAAACTATTTTTAGCATCTGAACTCTTAAAAAATAGTTTGTCTACAGTCTGAAAGATCCTTATAGATCTCTTTTTAAGCATACTCTTCGGTTATTACTAATGGTGCAAGAGTTTGAAGACTTTTTGAACGTAAACGATAGGCAACAATTTTCTTTTTATATTGCTTTATTACATCAACATGTTCTTCATGGCTATATAGAGAAAAGCTAATCTCTTTATTCCCTTTCTTCGTTTTAATCACGATTGGAGTTCCTTCCTCGTGCGGCGGAAAATAATGCTTATCTAAAAATAAAGCCTCATTAAATTCATGAATAACTTGTAGTTTCGTTTCTCCCTCTATATTTTTTCCATCTATCGATATAGAGGTATTCTCTTCCTCAAGTTTTTGATGCAATTCAAATTTACTAATAATTGATTCTACAACAGAAGTCGGCATACTAGAAACTAATACTTTAAGAGCACCAAAAATAAATAATGTAACTATAAACCATGTTGTCATTTTCATCATCTCCATTACATGTTAAAATATAAATTTCGTTCCAAACGGTATGAATATACTAATAAGTATTCCCGTAACAATCATCGTCACCGAACCGATTGTCGCTTCTTTCTCGCCTTCCTTCACGAGACGACTTACCCCGATAATATGTGATGCGCAGCCCATTCCCACGCCTTTTCCAATCGTACTTGTTATACGGAACAACTTAAGTACTGTTGGCCCAATCATAGCACCTGTTATTCCCGCAACAACTACAAAACTAGCAGTCATAGATGGAATGCCACCAATTTGCTCCGCTAATGAAATAGCAATAGGCATCGTTGCTAATTGTGGTAGAGTGGTTAGTATAAGTTCCTTATCTATATTTAACATTCCACCAATCACTACATTCATAGTCGTTAAAGCCAGTATACCTGTCACTACGCCGATTAGTATCGATAAAAAGTTTTTCATAAGTATCTTTCGCTCTTTAAATAGTGGTATCGCTAACGCTACGATTGCAGGGCTCAATAAGCTTGAAAGAATGTCTCCCCCATTTTCCCTATACTCATGATGAGAAATACCAAAAATCAAAAATAAACCAATCATAATTGTAGTAACTGTTAACACCGGTAACGTAAATGGAAACGTAAATTTTTTATATAACTTTGTCGCCAATACATACATTACTACAGTAATAATAATGAAGACCATTTGCACCTTGCACCTTGTCGATTTTATTTTTTTGATGTTACTACTAATTGACTTATATACCCTGAAATAATTAAAGTTACTACCGTACTTACAACTACTAAAAGAAATATAATACTCCCCTTACTGAAAAGAAAAGACCCGTATTCCACCAGGCCTGTTGTCGAAGGGATTAAAAATAACGGTAAAAATACGATTAACTTTTCCGCACCTTCCTCAAACCACTTTAATGGTAAAATACGAATAGAAAGGAGCAGAAATAGCATTAACATCCCTATTAAACTCCCGGGCATTGATAGATGGAATACTCCTTGAATCCAAGTACCAACTAGGCTAAATACATATAGCACGCCTACTTGAAGTAAAAGCGTCACGTACTTCATTTCTTTCCCTCATTTCAATATTACGCATTACTATTATGAAATCTCGTTTAACGTTTCCGCAAATCTCGTCATTCCCAGCTGAATGTGTTCGACATTTACTCTCCCAAAAGTAAAACGAACATATTCACTTTTAGTACCTAAAACACTCCCCGGGACAAACGCTACACCATTTCGTATAGATTCACCTAATAAATGATATTCATCAAACGTTCCTTGCACTTTGCACCATAAATGTATTCCACCCTCTGGAACAAAGAATTCAACCTGGTCCCCTAATATTTCTTCAAGCTTTCTAATTAATGCATCTCTTCTTTCCTTCAATTGCCCGCGGAGCATTGTAATATGTGCATGAAAATCTTCTGATTCTAAAAATTGATTTGCTACCCACTGCGTAAATACGCTATGGCCAAAATCAACTTGCTGCTTTGCATCCGCTAAACGTTCTATTACACGCATTGGGCCAATTACCCAACCAATACGTAATCCTGATGCAACAATTTTTGATAATGAACTTATATAAAGAACATTGCCGTTTTGATCCATTGATTTTAATGTTGGATTCACTTCTCCATTAAATGAAGTTAAGCTATACGGATCATCTTCTACAATCGGTATACCAAATTCAGAAGACAGTTCTAAAATCTTTTTACGTCTTGCTAATGAAAGCACGGTTCCAGTTGGATTTTGATAATCCGGATTTAAAAATACCATACGAATACGATGCTTTTTATGCAAATCAATTAAGTCTTCTGGATTCATTCCATGCTGATCAACAGGTAAATGGAATATTTTTAAGCCAGCAGATTTAAACATCGGCAGTGAAAAACAATACGAAGGGTCCTCAATTGCAATCGCATCGCCAGGTTTTAATAAGCATTGAACGATAAGATTAAGTGCCTGTTGTGCTCCAGATGTAATAAGGATAGAATTCGAATCTGCTTCAATTTGTTTATATTGCTGAACATGTGCTGCAATTGTTTTTCTCAACATTTCATTTCCAAGTGGATGGTCATAACCGAGGTTTTCCATAAATGTTTTCTCCGACAAAATCGTGCGGAATCTATCACTCGGAATTAATTCTGGTGCCAATTCACCACTCGCTAAATTAATTAAGTCGTTTTTTTGTGTTTCCGTTCGAATTTGTTGAACGAGTGGTACATTAGGTAAGAATGACCCATCCTCGACGTACCTACCCCAGTTCGGTATTCGTTTATGTGAAACACCCCATATGTCTGTATTCACCCGTGTTCCGCTTCCTTTTTGCCGTTCTACTACTCCAAGTGATTTTAATTCTTCATATGCAGCTACTATCGTACTCCTATTCACCTGTAATTCTTTTGCTAACATACGCTCAGAAGGTAACTTACTGTCAGAAGGAAACTCACCTGAAGAAATACCCCTTTCAATATAATCCGCTATTTGTTTATATACAGGCGTCTTATCTGCACGATTTGGTTTCCATTCCATATAGTTGCCTCCTTTCAAAGCTAACTATCCTCAATTTATTACTATCAGTATTCACTGTAACAATGGTATTAATTAGGTGCACAATTTAAAAATGTTTCTACCGTCACATTAAAGCTAGTTGGCTGCTCTAAATAAGGTAAGTGCCCGCTATTTTTAAATTCAATGAAAGTTATATTTTTTAAATATTTTTCAAACTCTCTTACATATTTTTCTGGCACAAAATCATCATTTCTCCCTCTTATAATTAAAGCCGGACATAAAACATTTGAAAGAAACGGTCTTTGATCATAATCTACTAATTCAGCAAATAACCTTTGAATATGCATCGGATGAATAGACTGTAAAGATTGATAAAATCCCCTGACAATTACCTCATTATTTGCTACTCCCATTGCCTTCAACAATGTATCCGCCCACGTTTTTCCATTATCATGCAAGCTAAGTAAGTCATATACTGCAAGTCTTTTTTTTCGATCTTCAGGCTCCAAATAGGGAAATGCATTTACAATAATTAAGCTAGAAACAAAGTCTGGATATTGAATAGCAAAATCGATACCAACTCTAGCTCCTTTTGAAAGACCGCAAATGACTACTTTTTTTAACTTTAAATACTTGCATAACTCATACAAAACATTTACACATTCTCTAAAGTTAATTTCTTGCCCTTCAGATTTCCCATGTCCCGGTAGATCAAGAGAAATTACTGTCCATTTTTTCTTAAAATATTGCCTTTGATATAACCAATTATTTGCGTTTCCTCCAAGTCCGTGTAAAAACAATATGACAGGACCCAATCCTTCTATATTGTAAAAAACCTTTCGATTCTTATATTCAAAATACATATTCATCACCTTTAGCTGTAGCATCACTTATTCTTATCTTTGAATGGATATATCCAAAACGGTTCTCTTTCTAACCACTCGACTGTTTCCGGTACACCATCTTCATACTCTCTTTTTAGTTCCGTTACTTTCGTCGCAAATTGTGATGCATGTGCTTGCAATGCTTCTAGCTTTTTTGGAACATATTCTTTCACTTCATTTTTAAAATGTGGTGGACCTATTTCCGCTTCATGATTATTTGAAAAAGCTACCGCATAAAATGTTGTTGGCCTTTTATTTTCAGAAATAGTAGCTAACGCCTCAACCACCGCTTCTCCTGTTGCATCATGATCTGGATGAACTGCATATCCAGGATAAAAAGAAATGACCAACGAAGGATTCACTTCTTCCACACATTTTTGTATTACACGTCTTAACTCTCCAGGAGTTTCAAATTCAAGAGTTTTATCACGATATCCCATCATACGTAAATCTTTAATACCTAAAATATTTGTAGCCCTCTTTAGTTCTTTCTCTCTTATAGCATATAATGATTCACGTGTTGCAAAAGGAGGATTTCCCATCGCTCTCCCCATTTCACCTAACGTTAAGCAAGCATAGGTAAGGGGAACATTTCGCTGCGCATAAGCTAAGATTGTACCCGCCATGCAATATGACTCATCATCTGGATGCGGAAAAACAATTAAAACGTGACGTTCATTTTTTATCAAAACAATACTCCTCCATCACTTTCGATATTAGTCTTTTCTATCAAATCACTACCGCATACCACGTTACTCCAACAAGTAGTACAAAAAGAAGGATAATATAAATAGTTGATAAGTTTTTCACATTTCTCTTTGTAGACTTTCCGTAATTCTCCTCCACATTTCGTGCAACTAGTACGGTCCCAAACAGCGATACAGTTACAATAATAACGACTAGTGAAATCGCAAAGCTCATTGTATATTCACCTCTCTAAGGCCAGTCTATTTTCATTAAGAACTTCCCTTTTAAAACGTTAATAACATACTACCTTTCTTCTCTTATCATAATAGATGTTTGTAAAAAACGGACCAACCACTTTTATGTTTTTTTGCTCATCCACTTTAACAATAAAAAACAACTGATCACTTATGATCAGTTGTTTTTTCGCAGGGTTATTTAAGCTAATTTTCATTTGAAATTAATTCGATTTAAAAGTTTGGCCTTTTCATAATGAAACATCGATTGAGATAACTCGAAAATTGTTCCATTTACAAGATACACTGTATTTTCAATAAGAAGCGCCGTATTTTATCGCTTCTTACTCTCATCATCTTTATTCTTTTATAAGTGACTCATTCGCTCTTATAACTTCTTGATACAGCAATGGTGACCACTTTTCATTTATATAATCTTGAATGATCCAACCTACTCTTGTAGGATTCTTTTGTTTTATATAGTTTGCAATTTCAGGATTTATGTAAGAGGCGTAGTAATATGGACTATTCCATGCTGTACCACCAGAAGACAAACTTGTAAAATTAATATATAGATGATGTAAATCCTCACTATTATTCATCGTTTCATTGATCGTATCTTTAATAGATTTTACTTTCTCATCATAACCCACTTTATATTTATCTTGTACCGTTACATTTACGTTTTGATTTACAGTTGTCGTAAACGTCTCATTATCTGGCCAATAAAAATTATTATATCCTCCAGATTCATTACTACCGCCATATCTTTTTAGTAGTACAATTTTCCCACGAGCATCTCCCAATTTTATATTTCCTTCTGTTTTTAAAAAGATAGGGTCAACAAAATATTTTTTTTCAAACACATTACTAAAGGAACCTTCTGCTCCTTTCATATCCTCATACTCTTTTTTTAAAGACATAATAATTGTTTCACTCGGGTTATCTTTTAAAAATTGTTTCGCTTCGTTTATGAATTCGTGCAGGGTTACATAAAGATATAATGGCCCATGATGAAGAACTATCGTATTATCATCTGTTAAACGTCCTCTTATATCAAAAATTCTAGCTCCATGATCCATTTGGTAACGAAAATCATATTCTTGCGTCATTCCCCATACTTGCTTAATCGGATTTTGCAACTTGAACGTCCCACTATCATGTGTTCCTGGAATTGAAATTCGTGCTAACGGGATATTATCAGGTATAGGTTGCATCCACTTTGACCAATTTTCAAGCTCATTAACAGAGCTAGCCGCAACGACTCTCTTATCATGTAAAGCAAATACAAATGTGATAAATATTGTACTACATATGAATAATTTCAAAATAAATTTCTTACTGCTCATTATTATTCCTCCTTTTTTGTTTTATATCAAACTTATTGAATATAATATAATCTGGTGAGTAAAAAATAAATATCATTTCATAAGTATGAAATATTGCATAGAAGTAAAGTTAAAAAATCATTCACATATACTAAATTAGAAAAATTCAAAGGAACTTCATCTGAAGTTCCTTTTGCTTATTTTATGTTCAATACATATGAACCATCTTTATTCTCATATTTATAGACGTATAAATAATATTTACCTGGCTTTGCATTATAAATACCTTTCACTACATTCCCTTCATTTTCACCATATGCTACATATTTATTTAAATCTGATTCATGATGAAGTACCCATGTCATTCCGATATTTTGTTCATTTAGTAGAGATATATTAATATTTTCCGGCGAGTCAATTTGGAAAGTAAATACATCTACTCTATCACTATTATGTAGCGTTCCTTTCACCGGTGTATGAAAGTTAACTTTATTTGCCTGTCTAGGCTCATTATTTGGTTCATTTTCTATTACTTGTAACTCATTCCCACCGTTTGGTTTTCTTTGTTCATAGCCTAAGTTAACGAGTATAGACTTCAAATCTGGTAAAACACCAATTTTATCTGCATATGGATCTTTAGATTTTGTTCCTGTGTTCTGGTTGCTTAATATTACTCTTAGTTCACTCGGTCTATATGGTTGGCCTAAATTTTCTTTTGCAATGCTTTGTACTAAAGTCGCTGCTCCGGCAATAATAGGCGAAGCACTCGACGTGCCACTAAAGCTAGGTGTATAAAGATTTATAGCACTTCGACTTTGCTCGGCTGTAGTTGTATCTACATTTTCTCCCCAACCATAGACATCAATACGGCTTCCATAATTCGAAAACCACATACGCTCATGAGGGAAAGATGAAGAGCCCGCTCCTACCATAATTGCACCTGAATCTTTAAAATCTTTACTATTACGATTTAAAATTTGTTTACCATTTCTATCTTTAAATTGATCTAAATCATTCCAACCATTTGCTCCAGCTTCTATAATGACAACACCTTTATCTGTACCAGCACGAATCGCATCAAAGATATCTGGTTGTACCTCAACAGGTAAATATTTATCACCATATCCATCGAAAGATGCTTGTGCCTCTAACAATAAAACATCCCCAGCTTCTAACTGATTTACAGCACTTAATATTGCATCAGCCGTATTATACTGTCCGTTACCTCTTATTTGAGAGATAACTTTTGCTTTCGCTTTTGGCGCAATCCCAATATTTCCAACTTCATTGTCCTCAGAGGATACAATTCCTAGTACAGACGTCCCATGACCGACATGCTGATCTATATTTCTTCCAGACATTAATTCAATATTTTGATGTACTAAATCCTCATGATTTAATAGCCATCCGTATTCCATATCAACAAAAGTGATACCATTTCCATTACCACCTTGAATTCCCCAGGCGAAAGGCGCATTAATACCGTATGGGGCTACTTCAAGATAACCTTGTTTTTTAAATCTAGGATTATTATTAGGATTAAGGGCTACACTTGATGATTGCACTTCAGGTGGCATTATTTTCTCTTGTTTCTTCATATAGACATCTTCTATTAAAGAAGATGCCTTTAACTTATCTACTATTTCTTCTTCATACCCACTATTTTGATTTTGAAGAATATAGTAGTTTAATAAACTTGTAGATATATGATTAGGTGCTTTCACTTCAAGGTTTTGTATTTGTTCCGGGCTTACAGATGTGAATAAACGAGTAAATGTTACATCTGGGTATTCTGCCAAAAGATTTTTTATTACTTTATCATTCGTTTGAGATTGTATTTGTTTTTCAATACCATCTTCATATGGCAAATCCAAATCCGCTTTAAATTTTACAATGATTTGCTTATCTGTTTCTTGTTCTATTCCTAATTTACTCTGCTGTTCTATAGAATCAGCATGTACACTATTGACATTGCCTCCTATTCCTAAAAGTGTTGTAATGATTACAGTTGACGCACACATTTTTTGAAATATTTTCATCACATCAATCCTCCTATTATTAATAATTAATCATTATATTAATCTATAATGATTTTATTTATATAACATATTCCCTTTCTACTAAATAGATTATAGTAATCAGAAATATGAACTTCAATGTATTTTCATATGCAATATTTCATATTTAGGCTCTACACTACATGAATAAGAAACTTATAATGATTATTTATTTTATATGTACTAATATACTTACATTAATATATTACGCATATAAATATTTAAAACTACATTTTACTTAACAGCTTCACCTTAATTTTTTCTTAGGAGGATTTACAATGAAATTATTAAAAATAAAACATATACTCCCTTTATCTGCAGCTGCAATTACATTTGTATGTAGTCAAAGTACAGCTGAGGCTTCTACCATTCATACAGTAAAAAAGAATGATACACTTTGGGGCATTAGTAAACAATACGGCGTTTCAATACAATCTATTAAACAGGCTAATCATAAAGGAAATGATCAAACTTTTATTGGTGAACAGTTACATATTCCAGGGTCCATCAACTCAAATGAAATCACTGTTCGCCAAAACGCCAAGCCTGCGAATATTTCTGAGCAAATTATTTATCAAGTACAACCGGGAGATTCATTGGAAACGATAGCAAAGCGTTACAATGTTACTGTTCAATCTATAAAACAAATTAATAATATAGTCGGAAACAGGCTTTATACAGGACAACATATAAAAATAAACTCAAGCATTTCAGAAAAAGAAAAAGACTTAATGGCACGCTTAGTTACTGCTGAAGCAGGTGGCGAATCGTATAAAGGAAAAGTAGCAGTAGCGAAAGTTATACTAAACCGTGTAAACGCAAAAGGTTTTCCAAATACAATAACAGGCGTTATTTATGAACCTATTAAATACGGATATGCATTTACTCCTGTTACAGATGGAAGAATTAATCAACCTGCAAGCGCAGAAGCAAAAATGGCTGTAGAAGAGGCTATCTCCACAAATGGAATACATTCTGATTGGCTTTATTTCTATAATCCGAAAACATCAACAGACAAATGGATTACGACACGTCAAACAGTAGCAGTAATCGGTAACCACGTCTTCGCTAAATAAGATTTAAATTCATTAACAGACCTATTCACTTAAAAGGTCTGTTTTTTTTATATGTAAGATTTTATTAATCATATGACATAGTAATCTTTTAAAACTATCTCTTCTTTCAAATGCAAACATTTGTATTTACTCCACCAGTCGAAGAAATGAAAATGCATCAAGTTCAAAAACTCCCTCTTTATTAAGAAAAGCTATTTCTTAACTTCATAAAATTGTTATACACTAGAAAAATAAAAAACAAACTATTCGTTAGCAGGTGAAAGAATATGTATGATGTTACAATTATCGGCGCTGGAGTAAGTAGCATTTTTATGGCTTATTCACTAGCTAAAAGTAACAAAAAGGTTTTAATTCTTGATAAAGGTAAAGCGCTAGAAAATCGCCATTGTCCTTTAGACGAAGGAAAAGCGTGTAACTGTACTACATGTGATAAATATTTCGGATTTGCTGGTTTAGGAAAATCTGAAGGGAAATTTAATTATACAAACGGATTTGGTGGAGAACTTGAGCAAAAAGTTGGGAAAGAGGGTTTTATACAACTTATGGCTGAAGTAGATGAAATTCTATGTCAGTTCGGAGGAAATTCAGTTTCAAAATATTCTACAGAAAATCCAAATCTCAATAAGAGAGCTGAATCGTGTGGTTTACAAATGCTAACAACAGAAGTACGGCATCTTGGTACTACCCTTTCAAGTGATATTTTTCAGCAACTCTATGAATTTTTACTTACGAAAATAAATATACAATTTCATATAGATGTACAACATATTATGAAACAGAAAGATCATTTTACTATAGATACAAATGAAGGAACATTTCAATCTAGGCAACTAGTATTTGCAACTGGGCGTTCCGGAGCGGATTGGTTAAAGGAGATGTGCACTTCTCTACATATTTTTCAGGAACAAACTCGTGTAGATTTAGGTATCAGGGTAGAGATGAAAGAACACCAATTACGTTCTATATTAAAAGATACATTTGAGACAAAACTTTCGTATGAGCATAAAGGTTTCACAGCAACTACGTACTGTATGAATCCAAAAGGACGCATTATTAGAAAGTACGAAGAAGGTCTAGTTATGCCTGACGGTCAAAATTTTCGGGAGAAAGGAACTGGTACACCTAACTTAAACTTCACTTTATTTATCCCGCTTTATTTTCCAACTCTCAAAGAAGCAAATCTGTATGCAAGCTCAATTATTAAAGGCATTAACCAAGGACAAGATCGGATTGTTATACAGCGCTTAGAGGACTTATTAAAAAAAGAACCTACAATAGCGAACGATATGAAACATAACCGTATACAACCTACACTACAAGGAGATTATGGAGATTTGCATACAGAAATTCCTCCATTATATATTGAAGGACTTAAAGAATTTTTATTACGCTTAGAACAATTTATCCAAGAACCGATCGATAAAGATACTTTATTATATGGAATTGACGGAAAGTTTTATGCTCCTACGATAAAACTCAATAATCATTTTGAAACAAGTATACATGGACTATTTTTAGTTGGGGATTGTTCAGGCGTCACTCATTCATTATCTCAAGCTGCTGCAAGTGGATTGTATGTTGGAAAATATTTATCTGACATCTAATTGCATAATTAAGATACCAATCAAATATTTTAAGTTTCACAACGCTTTATTTATGTAGTAATAGCATAAATCACTATCCTCCCTCCGCTAACGATTATCCCACAAGGAATCGAGATTTCATGAGATACATATGTAATATAAACGTGTATATATAACTATTGACATTCAATTCTAACAAATTGAATGTCAATAGTTTTACAAGCCTCTATTCAGTTCCACCTTCATTTGTTCGATATTTTGTAACATCACCATAGTGTTTAATATGTTAGGATGTCTATAAGTATTTTTTACTACAACTATGACTTTTTCTGCTCTGTTCTAAAAAATAGATTTACGCTTGAAAATTCCCCATTGTACGTATGTGAATACTTTATATTTTTACCTTTAGAAACCATTAGCTAATTGATTCATTACACTCTAATAGTTATAAAAATATAATACAAGTTAAATAAATTATATAAAGAAGGAGTAAAAATGAAAAATAAAATCAATTTACAAATGCAAAATATAAGCTTTGTTTTAATAATTGCTTTAGCAGTATGGTTAAAAACATATCTTATTACAAGATTCAGTTTTGATTTAAAAATTGAATCTTCTACACAAGAGCTTATTTTGTTTATTAGCCCTCTCGCTGCTTCATTAGCTTTTGTCGGATTCGCATTATTTGCAACCGGTGAAAAGCGAAATTATATCGCGCTATGTATTAATTTCTTATTAACAATTGTACTTGTTGGGAATGTAATGTTCTATGATTTTTATAGTGATTTCGTTACGTTACCAGTACTTGGACAAACATCAAACTTTGGCCAATTAGGCGGTAGTATTATAGAAATATTGAACTACAAAATTATACTCGCATTCGCAGACATTATTTTCTTCTTTATTTTATTAAAGAAGAAGGCACTAGTCTTCCAAACGGGGCGCGTAACTCATTCGGCACGCTTGTTATATTTTCTCTTAACGATTGGTGTATTTTTTGCAAATCTACATCTTGCAGAAAAAGAGCGACCTGAATTACTAACGAGATCATTCGACCGAGTCATGCTTGTTAAAAATTTAGGACTATACACGCATCAAGTATATGATTTAACACTACAAGTAAAAGCAGGATCACAAAAGGCACTTGCTGATAGTAGTAAATTACAAGAAACAGAAAACTACGTGAAGGCAAACGAAAGTGAGCCGAATCCTAACATGTTTGGTATAGCGAAAGGAAAAAACGTAATTGTTGTTACTCTTGAATCCTTACAAACCTTTTTAATAGGCGCAACAGTTAACGGACAAGAAGTTACACCATTTTTGAATGAATTCATAAATGAAAGCTATTACTTTGATAACTTTTTCCACCAAACTGGGCAAGGAAAAACATCCGATTCTGAATTTCTAATTGATACGTCGTTATATCCATTAAATCGAGGAGCTGTATTCTTCACACACGGTAACAATGATTATACTGCGACTCCAGAAATTTTACGTCAGCAAGGTTATTTCACTTCTGTATTCCATGCCAATAACGCAACATTTTGGAATCGTAATATCATGTACTCTGCTCTCGGTTATGACCGTTACTATAATGAACTTGATTACAAAATTACGCCCGAAACAAATTTAAATTGGGGATTAAAAGATATCGAATACTTTGATCAATCAGTAGATATATTAAAAACTGTTGATCAACCATTTTATGCTCGTTTCCTTACTTTAACGAACCATTATCCATTTACGTATGATGAAGATACAAAATTCATTGAACCATATAACTCTGGTAATGGCGTATTTGATCGTTATATCGTAACAGCACGTTACTTAGACGAATCAATTAAAAAATTTATTGAGCGTTTAAAAGCCGAGGGAATGTATGATGATTCTATTATTGTATTATACGGTGATCATTATGGCATTTCTGAAAAACATAATCGTGCAATGGCACAGTTTTTAGAAAAAGATCAAATAACAGAATTTGATACTTTAAATTTACAACGTACACCTTTATATATTCATGTCCCTGGACAAACAGAAGGTCAAACGATTTCAAAGCCTACGGGACAAATCGATATGAAACCTACTATTCTCAATTTATTAGGGATTGATACTATGAACGATATTCGTTTTGGTCATGATATGTTTTCAGATGAATATACCGGTTTTGTTGTTTTACGTGATGGTAGCTTCATTACAGACAAATATGCATACAAAAACAACACTTTCTATGACCGCATAACAGGTGAAATTGTAGATTTACCAAAAAAAGAAGCTCAAGCACTCATTAACCGTGCACAAAATGAATTACGAATGTCTGACAAAATTATTGAAGGAGATTTACTACGTTTCTCAGAAAGTAATAAAATTAAAACTGGCGAAGTACAAACTAAAATTAAAGAAACTGAAAAATAATGTGAATATGCAAAGGGAGCAACTCATTACAGTTGCTCCCTTTTACTCTCTTATAACATGTGATGCAATTTCACATAAAAAATCTTAAATATTTTACTTTTATTCTGCACTTGTTTCTAAAATTACATCTGTATAAGTATGATCATCACCTATATGTAAAATTACTTCACATTGACGTAATCTCAATTCAAAGAGCATGATAGAATCATGATAAACTTCAGGATTTGATTTCATTTTATGTAACATCTCTTGTTTTTCTTGTATTTCTAATTGCATATTTTCTACAGCTTGTTTCAAGGAGTTAAATGGATTCCTAAAGAAGATATGAATATCTCGCTCTTGTGTGTTTTCGAATAGCTCAAATTGCAAGAAAAATTTCTTCATAATAGAATCCGTTACCTCAGTATAATCTTCATTTTCTACATACTGTTTGTATTTGTTATATAACATAGTTTTATTTTTAGGAAGAACTCCAAATAATTTACCGGCACTTTTCAGTAAAAATTGTGCTGGCGTAAATCGACGTAAAATATTTACTTCATCCATTTGTATTCTAGTCGTCATTCTGTCAGTATCTCTGCGCCAGTCATCCAGCACTTTAAAGTCACATTCTAACTGTATTCGATTTTCTCCAAATAAAGAATTAAGTCCTTCACTAAGTTCTTCTAAGTACGATTGACTTTGAAGGAGCTCATTATGAGAAGTTGCAATCCAATTTTGCATAGAAAGAGCAAGATGAGGTAATACCGTTTGTTCTAAATATTTATGCACTCTTTCATTCATTGCTTTATTTAGTTGCGTATCCATGTGACCGAAATCGCTTTCTTCACTTATTAAATCAGAACAACTCTGTAATACCTTCGGTATATTTTCAGTAAGATCATTCGTAATTTCCGTTTTCATTGTACGATATGACTCTGTAATGAAATGAATTTTTTCCCTCTCAAATGCAGTAAGGTTATTCATGCTACCGTTTAGTTTCACTAGCATATCTTCATTCCACTTAATCGCATCCACTAGATTGTTTTCTTTCTCAACGCGTTTAGCTAAAAGATATGTAATTGTTTTTCGGATGAAGAACAATAGCTTTTCAGTACGTTCTGCATCAATATTTTTATAATTAAAGTTAAAATGAATAAACTCAGTTAACTCATTCAATTGTTGATTACTCGTATATAACGAAGAATAAGGGAAAATCCTCGCATGCGGGAAATATGTGTTTATTCTCGCTGCCGTATCATGTAATACTCTTTTCACTTCTGCTTCACTATAAATGTTATCGATTTTATTTAATAAGAAATGCACTTGTAAATTTGGTGTATGTTCTTGAATGCTTAATAGAATATCACGCTCTTTATCAGTAAAAGGTGAATCCGCATTCAATACAAACAATAATTCATCCACGGAATTTAGATATTCAAATACCTCATCCCTAGTGTCGTTATTCCTATTAAAGCCAGGTGTAACTACAAATGTAAGTTTATTTTCACTTAAAAATTTGCATGGTAATTTAAATTCAACACATGCTCTATCTCTATACGTTTGATGGTGTTGAGACATCATATTATGATAATCAGAGATATCTTCCGTTGTTGTAATTGCAGCATCTGTTATGGCGTTAATTTCTGTATGAGCATCATTTTTTAAAACTACTACATTTGAAATTGATTTTTCTAATATATTTTCTCCTAATATAGAGTTGATAAATGTAGTTTTTCCGTTCCCTGAAGTTCCTGTTACTAAAATACGATTTGTTCTTAAATCTGCAAGTTCGTCAACTAACCATCTAAATCGTTGACCTATTTCTATATTGTTCTTTTGTGCCCACTGTGTAATAGATTCAAAAAGATGTAGACTGTACTCTAAACCATTCACATGATTCATAGAATATAACAGTAGCTTTTCCGCATGTTGTATATCGCCTGAATCTATTTTAGATGGAAAAATCTCATCCCATGCCAATACAGCTGCTGATGGAAATACAGCATAAGACGGATTGACTACTTTTAACCAATTTGTTAAAAGACTTGGAATGATATCGTGTAATTGTTTAAGCATATATTGCCCTTGAATTAATGCAAAGTATGTTTCTTCGTAAAGAGAAGAAATTTTGTCCCATATATCGGACGACTCTATTTCAATATGTAAGAAAAATTCATTTATTGTGTTAAGCCACAATAAGTAATTTTGTTCATTTTTATAACTGTTCCAAAGTGATGAAACCATTTGCGTAAATTGTACTTGATCTACATTATTTAATGTAACTAATGCATCATAAAAATAATCTGGTGAAATATGTTTAGTAAATCCTTTATCGATATATCCTTTTAACACCTCAAACCAAGGATAAGATTCTATTCGAATTAACTCATTCACAGCAAGCTCTACTGCACTATCAAAATCTTGTTGTTCCTCATAAAAGGAACGGGCAATTTTTGTGACATTCGGATAATCCGGATTTAAAGAAACCGCTTCTTTAATAACAGCGAAAGCTGCTTCAAAATTATTTTGCTCTATGTAAAGAGAAAGTAATTGTAGTCTAATTTCGGTCATTAATATTTTATTATCAGTAGTGATGGAAGTATAAACATTTTCAGCAACTGCTAATTGATTCAGTTCGAAATAAGCATCCGCAATATTTTTTTGTGCCCATGGTGCTAATTCATTACTAACCTTCTCCCATTTAAAAATAGCTGCTTCAAAATCTTGATGACGATAATAAAATTCACCTTGCGCAAAGCGAATATAAGATCCATCAGAAATCTCATTTTTTTCTTCGTTTACATAAGCTTCTCCAAGTACGTCAAGAGGTGATTTTGTTACATTCTCCATTAGAAATGTTTCATAATACATCTTTTTTATTAATTGTTTTTCTATTCTCATCTTTTCCCCCACTATATCTTGAAAATACATTTTTAAGATATGTCAACACTTTATTTATGTATGCTTTTTATCTTAACAAAGAATATCTTTTGGAAAATTTCATTTTCCTTTCATTTTTCAAGTTAGATTGAATTTTTATGAGAAAAGTTTCAGTTTTTTTTCAATTCCCTTTCAGTTATGAAACAGCATTAAATGTTCCTAATAACATAATAACACTATAATATTCCGCATTATATTATCAGGAAAAACCTATATGAATCATATTATAAAAACAATTTATAACGAATATATATGCAAAAACACCTCCCAAAACAAATAACAAAAATCAATATCATATATTTCACAAATTATTTTCCTTTGAAATATTTCAGTAGTTTCGTAATTAAATTCCATTAACCTCTATAAATAACTAGTCCAAAAAAAATCTATATGCATATCATGTTATAGTAAAGAATTCAGGAAATCCTAAAAGGAGGCATTCTCATGTTTGAAGATAAATCTAAAATAAACTACCCATATGAATTTACTGAAACTACAACAATTCCGCTAAAAAATCCTATCAATAAAAATTTCAAAAACGGCTCTGGTACACATACTTTCCCAATTAAGAAGCATTATAAAGAGCAGGTGCTATATACGGAAAAAATTAATAATAATAAAAATAAATAAGCGTATAGGCTCTTATAACAATTAATCAAATAAGAATCTATATTAGACCTTGCATAGTTATAGGTAATATATAAATCTTTCTTATACAACTCATGTACTTTTAAAAAGTGCTGATATACAGCGCTTTTTTATACATAGATAATAGAAGAACCAAAAAGGTATGGGTAGTTTCCATACCTTTTTGGTTCTTTAACTATTTATAAATAAAGTACGCCCATTTTTATTTTACCTAGTAGCAATTGATTGGCACTTCTAGAAGAAATAAAAGTTAGTTTAATTAAAAAATAAGTTTCTTAGCGTTTTCAGAGATATTCAGGATAATACTATTCGAATACATTAGGCAATAAAGTCCACCATCAATGCTCCTAACAGTAAAATTTTTCTCGTTGGAGTCATTGGAGAAAGGACTAGATTTATGATGAATCACAAAGTTAAAGAAGCACCCAAGAATGATATAGGTCATTATTGCCCTATTATATATATTTAAAAATTTACCAAATGTTGCTTCAAAGCAACTTAGTTTTCATAAAATATTTTTTGTTTCCGTTGGAACGGATAGGCTTTAATCTCATCTGTATCTAAATTTTCATGAAATAAATGAATAGCTATAATTTGTCTACAATCGTAAGTATGATAATAATACGTTCCGGATTCCATACACATTACGCTTGTATATATGGTATTATCTAATGTACCTTCTTCTGTTATTACTCCGCCTTTAGGAACTTCGCAATTTGATAAGATATGAAAAAGGGCGGATACTCCCTCTTCTTCACTATCTATACCTTGAATGTTTTGTTTGCCATATGCTGCCCGCACAAACCTCGATGGCGGGGTGAAATCCCCTGGAAGTCCCATTGAGCCCGAGCCTTGACCAAAAGCACTTAATGGTAAATTACTCCACTCTGTTGGCGCGAATGGCTGCGATTTAAGGCCAATATATTGTCTTAAATTTTGCAAATGCCAATTAAACTCCGGACTATTCGTCATCACTCCTAGTGGGTTATCATACATCTTTAATCCTTCATTTGTCGGCTCCAGTACAATGCAATCTCCCCATTTATCCGCTAAGATCCAATGTAGCGGTGGCGTAAGTCCTAAATCCGGTAATGGTATATCCAAAAAGGTAATGCTATCTACAGATTTCTTTAACTCTTTGACAGAATTGAATTGTGTAAGACTCCAAGCTACAAAATCAAATGGAGCTAAATTCGTTTTATTGTCATCTATGCTTTGACTATAAGTAGCGAATCCTGGAAAATAGAGTGTTGCACATGTCATACCTGCTTCATTTACTCCGTCCGCCATAATGATCCTTCCTTGATGATTAATTCCCATTCCGACCGTAGCATGTTTCGTATTAATGATTTCACCAGTTATATTATTCCACTGGTAATGTCGAGGAATGATTATTACTTCTTGATTCATATCTAATGTGAAGTCCATCGTTCTTGCAAAAAGATGCTGACCGTTTTTTGTCTCTAATGTCAAACTAGTACACATAAAGAACACCCCATTTTATGGTTTTATCTACACTTTACATAATTCCGATAAGTCTGTAAATTAAAAACCTCTTTCCTTACAAACAAATTAAGAACGTACATATAAATTACAAATAGGTTGAGGTTATCTCTAGTTTATAAATGAATTTTTAACATATAGTTGTAAAAGAATTATATTAAAAAGGAGCGAATTGTTACTATCGCTCCTTTTGATTTCTCTCTATATTTTACTAAAATAACCAGAAATCATTTTTTCACTATGAACATTATCCCTACATAACCCTCTTAAACATCTTCTCCAACTCATAAGTAGAATGATGCACAAGAATTGGTCTTCCGTGCGGGCATGTGTATGGGTTTGTTGTTGTACGAAGTTCTTCCAGTAAAGCAAATATTTGATCGTTCGTTAAATATTGATTTGCTTTAATGGATGCTTTACAGCTCATCATGATGGCTGCTTCTTCACGTAACTTTTTAATATCAACTTTTTTTAGTTTAACGACTTGCTCCATCATTTCATCGATAATTTCTGTTTCTTGTCCTTTTGGGAACCACGTTGGATGTGAGCGGACAATAAAGGATTGATGGCCGAATTGCTCCAAGAATAAACCGACTTTCTTTAGTTCTTCTAGCTGCTCTTCGACACGTAAAAATTCAGTAAGAGATAAGTCAATACGGTATGGTACGAGTAGTTCTTGTACTTCTTGCGCTACTCGTCCTACTTTATCACGGAAGTATTCATAATTAATACGTTCCTGCGCGGCATGCTGGTCAATCATATATAAGCCTTTATCATTTTGGGCGAAAATATATGTTCCGTGCATTTGTCCAATTGGATAAAGTGGTGGTAAATCATTACCATTCATTTCAATCTCTTTTATTTCCTGAACTTCTTCTTCCAATTCTTCTAATTCAAAATCCTCTTCGTTACTATCCCACGATTTCTCTTCTCGAATCGGTTCTTCCATTATCGGTTTTGTAGATGGTTGCCAACTTTGTTCTTCTCTTACGAGTGATTGTGGTGGTTGCCATTCTTGCTTTGGCGGTTGCCACACTTGTGCTGGCTGTTTCACAGCCAGTGGTTCTTCTTGTTTTTCATCCATGCCCGTCGGTAAAACGATCTCTGGCATAGATGGTTCTTTCGGCTTCGCATGCTCAAACTGGAACTGTTCTTGCACACTTTCATCTTTTTCTTTTTTCTTCGTTGTTACACCTGCATCTGGAATGAGCTGTATTTTTTTGAATGCTGCTTGCAATGTTTCTTCGATTAGCTTTAGTAATTCTTGTTCTTTACTAAAACGAACTTCCAATTTCGCTGGATGTACGTTAACGTCAACTAGCATTGGATCCATTTCAATCGATAAGAAGCCGATTGGATATCGTCCGACTGGCAGTAATGTATGGTATCCTTGCTGAATGGCTTTCATTAATACGAAATTTCGAACGTAACGACCATTTACAATTGTTGACATATAATTTCGAGATGCTCTCGTTACTTCTGGTAATGTTACATAACCTTTAATGGTAAAATCTAAAGATTCAGCTTCAATTGGAATGAGCTTCTTCGCAACTTGAATGCTATAAATCGATGCAAGTACTTGTCTTACATCACCATTTCCTGATGTATGAAGCAATTTCTTTTCATTATGAAATAGCTTTAATGATACTTCTGGATGTGACATTGCAATACGATACACGATATCTGTAATATTACCAAGCTCTGTATGAATGGTTTTCATATATTTAAGACGCGCTGGTGTATTAAAGAATAAGTTTTGTACTGTAATATCGGTTCCTTTTCGGCTCGCTGTTTTCTCCTGCTTTATAATGTCTCCACCTTTAATAATAAGGTGCGTACCAGGTGCATCACCTGTGCTAGTGATTAATTCTAATTCACTAACTGAGGCAATACTCGGCAATGCCTCACCGCGGAAACCGAGTGTTCTTATGCGAAACAGATCGTTTTCATCTTTAATTTTGCTCGTCGCATGTCGTTCAAAAGCGACGATACAATCTTCTTCTGCAATGCCATCTCCATTATCAATGATGCGAATTTTCGATAAACCAGCTTCTTCTAAGTGGATTTCAATAGATGTACTATTCGCATCGATAGAATTTTCCACAAGTTCTTTTACGACTGAGGCAGGGCGCTCTACTACTTCCCCTGCCGCAATTAAGTTAGAGAGTTGGTCATCGAGTTTGCGAATTTTCCCCATCTACTTACTCATCCTTTCTTTAACTTTTTCTGTAAGCGATATAATTCGTTCATCGCTTCTAAAGGTGTCATATCAAGTAAATCGATTTTTTTAATTTGCGCCAATACTGCTGTTTCTTTTTGATCTAGCAGAGGCTTTTCTTGTTTCTTCGAAGACTGTTCTCCTCCAAAGAAAGATAGTTGCGATTCTTCTTCATTCTCTACCTTCGTTTCTTCTATTTCTACTGGATCTTCTTTTACAACTACAGGTTCTGAAATTACTTCTTGCTCTTGCGCTTTCACTTCTACACGCTTTGGAATAATAATTTCTTCTTGTCCTTCTAATTGTGCTAACACTTCTTTCGCACGAGCAATTAAGCTATCTGGAAGCTCCGCAAGTTGCGCAACGTGAATTCCGTAACTTTTATCAGCTGCTCCATCTTGAATTTTGTGAAGGAATACTACTTTTCCGTTCTCTTCAATAGCTGAAACGTGTACATTTTTTAGTTGATCTAAACTTTCTTCTAGCACCGTCAATTCATGATAATGCGTAGAGAATAACGTTTTCGCACCAATTTGGTCATGAATATGTTCAATGATTGCTTGTGCAAGTGCCATACCATCATACGTAGATGTACCGCGTCCAATTTCATCAAATAAAATTAAACTTCTTTCTGATGCGTTTGCAATTGCATTTTTCGCTTCTAACATTTCGACCATAAATGTACTTTGACCTGAAATTAAATCATCCGCTGCGCCAATTCTCGTAAAGATTTGGTCAAATACAGGTAATACTGCTTCTGTTGCTGGTACGAAACAACCGATTTGCGACATAACCGTTACAAGTGCTAATTGTCTCATATACGTACTTTTACCAGACATGTTCGGTCCTGTAATTAAAAATACATCCATATTCTCTGGCATAATACAATCATTCGGTACATACAATTTCCCGTTCAATACTTTTTCAACGACAGGATGACGACCATCTTTAATGAAAATTTCACGCTTCGTTGTTAGTACAGGTTTTACAAACTGTTCCTCTTCACTCACTGTCGCAAAACTTTGCAGTACGTCTAATTCACTAATCACTTTCGCTAAATGCTGTAATTTCGGAATAAATACTTTTACTTCTTCACGAAGCGCTGTAAATAAATCGTATTCTAGTTGTACAATTTTTTCTTCTGCTTCTAAGATTAATGTTTCTTTTTCTTTTAGTTCATCTGTAATGAAACGTTCCGCATTAGCAAGCGTTTGTTTACGCTCATAACGGCCTTCTGGTAATGCTCCAAGGTTCGCTTTCGTTACTTCAATGTAGTAACCGAAAATACGGTTGTATCCGATTTTCAACGATTTAATTCCTGTAATATCACGCTCTCGTTTTTCAAGCTCAGCAATCCACGTTTTTCCGTTTTTACTCACGTAACGATATTGATCCAGCTTGTCATTATAACCATCTTTAATAATATCTCCATCTTTAATAGAAAGCGGTGGATTTTCTTGAATACTTCTTCCTAGTAATTCTGTTAAGCTCTCACATGGATCTGCACCTTGAATTAATCTCGCTGCATACGCGTTATCTAACAAACTAATCGCTTCTAAAATGGCTGGTACTTGCAGTAAAGATCGTCTTAACTGTAATAAGTCCCTTGCATTTACATTACCGAATGCAACTTTCCCTGCTAAACGTTCTAAATCATATACTTCTTTTAATTTTTCTTTTAAATCTTCACGCAAGAAGTAATCATTTACAAACGTTTCAACCATTTCTAAACGCTCTTCTACTTTTTCTTTTTGGATCAGTGGACGCTCCATCCACTGTTTTAACATACGACCACCCATAGCCGTTTTCGTCTTATCTAATAGCCATAATAATGATCCTGTTTTTTCCTTCGTTCGAAGTGTTTCTGTCAGCTCTAAATTTCGCTTTGAATGCACATCAATTTTCATAAATTGATTCGTATAATAAATTTCCACTGGTTGTAAATGATCTAATGAACGTTTTTGCGTTCTTATCACATAGTTAAATAAGCGGCCAACTGCTTTAATTAACTTTGCTTGTGAAACATTTTTCACAAGGTGTTCTAATCCTTCAGGAATTGCCGTTGCATCTTCATATGAAATCGTCATTTTTAACGTTTCAGTTAACTTGTTTAGTTCATCTTTAGAAAAGGAAGAATCTACAACAATTTCTTTCGAACCAGTTGCATACACTTCTAATAAAATATCTTCTACTGAACCGGTCAATAACGTTACTGTATTTTGTCCAGTCGTTAAATCGTTACAAGCTAACGCATATGATCCATCTTCAAAATGTGTTAATGCGGCTAAGAAGTTATTTTCTTTCTCATCAATCGTACGCCCTTCCATCATCGTTCCTGGCGTAATTAATTGTACGACTTCACGGCGCACTACACCTTTAGCTGTTTTTGGATCTTCTACTTGCTCACAAACCGCTACTTTATATCCTTTTTCAACAAGTTGTTCAATATAGTTTTTAGCCGCATGATACGGTACACCGCACATCGGTATACGTTCACTACTACCACCGTCTCGGCTCGTTAATGTAATTTCAAGTTCGTGGGCTGCTTTAACAGCATCCTCAAAGAACATTTCATAAAAATCACCTAAGCGGAAAAATAAAAAGGCATCTTGATAGTCTGCCTTAACTTTTAAATATTGCTGTATCATAGGCGTATATTGCGTCATACTTCTCCTCCATAATTCTTACATAATAATCTATATTCATATATGTCACATTTCACGGACATCCATATCTCCTATTTCAGGAGTCTTTCTTCATTATAGCACATTTCATTAGGAATCATGTTCATTCAAGCACCACTTATGTAAAGTAAAAAGCTAGGAAGAACTTCTCCCTAGCTTTCTATTACTCTTCTTCTGCGTCAACGATAAAGTTCGGATCTAACTCTTCAAACTCATCATCATCGATTTGGAAATCTTCGTCTGATTCTACACAACCTTCAGGGTTTACACTTACACAAATTTTCGTTTCGCCAACTACTTCTGTTACAAATTCACGTTCTACCGTTACAACAATTTTATTACCATTTGGTGATACAAGAGCTTCTAAACAATTTGGTGGCTGAATAACACGAGCAATAATTTCTAAATCATCACCAGAAAAGTTTTTATCACGATATCCAATACTTACTTCATCTGTGTAGTTTACACGTTCTGTTACAACTTCTGTCTTTGTATTGCCATCGAATGAATACCAAGTGTTCACATCATAGAAACCTTCAATTTCCACATGTTTTCCATTCTTTCTTGCTTCGTACGAGTGGTTAATTACCCAGCACCCTAAAATACTTGTTGGCTCATTATTCGATTCACATGTATGCGTTGACTTTGTATACTTACGTCCTTTTCCAACCACTGCTTTTGTAATAATCTCTCTAAATTCGGACATTCGTAACCCTCCTCAATCACTATTCACTTAATCATATGCGTGACAATAGCGGAATGTGTCATTCTTTTTTTGAGAAGAACTTACGTTTAATCCACTAAAAAAAGAGATGTCATTTCGACATCTCTTTAACAACCACAATTTCCTTTTTTACTTTCTACCGCTGCGCCCGTTTCACCCTTCAATACATCGCCATTCGTTGAAATTAATATTTCATCTGTTACGTTGTTAGAAATCGTACTTGCAACTAGCTGTAATAAGTCATTTACATATGTTTGTGAAGATTTAAATTCTTGTACAACTGGGATACTATCTAACTTATCTTGCAGGGCATCAATTTCAGCTTCTACTTTTTTCAAAGCTTCCCATTTCCCGTAATGTTGCAAGTTTACTGCTTGTTTTTGCAGTGCTTTAATTTCATCAATTGCGCGCTTTACATTTTCATTTTTATGAATTTGCGCCTCTGCTTTCTTAAAGAAATCAACTTCTTCTGTTTCAGAAATCATTTTTGCTAATTCTTTTGCTTGCTCAACAATTTCATCTTTCGAATATGCTTTCATCTATTATTCCACCTCAATCGGCTCTTCAACTAATTCTCCGTTAAGAGACCAAGTTTTTGCATCCGTTACTTTTACTTTCACAAGCTGACCAATTAAAGACTTTGGAGCAACGAAGTTTACAAGTTTATTCGTACGAGTATAACCTGCAAGTACTTCTGGATTATTTTTACTTTCCCCGTCAACTAACACTTCTACAATTTGACCTTTATAACGATCATTCTTTTCAATTGCCAATTTATTTACTAATGCATTTAAGCGTTGAAGACGTTCTTTCTTTACTTCCATCGGTACATTATCTTTCATTTTTGCAGCTGGTGTACCTTCGCGCGGAGAATAAATAAAGGTAAAGGCCGTATCAAATCCTACTTCACGATATAACGACATCGTTTCTTCAAATTGCTCATCTGTTTCATTCGGGAAACCGACGATAATATCAGTTGTTAATACCGCGTTTGGAATTGCTTCTTTAATTTTTCTTACAAGCTCCAAATAATGCTCACGTGAATATTTACGAGCCATAATTTTTAACATTTCTGTGCTTCCAGATTGAACTGGTAAGTGAATATGTTCTACTAAGTTTCCGCCTTTTCCAAGCACTTCAATTAAGTGATCATCGAAATCGCGTGGATGGCTCGTTGTAAAACGAATACGGGCAATATCAACTTTACGGAGTTCGTCCATTAAATCACCAAGACCGTATTCTATATCTTCAAAGTCTTTACCATATGCATTTACGTTCTGTCCAAGTAACGTAATTTCTTTATAACCATTCGCAGCTAAATGACGAATCTCTTGGATAATGTCTTCTGGACGTCTGCTTCGCTCTTTTCCGCGTGTATACGGTACGATACAATATGTACAGAACTTATCACAGCCATACATAATATTTACCCAAGCTTTAATATCACCACGGCGTACTTTCGGAAGGTTTTCAATTACGTCTCCTTCTTTGGACCAAACTTCAACTACCGTCTCCTTCGAGAACATTGCATCTTTTAGAATGTACGGTAATCTATGAATATTATGCGTTCCAAACACCATATCTACATGCTGATTTTTTTGCATAATTTTATTTACAACAGATTCCTCTTGAGACATACAACCACATACACCAATTAAAAGGTCCGGATTTCTTCGTTTTAGTGACTTTAAATGACCTAGTTCGCCGAACACTTTATTTTCAGCATTTTCACGAATGGCACAAGTATTTAATAATACTACATCTGCATCTTCAGTTGAAAAGGTTGGTTCATATCCCAGTGCAGTGAAAATACCCGCCATTACTTCTGTATCATGCTCATTCATTTGACAACCATATGTACGAATATAAAACTTTCTTCCTGCACCAAAATTGCGAAACTCTTCAGGTAAGCCAAAATCCCGTTCAATTTTAACTTCTTCTTTCCCTCGCTTTTTCGCGTCTTTTAAGGAAGGTGGTTGGTATACACTTTCAAAGTATTTGCTATAATCTTTCTCTTCTTTTTTCGTAGAGGAATTCACTTGTTGACTTGCTAATCGTTGTTGCTCGTTCATCGGTAATCTCCTTTCACCCTTAACTATACACACTCTATAGTCCATTTTAATGCGCTTAGACCCACCTCAAAAATGGTTAGATAGCTTGAGAGATACTTGTCCTTTGAAACTTGAGTAATCAATCTAATCATCTATAAGAATGAAGTCTTCCCCACACAAATAGACATTCCCTTTTTGTATTTCTTTTGTCCTACCCAAAAGCATATTGCTTTATCCCTATACACATTACCATAGTATGAAGTGTTTCGCCAATTTTTACAAAGAAGAAGGCTTATCCTATTATTACATTTCCTAGTTAATGAACATGCAATTTTCATACAACGATTTATATATTATTTTACCATTCTGAATTTTCTAAGTAAATAAAACTACCTTATATTTTTACTCATTAAAAAAGGTTGCCAAATGGCAACCTCCTCTTCTTACATTACATAAATTCAGCAACAAGCTCATCAAACATTTTCTGATCCATATTTAAATCAGATTGCACTAAAGGCTTCTCACTATAGCCTTTTACTAGTTCTTGGTATGAAGGTTGCGCTGTATTTTGATAAATTAAACCTGTTACTAATCCGTTATTTTCCATTAATGTTTGCATAGCCATCATGCGATTAGACGGATCATATCCCTCTACTGTACTTAGTTTTGTTAAATTCTCTTTAAACCAATCGTAAGTATTTACTTTATTGTAAGTAACACATGGGCTGAACACGTTAATTAATGAAAATCCTTTATGATTAATACCAGCTTCAATAATTTGTGTTAATTCTTTTAAATCACTTGAAAAGCTTTGCGCCACAAATGTCGCACCAGCTGTTAAGGCCATTTCCATAACATTTAGTGACGGTTCAATTGAACCTTGTGGTGTACTTTTCGTTTTGAATCCAGCTTCACTACGTGGTGAAGTTTGCCCTTTTGTTAATCCGTAAATTTGGTTATCCATTACGATGTACGTAATGTCAATGTTACGACGAATAGAATGGATCGTATGTCCCATACCAATCGCAAATCCATCACCGTCACCACCTGATGCGATAACTGTTAAATCACGGTTTGCCATTTTTACACCTTGCGCAATTGGAAGGGCACGACCATGAATACTATGCACACCATATGAATTAATATATCCTGAAATACGACCTGAACATCCGATACCAGAAATAACAGCAAGTTCATCTGGATTTAGGCCAACGTTAGCTGCCGCACGTTGAATTGCAGCTTGCACCGAGAAGTCTCCGCAACCTGGGCACCAGTTTGGTTTTACACTGTTACGAAAGTCCTTAAATGTTGCCATTTAATACAACCCCTTTTTTGCATTCGTTGTAAATCTCTTTCGGCAAGAATGGGTTCCCATCATATTTTAAAAGACTAGAAATTTTCTCACCGTTACCAAGATTCATTTTCATAATGTTAGCAAGTTGACCTGTTGCATTGTTTTCTACCACTACAACACGCTTCGCATTTTTTACAAGTGGATCGATTTCAGCTGTTGGGAACGGGTGAATTAAACGCACATGAGCATGGTTTACTTTCATACCCTCTTGTTCTAAGCGCTCCATTGCTTCTTCAATCGCACCACGAGTTGAGTTAAATCCAACAAGCAATACGTCTGCTTCTTCATGCTTAACATTTTTATAAACAGGGGTATTAAACTTCAAGTTCTCCATTTTACGGAAACGTTTGTCCATTTGATCTTTACGGTTTATAGCTGATTCAGATGGTTTACCAGTTTCATCATGTTCTACACCTGTAACATGGTGAACACCATTTTTCATACCAGGTAAAACACGCGGTGAAACGCCATCTTCTGTTACTTCATAACGCTTGAAGTATGCTTTATTTTCACGTTCTGGTAATTCCGCTTCTAAATCAAGTTTACCACGACGAATTTCCACTTTATCTAACTTAAGTGGTTCTACCGTTTGTTTCCCTAAAGAAAGCTGTAAATCTGTTAAGAAAATAACAGGTACTTGATATTCTTCAGATAAGTTAAACGCTTCTACAATATCATAGAAAGCTTCTTCTACTGTACTTGGCGCCATTACGATTTTTGGAATTTCACCGTGCGTACCGTAAATCATCGCCATTAAATCAGACTGCTCTTGTTTCGTAGGTAACCCTGTACTTGGACCACCGCGTTGTGTATCAACAATAACTAACGGCGTTTCTGTAATACCCGCTAAACCGATCGCTTCCATCATTAAAGATAGGCCTGGACCAGCAGAGGCAGTTAATGTACGAACACCAGCATAGTTTGCACCGATTGCCATTGTACAAGCTGCGATTTCATCCTCAGTTTGGATTACTGTTCCGCCGACTTTTGGCAATTTTTTAATTAAGTATTCCATAATTTCAGATGCAGGTGTAATTGGATATGCAGACATAAAGCGAGCACCACCAGCTACTGCACCAAATGCAATTGCATCGTTCCCAATCATAAACATGCGCTTCTGACCATCAGCTTTTTCAAGCTGCATCATGTTTACTTTCTCACCTAGTAACTCTTTCATATATTGAGAGCCGCGCTTAATCGCGTCCATATTCTTTTGAACAACTTGCTCTCCTTTACGACCAAAGATCTCTTCAACAACATCTAAATAAGCTGTTTCATCTAATCCTAATACCGCACTTGATGCTCCAACAGCAACCATGTTTTTCATTAATGATGTGCCTAATTCTGAAGCAATATCTGTAAACGGTATCACATATAGATTTACATCTGTATTGTCAGGTATTGTCGGATTAAATTTCGCATCTGCAACTACAATCCCGCCCGGACGTAGTTCGTGGAAGTTAAAATCAATTGTTTCTTGATCAAAAGCAATTAAAATATCTAAATCATCTGAGATCGCGCGTACTTCTGTTGTACTTACACGAATTTTATTATTTGTATGGCCGCCTTTAATACGTGATGAGAAGTGGCGGTAACCGTATAGGTAATATCCTAATCGGTTTAATGCAATACAGAAGATCTCTCCTGTACTTTCAATTCCTTCACCTTGTTGGCCTCCAACTTTCCATGAAAGTTGACTAATCATCTCCTACACCCCTTTTGGCTGCATTCATTGTAGTGTATTTTTTTACAGTAATAGTTTAGCATTTTTTATGCAAATAAACTACAATGGACGCAAATTATGCCTCTTCTGATTTCCCTGAATCTTTAGTATAAAGCTATTTTGTTTTTCATTCTAGTATTAGGTCTTAAAAAAAGCAATAATATCAAATGAATTAATTCTAATTTTTCTGGATTTTTAAAACAAAAATCTTAAAAGCCGATATGTTCAACAAAATTATCATATAGAAATCGCTCTACAGTAGATGCAGCATAGTGTTTACAAAGCTCGTTCATTACATTTTCATAATCTCGATACGCTGATACATTTACAACTGTTTCTACTATCCCATCAAAATCCGAACCAAACCCTATATTGTTCTCTCCACCTAATGAACAAATATATTCGATATGTCTTACTATATCTGCTACATTCGCTTGTTTTTCATTTGTTAGAAACTGCGGTACAAAAGTGACACCGATCATGCCATTTCGCTTTATAAGAGCTTTAAGTTGTTCATCGTTTAAATTACGTGGGTGCTGGCAAAGTTTCATACAATTTGAGTGGGAAGCAATCGGATTTTTTGCAATTTCTATAACATCCCAAAAACTTCTTTCATTCAAATGAGACACATCAGTCCATACATGTAACGCATTCAGTTCTTGTACAACATGTTTACCAGAAGTCGTTAAACCTGCCCCACGTGTCTCTAGCGCACCATCAGCTAATAGATTGGCATAATTCCATGTTAGTCCAAAAGAACGTACTCCTAGGCGATACAACAACCGTAATTTCATTGCATCTTTTCCAATTGCTTCGCATCCTTCTAGTGTTAATATCGCTCCAATCTCGTCCTGTTTTAACATGTTAATATCATCTTTTGTCTGAATAAACTTCACACCTGGTAGGGATAAAATTTCATTATAAAAAATATCTACCATTTGCAATGCTACTTCAAATCGGTTTTCATATGCCACTGTTTCTGGCACATATATAGCAAAACATTGTATACTTCCTTTTCTGTTCTTTAACTGTTCAAATGTAATATGTAATTGCGAATCATGTTTAAAATCCTTTCTCCCTTGTGCACTCCATAACTGAAGAAGCACATCACAATGAGCATCAAAAATTTTCATTTTCATTCCTCCATTATAAAAACAACCTGTTTGCATACTGCAAACAGGTTGTTTAAACTTAACGAGGTTCTACAATTAATTTTATTGCTGTACGTTCTTCCCCATCAATCATGATATCCGTAAACGCTGGGATACAAATCAGGTCCAAACCACTAGGCGCTACAAATCCTCTTGCAATTGCTACTGCCTTTACCGCTTGGTTCAATGCACCTGCACCAATGGCTTGAATTTCTGCTGTTCCGCGTTCGCGAATAACACCTGCAAGTGCACCAGCTACAGAATTAGGGACCGACGTTGCTTTAACTTTTAATATTTCCATTCCGCGTTTCCTCCTCGTTTCTATAAAAAGTATTAGCAATTATTTCACTTTAACTTATATTCACGAGGAATGACACGTATTCCTGCTAAATTTCTGTAATTTTTCTAAAAAATTAAAAAATAATAACTTATCTAAATTTTAACAGAGATTACTCAAAAAATGGTTGATCATCATTAATTAAGATACGCTCAATTTTCTTAGCTTTTCCTGTATTAGGATCCACATCAATTAACACTGCACTTAATTGCGTTCTACCATTTGTTACTTCAAATCGCACTGGTAAGTTTGTTAAAAACTTCTTCAATACTGCTTCTCGGTCCATGCCTAAAATTCCATCGTAAGGTCCTGTCATACCAACATCTGTGATATATGCCGTCCCGCTTGGTAAAATGCGATTATCTGCTGTAGGAACATGCGTATGTGTACCTACTACCGCTGTAGCACGACCATCTACATACCAACCTAACGCTTGTTTTTCACTTGTAGTTTCCGCATGGAAATCAACAAAGATAATATTCGTACGTTTTTTCGCAATGTTAATTAATTCATCCACTTTACGGAATGGACAATCAATTGGAGGAAGGAATGTCCGTCCTTGTAAGTTAATAACTGCAACTTCTGTTCCATTACAGTTCACAAAAATAAGCCCTTTTCCTGGAGTTCCTTCTGGGAAGTTAGCTGGTCTTGCAAGATATTTTGCATCATCGATGAATTCAAATACTTCACGATTATCCCAAGCGTGATTTCCAAGTGTAACCGCTTGTGCTCCGCACTCTAAAAAGTTACGGTATATTTTTTCTGTAATTCCACGGCCACCTGCTGCGTTTTCTCCATTAATGATTGTTACTGTAGGTGTATATTTTTTCTTTAATGCCGGTACGTATTGTTGAATCATACCTCTACCAGGAGATCCTACTACATCCCCAACAAATAATATTCTCATATGTCTTACCCTTTCTATGTACTGCATTTTTTATTGCTATAGCATTAAGTAAATTCCTTATAATATGTTTATTATAAGTTTGTTTCACTTTTATGCTATATAACTAACTGTCTTTATTTTATCCAATTCCAACACAAAAAAATAAAGTGGTGTTTCACCACTTTATTTTGCGTATTCCACTGCACGTGTTTCACGAATAACAGTTACTTTAATATGTCCTGGGTAATCCAGTTCATTTTCAATACGTTTTCGGATATCACGAGCTAGACGATGAGCTTCTAAATCATCAATTGTATCTGGTTTTACCAAAATACGAACTTCACGTCCTGCTTGAATTGCAAATGATTTTTCAACGCCTTCATAAGACTCTGAAATCTCTTCTAACTTTTCAAGACGACGAATATAGTTTTCAAGTGTTTCACTACGAGCTCCCGGTCTTGCAGCTGATAAAGCATCTGCTGCTGCAACTAAAACTGCAATGATAGAAGTTGGTTCTGTGTCACCATGGTGAGATGCGATACTGTTTATAACTACAGGATGCTCTTTATATTTCGTTGCGAGTTCAACACCAATTTCAACGTGGCTACCCTCTACTTCATGGTCAATCGCTTTCCCGATATCATGTAATAGACCAGCACGTCTTGCTAGTTTTTCATCCTCGCCAAGCTCTGCCGCCATAAGTCCAGTTAAATATGCAACTTCCATAGAGTGTTTTAAGACGTTTTGACCATAACTTGTACGGTATTTTAAACGACCTAAAATTTTAATTAAATCTGGGTGTAATCCGTGAACACCCACTTCAAACGTTGTTTGCTCTCCGACTTCGCGAATATACTCGTCCACTTCACGTCTTGATTTTTCGACCATCTCTTCAATACGCGCTGGGTGAATACGTCCGTCCTGTACTAGTTTATCAAGAGCAATACGAGCTGTTTCACGACGAATTGGGTCGAATCCAGAAAGGATTACCGCCTCTGGTGTATCATCGATAATTAAATCAATACCCGTTAACGTTTCTAACGTACGAATATTACGACCTTCACGTCCGATAATACGTCCCTTCATTTCGTCATTTGGAAGATTTACAACCGAAACGGTTGTTTCAGCAACATGATCAGCTGCACATCTTTGCATCGCAAGAGATAAAATCTCTTTTGCTTTCTTATCCGCTTCTTCTTTCGCGCGAACTTCACTTTCTTTTACCATAACAGCGATTTCATGAGAAACTTCACTTTCTACTTTACCAAGAATAATTGCTTTCGCTTGTTCGCGTGTTAGATTGGAAATGCGCTCTAATTCTGTTTGTTGCTTTTGAACTAACTCTCCCACTTTGCTTTCCAACTCTTCAATCTGTTGTTGTCTCGCTACAAGAGATTCCTCTTTCTTCTCTAACTGCTGCTCGCGTTTATCGAGCGTTTCGTCTTTACGATCAAGGTTCTCTTCTTTTTGCATTAAACGATTTTCTTGTTTTTGTAATTCGCTTCTACGGTCACGAATTTCTAATTCAGCTTCTGTACGAAGTGTATGAATTTCATCCTTTGCTTCTAAAAGCGCTTCTTTCTTAAGTGCTTCAGCATCACGATTCGCTTCGTCTAAAATACGTCTCGCTTCATTAGCCGCACCATTAATCTTCGCTTCAGCAATAGACTTTCGAACAAAAAAGCCAACAACTGCACCGACTGTTGCAAGCAAAATGGAGATGAGTATCCAAACTGTACTCGTCATGATTTCACCTCCCCTTGCTATGAATGAAAAAAGACTGTCGGCATGTACATTGAATTACAACATACAGCAAAGACCGTCGTCCCGCTTTTTTAAGGGACTTTCTTCATTTCACAATTAAAATGTCATATTATTATTTCGGTAAGATTTAAACCTTACTCCGAATATTACTTCTCTTCTTGAGAAGAGTATATCGTATATAAGAAAAAATATACATTCTCATTGTATCTATCGTAATTTTCATTGTCAAGCGTTGTCTACTTTTACTTTCTTTACCTTCAGCCCTAATTTATATATGAATTTAAAAAGCAGACAGCATATTATCCTGGAAAACCTTAGTAAATTCCAGTTTATTCATGTGAAACGCGTATATATCCCTCTTTATACATAATCTTTTAGCTAAATTAAATATTTTATCTCCAACGATATAGAACGCTTTCATAACGATACAAAAATAAAAGACACGAAGCCGTGTCTTTTATTTTTAATCAAGAAGACTTGGATCTTCCATACCTTCAGCACCTGAATCTTCGCTAATTCCGTGATGCTCACGAATAAAGAAGGCAATTTCTTCTCTTAAATCCGTATTTTCTTTTAAGAACTGCTTCGAATTTTCACGACCTTGTCCTAAGCGTTCTTCATTATAAGAGTACCAAGCACCGCTCTTTTGAACGATATCAAGTTCAGAAGCCATATCCAAGATTTCACCTTCTCTTGAAATACCTTCTCCGTACATAATATCAACTTCCGCAACACGGAATGGTGGTGCCACTTTATTTTTAACTACTTTTACTTTTGTTTTATTACCAACAATGTCGTTACCTTGTTTTAATTGCTCCGCACGACGCACTTCAAGACGAACAGTTGAATAGAATTTCAACGCACGACCACCTGGAGTTGTTTCTGGGTTTCCGAACATAACCCCAACTTTTTCACGAATTTGGTTAATAAAGATTGCGATTGTTTTTGATTTATTGATTGCACCTGAAAGTTTACGAAGTGCTTGAGACATTAAACGAGCTTGTAAACCTACGTGTGAGTCACCCATGTCTCCTTCAATCTCAGCTTTCGGTACAAGAGCTGCTACAGAGTCAATTACGATAATATCAACCGCACCACTTCGTACAAGTGCTTCTGCGATTTCTAAACCTTGCTCCCCTGTATCAGGTTGTGATAATAGTAATTCATCGATGTTAACACCTAATTTTTGTGCATATACAGGATCCATTGCATGCTCTGCATCGATGAATGCTGCTTGTCCACCTTGACGCTGTACCTCTGCAATTGCATGTAATGAAACTGTTGTTTTACCTGAACTCTCAGGTCCATAAATTTCGATAATACGGCCGCGTGGGTATCCGCCTACCCCTAATGCCACATCAAGTGCTAAAGAACCACTAGAAACTGTAGAAACTCTACGCTCCGCTTGTTCTCCTAATTTCATAATTGAACCTTTACCGAATTGCTTCTCTATTTGTTTTAACGCCATATCTAATGCCGCTTGACGATCACTCATTCAAAATTCCTCCTTAACTGAATTGCTAATCTTATTATACCTATTTTCAATTCAATTTGCCAACAAAAATCGAACATTTATTCGATTTTTTTATTTTCCATTAAATAAAACTGCATTTAACCATTAAAAAAAGCTAAAAGAGACTTATATCTCTTCTAGCTTTTTATACAAATGATAAAACCCATATTTTGCTGAGCGTTCCCTAATTTGTTGACGACTTCCGCTTAAGTTTAGAGGAAAGACTACAGTTGGTTCATCTTTAATCGCCAATCCAACAAATACTGTTCCCGGCTCTTTATGTTCTGAAGCATCTGGTCCTGCTACCCCAGTGAAACTAATTCCGATATCTGCTTTTAATAATCCTCTAACATTTTCAGCAAGATAGCGAGCACATTCTTTACTAACTGCACCGTCAGTAGACAACACTTCCTCAGGTACATGTAAAACATGTTGCTTCACATCATTATGATAACAAATGACACCGCCTTTAAATACGGAAGACACACCAGCACTTTCTGTTACTTGATTACCGAAGAGACCACCTGTTAAGCTTTCTGCACATGCTAAAGTTAATGCTTTTTTCTTCAATAACTCTATCGCCTTATAGTGCAGAAACTCTTGGTCATACCCGTAGAAAAATTCTCCTACTCTTTCTAAAATCAAATCTTCCATATGCTGAATGAGTTTCTCTGCTTCATGAGCATTTTGATGTTTTGCAGTTAAACGTAATGTCACTTCTCCATCATTCGCAAGCGGGGCAATTGTTGGGTTCGTTTGTCTATCAATTAAATCTTGAACTTTCACCTCTAATTGAGATTCCCCAATTCCGAAGAAGCGAAGCACGCGAGAATAAATGTTTTCTCCTGTTGTAAAGTTACGTAAAAAAGGCTCTACATAACTTACATACATTGGCTTTATTTCTTTCGGTGGTCCTGGTAATAAGATATAAACTTTTCCGTTCTTATTTAACCCCATACCAGGTGCCATACCGTGATCATTTGCAAATACAGTTGCTCCATTCAAAACGAGTGCCTGCTTCTTATTATTTTCAGTGAACTCACGACCTGTACGTTTAAAATAATCGCTTATTAATGCTAATGCATTTTCGTCATATACAAGCTCTTCCCCTAAGCTAGACGCAATTGTTTCCTTCGTCAAATCATCTTTTGTCGGGCCTAATCCACCTGTAAAAATAAGCATGTCCGCACGTTCTTCTGCAACTTCAATCGCCTGCTGTAATCGTTTGTTATTATCTCCAACTACAGTATGGTAGTACACATTAATACCAATTGAAGCTAACTTTTCAGATAAAAACTGGGCGTTTGTATTTGCAATTTGTCCAAGCAATAATTCCGTTCCAACCGCAATAATTTCAGCATTCATCCCAATTCCCCCATAAACTTCTATTTTGAGTTTACAAAAGCAGCTCTATTTTTCCAGAAATAATCCCATCCTGAGATAACAGTAAAAATTAATGCAATCCATATAAAGATATCAGCAACTGGAATATGGATTAAATTTAAAGGTACATCGTGTAATAAGTATGCCGCAATCGCGATAATTTGTGTCCATGTCTTAATTTTCCCTAGCTGATTTGCCGCAACTACTTCCCCTGTTCCAGCAAGTACAAGACGTAAACCAGTTACCGCAAACTCACGGCTTATAATAACAATAACGATCCAAGCAGGTACATATTGCATCTCAACTAACGTGATAAGTGCCGCTGAAACAAGTAATTTATCCGCTAACGGGTCAAGGAACTTCCCTAAATTCGTTACAAGATTATACTTTCTTGCGTAATGTCCATCAATCCAATCTGTAGCCGAAGCAACAATAAAGATAAGCGCTCCTACTAAATGTTGAATTGGTAAATCAACATCACCAATTGTGTATGAACCCCAATCAAAGGGTGCTAACATAATTACCATAAAAATTGGAATTAAGCAGATTCTAGATATTGTAATTTTATTTGGTAAATTCACAGCTATTCCTCCATCATATCAAAAACATTTGTTCATTGAAAAAAGTCATCGAAGCGATGACTGTTATTGTGCAGGTTGCTCTACCCCTTGGTTTTTTATCACCAATCTTTGGTGAAGTTCTTTTTCTGGATCCAATGGGTAAGCAACTACTTGGCCATTCAGTTTAACTTCAACATTCGTTGCATTTCCAATATTAAGTCGCACTTCTTTTGCTGTTGATAAATCTCGTTTTTCTGTTTGACCATCTTGTACTGTAGTGTTTAAAATTTCGTTACCCGCATCATCTTTAACATCTACATAACTCGCACCTTTACCCGATATTTCCAGTTCTAATGTTTTATTATTATGAATTTCCAAAGTAGATACTTTACCAGTTGTCCCAACCACTTTTACTTCTTGTTGTCCAGTTGGCTGTGCTGGTTGTTCTTCTTTCTTTGGCTCTTCTTTTTTCGGTTCTTCTTTTTTCGGCTCTTCCGCTTTCACTTCATCTTTCTTTGTATCTAACGGCGAGTTTTCCGCTTTTTTAACTTCAATTTTCTCACTTTGAGCATTCGGAACTTTCTCATCACTTTTTCCAGTTAACGCTTGGAAAACAAACCAAATTACCACTCCAACTGCGATTACTAACAGCGCAACTAAGATTTTTGGCATATGATCTGCAATTGGCCATGATGATGATTTTTGCATTGTTTCTTGTGTTTTTTGTCCAGTTGAAACTTGCGGAACGTCGCGTTTTTCAGATTGTGGTATCGTACTCTGATATTCTACAAGCAGTTCCTCTCCATTTAATCCAACCGCATCTGCGTATTGTTTAATGAATGCACGCGCATAAAAAGCCCCTGGCAATACATCATAATTGCCTTCCTCAATCGCTACTAAATGGCGTTTTTGAATTTTTGTAATCTCATGCAGCTGATCAATAGACAAGCCTTTCGTTCCTCTTGCTTCTTTCAGCTTTTGTCCTAATTCTGTCACTACTAACACCTCAATATTTCTTTAAAAGTCAAACATAGAGAAATTATTTTGCGTACCTTGCTCAATTTCATCTACTAAATTATATTGAATTTCTTCATCATAATCGTTACGCAACTCGATAATATAATCAAAATCATCCAAAGTGTATTCTGACTGACTCACAAATACGTCAGGATGTTCCACAACTTTTGTTGCAGGCAATCTCATAATTTCACGAACAAGCTGCCAATGCCTTTCGTTAGCACGCTTTGTTGACACGATTCCATCTAAGATGAAAATATTGTCGTCGCTATACTCATCTTCAATCAATTGACTACGAACAGTTTGCTTAATAAGAGTAGATGATACAAATAACCATCTTTTATTTGCACAAACACTTGCGGCAACAATGGATTCTGTTTTTCCAACACGAGGCATTCCTCGTATACCAATTAGTTTATGACCTTCTTTTTTCATTATTTCAGCCATAAAGTCTACAAGTAATCCTAATTCATCACGCACAAAACGAAATGTTTTCTTATCATCTGCATCTCGTTGTATGTACCTACCATGTCTAACCGCTAGCTTATCTCTTAGCTTTGGCGGACGATATTTCGTTACCGTTATGTTATCCATCGTATTTAAAATTGATTCAAGTCTAGAGATTTGCTCTTGATTATCACACATAAGGAGTAATCCACGTCGTGCATTATCTACACCATTAATTGTGACAATATTAATGCCGAGCATACCGATTAACGAAGAAACGTCACCAAGCAAGCCAGGTCGGTTTTTATGTATTTCATATTCAAAATACCATTCAATCATCCAAGATCACTCCCCTTGCTTACTTTACACCTACGTACTATATTATATGATTTCACCTTAATAGGGAAGCTAAATGTATAATCTATCCCGCGTTATTATTATACAAAAAAAATAGAGAGGAGAATCTCCTCTCTATTTTTTACTTATGTTGTACAAACTTTACCATTAAGTTTGCGATTGTATGTTGCTCTTGTTCGTCAGCAACTTTCCAAAGCTCAGACAATAATTTCTCTTGATCGTTGCGCGCTTCTACTTCATTTGCTAAATAATCACCAACACGAAATGCCATATCTGATACAGCACCACTATTAAGCCCTTTTCCTTCTGCTTGTTCTAAACGTTCTCCTAAAAAGCTCTTCCACTGATCAAAATTATCTAACACTGACATGTTTAAGCACCTCACTACTTAGTAATAGAATCATGCTTAATTTGTACAGTTTTTCATTTTTTATGTAAGAAATTTTTAGCAATGCCAACCGCCATTTACTCCGATAATTTGTCCCGTTATGTAAGATGCACCTGGCGATATGAGAAATGACACTGTTTTCGCTACTTCTTCCGGTAGCCCTAACCTGCCTAACGGAATCTCTTCCGCAATTTCATTCTTATCCTCTTCTGAAAATACGTTTAACATTTCCGTTTCAATTGCACCTGGCGCCACCGCGTTTACTCTTAATCCACTTAATGAAACTTCTTTTGCTAAAGCTTTCACATATGAATTTTGTGCACCTTTTACCATCGAGTAAAGCACTTCACATGATGCGCCAATTTGTCCCCATATAGACGAAACAAGTACAATATTACCGCTTCTCCGTTGAATCATAGATGGGAGTGCCATTGATAATAGTTTATAGATACTCTTCACTTGAAGTTCTACCATGTAATTCAATTCATCGTTCGTTACATCTGTTACGAGTCCAAAAATACTCTTCCCAGCTGCATACACGATAACATCAAGAGGATGTTCAATTTGGTTCCACAATTGCTCTGCTCCATCAGTAGAAGCTAAATTCGCTTGAACAGGAATCACTTCACTCCATTCTTTCTGCAACTCATTCACTTTCTCTTCACTGTTATTATAATGAATATATACTGTATATCCATCTTGAATTAATTGTTTTGAAATAGCAGAGCCAATTCCTCCGCTTCCTCCAGTTACTAATGCATACTTTTTCATACAATTCCTCTCTTATCTCAACAAAATCTTTTTTCTACAAATAAATAATACCCTCATCTTACAATTTATCAATGATAAGATGAAGGTATTATTATAAAATCTTTTATTTTTTTGGTAAAACTTGACAAACACTCATTTTTTCTTCTGATAATAGTAATTTGGCTACTTCTTGTAAATCTTGAACAGTTAAACTTTCTAATACAGTCAATGCATCAAACAGACTCGACTCATTAAACGCATATCGTGTAAATTGATTTGCAATATATTCCGGTGAATTCAAGGAACGTAAAAAGCCACCTATTTTCTTTTTCTTTACCCGTTCTAATGCCGCCTCATTTAATTGATCATAATTTGTGTTTAATAAAATACCTTTCAAACGCTCTTCCAGCTCATCAGGTTGCTTCGTATCGCCACCAACCATTGCAAAACCGAAGTTATTCTCTTCCGTATAATCATACGAGAACGAATCGTCAATGAGTCCTTCATTATATAAAGATTCGTAATGAACGGAACTTTTCCCAAATAAATAATCTAAAAGCAACGTAAGCGCAATTTCTTGTTTTAAAAGGGCCTCCCCTTTTTCTTTTAAGTTTGTCGCTTTAATACCAACTAAACATTTCGGTGTTTGTACAGGCATTGAAATAATTTTCTTCTTTTCATTTACCTCATCTGGTTCTTCTTCGAATGAACGTACTATTTCTGATTGGTTTTTATAATCTTTTTTCGCTTGATTTTCACGTATCAAATCCATCGTTTTCTCTGGATCAATTGCACCTACAACAAACATCAACATATTGCTTGGATGATAAAATGTTTCATAACATTCATATAGTAGGTCTTTCGTAATTTTACTAATAGACTCGATTGTACCTGCAATATCAATTTTAATCGGGTGCTTTACAAACAAGCTATCAATTAATCCAAAATATAAGCGCCAATCTGGATTATCTTGATACATTTGAATTTCTTGCCCAATAATACCCTTCTCTTTTTCAACTGTTTTTTCAGAGAAGTAAGGCTCTTGTACGAAGTTTAACAATGTATTTAAATTTCGTTCTACATTTGATGTACATGAAAAAAGGTAAGCTGTTCTTGTGAAAGATGTGAAAGCATTTGCCGATGCACCTTGTTTACTAAACAACTGGAAAGCGTCGTGATCTTCTTTTTCAAATAGTTTATGCTCAAGAAAATGAGCAATCCCATCAGGCACACGAATCATTTCTTCTTTACCTAGTGGTACGAATGTATTATCCACAGAACCATATTTTGTCGTAAACGTTGCAAATGTTTTATTAAATCCTTGCTTCGGTAAAATATATACATCTAATCCATTAGGAAGTTTTTCATAATAGAGCGTCTCTTTCAATTGCTCATAAACAATTTTCTCCATTTATTCTCCCTCCGTTCCGTGTAAAAAGTAAATTGTATCTAGTTCAATATTTTTAGCAACTTTTACAATCTCTTCTTTCGTCACACTTTCAATGCCTGTAAGCCATTCTTCAACCGGACGCGTACGGTCTGAAATAATACCATGATACAGCATTTCCACAAATCCGCGTGGTGTATCAATTGCTTCTAATATTTGATTTTGAATGACACTTTTCGTTTGATGCATCTCTTCTTCAGAAAAATCACCATTTTGCATTGCAAGCATTTGCTCTTTAATAATCTCAACCGCTTTTTCATAATTTTTCGCTTCGATCCCTGACATGACAAATAATAAGCCTTTATGACTTTCAAAGCGAGATGCTGCATAGTACGCTAAACTATTTTTTTCACGAACATTAACGAATAACTTCGAATGAGAAAATCCCCCAAACAATCCATTGAACAATTGCAGCGCAAAATAATCTTCGTCTTTATACGTAATAAATGTACGATAACCGATGTGTAATTTACTTTGTTTTAATTCTTGTTTTTCCACAACTTCTTTTTCTTCATTATTCCTCTTATGAAGAAGTACATTTCTTTCCCTCACAGGGCGTGCTGAAATAGAAAAATACTTACTTACAAGATCAACTGCGTTTTCTGAAATATCACCAATAATATATAGATCCATTTCATCTTCAGCTAACACTTTTTGATAATATTGATACAAACTTTCATTTGTAATAGAAGAAACACTCTCTTTTTTCCCATTTGCGCTTAAACGATACGGTTCTACTTTGCACATTTCTTCAATTAAACGCTCGTTTGCATAACGCATTTTATCATCATAAGTCGCTTCAATTCGTTGCAAGAGCGCTCTCTTTTCACTTTCTACAATAGAAGGCAAGAAACCATCTCCCTCTGTTGCTGGATGTAAAACGATATCCGATAACATAGAAAGCGCTTTTTCAAATAACGGTGGTGCATCATGTAAATATACTTCATTTGCAATGTCTACATAAATAGAGATGATATGGTCTTCTCCTTTTTTACTTACATCTACTGCCAAAGAAGATCCGTATAATTCTTCTAAATATTGACGAAGACGAATTACAGAAGGAAGCTTTTCTGTCGCACTTTGCAATACGTATGGCAATAGGGCACGCTCTGTCACCGTCTCCTCATTTAAAGGTGCTTTAAAACGAAATACAAATGTATTTGTTTTATATTTATCAGTTGGAATAATATGTACTCGTAAACCACCTAACTCATGTAACTGTTGTTCCATCAGTTTCATTTATAGCCCTCCTTTACGTATATAGGAATATTCCTCTTCAATATACAGTTTTTAGAAATGAAAAATCAACTTTTCTTCCTCACTATACTTACATTAGGCCCTTTCTAAAAACGGTAATATGTAAGGAACATAGTAAAATTCCGTATTAAATATAGTCTATGTAAAAAAGCCCGCACTAATGTGCGAGCTTTTTTATACTTATCGTTTTCCTTTTTCATAAGGAGTTCCTAATGCTTTCGGAGCTTCAGAACGACCTACAAAACCAACAAGTGCTAATATTGTAAATACATACGGTAATATCGTTAAGAATACACTTGGAATTTCTTTTAGTACCGGAATTGTACCACCTGTTATTCCTAGTGATTGAGCAAATCCGAAGAACAGAGCCGCTCCAAGAGCACCGAGTGGATTCCATTTACCGAAAATCATAGCTGCTAATGCTAAGAAACCTTGTCCAGTAATTGTAGCACCTGAGAAGTTACCAGAAATCGACATAGCGAAGACCGCTCCACCTACTCCTGCAAACATTCCAGATATAGCTACTGCAATATAACGCATTTTATATACATTAATACCCATTGTATCTGCTGCCATTGGATGTTCTCCAACCGCACGAAGACGAAGGCCAAACGGCGTTTTATAAATGACATACCAAACGACAAACGCTAAAATAATAGCAATATACGATGTTAACGGTACATTTGAGAAAAAGATTTTTCCGATTACCGGAATATCCGAAAGACCCGGAACATCGATTTTTTCAATACGGTATTGAATGAAATCAGTTTGCCCTTTACCAAAGATTTTCTTAATCGCAAATACTGTTAAACCAAGAGCTAAGAAGTTAATCGCTACCCCACTCACTACTTGATCTGCACGGAATGTAATAGATGCTACTGCGTGAAGAAGTGCAAATAAGCCACTCCCAATCGCTGCAAATAATAGCGCAATCCAAGGAGTCATCGATCCCCACGTATCCCCCATTAATAACGTTGTAACAATACCAATAAATGCACCAAATAACATTAAACCTTCTAACGCTATATTTACAACTCCAGAACGTTCACTGAACACTCCACCTAACGCCGTAAAAATAAGTGGCGCTGCCGTATATAACGTACCCGTCACAAGAATGGCTAAAATATCTAAAAAGCTCATTTATTTTCCCTCCTTGCTCATGCGTGTAAGTGCCCAGCGTAAAACATAACTGCACGCAACAAAGAAAATAATACATGCAATAATAACGTTAATTAACTCAGAAGGTACATCTGCTTCAAAATTCATTTGTGGTGCTGCACTTTTCAAACCACCAAACAGTAAAGCAGCTAATAATATACCAAATGGATTATTTCCTCCTAGAAGCGCTACCGCAATCCCATCAAATCCAATACCAGTAAACGACGACATCGCCGTCATACTTTGGAATGTTCCTAAACCTTCCATAGCTCCACCAATTCCAGCAAAAGCACCAGCAATTGTCATTGATAATACAACATTACGCGATACTTTCATCCCTGCATATTGAGAGGCATTTTGGTTAAAACCAACCGATTTTAATTCATACCCTAACGTTGTTCTATCTAATAAGAACCACATTACAATGGCAATGATAATAGCTACCACAATTCCCCAGTGCAAACGAGATCCATCTGTCAATGAAGATAACCAATCAGAAGCTAACGAAGCACTTGCTTGTACATCATAAGATTTCTCATTACCTTCATGAATAAAGCGTTTAATAAGGTCATACGTAACATAAAGTGCAATGTAGTTCATCATAATTGTAACAATTACTTCATTTACTTTAAGCTTTCCTTTTAAATATCCAGGTATAAAACCCCATAAACCGCCGGCGATTGCTGCCACTAATATAGATAACGGAATATGCAAAATTGCTGGTAACGACACTGCATATCCAAACCAAACAGCAGCAAGCCACCCAACTAATAACTGTCCTTCCACCCCAATATTGAAAAGACCTGTACGAAATGCGAATGCTACTGAAAGACCAGCTAGCACAAGCGGAATCATCGTACGCAACGTCTCACCGATGGCTTGTGGATTTCCAACCATACCTTCCCAAAGTGCGGCATATCCAACAATTGGATCATATCCACTAACTAACATTACAATGGCACCAACAAGTAAACCGAAAACTACGGATAACACAGGTACTAAAATATTAATTGTTCGTTCTGTTAAAAATTTTTTAGCCATTTGTGTTCACCTTCTCTTTCCCTGTCCCACCGGCCATTAATAATCCAAGCTGTTGTTCATTCGTTTCTTTCGCATCAACAATTGCTACGATTTTCCCTTCATATATAACAGCAACTCGATCACTTACATTTAAAATTTCATCTAGCTCTAAAGATAAAAGCAATACTGCCTTTCCATTATCTCTCTGCTCGATTAATTTTTTATGAATAAATTCAATCGCACCTACATCTAAACCACGTGTTGGCTGCGCTGCAATTAATAAATCTGGATTACGATCTACTTCACGTGCAATAATGGCCTTTTGCTGGTTCCCACCAGATAGAGCACGAGCTAACGTTTGTTCACTAGGTGTACGTACATCAAACTGTTCAATAAGCGCTTTTGCTTTTTCTGTAATTTTACTAAAATTTAAAATCCCTTTCTTTGAAAATGGATTTTTATAGTATGTTTGTAAAACAATATTGTCCCGAACAGAAAAATCAAGAACAAGTCCGTGTTTATGACGATCTTCAGGAATATGACCAATCCCCTCTTCTGTTATTCTTCGAACAGGCCAATTCGTTATTTCTTTTCCTTTAATTGCAATAGAACCTGACTCAACTTTTCGTAAACCAGTAATCGCCTCTATTAATTCACTTTGACCATTTCCATCAATCCCTGCAATCCCAACGATTTCTCCTGCACGAACAGTTAAGTCAAGGCCTTTTACAGCAGGTAACTTGCGCGTATCATGAACAATTAGGTTTGCAATAGATAGTACTTCTTCCATTGGTTTAGCTTCTATTTTTTCTGTTTTAAAATTCACTTGACGTCCGACCATTAACTCTGCAAGTTTATGCTCATCCGTTTCCGCTACATCAACAGTACCAATCCCCTTACCTTTACGAATAATTGTACAACGATCGCAAACTTCCATAATTTCTTTCAACTTATGTGTAATAAGAATAATAGATTTCCCTTCTTGTACAAGCTTTTTCATAATTTGAATCAACTCATGAATTTCTTGAGGAGTTAACACCGCGGTTGGCTCATCAAATATTAAAATCTCAGCACCACGATAAAGAGTCTTTAATATTTCAACCCTTTGCTGCATCCCAACAGAAATATCTTCAATTTTCGCATGTGGATCAACAGCTAAACCGTACTGTTCAGATAATTGCTTAATTTCTTTTGCAGCATCTTCAACAGCAATTTTCCCGTTTTTCTTCGGCTCATTCCCAAGAATAATATTCTCTGTAACTGTAAAATTATGAACAAGCATAAAATGCTGATGGACCATCCCAATACCAAGGTCATTTGCTATATTCGGATTTGTAATTTTTACAGGTTTTCCTTGAATCTTAATTTCTCCCTGTTCTGGTTGATACAAACCAAACAGCACATTCATCAGCGTTGATTTCCCTGCACCATTTTCTCCAAGTAAAGCATGTATTTCTCCCTGTTTTACTTGCAGCGTAATATCGTCATTCGCTACAATGCCTGGGAATACTTTTGTAATATTGTTCATTTCAATTACGTATTCCATTTTGTTCCTCCTTTTAGCAGGGAACACTCCCTAATTACACTCTATTAAAAGTATTTTTATATATGCAAAGGTTAGTTCTACGAACTAACCTTTGCTATTTCTCTATTATTATTTCTTTAGAGAAGCTTCATATGTTTTATATTCTTCATCAGTTGCAGGTACTTTAATTTCACCGTCAGTGATTTTCTTCTCAAGCTCTTCTACTTTTGTTAAGATTTCTGGATTTACTTTTTTCACATTGTCAGTAGTTTTCGCAATACCAACACCATCATCTTTTAATCCGAACTCTTCTACTTTACCGCCTTTTAACTTACCATCTTTCGCTTCTTGTGCTACTTTTGCTACTGCAATATCAACACGTTTTACCATAGAAGTTAAAGTTACGTTTTCAGGCATACCTTCTTGATTTTGGTCACGGTCAACACCGATTACCCAAACATTTTCACCTTTTTTCTTACGGTTTTTCGCTTCTGTAAATACACCGTTACCAGTTGCACCTGAAGCATGATAAATTACGTCAACTCCACCACCGTACATTGCTGAAGCTAATACAGATCCTTTTTCTGGTTTATCAAATGCATCAGCATATTGTGATACGATTTCGATATTTGGATTTACTGCTTTTGCACCAGCTTTAAAACCTGATTCAAATTTTGTAATTAACGGGCTTTTTACACCACCAACAAACCCAACTTTATTTGATTTGGTCGTCATTGCTGCTACAGCACCAACTAGGAATGAACCTTCATGGTCTTTAAATGTAATACTTGTTACGTTTGGCTTCTTTACAACTGTATCTACAATCGCAAATTGTTCTTTTGGATACTGATCAGCTACTTTTTCGATTGATTTTTCCATTAAGTAACCAATACCAAATGTTGTGTTATAATGATCTTTCGCAAATTTCGTTAAATTCGGGATATAGTCCGCATCTTTACTTGATTGAAGATAACGATATCCTTCATTTTTCTTTAAGTCATTGTCTTTACCGAACTTCGTTAAACCTTCCCAAGCTGATTGGTTAAATGATTTGTCATCAACGCCCCCAACATCTGTAACCATACCAACTTTAAACTCTTTTTTGTCGCTACTCGCTTTATCTGAGTTACCACATGCACCTAAAACCGCACTTGCTGCTAATGTTAATGATAATAAAAGACCTGTTTTTTTCTTCATACTAGAAACCCCTCCTGAAATGATTTGTCTATTTTTTTATACGCTGCTGTCCCTAACTTCTTGCTGTCACCTCCCTAAAAAGGAACTCACCTACATACGTTTTCTTAGTACGTGGAAGCTAAACTTATCAGCTCTAAAGTAATTGATAGAATATAAGATTGGCTCATCATTTTGATCATAGTGCATTTGTTTTAACACTAGCAGTGCCGTTTCCGGTTCACATTCTAAAATCGGTGAGATTTTCGGATGATAGCCAATTGGCTCAATATGAGCAACTGCGTATGTGATACGTTTGTGCGTATTGTTATGTATCACTGTAAGCAATGATTCTTCGTTGTATCCCGATAAATCTGGCAAGATTTCTTTTGCAAGTTTATCGATACAATATACAACAGGTTCCCCATCTGCTGTACGCACACGCTCAATCATCACTGCATTAAAACCATCTTCACTATTAAACTTCTCTTTTTCTTCTTCTGTTAAACTTGTTGTAGATGATGATAAAAAGATAGTTCCTGGTGTTTTCCCCACACTAGAAATCATATCTGTAATACTAGAAAGTTGTTCAATCCCAGAAGAAAATAACGGCTTTGCATTTACAAATGTTCCTACACCATGTCTACGGATGACAACATTTTCTTCTTCTAAAATACGCAGCGCTTCCCTTAAAGTCGCTCTACTTACGCCAAGTTCTTTCGCTAAATCAAACTCTGATGGTAACTTTTGTCTTTCTTTGTAAGCCCCATCTTTAATTTTTTCTTTGATGTGATCAATCACCCGTAAATATAGGTGACGACTATCGGATTTTACTGACATAAGACTCCCCCGCATTTCAATTATTCGACCTCTGATGTAAGACTTCTTTTCTCTTTTTTCAACTTACAACATAATAAAAATTGCTAAATACTAAAATAGGCATAATTGTCGAATAAATATTAATAATTTTTTAAGATAAAATTTTCACTCTTTACTGCATAAAAAAAACTTTGCACCATAAACATTCCTCATAGCGAGAAAAAGTTCGGCACAAAGATCTCTTACATCCTTTGTTACACACTTTTCCCCTCATAGTCTAGCAATTCATGGTTGCCAGGTAGAAACTTATGGACCTTATCTCCAAGATTATATGAGGCAGTGATTCTTTTCGAAGTAATCTTACCACTTGCTCCCATACGTGTCAACAAAATTTAACATTTTTCTACATGAAATATCGAACATTCACAAACAACCACACCAAAGTATTCGTATTCTAAAGAACCGCCTTAAATGTAAGCCCTTTCTTTATTGCTGAATATAGTATATAACAAAACCAGCATATAAAAAAGCCTAATTGTAAAAACAATTAGGCTTTTTTTATGAACTTTTTTCTTGTACATCATTAATGAGCACTTCTCGTGGTTTACTACCTTCATACGGACCTACTACACCATTCATTTCCATTGCATCAATTAAACGGGCAGCACGCGTATAACCAACTCTAAACCTACGTTGCAGCATAGAAACAGATGCTGTTTGCATTTCCACTACGAGCTGAACTGCTTCATCATATAATTCATCTTCTACTTCCTGCTTCGTATCAGGAACATCTTGCGGGATCATATCTTCTTGATATTGCGCTTTTTGCTGACCAATAACATATTCTACAACTCTCTCAACTTCATCATCTGATAAAAACGCACCTTGTACACGTACAGGCTTCGATGCACCAATTGGTATAAATAGCATATCTCCACGACCTAGCAGTTTCTCTGCACCACCGCCGTCAAGAATTGTACGAGAATCTGTTTGAGAAGATACAGCGAATGCAATACGTGATGGAATATTCGCTTTAATAACTCCCGTAATGACATCAACTGATGGACGTTGCGTTGCAATAATTAAATGAATACCGGCAGCACGAGCCATTTGCGCTAGACGCATAATTGCATCCTCTACATCCGATGAAGCAACCATCATTAAATCTGCTAACTCGTCCACAATTACTACAATATACGGTAATTCCGGTTGTTTCGCTTCGGATTGACTATTATGTTCTTTTATATGGTCATTATATCCTTCAATATTACGCGTGCCACTATGAGCAAATAACTCATAACGGCGTTCCATTTCACTCACAACTTTTTTCAATGCTTGCGATGCTTTTTTCGGATCCGTTACAACTGGTGTTAACAAATGAGGCACACCGTTATATACATTTAACTCTACCATTTTCGGATCAATCATCATTAATTTTACTTCATGTGGTTTTGCACGCATTAAAATACTAACAATAATACCGTTAATGCATACACTTTTCCCGCTACCTGTCGCACCTGCCACTAGTAAATGGGGCATTTTATTTAAACGGGCTAATACAGCTTCACCTGTAATATCTCGTCCAAGACCAATTAACAACTTCTCTTCTGGATGATTGTTAGCTTTAGAATCAAGAACCTCTCTAAGCGTTACCATAGAGACTTCTGAATTCGGCACTTCAATTCCTACAGCTGATTTCCCGGGAATAGGTGCTTCAATACGAATGTCTTTCGCAGCTAACGCAAGTGCTAAATCATCACTTAAACCGACGATTTTGCTTACCTTTACTCCCATATCAGGATACACTTCATATTTTGTAACTGCAGGACCTCTATGTACTTTTGTTACTTTCGCTTTTACTCCAAAACTTTGGAAAGTACGTTCTAATTTACGAGCATTCTCATAAATTTCCGCATTTTCATTTGTAACTTGCTTATTCTTTGGAAATTTCAATATATCAAGTGCGGGAAGCTTGTAATCTTTATTTTCTACATTTGAAAATTGCATAGGAGGTGCTTGTGTTTCCCCCTCTAGCGATTCAACGATTTTTTCTCCACGCTTTTTCTTCGGCTCTTCAACTGGTGGAGCCTCTTCAATAAACGGTGAAGTGATTAACTCTTCTTGCTCTACTTCAATTCGTTTATCCTCTTCTTCATTTACTGGATAATTCTCAGTGAAATTCGAAATAATGGGAGGATCAATTGAGATTTCTTCCATCGGCTCAATAATTTCTTCTTGTTCCGCAGCACGTTTGCTCCTTGTGCTTCTCGTTGTTTTTTTCTTTTCTGTTTGTTCAGCCGCTCTTTTGGATTTCCAATCTTTATAATCCCCTTGCATTACTTCAAATTGACTTCTAAGGATTCTTCCTACAGGGGCAAGTACTTCCCCAATATGCTTATTTGTTATACAAAGTATGCCGAGAATTACTAAAATAATTCCAATAATATAGGCTCCTACTTCATCAAATAAGAAGTAACATGTCGCGAACATAAGCGCACCAAACATACCACCACCTAAATGAACGCTATCTGGACCCTTTTTCATTTCAAGAAAGAAGTTATCTTTCGTACTCACAATAACAGAAGTATTTTGCACTGCTCCATCTTTCGTAAGAAGGTTAAATAATGTAATATGACTAAACATTAATATCGCCAATACTATTAAATAAAAACCGATTAACCGTTTATTTAAAAGGTTCGGCCATCCACGTTTGATAACAAACGAAACCGATAAAGCTATTACACCTAACACACCAATTATGTACCACTCACCAAAGAAGAAGCGAAAAAATAACACAAACGATTTCCCTACAACGCCTAGCTGTAAAATCGTAATGATTGAAAGTGCAAAAAGAGTTAAACCGACGATTTCATAATACAAAGTTGGCTTTATCGTGCGTCTTGCTTTTGCCTTCGTCCCTCTTTGCTTTTGTTTTGCCATTTCTTCACCTCGTGTTCTACATGTAAATAGAGCTTCCTGAAAAAAGCTCTACTTATATGTCTGTTTTCTCTATTTTTTCAGGTCTTATATCTTCTATTTTTACACTTCTTGTAAATTGTTAAATAAACAGAAGAAAGCAGCCCTCTCATGGCTGCTCAACCGTCTTGTTTTTTATATTATACCATAGCTTCTAAACAAAATCCTTCTTTTTGCTAAAAGGTTATTTTCTGACCAGGCTCAAACTCTAAGTAGTGAAACGGATCTGTACTTAGCACACGTACAATAGAATAATACCCATTTTCTTCTTCAGAAACCATTAACTCAACACCGTTTATATTTACAACTTTTTGGGTTTCACATTGCGAATAATCGGCTGGATAGATAAGTTGCTCTGGCATAATTGTATATAAAATCATTGTAACATTGTCCCTTCTGCATGATCATCCCCGCGTGCATCGATTAATTCGTTCAATTTTCGAATCGCATTTCCAATACCACCGACATCATCTATAAGACCGTACTTCACTGCATCTCCACCAATTACATTCGTCCCAATATCTCGCGTCAAATTTCCTTTCGCAAACATAAGCTCTTTAAAACGATCTTCCGTTACTTTCGAATGTTTCGTCACAAATCGTATGACTCTTTCTTGCATTTTATCTAAATACTCAAATGTTTGCGGCACACCTATAACAAGACCCGTTAGACGAATAGGATGAATTGTCATCGTCGCAGTTTCCGCAATAAATGAATAATCCGTAGAGACCGCAATCGGTACACCAATAGAATGTCCCCCACCTAGAACAAGTGATACCGTTGGCTTTGAAAGCGAAGCTACCATCTCAGAAATTGCTAACCCTGCTTCAACGTCACCTCCAACTGTGTTTAATATTAAAAGTAAACCTTCAATTTTCGGATTTTGTTCTATCGCAACAATTTGCGGAATGATATGCTCATATTTTGTTGTTTTATTTTGCGGTGGCAACTGAACATGACCTTCCACCTGTCCAATGATTGTTAAACAATGAATACGTGATTCATTCATTTGTGGTACATTCGTTTGTCCAAGCTGTTGAATTTTTTCCACTATTGAAGCTTCTTTTCCGGTTTCTTTCGGTTCAGCCTCTTTCTCTTCATTTGTATAACGATCACGTTCTGTCATATCGCATCCCCTTTCACTCGTATATAACTAGTATTTCTTAAGTTATAAATTTCATTCGATAGAGTTAAAAAAGAAAAAAGATCACCCGTAAAGGTGATCTTTTTTATACTTCCATAATAATCGGTAAAATCATAGGTTTTCTCTTCGTCTCTTCGTACAAGAACTGCCCTAATAATTCACGAATATTTTGTTTTAACATAGACCATTCAATTGAATATTCTTTAATTGATTGCTCAACAATCATACGTACAATCTCTGTAGAGCGGTCAATTAACGCTTCTGATTCACGTACATACACAAAACCACGTGAAATGATTTCTGGACCAGATATAATTTTCTTTTCATCTTTACCCAGTGTTACAACAACTACTAATATTCCATCTTGAGATAACATTTTTCTATCTCGAAGAACGATATTACCAACGTCACCTACACCTAATCCATCAATTAACACATTACCCGCTTGCACTTTGCCAACTAAGTTTGCTTCATCGTCACCAAAAGCAATTACATCGCCTTTTTCTACGATAAAGATATTTTCTCTTGCAATACCTACATCTTCAGCTAAGTATGCATGTGCTTTTTGCATACGGAACTCACCATGTACGGGTACAAAATATTTCGGTTTCATTAAATTTAACATTAATTTTAATTCTTCTTGGCTACCGTGACCTGAAACGTGAACTTTTCTTTCACCGTAATAAACAACTTCAGCTCCCGCTCTAAATAACAAGTCAATAATTTTTGATACAGATATTTCATTACCCGGAATTGGAGAAGCCGCAATAATAACCGTATCACCTTTACGAATTGAAATTTGTTTATGAGCTTGCTTCGCCATTCTAGAAAGTGCTGCCATCGGTTCACCTTGGCTACCTGTCGTTAAAATAGCTACCTTTTTCTCTGGGAAATTGTCTACTTCTTGTAGTGAAATAACCATACCTTCTGGAACATCTAAATAACCAAGACGTCTTGCGATATCTACCACTTTCACCATACTACGTCCTACAACCGCTACTTTTCGTCCTGTTTCAGCAGCTGCATCAAATACTTGTTGAATACGATGTACATTCGATGCAAATGAAGCAACGATAATACGTCCTTCTGCGCCGTAGAACACTTTAGAAATTTCTACACCAACTTCTTTTTCAGAACCTGTATAGCCTGGACGCTCAGCATTTGTACTATCAGATAATAAGCATAGAACGCCTTCATTTCCGATTTGAGCCATTTTCCCAAGGTCTGCTCCACTATTTCCAATTGGAGTTTGATCAAATTTAAAGTCTCCCGTATATACGATAGCACCTTTTGATGTATGGAAACAAACACCAACAGAATCTGGAATACTATGTGTCGTTCCAAAGAATGACACCGTTGTAGTATTAAACTCTACTGTTGAATTTGAATCGATTGTTTTTAAGTCTACACGGCCTAACATACCCGCTTCGCCAAGTTTTTCTTGTATAAGTCCTACCGTTAATTTCGTTGCATACACTGGAATTGATAATTTACGAAGTACGTAAACAATGCCACCAATATGATCTTCATGACCGTGAGTAATAAATAAACCTTTTACTCGCTCTTGGTTTTCTACTAAATATGTAATATCAGGAATAACGATATCAATTCCAAACATTTCATCTCCCGGGAACATTAACCCTGCATCTACAATAAAGATTTCAGAATCAATTTCAACACAGTACATGTTTTTCCCGATTTCACCTACTCCACCAAGAGCAAATACTTTAACAGACTCATTCTCTTTTCTCTTCATGTTGTTGCCTGGTTTAAAAATCTTTCAAACACTGATTTCACTAAAATTGCAGAGACACCAGGGGAAACTCTACAACCACCATATATTCACCGTCCAAGACGAATGTCCTTACCGTTATGCGATATCATGTCCTTGTTTATTTTTTAAACCAGGTTTCACCTCTCTTTCATTATATAAATCAAATATCTTATTCGATATGATATGAAAATGTAATCAAATTATAATTTTTACCAATTTTGCTAAGCATACCCGTACTAAGCTACTTAGCCATATTATACCTGATACAAGAAATAGAACACAAGTTAAATCGTGCGAAAGAAAAAGTAAAAGAACGGAATTATAACGAAAGTATCAAATAGAGTTCCTATTTATTTACTCTGATTTTATACTACCTATTATTTTGAAGAAATAGCCATAAATACGCTAAATTCATTTCATAATATGGAGTTTCAAGACTTATTTTTCTAAAATTGAACAAAAACACTTACAAAATGGAGTTTTTTTATGAATTACATCATATTTGAGGAATTTTCTCTAAAAAACAAAACCGGTAGTTTATTACGTTTATACAAATGTTTATTCTATAATGACTATGATTTTTTAATTCCTTTAAAGGGGTACGATTATTTTCTTTTACATGTTGCAATATATAATAAAGAACCGGTTAATGATCTTGTAAGAACACATATAGGTAAGATAAGAAAAAGATTTTCATACAAATAAAAAATGACCTAGTTCTACACTAGGTCATTTTTTATTAACGAGGGATAGATTGTATAACAGATTGTAACGTGACTCTTTCTTCTTCTGTTAATGGAAGAAGTGGTAAACGTACAGAACCTACATCTAATCCAACCATTTGTAACGCTGTTTTTACTGGCGTTGGGCTTGGCGCCATAAATAATGAATCCGTTACTCTTACAAGTAATTGATGTAATTTTTGCGCCTTCTTAAACTCACCTGCTTGGAATGCTGCAATCATTTCTTGCATTTCATTTCCAATAACATGAGATGCTACAGAAACGATACCTTTCGCTCCAACTGCCATAGCTGGTAACGTTAAACCGTCATCACCGCTGTATACTGCAAAGTCGTCCGCTGTTTTTTCAATGATTTCTGTCATTGTTAACACATCGCCGCCTGCATCTTTAATCGCAACAATGTTTTCTATTTCTGATAAACGAACAACTGTATCAACGGAGATTTGTACAATAGATCGCCCTGGAACATTATATAGCATAACCGGAAGTGGCGTGCTTTCAGCAATTGCTTTAAAGTGCTGATACATTCCTTCTTGACTCGGTTTATTATAATACGGTGCTACTAGCATTACTGCATCAACACCAACCTCTGTTGCCTTTTTCGTTAAGTCAATAGAAGCATGCGTATTATTACTACCTGTTCCAGCGATTACGGGCACCCTTTTATCGACAACAGATACGACATGGCGATATAACGCTACTTTTTCTTCTGAAGTTAATGTAGGAGATTCTCCTGTCGTTCCTCCTACCACGATTGCTGTTGTACCGTTATCTATTAAATAATTTACCAATTTCGTTGTCTTTGCAAAATCGATATTGCCGTTTATATCAAACGGTGTTACCATCGCGGTTGCAATTGTCCCAAAATCTATCATGGTCTCACTCCTTATTGTTCCAGTTGCTTTTCTTTTGAAAGCTCAAACGCACTATGTAATGCATTTACAGCCTCCACTAAATCAGTTTCTTTTACAAGAACCCAAATTGTCGTATGGCTATCTGCCGATTGCAGAATTTGAATACCTTTTTCCGCTAAAGCTGTAACGATTTTCGCAGTAACCCCTGGGATGCCTGCCATTCCAGCTCCAACGATAGATACTTTCGCGCAATGTTCTGTCACAATTGGCTCATATCCAAGTTGTTTTAACACTTCAACAGCACGAGCTGATACATTATCGTTTACTGTGTAAGCTACACCAGTAGGAGAAATGTTAATTAAATCAACACTAATGCCTTCGTTTGCCATTTCTTTAAATACATGTTGCTGTATATCGTATGCCGTTTCTTTTGCAAGCACTTTAATTTGCGTTACGTTTGATACGTGGGCAATACCTGTAACCGGACGTTCTTCTACATCCTGCCCTTTCGTAGCACCATCGTATGCTGCAATAAGCGTACCCTCACTATCCGAATACGTAGAACGTACACGAAGCGGCACTTTTGCATGCATCGCAATTTCAACCGCACGTGGATGAACGACTTTTGCACCTTGGTAAGCCATGTTACAAATTTCGTTATACGTTACAGTTTGAAGATGACGTGCATCTTTTACGATACGAGGATCCGCAGTCATCACACCTTCTACATCTGTGAAGATATCGATATATTCAGCATGAAGCGCAACACCTAAAGCTGAAGCTGAAGTATCACTACCTCCGCGTCCAAGTGTTGTCGTATCACCTTTTTTCGTTTGCCCTTGGAATCCTGTCACAACGATTACATCTACGTCTTCCAACTCTTCGTGTATACGATCACAATTCATTTCAATAATCTTCGCATTCGTAAAATCATCATTTGTTATAAAACCAGCTTGTGCACCATTTAATGCTGCTGCTTTTATACCGTTCTCATTTAACATATTAGAGAAAACGATTGCTGAGATTAATTCTCCGCATGATAATAATAAATCTTGCTCACGATTAGAAATATGAGATTCCTCTTGATTTACAAGACTTAACAACGTATCCGTTGCATATGGTTCACCTTTACGGCCCATAGCAGATACGACAGTAACTACTTTATAACCCGCATCTAGCGATTTTTTTATATGATGAAGCGCATGCTTACGTCCATTTTCATCACGTACAGATGTGCCACCAAATTTTTGAACAATAATTTTCATATTTTGCACCTTCTCTTAGCCGTTTACACTAATTGTAATTTTACTAAGCGCTCTGCAATTTGAACAGAATTCCATGCAGCGCCTTTTAATAAGTTATCAGATACGACCCAAAGATGGAATCCTTTATCGTTATTTAAATCTTTACGGATTCTTCCAACGAATACTTCGTTTTTACCTACTGCAGTAGCTGGCATTGGATATAGCTGCTCTTCTGGGTTATCTTGCAGAACGATACCTTCCGCATTTGCAAGTAAGTTCTTTAATTCCTCTACTGTTACGCCTTCTTTTTCTACTTCAATGTAAACAGACTCAGAGTGACCTGATACAACTGGTAAACGTACACATGTTGCCGCTACTTCTAATTCAGGCATATGCATAATTTTTTTCGTTTCATTAATCATTTTCATTTCTTCAAACGTAAATCCATTATCTTGGAACTTATCAATCTGTGGAATTGCGTTGAAAGCGATTTGGAAATGTTTCTTATCACCTGATACAGGTAAAACATTCGCCTTCACTTCTTCGCCATTTAAGATTGCTTGTGATTGTTCATGAAGTTCTTCAATCGCTGCCGCACCAGCACCTGATACAGCTTGATATGTGGAAACGATTACTCGTTTTAAACCATATTGCTGACGAACTGGCTCAAGAGCTACTACCATTTGAATTGTAGAACAGTTTGGATTTGCAATAATACCATTATGTTCTTTTAAGTCGTTTTCATTTACTTCAGGTACAACAAGTGGCACGTTTTCTGTCATACGGAATGCACTTGTATTATCAACAACAATCGCACCGCGCTTTGCTGCTTCTGGCGCTAATTGTTTTGATACAGATCCACCAGCACTAAATAGTGCGATATCTACTCCTTCAAAACTTTCAGGAGTTGCCTCTTGAACTGTAAATTCTTCGCCTTTAAATACAAGTTTCTTACCTGCAGATCGTTTAGATGAAAGTAACGTTAACTTCCCGATTGGAAATTCTCGTTTCTCTAAAGTATTTAACATTTGTTCACCAACTGCGCCGGTTGCTCCAACTACAGCGACATGAAAAGTTTTTTGCTTTTCCATCACTATGCCCCTTTCTAGATACCAATCCTTCTATAACTTAGAATCAGAAGGAGTATACAATACCCCTTCTAATCTTAATAACGTTAATTTTATCATATTCTACAGTAAGAATGATGGTTTCATCAAAAATTGTCCGTTTTTTTTCGTTTTTTAATTCATATATCTGAATTTTTCTACGACAACCGGTTGCAATTGCTTCCCTTGTAGCGCTTCTAATACTGTATCTTCCAGTAACTCCATGCGAGCTACCATTGAGTTCGGTTTTTTCTCTGGTGCATCTTGACCGAATGGGACGAAGTAGATGTTTTTTGTGGCCATTAGGCGCATGAGATTTACGCCATTAAGTCCTAAAGCATCATTCGTCGAAACAGCCAATACGACAGGCTTACCATTTCTTAGCGTCGCTTTCGCTGCCATTAATACCGGAGAGTCTGTCATTGCATTTGCAAATTTACTCATAGAATTTCCTGTTAGTGGTGCAATGACCATACAATCTAGTGGAATTTTAGGTCCTAGTGGTTCTGCGCCAACGATTGAATTAATCGCTGTAAAACCTGTTACTTCTTCAATCTTTTTAATCCACTCTGCCCCTTCTCCAAATCTCGTATTTGTTGATTGAACAGTGTAAGAAACAACGGGACGTACTTCTGCTCCCTCAGCAATTAATTTTTCTAAATGAGGCATTACTTCTTCGTACGTACAATGTGAACCCGTAAAACCAAACCCTATTCTTTTCCCTTTTAAATTCATTCCCCATTCTCCTTTCTTGCTATTACGTCTTCTGCCAGTAACTGAGAAAGAACATTCGCTAAAATTTGTCCTGCTGTTTTTGGAGCAACAATACCTGGTAATCCAGGTGCTAACAGCGCTTTGACTCCTCTTTTTTCCGCATATCTAAAGTCGGTACCACCTGGTTTAGAAGCTAAATCAATTACTAACGTATGAGCCGGCATTTTTGAAATGACATTTGCTGTCACAACGAGATGCGGAATTGTATTAATGACAATATCGATATTCCCTACTTCTTTCTCAATGTTCTGCATATGAAAAGGAGAAAACATCATTTCTGTAATACGTGCAATATGTTCCGATCGTCTTGCTCCAACTTTGACATGGGCTCCTAATGATTGAAATGCTCTGGCAACACTCATCCCTGTTCTACCAAATCCTAAAACCATTACATTAGAACCATGAATTGTATAGTCGGTATGTTGAATTACCATCATTAATGTACCTTCTACAGTTGGAATAGAATTGTAGATTGCCACATCATCACGATCAAATAATTTAATAAGTTTGCGGTTTGTAGTAGATACGAGGTTTTCCAAGTAAGGCGTACCAATACCTGAATATATCGTAAAATGTTCTGGTGTATTTTCAATTTGTTCTTTCGTTATAGAAACTTTTTCATTTGAAAAAATAGTATCTACTTCTCCCTTGGCATTTGTACCTGCAACTGGCAAAATAATTGCATCTAAAGAAGTGAAATCTAAATTTTGTATACTTTCTTTTGCTGCACCTGTGAAGCCATGATCTAACTGATCAAACCCTATCAATGAAAGTTTCGCATCTAATTCAACGAGCTTGCGAATTACTTCTAGCTGTCTTGCATCTCCTCCTATGACAGCAATATGCATCTCAGTCAACATTCCCTAATTCACCTTCTTTTTCTGTCATTTATAAGAAAAGTGCCTACTTTTTCTTTTTCCTCCACATCATATGTAATGTACGAGTTTTAGGTGATTGAAAAACCAAAAGCACCTATCATTTATCCCGCTATTTGTATGCAGGAAGGCCCCCACCTCAAAATTCGGCATAGGAGAAGACATTATGTTGGATTTTGCTCTGAGTAAAATGAACAAAAAAAGATGACCAAAATGGCCATCTTTCACTTCGAATTTGAACGATCTGTAATATCGCAAAGAATCATATCATGCCCCACTTTTTTAATTTGATTCCATCCTACTCTTATTTCTTGTGGTTCCTTTTTAAAACCTCCCCATTTCCCAGCAGGTATAATAAGAGCCTGTATTTGTCCATCCTTCTCATCAATCTCTAAATCCACATAACCTAAAACTCCCATTTTTTCAGCTCTTTCTAAATTTACAATCTCTTTACCGCTTAATTCACTTAATCGCATACACTCTCCCCCTAACGAAATTATGAATGTAAGTTAAGTTATCTATAATTAGTACCTATTCTGTATATCCGAAAAAAATAACCGTATCTCGTTTAAAAGAGATACGGTTATTTTCACATCATATATAGCAATTATAGTTTTATTCCTTTTGGAAGTTTTCCATCTGGACTAATTAAGGCTGCAGAGAATTCATCTGTAAACATGTTACGAATTAACTCATCAACATTTTCTTTCGTTACAGTGTTTACACTTTCAATAATCTCATCAAGTGAACGATGCTTACGAAGTAGCAATTCATTTTTACCATTACGGCTCATACGGCTATTCGTACTTTCTAAACTTAACATTAAGTTTCCTTTTAATTGCTCTTTACTATTCATAAGCTCTTTTTCTGTAATACCTGTATTTTTCAATGTTTCTAATGTTTCTTGCATTGTTTCATACAGTGTATCTAATTGTTGGCTACCTGTTCCACCATACAGCGTTAACATACCTGTATCTTCATAAGAAGAATGGTAAGAAAATACTGAGTAAGCTAACCCGCGTTGCTCACGTACTTCTTGGAATAAACGGCTACTCATACTACCGCCTAAAACGTTATTTAATACAATTAAGTTATAAATATCTTCGTGTCCCATTTGTAAGCCTTTATATCCTAAACATAAATGAGCTTGTTCTGTTTCCTTTTTACGTGCTACCTTATTAAAATGGAAAATTGGGCTATGTACTTGTTCACGGTTTGTCGTTCCTTCATAACTACCGAAATATTGCTCTACCGTTTGTAAAAAGGCCTCATCAATATTTCCTGCAATTGATACAACTACATTTTCAGGTGTGTAATGATCCTTAATATATTGGCGTAGCGTATCACCTGTAAACGTATTAAGCGTTTCTTCTGTTCCTAAAATAGGATATCCAAGCGGATGCGTTTCATATGTTGCTTTCGTTAACATATCATGCACAATATCATCTGGAGCATCTTCGTACATTTTAATTTCTTCACATACGACATTCTTCTCTTTTTTCAGTTCTTCTTCATCAAATGTTGAATTAAAGAACATATCTGCTAATACATCTAAAGCATATTTAGCATGCTCATCTAACACTTTTGCATAGTAACAAGTGTATTCTTTTGAAGTAAAAGCATTTACTTGCCCACCAATGCTATCAAATGATTCTGCAATTTCGCGTGCACTACGTGTTTCCGTCCCTTTAAAGAACATATGCTCTAAAAAGTGAGAAATCCCGTTATTTTTTTCATTTTCATTTCTTGATCCTGCATGGATCCAAATACCAATCGCAACCGATCTTACAGTTGGTATATTCTCCATAACTATTCTTACACCATTTTTACAAGTATATTTTTTAATCAAAAACTTTCCTCCTACTGCCAGTTTCTCTAAATAAGTGCTATTATTTAATGATAACAAGTTTAAGGATGAATGTCATGCAAATGTATTTAATCCACACGTTTTTCATCCAGTAATTCTGTTATATTCCCTACTTTATATCCTTGTTCCTTCAATTTTGTAATCATTGTATCTAATGCTTCTGTTGTGGACGAAGTAGGATGCATTAATACGATAGCACCTGGATGTATTTTTCTCATTACTCTCTGCAATAGTACATCTGGCTCAGGTCGCTTCCAATCAATTGTATCGACAGTCCACATAATCGTTCCCATTTGAAAATCATCTGCAATTTTCACGACTTCATCCCGAAAACTTCCACTGGGCGGCGCAAACCATCTTACCTTTTGATTCGTAGCTGCTTCAATCATTCGATTTGTTTTTTGTAACTGATCTCTTATTTCATCAGACGATAACGTTTTCATATTAGGGTGTGTGTAAGAATGATTTCCTACTTCTTGCTTTGCATCGACAATCATTTTTGCAAATCGTAAATTTTCTTTCACCCAACGTCCTTCTAAAAAGAAAGTCGCCTTCACATCATGTTTTTTCAATATTTCTAATATACGAGGCAAATATTCATTTCCCCATGCCACATTTATTGTTAATCCCACCATCTTTTTATTTGGATGCCCCCTATAAATTGGCGCTGGTGATAAATCTTCTAAGTGGACACTCGGCGATACTTCCTTAAATTCAAGATGTTTTTGATCAAATTTCTTTAACTTCTTCATATTGTTATAGGATGCTTCAATATCAACTTGTCTTCCGTTATATCCTGGTGTTGCTTTCCATATCTTATCAATCATCGCATTTTGCGGTGCAATCTCATATTGTTTTGCATGCTTTTGAATTTCTTCATATAAGTTATCCTGTGCAAAAACGGAATAAGAGCCTACACTGACATATAAAAAGAATATACATATGTATGCCAATATACGAGCTTTCATATAAACCCTCCCATTAACTATATAAACCATTTTCCTTCTTATCTTTGTTAATTTGAGCGTTATAATGAAAACTATACCTATACTGACATAAAAATATATGTGAATCATATTTTTACATAACAAAAAAAGCCAGTTAAACTGGCTTTTACTTATTGCTGCTCTTGTTTGTTTTCTTCTTTAGCAGCTTCTTTTTCTTGCTCTTCTTTTAGCAATACTTTTCTAGATAGATTCACGCGACCTTGCTTGTCAATCTCGATAACTTTAACTGTAATTACATCACCGATTTTCACAACATCTTCTACTTTACCTACACGCTCAAGTGCAAGTTCAGAAATGTGAACTAATCCATCTTTACCGCTGAATAATTCAACGAAAGCACCGAATTTCTCAACACGTTTCACTTTTCCTTCGTAGATTTCACCTACTTGTACTTCGCGAACGATATCTTCGATAATTTTCTTAGCTTTGTCGTTCATTTCTTGATTTATTGAAGAAATAAATACTGTACCATCTTGCTCGATGTCAATTTTAACGCCCGTTTCTTCAATAATTTTATTGATTTGTTTACCGCTCGGTCCGATAACGTCACGGATTTTATCTGGGTTAATTGTCATTGTAATAATCTTTGGAGCGTACGCTGATAATTCAGTACGTGGCTCTGCAATAACAGATAACATATGATTTAGAATGTGCACACGACCAACTTTTGCTTGTTGTAATGCTTCTTCTAAAATTTCACGAGATAGACCATCGATTTTAATGTCCATTTGTAGTGCAGTTACACCTTGTGCTGTACCTGCTACTTTAAAGTCCATATCACCTAAATGATCTTCCATACCTTGAATATCAGATAAAATTGTGTAATGCTCACCTGATTTAACTAGACCCATTGCAATACCTGCAACTGGAGCTTTAAGTGGAACACCAGCATCCATCATTGCTAAAGTACTACCACAAATACTTGCTTGTGAAGTTGAACCATTTGATTCTAAAACTTCAGATACAAGACGTACTGTGTATGGGAAATCTTTTTCAGATGGAATTACAGGCTCAAGAGCACGTTCTCCTAGTGCACCGTGACCGATTTCACGACGACCTGGTCCACGCATCGGTCTTGTTTCACCAACACTAAATGATGGGAAATTGTAATGGTGCATAAAGCGTTTTGATTCTTCTACACCAAGACCATCTAAAATTTGCACATCGCCTAATGCGCCTAATGTACAAATGCTTAATGCTTGTGTTTGTCCACGTGTGAACAGACCAGAACCATGTGTACGAGATAAAATGCCAACCTCTGATGCTAATGGACGAATTTCGTCACCTTTACGGCCATCTGGGCGGATTTTTTCAACTGTAATAAGACGACGTACTTCTTCTTTTACAATTTTATATAAAATCTCATTTACTTGTCCTAATGTATCAGCGTCAGCTTCCTGCGCTTCATAATGTTCAATTACACGCTTTTTCACTTCGTTAATTGCATCTTCACGTGCATGTTTCTCATGTACTTGAATTGCAGAATGCATATCCTTCTCAGCCATTTCACGTATAGCTTGGTTAAGTTCAGCGTCAACTTCATAAAGTTTAACTTCTGATTTCTCTTTACCTACAGCTTGTACAATCTCTTCTTGGAATGCAATTAAACGTTTAATTTCGTCATGACCAAACATAATTGCTTCTAACATTGTTTCTTCAGGCACTTGATCTGCTCCTGCTTCAACCATGTTAATTGCATCTTTCGTACCAGCTACAACAAGGTGAATATCGCTTTGTTCTTGCTGTTCTACTGTTGGGTTGATAACGAATTCGCCGTTAATACGACCAACTGTTGCACCCGCAATTGGACCTTCAAATGGAATATCTGAAATCGATAACGCTAATGAAGAACCAAGCATAGCTGCCATTTCAGAAGAACAATCTTGATCAACACTCATTACGATGCTGACAACTTGTACTTCGTTACGGAAACCATCAGCGAAAAGTGGGCGAATTGGACGGTCGATTAAACGACTTGCCAAAATTGCTTTTTCACTTGGACGACCTTCACGTTTAATAAAACCGCCAGGAATTTTTCCGACTGCATATAAACGCTCTTCATAGTTTACTGTAAGTGGGAAGAAATCTACATTTTTTGCTTCTTTTGATGCAGTTGCTGTAGATAGAACCGCTGTATCGCCATATCTTACTAATACTGCTCCGTTCGCTTGCTTTGCAAGCTGACCTGTTTCAACTGTTAGCTGGCGACCAGCTAAATCTATCGAGAAGACTTGCTTTTCTTGACTCATTTAAGTACCCCTCTCAATTTAAAGTATTCAATTCTTCTATGTAAATGGATAGTATATCACAATATTCTACCTCTAGTATTACCGAAAATGAAGTAAGCTATAAAGAGTAGAAGATATATTTTTACCTAACAAAAAAGCGGGAATATTCCCGCTTCTTTGACTATCGACGTAAGCCAAGCTTTGTGATTAATTCACGGTAACGTGTGATATCGCTATTACGAAGGTAAGTTAGTAAGTTACGACGTTTACCAACCATCTTTAATAGACCACGACGTGAATGATGATCTTTCTTGTGAGTACGTAAGTGCTCGTTTAGAGTGTTAATTTGCTCCGTTAGGACAGCAATTTGAACCTCTGGAGAACCAGTATCAGTCTCATGAGTTCTAAATTGTGCAATGATTTCATTTTTACGCTCTTGTGTTAAAGCCATCCTATTTCACCTCCTATTAATTAAACCCCCGATTACCTAGCAAGCGTCGGTGAGTCGCAATGCCAAGCAATGGTTGTCATAAAGTACATAACATAGAATACTACTTTTCATTTGAAAAAGCAAGTATATTCTTTTCGTTCGCAAAATATTCTTGTGCTGTTTTCTTATCTTTTGCGATTTGTTCAACTAACTCATCGATGCCATTGAATTTCTTCTCTTCTCTTATACGCATATGCCACTCTACTGTAACCTTTTGATCATATATGTCTTTGTTAAATTCAAATAAGTGCACTTCAATGGATAGTTGGCGCTCATCTTCTTTAAAAGTTGGTTTATATCCAATATTACATACACCATCGTACCATTCATCGTGAACTTGTAATCTCACTGCATAAACACCTACAGGTGGTAATAGATACTCATCACTTAAACCTACATTAGCTGTGGGGAAACCAATTTGACGTCCACGTTTATCACCGTGTACAACCGTTCCCGCTACTGTATATGCTCTACCTAAAATAGATGGAATTTGCTCCATTTCGCCATTTCGAATTAACTTTCGTAATGCTGTAGAACTTACTTTCTCTTCTTGAAATTCAACTTTTTCAATCACAGTCTGTGTAAACTCCCCTCTTGCATGAAATGGTAAAGTCTCCATCTTTCCTTTTCCTAAACGTCCATATGAATAATCAAATCCTGCTACTACATGCTCTACATTTAAACCAATAATATAATCATCTACAAATTGTTGTGGCAATAAGCCTGCAAATGATTCATCAAATTTAACAACATATAATATATCGATACCTAAACTCTCGACTATTTTTTCTTTATCACACATTGGTGTAATATACTCGGCATGCGCTTCTTTTTTACCCAAAACAACAGATGGATGCGGATAAAATGTCATCACTGCACTTTTATATCCTCGTTCATCTGCTATTTGTTTCGCAGTTCGAATCACACATTGATGTCCTAAATGAATGCCATCAAAAAATCCTAATGCCATTACAGTAGGTGGTAATTCTAATTTATTTTGTTCATGTGGATGAGTTAAATGAATAAGTTTCACGCTTGAATTCACCTTTTTCTGTAATAATCCTTCCAATAATTCATTATAGCTTTAGTTCTTGATTATTCACAAGTACTTTCATCGGCTTTAGCATACCAGGATGTTTTGGATGGTGTTCATAAATTGCAAGGCAGCGATCGTTTTTATCAAACACTGTTATAAATGGCGCCGTTATTTGCGATTCATTTTTTAAGAACATACCATTCTTAATTTTTTCTGCTTGCTTTTCATCTACAACCATTTTCGGGAACTTACTTAATGCTTCATCAATTGAAATGAAGATAGACTCTACTGTTTCATTTTGCACGTTTTCTTCAATTTCTTCAAATGATATGCAATCTTCTAATAAAAATTCACCCGAAGCCGTTCTTACAAGGTGAGACATATGTGATGGAAAACCAAGTTTTTCACCAATCATTACCGCTAATGTTCTTACATATGTTCCTTTACTACACGTTACACGGAAACGGAATGAAATATTTTCTCCTTCAAACACTTCACGGTCATCTAGTAATACAAATTCATGAATTGTAATTGTACGAACTGGACGTTCAACCTCTTGTCCTGCTCTTGCATATTCATATAATTTTTTCCCGTTAACTTTTACAGCCGAAAACATCGGAGGCATTTGCTCAATCGTACCTGTTAATGCCGCAAGAACCTCTTCCACTTCTTTACGAGTAATAACACGATCTACATGTTTCGTTTCCACAACTTCACCAGAAGCATCTTCAGTTGTTGTGGAAAATCCTAATGTCACTTCGCCTTCATATGTTTTCGTTTCACTTGTTAAAAATTGTGCAATCTTTGTTGCTCGCCCAACACAAATAGGCAATACTCCTGTTACATCCGGATCTAATGTTCCCGTATGACCAATTCGTTTTTCACGCAATATCTTTCTTAATTTAAATACACAATCGTGTGATGTCATGCCTTTTGGCTTATGTAATAATACTACACCTTCCATATATGTTCACCTCATCGTAATTCTTTCATAATCATTACCTAAAACTTATTTTACATTGAAAAAATGGATAGACAAATGTCTATCCATTATTCTTCACGTTTACCGTCTTTATTAATTTGATGTAAAAGTGTATCAATTCGATGACCATATCCGATAGACTCATCAAATTCAAAGGAAATTTCAGGCGTTTTACGAAGACGAATACGTTGGCCAATTTCTGAACGAATGAAGCCTTTTGCCTTCGCTAAACCTTTTAGTGTATTTTCTTTCTGTTCTTCATCACCTAAAACAGAAATATACACTGTAGCAATTTGTAAATCTCCACTCACTTGTACATCTGTTACAGTAACAAATCCGACACGTGGATCTTTAATTTTACGACTGATGATGTCGCCTAATTCTTTTTTCATTTGCTCGCCTACACGGTTTGCACGTAATTTCATAACTCTTCACCTCATTCAATACCATTCCAATTGTGTTATCGTACGTTCAATTTCAGGAAATGAATCGATGTACTCAAGTACACGATTCATTTCTTTTTCACAAATAACACGATTAGAGGATACAGAAACAATTGCAATTTCCGTACGTTGCCATACATCTTGATGCCCTACTTCTGAAACAGCTACGTTATAACGCTGCTTCACTCGAGTTAGCACCCGTTGCAAAATTGCTCGTTTCTCTTTTAAAGAATGCACATCGTAAATCATACACTCGAATGAGAGTGAAGCGATTATCATCGCTTCACTTCTTCCATAATGTATGCTTCAATAATGTCCCCTTCTTTAAGATCATTATATCGCTCAATTGTAATACCACACTCATAGTTTTGTGCAACTTCTTTTACGTCGTCTTTGAAACGTTTTAACGTATCAAGTTGTCCTTCGAAAATTACTACGCCATCACGGATAATACGCACGCCACTATCACGTGTAATTTTACCGTCTGTTACGTAACAACCTGCGATTGTTCCAACTTTTGTTACTTTAAACGTTTGACGTACTTCTGCTTGACCGATTACTTTTTCTTCGAATTCTGGATCTAACATACCTTGCATCGCTGCTTCGATCTCTTCGATTACTTTATAAATAATACGGTGTAAACGAATATCAACGTTCTCTAATTCAGCTGTACGCTTCGCATTCACATCTGGGCGTACGTTAAATCCAATTACAATTGCATTAGATGCAGAAGCTAAAATGATATCAGATTCTGTAATCGCACCTACGCCTGTATGGATAATTTTAACTTTAACACCTTCAACATCAATTTTACGTAGTGATGCTGCCATTGCTTCTACAGAACCTTGTACGTCTGCTTTCACAATTAAGTTAATTTCTTTTACATCGCCCTCTTGGATTTGTTGGAATAAATCTTCAAGGCTTAATTTAGATTTTTCACCACGTTGAGCAAGTAACGCTTCCTGTGCACGTGATTCACCGATTTGACGAGCTTTCTTCTCATCAGCGAATGCCATGAAACGATCTCCCGCTTGTGGTACTTCGTTTAAACCTGTAATTTCAACAGGAGTTGATGGACCAGCAACTTTTACACGACGACCAATATCACTTACCATTGCACGAACACGTCCGAATGAAGTACCAACAACGATTGGGTCTCCAACTCGAAGCGTACCGTTTTGAACAAGTAATGTCGCGATAGTTCCTTTACCTTTATCAAGCTGTGCTTCAATTACAGTACCAGTTGCATAGCGGTTTGGATTTGCTTTATATTCTTCTACTTCACTTACAAGAAGAATCATTTCTAGTAAGTTGTCAATTCCTTCGCCTTGAATCGCTGAGATTGGTACGAAGATTGTATCTCCACCCCATGCTTCTGGAACTAATTCATATTCTGTTAGTTCTTGCATTACGCGATCAGGATTCGCAGCTGGTTTATCCATTTTATTCACAGCAACAATAATTGGTACTCCTGCTGCTTTCGCATGGTTAATTGCTTCAACTGTTTGTGGCATAACACCGTCATCAGCTGCAACAACAAGGATTGTAATATCCGTTACTTGTGCACCACGAGCACGCATCGTTGTAAACGCCGCGTGACCAGGTGTATCTAAGAATGTAATCTTCTTGTCATTTACTTCAACTTGGTATGCACCAATATGCTGAGTAATTCCACCTGCTTCGCCAGCAGTTACTTTAGAGTTACGGATAGAGTCAAGTAATGTTGTTTTACCATGGTCAACGTGTCCCATGATTGTAACTACAGCTGGACGCTCTTTTAAGTTCTCTTCATCATCTTGCTCATCGATGAATGTTTCAAACTCAGTCTCGCTGACAATTACTTCTTCTTCTACTTCAATACCGTAGTCGTTAGCAATTAACTCAATTGTGTCTTTATCTAAGTCTTGGTTAATTGTTGCCATAATTCCAAGCATGAAGAGCTTCTTAATAATTTCAGATGGCTCTTTGCTTAATTTCTTAGCAAGATCACCTACTGTAAGGCTTCCAGAGAAAGTAATTTTATCTGGTGTTTCTACAGTTTGTGTTTGTTGTCTTCCAGCAAAGTTCTCTTGACGCTTGTCTTCGTTTCCTTTGCCTTTTTTCTTTTTCTTATTGCTGTTCTTTTTACTACGAACAACTTTTTCTTCTACTTCAAACTCATCTGCAACAGAAGGTTTTTCAGTTTGATACTCATTATCTAATTTGTTTACTACTTCATCGTCTAACATTGTCATATGATTCGAAACCTCGATATTCATTTCTTTTAGTTTTGTCATAAGATCTTTACTTGAGATATTATGTTTTTTTGCATATTCATGCACTCGAATTTTACTCATACCTTCACCCCCGGTAATTTGTATCGAGCATGCTACGCAGCTTTTTCGCAAAGCCTTCATCTAACACAGCTACAACGACTCGCTCATCTCTCCCAATCGCATGCCCTAATTGTTGTCGATTTTCGACCTTTCTCATTGGTACGTTGTAGTACGTCGTTTTATCCGTAATACGCTTTGCAGTATTTGCTGACGCATCCTCAGATAGCAATACAAGTTTTGCCTTGCCACTTCGTACTTCCTTTAAAACGAGTTCTTCACCCGAAATAATTTTTCGAGCCCGGTTTGCTAGTCCTAAAAACGATTTCCAATCGGACACTTATTTCGACTCCTTCTCAACAAGCTCAAGAAGCTCTTCATAAAGAGAACTGTCGATTTTCGCTTTTAGATGATGTTCCAAAACATTTTTCTTTTGAGCTTGAAGAATACTTTCTTTATCTTTTGATAAATAAGCACCTCGTCCTGATTTCTTTCCAGTTAAATCAATAGACACTTCTCCCTCTTTGGAACGAACAATGCGAACGAGCTCTCGTTTTGATTTCATTTCTTGCGTTGCAACACATTTTCGTAACGGAACTTTTCGATTGCTCATACTCATCACCTCTATTCGATTTCGTCTTCAACTGAATCGAATCCGAATGCGACTACGCTATCTTCTTCTGTTACAATACCAAGTTGTTTCGCATCAGACTCACTCTTAATATCAATTTTCCAACCTGTTAATTTAGCTGCAAGACGTGCATTTTGTCCACGTTTACCAATAGCTAATGACAGTTGGTGGTCTGGAACAACAACAGTTGTTGCTTTTTCTTCTTCATCTACAAGTACTTTAACAACTTGTGATGGGCTTAAAGCATTGGCAACATATTCTACTGGATCATTTGACCAGCGAACGATGTCAATCTTTTCACCTTTTAGTTCGTCTACAATTCGTTGTACACGTTGTCCTTTCGGTCCTACACAAGAACCTACTGGATCAACATCAATGTTCTCTGCATGTACAGAGATTTTAGAACGATCTCCTGCTTCACGTGCTACAGAACGAATTTCAACCGTTCCATCATAAATTTCAGGAACTTCCATTTCGAATAAACGTTTTAAAAGACCAGGATGTGTACGTGATACGTAAATTTGTGGTCCTTTTGTTGTTTTTTCTACTTTCGTAATGAATACGCGAATACGATCATGTGGTTTGTACTGTTCGTTCGGCATTTGCTCACTTACAGGTAATAAAGCTTCTACTTTCCCTAAGCTTACATAGATAAAACGAGCATCTTGACGTTGTACGATACCAACCATGATATCTTCTTCACGGTCACTAAACTCAGAATAAATAACACCACGCTCAGCTTCACGCACTCGTTGTGTTACAACTTGTTTTGCAGTTTGTGCTGCAATACGACCGAAATCTTTTGGTGTTACTTCAATTTCTAGTACGTCACCATCTTGATAGTTTGGATTAATTTGTCTTGCTTCTTCAACAGAAATTTCAAGACGTGGATCAAACACATTATCAACAACGTCTTTACGTGCTAAAACTTGGATTGTTCCCACTTGTGGGTTAAAGCTCACACGAACGTTTTGTGCTTGGTTAAAATTGCGTTTATAAGCAGAGATTAACGCTGCTTCAATCGCATCAATAATAATATCTTTGCTAATTCCTTTTTCTGACTCTAATACGAGCAAGGCATCTAACAACTCAGTGCTCATGAAGATCCCCCTTCTAACTAAAACGTAACAGCAAGTCGCGCATTTGCAACTTTATCCATTGGAATTTGGATTTCTTTTTTACGTGTTTTAATTGTTAATAATAATGTAATTGTAGTACCATCGTAGGAAAGCATTTTTCCTTCAAACATCTTTTCACCATCAATCGGCTCATATGTTTTAATTGCCACTTGTTTTCCTACCGCTTGCTGGAAGTCTTTCTCTTTCTTTAATGGACGTTCTGCTCCAGGAGATGACACATCCAAAAAGTAAAGATGAGGAATTGGATCCTCTTTATCTAAAGCTTCGCTTAAACGTTCACTCACCGCACCGCATTCTTCAATGTCGACTCCCTTTTCAGAATCGATGAATACGCGTAAGAACCAGTCTTGTCCTTCTTTCACATACTCTACATCTACAAGTTCAAGATTTAACTCTTCAACGATTGGCTGCGCAAATGCTTCTACAACTTCTGTGACTTTCTTATCCATAAACAGCCTCCTTCCTGCCGCCATGTACCATTTACAAGAAAAGACCCCGCCCATAGAACGGTCTATCTTATTCTTTCTCGTTAGCTAACAAAAGCCCCTGCCGTTAAGCAGGGAATATCTGTCTTAGTATTACCAAATTTAAGAAGTAAAACTTGTAACAAAATATGTATATACGACAGAAATTTCTTACCTCTCCACATCAATAAAATGTAGATAGTAACACGAAAGAGTGGGTTTCCCCACTCTTTTTTTCACACAATATACATGACATGGTTATCTCGGTTAATAGTATACCATAGCAAATGTTGATTTGCAAAGACTTTTCCTACCTATTAGAACAGTGATAACTGGTTTTGATCCGGCAAATCACCTAAACAACCTTGACTATCTAAATACTCAATAATTGTTTTCGAAACCTTACTACGCTGCTGCAAGTCTTCTTTTGATAAGAAGTCTCCATTTTTGCGAGCTTCCACAATACTTAAAGCTGCGTTTGTACCAAGACCAGGTACCGCATTAAATGGAGGGATTAATGAGTCTCCATCAATAATAAAGTCTGTTGCATGTGAACGATACAAATCAACCTTTTGGAATGAGTATCCACGCTCACACATTTCAAGCGTCATTTCTAGTACTGTTAATAAACTCTTCTCTTTCGGTGCTGCATCCAAACCTTTTTGCGCAATTTCATCAATTCTTGCACGTATAGATGCTGAACCTTTCGCCATCGCTTCTACGTCAAAGTCATCTGCACGAACAGTAAAGTATGCCGCATAGAATAGAAGCGCGAAATGTACTTTAAAGTATGCAATACGCACGGCCATAAGTACGTATGCAGCCGCATGGGCTTTCGGGAACATATACTTAATCTTCTTACATGAATCAATATACCAACCTGGTACATTATTACTTTTCATGTCCTCTTCCCATTCTTCCGGTACACCTTTACCTTTACGTACTGACTCCATGATTTTGAAGGCTAATGATGGATCTAAACCTTGATAGATTAAATATACCATGATGTCATCACGACAACCGATAACTTCACTCAGCGTACATGTACCGTTATAAATTAACTCATTCGCATTACCAAGCCATACGTCCGTACCATGTGATAGTCCAGAAATTTGGACTAACTCTGAGAATGTCGTCGGTTTCGTCTCTTCTAACATCTGTCTTACGAATTTTGTACCAAACTCTGGTATACCAAGTGTACCTGTTTTACAGTTAATTTGCTCTTCCGTTACGCCTAACGATTCTGGACCTGAGAAAATTTTCATTACTTCTGGATCATCCGTTGGGATTGTTTTCGGATCAATACCACTTAAATCTTGTAACATACGAATAACAGTCGGATCATCGTGTCCTAGTATATCAAGTTTCAATAAATTATCATGAATCGAGTGGAAATCAAAGTGTGTCGTTCTCCACTCAGCCCCTATTGAATCTGCCGGAAACTGTATTGGTGAGAAATCAAAGATGTCCATATAATCTGGCACAACGATAATACCACCTGGATGCTGTCCTGTTGTACGTTTTACACCGGTACATCCTGCTACTAAGCGGTCAATTTCTGCATTTCGAATCGTTAAGTTATGATCATTTGCATAACCCTTTACATATCCATAAGCAGTTTTTTCCGCAACTGTGCCAATCGTTCCTGCACGATATACATAATCTTCACCGAACAGTACTTTCGTATAGTTATGGGCACGTGGTTGGTATTCTCCAGAGAAGTTTAAATCGATATCGGGTACCTTATCTCCTTTAAATCCAAGGAACGTTTCGAACGGAATGTCATGTCCATCTTTTACATATGGAATATTACAAGCTGGACATTCTTTATCCGGTAAGTCAAAACCAGAACCTACAGAACCATCATTAAAGAATTCTGATTGCTTACACTTTGGACATACATAGTGTGGTGGTAATGGATTTACTTCTGTAATTTCCATCATCGTTGCAACGAATGATGAACCTACCGATCCACGTGAACCTACTAAATACCCGTCTACTAACGATTTTTTCACAAGCTTATGTGAAATTAAATAAATTACGGCGAATCCATGCCCAATAATACTTTTTAATTCTTTTTCTAAACGTGCTTCTACAATTTCAGGTAACTCTTCACCATAAATACTACGCGCCATTTTATAACTCATATCACGCGTTTCATCATCTGCACCTTCAATTTTCGGTGTGTATAAATCATCTTTTACTGGATGAACATCGCCAATTAATGATGCAATCTTTTGTGTATTCGTTACGACAATTTCTTTCGCGACGTCTTCACCTAAGAATGAGAAACATTCTAACATTTCATCTGTTGTACGGAAATGTACAGGTGGTAATGAATGTCGGTTTAACGGATTAGCTCCGCCCTGTGAACTAACTAAAATCTTGCGATACATTGCATCTTCTGGATCTAAATAATGCACGTTTCCGGTAGCAACAACTGGTTTATCTAACGTCTCACCTAGTTTTACTAAGTTCGAAATAATTGTTTTTAATTGCCCCTCATCTCGAACAAGTTCACGCTCTACTAAATGACGTAGCACTTCTGGTGGCATTACTTCAATATAATCATAGAACTGCGCGATTTCTTCTACCTCTTCAGGAGCTTTTTGCATCATCGCCTCAAATACTTCACCTTTATCACAAGCCGTTCCTACTAAAATTCCTTCACGATATTTTTTTAATAGTGATCTCGGTACACGTGGTACACGATAAAAGTAATTCAGGTGAGAATATGAAACAAGTTTATATAAATTTTTCAATCCAACATCTGATGTAGCAAGTAATGTCATATGACTTGGACGCCCGCGCTTATACGCATCTCCTTGTCCCATGCTATCATTTAATTGATCATGGTATTCAAATCCTTTTTCAATCACATCTTTTAACATTTTCACTAGTAAGTATCCCGTTGCTTCTGTATCATAAATCGCACGGTGATGCTGAGTTAATTCAATATCAAGCTTTTTACACATCGTATTTAATCGATGATTTTTCATTTCTGGGAATAAGAATCGTGCAAGTTCTAACGTATCAATAACTGGGTTATTCGTTTTTTCTAACCCCGCCTTTTTAAAACCTACGTTAATGAAGCCCATATCAAAACTTGCGTTATGAGCAACAAGTGTATGGTCACCCATCCATTCTTCAAACTTTTTAAACACTTCGTCCACTTCTGGTGCATCGGTTAACATATCATCTGTAATACCTGTTAATTCAATGATCGTCGCCGATAATGGTTGATGCGGATTTGCAAAAGATTCAAAGCGGTCAATTATTTCGCCACCTTTTACTTTTACAGCCGCTAACTCAATAACTGTATCGTATACAGCTGATAAACCTGTCGTCTCAACGTCGAAAACAACATACGTTTCCTCTGCAAGTAAACGATGCGCTTCGTTATACGCTATTGGTACACCGTCATTAACTAAATTCGCTTCTACACCGTATATAACTTTAACTCCAGCCTTTTTACCCGCAGAATATGCCTCTGGGAACGACTGAGCCACAGCATGGTCTGTAACCGCAATAGCCTCATGTCCCCATTTACCTGCTTGGGCAACAAGTCTAGAAACAGGAGTAACAGCATCCATTTGACTCATTGGAGTGTGAAGGTGCAGCTCTACACGTTTTTCGCCTTCTGGTGCTTTATCTTTACGAGACGGTCCTGTTATTTCATTAATATCATTTGCAATCATTACTAAATCTCGAACGAATGTATCATTTTGGACAGAACCACGAGCCTTCACCCACATTCCTTTTTTCAAGGATTGTAGCATTGGAATATCTTCTTTATCACGTGAGAACATTTTGATCATAATAGAATCTGTATAATCCGTTATTTTTAAAGTTAATAACGTACGTCCACTACGAAGTTCTTTCGTTTCCACATGGAAGACATATCCTTGAACCGTTTTTCTTCTTTCTTCATCTTGAATTTCTCGCATCGGTGTAATCTCTTCATCCGGCTTAATAAGATACCCAAGTGTAATCGGCCCTTCATGCACAACGCTGCTTTCTTCAGCTTGTTTCTTCGCCATTTCTTCCATAGCTTGTATAACACGCTCGCGGTCTTCTTGCTGCGTTTGCTCACGAAACTTTTGCATTTCTTCTGTATTTTGCTGTATATGTGTGTCTAACTGGAAACGCGGGAATCCAAAAGCCTCGTATTGATCCCCTACTGGTTTCGCAACGTTTTTCTTTAAAGCAGTAGATTCCAGCTCATTATTCACATTTATAAGTAACTTCACTCCATTTACCTGCGGAAGCTGCTTCTTTAAATAAGCAAACATAGGTGAAAATGTAATTCGTTCCGTACAAAGTGGCCAATACGCCCTTACTTCTTCTTCAGTGAATTGTTTGTTCTCTGTTTCTAATGCAAATGTTGTTCTTGCAATATGAGAAAATGATTGCTTAAGCTTTGTTTCTAGCAATTCATATAATTCTGTAGGCAAAATACGCGGCACTTGTAAGTCAAAATGCCAACTTTTATTCGCTTTATCAATAACTAGCTTTTCAATGCCACCGCCTTGTAAATATTGATTTATAAGGTCTTCTGGTATTTGCAACTGCTGGAGCAAAATTTGAAATCGCTCTTGTTGTTCATTTGTTAAAGACATAAGCACTCTCCTTCCATTTGCTATTATAAATTGAAACGTACTACAAAGAAAGATTTCTCCCTTCTTCTTTTACAAAATACGTTTACAAAGAAAGAGAAGGTACCTCATTACGAGGTACCTCTTCCTATTTCAAAATATTAGCAATATATGTTTGAAGTTCTTCTACTTTTACTTCTTCAGACTCACCGGTAGCACGTACTTTCACTTCTACAATGCCTTCGTCTGCTTTTTTACCAACTGTCACGCGAACTGGAAGGCCGAATAAATCAGCATCAGCAAATTTAACACCTGCACGTTCTGCACGATCATCTAGTAATACTTCATATCCTTGCTCTTGTAATGAGTTGTAGATGTTTTCACCCATTTCACGTTGTGCATCAGATTTCATATTTACTGGAATTACATGCACATGGAACGGTGCAACAGCTTTCGGCCAAACTAAACCGTTCTCATCATTAAACTGCTCTGCAATTGCTGCCACTGTACGAGACACACCAATGCCGTAACAACCCATAATAAGTGGTTGTGTTTTTCCGTTTTCATCTAGGAATGTTGCGTTCATTGCTTCACTATAACGAGTTCCTAATTTGAATACATGACCAACTTCAATTCCGCGTGCGAAAAGAATTGTTCCGTTTCCGTCTGGAGATTGGTCTCCTTCTTGAATAAAGCGTAAATCCGTATATTGACTTACTTTAAAGTCACGTTCTGGATTTACATTTACATAATGGAATCCTTCTTCGTTCGCTCCTGAACACCCGTTGACAATTGATGCTACAGCGTGATCAGCGATAATTTCGATATCACCTGTTACACCAATCGGTCCTAATGAACCAACTTCACAATTTAATAATTCTTTTACTTCTTCATGAGAGGCAAGCTCAACAACTGAAGCACCGTATACATTTTTCACTTTTACATCGTTTACTTCATGATCACCACGAACAAGTACAACTACTAATTTCTCATCTACTTTAAATACCATAGACTTAATGCACTTGTCAGCTTCGATGTTTAAGAATGCAGATACTTCTTCAATTGCTTTTTGGTCTGGTGTTGCTACTTTTTCAAGCGCTTTTTCTGCTTCGTCACTCTTCGTATACGTAGCTACAACAGGAGCCATTTCGATGTTCGCTGCATAATCAGATGTATCAGAGTATGCAATTGTATCTTCACCAACGTCAGATAATACCATAAATTCATGTGTATCTTTTCCGCCCATTGCTCCAGAATCAGCAATAACCGCACGGAAATTCAAACCACAACGAGCAAAAATGTTAGAGTATGCTTTGTATAAACGATCGTACACTTCATCTAAGCTCTCTTGTGTAGCATGGAAAGAGTATGCATCTTTCATTAGAAACTCTCTTCCACGTAATAAACCGAAACGAGGTCTTTGTTCATCACGGAATTTTGTTTGAATTTGATACAATGTTAACGGTAATTTTTTATATGATTTCACTTCATCACGTACAAGATCCGTAATTACTTCTTCATGTGTCGCTCCTAATGCAAATTCACGAGCGTTACGATCTTTCATACGCATTAATTCAGATCCATAAGAATACCAACGACCTGACTCTTGCCATAATTCTGCAGCTTGCATCGCTGGCATTAATAATTCTACAGCACCTGCGCGCTCCATTTCTTCTCGAACGATACGTTCTACTTTGTGTAATACTTTTAATCCAAATGGTAGAAAACTATAAATACCAGAAGCATTTTGACGCATAAAACCTGCACGAAGTAATAACTGATGACTCTTAATCTCCGCATCAGCTGGAACTTCACGTAATGTAGGACTGAATACCATACTTTGTTTCATCTATTCGCACCTCTTCATTTTACTCTTACACGCAGGAAAACCCCTCACCTCGAGTTAGGTGAGGGATTTTATTCTACGAGCTCTATTTCATTATAAGTTTCACTTTATTTTACAAGAAAAACTTACGAATGTCATTCCAAGTTACAACTAACATAAGTAACATTAATAATGCAAAACCAATAAAGTGAACCATTCCTTCTTTTTGGCGATCAATTGGTTTCCCACGTAATGCCTCAATTAAGAAGAAGAACAAACGTCCACCGTCTAAAGCAGGCACTGGTAGTAAATTAAATAAACCAAGGTTAATACTTAAAACGGCTGCTAAACTTAATACACGTGTAAATCCATAATCTACCACTTGATCTGTTAGATTATAAATTCCTACTGGACCTGACAACTCATTAATAGAGAATTGACCCGTTACTAATTTCACAAGAGACTCAAAAATTAGTTTCGTCCATTGGTATGTTTGTTCAAAACCTGATTTAATAGAACCCATCACCGTTTTCTCTACAGGAGAGTAAACACCAATTCTACCAACTTCTTCTTTACCTTCTTTATCAAGCGTTGGCGTTACTTTCACATTAAACTGTTCACTATCACGCTTTACTTGTAACGTAATTTCTTTATTCGGGTTTTCACGTACAATGTTAACAACATCTTTCCATGTACTTGTGTTTTTCCCATCAATAGCTTGAATTGTATCATTTTCTTTTAATCCCGCTTGCTCTGCTGCACTATTCTCCATCACTTTTCCGACCATTGGTTTGTCAACAGGAACACCTTGTACAAATCCAAGAATCACAAAAATAACAAATGCTAAAATGAAGTTCATTGCAGGTCCCGCAAAGATCGTTAAAGCACGTTGCCCTAATTTCTTAGAGCCAAACTGCCTATTATACGGAGCAATTTGAATTTCTTCACCAGCAGTAATAATGCGAGCCTTTTCATTCACTCGGAATGTTTGAAGCTCTTCCTCGTACTCTTCATAACCCGAAATTGTTAAATCATGCTCTAAATCAGCTTGTTCAACTTCAATAACACGAACATTTGGATACTTTTCATATCCATCAAAAACTAATTTTGCAACTTCGTCTTTTTCGTTTAATACAAGGCCAACCTTTTTCCCAGGCTTTAACTCAACTGTATCTGCATCCTCGCCAGCCATTCTTACATAGCCACCAAGGGGCAGTAATCGAATCGTATACACCGTTTCATTCTTTTCAAATGAGAATATTTTTGGACCAAAACCAATCGCAAACTCACGGCATAAAATACCTGCTCTTTTTGCGAAATATAGATGCCCTAGCTCATGGAAAAATACGAGTGCACCGAAAATTAATATAAAGGCAATCGCTGTATTCAATTCCATACCACCTTTGCTAAATTTGTTCCATCACAAACCGTCTTGTGGCTGCATCAATTTCCAGAATTTCCTCTAAGCTCGGACGTGCAATGACATTGTGATGGTTCATTGCTTTTTCAATGAGGTCTTCCACTGTTAAGAAACCAATTCTCTTTTGTAAAAAAGCTTCAACAGCTACTTCATTCGCTGCATTCATTACAGCTGGCATACTTCCACCTGTTTTTCCAGCTTCATACGCAAAGCGCAAGCAACGGAAACGTTCTTGGTTCATTTTCTCAAAATGCAATGTACCCATTTCCCATAAATTTAACTGCTTTGTGTCTGAAAGAGGTAATCGATCAGGATATGTAAGTGCGTATTGAATTGGTACTCGCATATCAGGTGAGCCAAGCTGTGCCATCACACTACGATCTTCAAATTCCACCATAGAATGAATAATACTTTCTTTATGTAAAACAACATCGATTTGCTCATAAGGGATACCAAAAAGCCAATGTGCTTCAATTACTTCTAGTCCCTTATTCATCATTGTAGCAGAATCAATTGTAATTTTCGAACCCATTGACCAGTTTGGATGTCGAAGCGCATCTTCTACGGTCACATGATGCAATTCATCTCTCGTTTTATCCCGGAAACTTCCACCAGAAGCCGTTATAATTAGTCGAGAAATTCTTTTTTCATTTTCACCATTCAAGCATTGGAAAATAGCTGAATGTTCACTGTCTACTGGAAGTAACGAAACATTATGTTTTCGCGCTGCTTCCATTACAAGATGCCCTGCAGTTACTAACGTTTCTTTGTTTGCAATTCCAATTGTTTTTTTCGCCTCAATTGCACGAAGTGTTGGTAACAACCCTACGCTACCTACAACAGCATTTACTACTATCTCCGCATCTGGATGTAATGCTACTTCTAAAAGTCCTTCACTACCATATACAATTTTTGTATTACCAGAGACAGCTTGTAATTTTAAAACATCTTCCTCTCTTTGCACAGAGACAATTTGCGGAGAAAATTCTTGAATGACCTTTACTGCATAGTCAATATTTTTCCCTACAGAAAAAGCAACGAGACGGAATTGGTCTGGGTGCGAGCGTAATACATCTAAAGTTTGTGTACCAATTGATCCGCTTGCACCTAATAAACTAATGTTTTTCATGACTCCAACCCCTCGTTCATTTATTAATTGTATTGTAATAAGAAGTAGAGAATTGGTAAAACGAATAACCAACTATCTGTTCGATCTAATATACCACCATGTCCAGGTAAAATTGTACCTGAATCTTTTACGCCATAATGACGTTTAAATGCAGATTGTACTAAATCACCAATTTGTCCAAAAATAGAAATGATAATTGTCAGCACAATTAAAATTACTACATTCGATTCCACTGGGAAGAACATGTTGTAAACAAGCGCTACAATAATTCCACAAACGATGCCGCCTAATGAACCTTCAATCGTTTTATTTGGACTAATTTCTGGCCATAATTTTCTTTTTCCTAATGCTTTTCCTACGAAATATGCGCCTGAATCAGTAGCCCATATAACAAATAATGCGCAAAACACATATTTAATTCCTAAAATTCTCGTTTCATTCAAATATAAGAATCCCATTGCAACATATGTTGTTGCCATTAGTAAAAATGAAGCATTATCAAAAGTAAATGTATTCTTAGAAAGGACTGTATATGATAAAAGTAATAAAACAATCACAAATGTGATTTCTAATTTACCTAATCCAATCCAAGTAAACAGTTCTGATGCACTACTTGGAATTAAAATAATCCATAATAATACTGCAGCTAAAACTGTTGGTACTGAAATAAGCGTAAGCTTATTCATACGAATTAATTCATATAAACCTATAGAAGCAAGTGCATACACTAAAACCGTAAAAGGCACGCCACCGTAAATTACGATGGGAATGAATAGCGCGGCAGCAACCACTCCAGTAATAATTCTCTGTTTCACTACCAAACCCTCTCTTTCTACACGCCTCCGAATCTGCGCCCTCTATGTTGAAAGTCTGTAATCGCATTTAGCAAATGTTCCTCGGTAAAATCTGGCCAATACACATCTGTAAACCAAAATTCCGAATATGCAATTTGCCATAACATGAAATTACTAATACGTAGCTCTCCGCTCGTACGGATTAACAACTCTGGGTCAGGTAAAGAACTCGTCATTAAGTAGGAAGAAAGCATTTCTTCGCTTACATCTTCAACACGAACTTTTCCTTCCTCACTATCTTTCATCATATGTTGCACAGCAGAAACGATTTCATCTCGACTTCCATAGTTTAACGCGAAATTCAGAATTAATCCCGTATTCTCTTTCGTCTCTTCCATGGCCTTCTCCATCGCTCTGCGTGTATGCGTAGGAAGACGATCTTGTTGCCCTATTACTCGGACTTGTACGTTCTCTTCAATCAATTCTGGTAAAAATGTACCTAAAAATTCTTCTGGAAGCTTCATTAAATAATCAACTTCCTTTTTTGGTCTTTTCCAGTTCTCAGTTGAAAAAGCATAAAGAGTTAATACTTTCACATTAAGTTTGCTTGCAAATTTTGTGATTTTCTTTACAACTTGCATGCCTTCATGATGTCCCGCAATACGAGGCATCGCTCTCCTCTTTGCCCATCTTCCATTACCATCCATAATGATGGCAATATGCTCTGGGATGTATCCTTTTTTCACTTCTTCAACGAGATGATCAAACGATGTGTCCTTTTTACCTTTAAAAAAAGGAAAGTTTTTAAACATCATTCATACCCTCCAGCAAGCAGACGTATGCCTAAAAGTGTAAAAAGACCCCCTTAAGAAGAGGGTCATATTTGCGAAAGTATCGCTATTACACTTCCATGATTTCTTTTTCTTTGTTTTTTGCGATTTCGTCAACTTTTGCAATATATTTATCTGTTTCTTTTTGGATATCTTCAGTATATCCTCTTAAATCATCTTCTGTAATCTCGCCAGCTTTTTCAAGCTTCTTAAGATCATCGTTACCGTCACGACGTACGTTACGAACAGCAACTTTCGCTTCTTCAGCATATTTTTTCACAACTTTTACAAGATCACGACGACGCTCTTCTGTTAATGCAGGGAACGCAATACGAATTACAGTTCCGTCATTAGAAGGGTTTAAGCCTAAATCTGCTTTTAAAATTGCTTTTTCGATATCGCCAATAGAAGTTTTGTCATACGGTTGAATTACAAGTAAACGTGCTTCTGGAACTGTAATGTTCGCTAATTGCACAACTGGTGTTGGTGCACCATAGTAATCAACTTGTACTTTATCTAATACAGACGCGTTTGCACGACCAGCACGAACTGTTGCTAATTCACGAGAATAAGCAGCAACTGCTTTTTCCATTTTTTCATTTGAAGACTTTAATACTTGTTGTCCCATATTTATTTCCCCCTTACAACTGTTCCGATATTTTCGCCTAAAACGGCACGTTTAATATTACCTTTTTCCATAACTGAGAATACAATTAATGGAATATCATTATCCATACATAGAGAAGAAGCTGTAGAATCCATTACACCTAAACCTTCTTTTAATACATCTAAGTAAGTAAGCGTTTCGTATTTCGTAGCTGTTGGATCAATAGATGGGTCCGCATTATATACGCCATCTACATTGTTTTTCGCCATTAAAATTACGTCTGCTTCAATTTCTGCTGCACGTAATGCTGCTGTTGTATCTGTAGAGAAGTATGGATTACCTGTACCTGCTGCAAAGATAACAACACGTTTCTTCTCTAAGTGACGAACTGCTTTACGACGAATGTAAGGCTCTGCCACTTGACGCATTTCAATTGAAGTTTGTACGCGAGTTTGAATTCCGATATTCTCCAAGCTATCTTGAAGAGCTAATGAATTCATAACTGTCGCTAACATGCCCATGTAATCTGCTCCTGCACGATCCATGCCCATCTCACTTCCAATTTTCCCACGCCAAATGTTACCGCCACCAACAACAACAGCAACCTCTACATCAAGTTCTGCAATTTCTTTCACTTGTTCCGCAACTGATTTAATAACAGCTGGGTTAATTCCAAATCCTTGCTCGCCAGCTAAAGCTTCTCCACTCAGCTTTAAAACGACACGATTATATTTCGGTTTACTCATAATGAACCTCCAATTGCTTACATCTTTATTTTAAAAAAGGGAACACAATGTGTTCCCTAATCTGTATTAGTTACTACCTTTTACTTGGTTCATTACTTCTTCAGCAAAGTTGTCTTCGCGTTTTTCGATACCTTCACCAACAGCGTAGCGAACGAATCCTTTTAATGTTCCGCCTTTAGACTCAACGAACTGACGAACTTTCATATCAGGGTTTTTAACGAATGCTTGGTCAAGTAAGCAAATTTCTTCGAAAAATTTGCCAAGACGGCCTTCAACCATTTTTGCAACGATTTTTTCAGGCTTGCCTTCGTTTAATGCTTGTTGTGTTAATACTTGACGCTCATGCTCAACTTCTTCAGCTGTTACAGCATCGCGGTCGATGTATTTAGGGTTAACTGCAGCGATGTGCATTGCAACATCTTTAGCAGCCGCTTCATCAGTAGAACCTTCAAGAACTGTTAATACACCAATGCGTCCACCCATGTGTAGGTAAGCGCCGAATGCATCTGCATCAGTTTTTGATACGATTTCGAAACGACGAAGTGTAAGTTTTTCACCAATTTTAGCGATTGCTTCGTTGATGTGCTCTTCAACTTTTTTACCGTTTTCCATTGTTTGAGCCATAGCTTCTTCAACGTTAGCTGGTTTGTTAGCTAATAAGTGAGCAGCTAATTCTTTAATTAATGTTTGGAAACCTTCGTTTTTCGCAACGAAATCAGTTTCAGAGTTTAATTCTAAGATTAAACCGTCGTTACCGTTTGTTTCGATGAAAGTTAAACCTTCAGCAGCGATGCGGTCTGCTTTTTTAGCAGCTTTCGCGATACCTTTTTCACGTAAGAAGTCAATTGCCTTCTCCATGTCGCCGTTAGTTTCTGTTAAAGCTTTTTTGCAGTCCATCATACCTGCGCCAGTTTTTTCACGTAATTCTTTTACCATTTGTGCAGTGATTGCCATACTTTTCATCCTCCTAAAATATGTATTTATACCTTTTATAAAGGTGTTTATACCTTAAAAAAGGTGATAAAAGGCCGAACCCCTTATCACCTTTCCAACTTTGTTACGCAGTAACAGTTTCTTCACCTTGTTTTGCTTCAAGGATCGCGTCTGCCATTTTAGATGTAAGAAGTTTTACAGCACGAATTGCATCATCGTTTGCTGGGATAACGTGATCGATTTCGTCTGGATCACAGTTTGTATCAACGATACCGATGATTGGAATGTGTAATTTGCGTGCTTCAGCAACTGCAATACGCTCTTTACGAGGGTCTACTACGAATAATGCACTTGGAAGACCTTTCATATCTTTAATACCGCCTAAGAATTTCTCAAGACGCTCTAACTCTTTTTTAAGTTGAACAACTTCTTTCTTAGGTAGTACTTCGAAAGTACCATCTTCTTGCATTCTTTCGATGTCTTTAAGACGCTTGATACGTTTTTGGATTGTTTGGAAGTTAGTTAAAGTTCCACCTAACCAACGTTGGTTAACGAAGTACATACCAGCACGAGTTGCTTCTTCTTTAATAGCTTCTTGTGCTTGTTTTTTAGTACCTACGAATAAGATGTCTCCGCCTTCAGCAGCGATGTCACGCATAACTTTGAAAGCTTCCTCAACTTTTTTCACAGTTTTTTGTAAATCGATGATGTAGATACCGTTACGCTCTGTGAAAATGTAACGCTTCATTTTTGGGTTCCAACGACGAGTTTGATGTCCGAAATGAACACCAGCTTCAAGCAATTGCTTCATAGAAATTACTGACATAATATAGTTCCTCCTAAATGGTTTTTGATATCCTCCGTTTACTTCATCTCTAAGCGAAACTACAAACGTAGCACCAACACTTAAATCAGTAAACGTGTGTACTTTGTACTGACACCACTGCTTACTATATCATACTGAAATATTACAATCAAGTCGAAAATGCGAACAATGTAAAACTTTCTTTGTTCATACTCGAATTCTAGTATTACCAACCTGCATTTCTTTTAAGCAAAAAGTGAAATACAATTCATATCTTTTCAAAAAAATGCGATTATGACGCTATTTACTAACAACATCAATCTGTTATACAAAAAAACTCTCCTCAAAAAAATGAGGAGAGTTTTATAAATTAGTTTGTTTTTAATTTAGCAAGTTCATGTAAGAATTTGTCGTTTAATACTTTAATGTATGTTCCTTTCATACCTAAAGAACGCGACTCAATTACACCAGCACTTTCTAATTTACGAAGTGCATTTACGATTACTGAACGAGTGATTCCTACGCGGTCAGCAATTTTACTTGCAACAAGTAAACCTTCTGTTCCGTTTAATTCTTCAAAGATGTGCTCGATTGCTTCTAACTCACTGTAAGATAATGAGCTGATCGCCATTTGAACAACAGCTTTGCTACGTGCTTCTTCTTCAATTTCTTCTGCTTTTTCACGTAAAATTTCCATACCTACAACAGTTGAGCTGTACTCAGCAAGAATTAAATCATCATCTAAGAACTCTTGACCAAGACGAGCTAAAACTAATGTACCTAGACGCTCACCGCCACCAACGATCGGTACGATTGTAGTTAAACCTTGACCAAATAATTCTTTATTTTCTACTGGAAATGCTGTGTAAGCACTATTTACATCTAAGTTTGAAGATGTTTCTGTAATGTTGAATAAGCTTTGTGTATACTCTTCTGGGAATTGACGTTCTGCAAGCATTTGTTTCATACGCTCATTCTCAATTTGTTGGTGAATTGCATAACCTAGTAATTTACCACGACGGCTTACTACGAATACGTTCGCTTCGATTACTTCACACATTGTGTCAGACATTTCTCTAAAGTTTACAGGCTTTCCTGCTGCGCTCTGTAATAACGCATTTAATTTTCTTGTTTTTGCTAATAATTCCATTTCAAAAGTTCCTCCTACATGTTACTCACATATTTTTTCATCACTTGGAAACTAGGGCGAGTCACCTGATGACACTATTACAAAATAAACTGGCTCACATCTTTATTTTTAGCAATCGTTGCTAATTTCTCCTCAACGTATTGAGGTGTTATCGTTATTTTCTCTAACGTAATTTCAGATGCTTCAAACGATAAATCTTCAAGGAGCTTCTCCATAATCGTATGAAGTCTTCTTGCTCCAATATTATCTGTATCCTGATTAACTTGATAAGCAATCTCAGCAATCTTACGAATAGCTTCGTCTGAAAATTCAATTTCTATACCTTCAGTCGCTAATAAAGCCATATATTGTTTAATTAACGCATTGTCAGGCTCGATTAATATTTTAACAAAATCATCAGTTGATAATTTTGTTAATTCTACTCGAATCGGAAATCTCCCTTGTAATTCCGGAATTAAATCTGACGGTTTAGACATATGAAACGCTCCAGCTGCAACGAATAAAATATAATCCGTTTTTACTGATCCGTATTTTGTCGCAACATTTGATCCTTCTACAATTGGTAAAATGTCACGTTGCACACCTTCACGTGATACATCTACGCTATTCGACTGCTTACCAGCAATTTTGTCAATTTCATCGATAAAAATAATCCCGAGCTGTTCAGCACGATAAACAGCCTCTTGTGTAACTTCATCCATATCAATTAAGCGCTGTGCTTCCTCATTTGTCAAGACTTTTCTTGCTTCTTTTACAGAAAGTTTACGTTTTTTTGTTTTTTTCGGCATAAAACTTCCTAATGCATCTTGGAAGTTCATTCCCATTTGTTCCATGCCAGTTCCTTGCAACATATCGAACATAGAAGACTGTTGTTCAGTCACTTCAATCGATACAATTTCATCTTCAAGAAGTCCTGCAGCAAGCTTTCTTTCCACATCTTGACGTTTCTTTTCGATTTCAACATCTTCCTGTGAATCTGTTGTTTGATTCGAATTTTGAGCGCCACCAAATAGCATTTCTAATGGGTTTTTAAATCCAGTTTGCTTCTCTGGACTCGGCACCAAAATTTCAACAAGACGTTGGTTCGCTTGCTCTTCTGCTTTGTCTTGTACTTTAACTACCATTTCTTCTTTCACGATACGGACTGAAGTTTCCACAAGGTCACGTACCATCGATTCTACATCTCTACCTACATATCCAACTTCTGTAAATTTCGTAGCTTCAACCTTAATAAAAGGTGCTCCAACGAGTTTCGCCATTCGTCGTGCTACCTCTGTTTTACCAACACCTGTCGGTCCAATCATTAAAATATTTTTAGGTGCAATTTCATCACGTAAATTTTCAGCTAATTTACTTCGTCGGTATCGATTTCTTAAAGCTACAGCAACCGCTTTCTTCGCATCTTTTTGACCGATAATGTATTGATCTAATTTTTCCACAATTTGACGCGGAGTAAAATGTAAATGCATATAAAATGCCTCCCTTACGATTCTACAATTCTTCCACAATTATGTTGTGGTTTGTATAAACACAAATATCGCCAGCAATTTCTAAACTCGCTTTCGCAATTTGCTTCGCTGTTAAATGTTCGCTTGCATATTGTTTTAAAGCACGACCTGCTGAAAGCGCATAATTCCCGCCAGATCCAATGGCTAAAATACCATCATCCGGTTCAATCACTTCTCCCGTACCTGAAACAAGGAGCATAGTTGTTTTATCCATGACAATAAGCATCGCTTCTAGCTGACGTAACATTTTGTCGCCGCGCCATTGTTTCGCCATCTCAACAGCAGCACGCTGCAAGTTTCCATTGTACTCTTCTAATTTCCCTTCAAACATTTCAAAAAGAGTAAATGCATCAGCAACCGAACCTGCAAAACCAGCTAAAACTTTCCCTTGGAAAAGTTTACGAACCTTACGAGCTGTATGCTTCATCACAACAGCATTTCCCATTGTCACCTGGCCATCTCCAGCCATTGCACATTCTCCATTATGATGAACTGCAAATATCGTTGTAGCGTGGAAATTTCCCATAGAAAAAACTCCTTTATATGTTTTTATAGCTTTAAAAGCAATTTATGCCCGTGGGTGATGCTTCATGTAGACAGAGCGCAATCTTTCTTTAGAGACATGCGTATAAATTTGTGTCGTAGACAAATTTTCATGACCGAGTAGCTCCTGTACAGTACGTAAATCTGCCCCTTCATCTAACATATGTGTAGCAAATGTATGCCTTAACATATGGGGACTTATCCGCATTGTCAGTGAAGCTTTCTTAATGAGTTCATTTAATACATAGCGTACCCCTCGACTTGTCAGCGGCGTGCCTTTCGCATTTAAAAATACCATATGAGATTGTTCTTCAGTTTTCTTGGCTAACTGCTTTCTCCCGTTCTCTATATAAGTAATTAAAGCATCTTGTGCATAACTCCCGAACGGAATATACCTTTGTTTTTTTCCTTTTCCCATTACTAAAATTGTTCCCACCGCAAAGTCAATATCGGTCAGTTGTAAATTGACACATTCACTCACACGGATCCCAGTTGCATACATCAATTCTAATAAAGCTTGATTCCTTTGACCTAGCGGCGTTTCCGTGTCGGAAACTTCAAATAATTCCTCTAATTCTTCAGCATATAAAAACTTTGGGATTGACAATTCTTTTTTGGGGAGTGACGCAAGTGCAAACGGATTATCTTTCCGATAACCTTCACGCATCAAAAAACGATATAAACTTCGTAAGCTTGATACTTTTCTTGCGACAGATTTACGGGCTAACTTTTCATCGTGCAACGTCGTTAAGTACAAACGAACATCCGCGTATGTAATATCTAAAAAAGAGGATATGCCTTCTCGCTCCATAAATTGCACAAAATGTTCTAAATCATTTTGATAACTTGCAATTGTATATTTTGAATAATTTCTTTCAATTTGTAAATATCCAACGAATAATTGTAACAATTTCTTCACATTCACACAATTCACCTCAATAAAGGCTACTAAATCGTATCACAACTTAGTAGCCTTTGCAAGAAATTTAACTAAATATTTACAAAATTTCGAATCGTTTCTAAAGCGCGTGTTGCATAGGCTTCATTACGTTCTGCTTTTTTCTTAATTTTCTTCTCTAACGGTGCAAACAGACCGAAGTTTGCATTCATTGGTTGGAAGTTTTTCGCGTTTGTCGCAGTAATATAATTCGCCATACTTCCCATTGCAGTTACAGGTGGTAATACAACTGGTTCTTCACCTTTTACAAGTCGAGCAGCGTTGATACCTGCTAGCAATCCTGAAGCCGCCGATTCAACATATCCCTCTACTCCAGTCATTTGACCTGCGAAGAATAAATCATCACGTTGTTTATATTGGTATGTTGGACGAAGCAAGTTAGGTGAATTAATAAACGTATTACGATGCATTACACCATAACGTACAATCTCTGCGTTTTCCAGCCCTGGAATCAACTGTAACACTTCTTTTTGCGGTCCCCATTTTAAATGCGTTTGGAAACCTACAATATTGTATAACGTTCCAGCTGCATCATCTTGACGTAACTGAACAACAGCATATGGCGTTTTCCCTGTTTTTGGATCTTCTAATCCAACAGGTTTCATCGGTCCAAATACTAGTGTTTGTCTTCCTCTACTTGCCATAACTTCTACTGGCATACAACCTTCAAAGAAAATTTCTTTTTCAAATTCTTTTAAAGGTACTGTTTCAGCAGCGATTAAAGCCTCGTAAAAACGATCAAATTCCTCTTCCGTCATTGGGCAGTTTAAATATGCCGCTTCACCTTTATCGTAACGAGATTTTAAATACACTTTATTCATATCAATGCTGTCTTTCTCAACAATCGGTGCTGCAGCATCATAGAAATAAAAGTAGTCTTCACCTGTTAATTCTTTTAATTGCGCAGAAAGATCTGGCGACGTAAGTGGACCTGTCGCGATAACAGTAGGACCTTCTGGAATTTCAGTGATTTCTTCATTCATCACAGTTACGTTCGGATGGTTTTTCACATATTCCGTTACTTTTGCCGCAAATTCATGACGATCTACTGCTAAAGCCCCTCCTGCTGGGACAGAGCACTCATCAGCCGCACGAATAATAACAGAATCCATTAAACGCATTTCTTCTTTAATAACACCAACAGCATTTGTTAATGTGTTTGCGCGAAGCGAGTTACTACATACTAATTCTGCAAATTTATCTGTGTGATGAGCTGGCGTTTGCCTTACCGGTCTCATTTCGTATAATTTTACTTGGACACCACGTTTTGCAATTTGGTAAGCTGCTTCACTTCCTGCAAGACCTGCGCCAATGACGTTTACTACTTGTGTTGTCATATATTTATCACCTTTCCTTTTCTTCCCGAAAAAAATGTGAGCAGTTACGCTCACATTTGTTGTTCTTCTTCATAATCACACGAAATACATTGTACTTGTACGCCTTTTTTCAACTTCTTCTCTACTAGCATACCTTCACACTTCGGACATTTACGGCCAATCGGCTTATCCCAAGATACAAAGTCACACTCTGGATACGTACCGCACCCATAGAAAAGACGTTTCTTTTTATTACTACGACGTTCAATAATTTGACCTTTATCACATTTCGGACAAGTAACACCGATTTCTTTCACAATCGGTTTTGTATTACGACAATCTGGGAAATTCGAGCAAGCCATAAATTTCCCGTATTTACCCATTTTAAAGACCATTGGGTGATTACATAATTCACAATCTTCCCCAGCTGGCTCATCTTTAATTTCCACTTCACGCATTTCTTTTTCCGCTTTTTCTAAACGCGGTTCAAATCCTACGTAGAAATCATCAACAATTTTTACCCAATTCGCATTTCCTTCTTCTACTTCATCGAGGCTTTGCTCCATGTTAGCAGTAAATTCAATGTTAATAATTTCTGGGAAAAACTCTAAAATAAGTTCAATTACTATTTCACCAAGTTCAGTTGGAACGAAGCGTTTATTATCCAAACCTACATATCCACGTTTTTGAATCGTTTCAAGTGTAGGTACGTAAGTCGATGGTCTTCCAATTCCAAGCTCTTCAAGTGTTCTTACTAGACGAGCCTCAGTATAACGCGGCGGTGGTTGTGTAAAGTGTTGCTTCGGTTCTAAATCCTTCGAAAATACGGTTTCCCCTACTTCTAAAGGTGGCAACATCTTATCCTTTTCTTCAGCCCCGTCATCTTTCGACTCTACATACACTTTCATAAATCCTGGGAACTTTACAACCGATCCACTTGCACGGAACTGAACATTGTTATTAATGAGTCTCGCTGTCACAGTATCCATTATAGCAGACGCCATTTGACTTGCAACAAATCGCTCCCAAATCAATTTATACAATCGAAGTTGATCACGACTTAAGAAACTCTTTAGTTCCTCTGGCTTTCTCATTACCGAAGTAGGACGAATTGCCTCATGCGCATCTTGTGCGTTCGATTTCTTCGTCTCTTTCTTCTTTTCTGTTCCTATGTATTCCGTACCAAACGCCTCAGTAATGTAAGCACGCGCCTCTGTTTGAGCTGTTTCTGAGATACGCGTTGAATCAGTTCTCATATACGTAATAAGACCTACAGTTCCTTGTTTTCCAAGATCAATTCCTTCATACAATTGCTGCGCAAGCATCATCGTTTTCTTTGCTCGCATGTTTAACTTACGCGCTGCCTCTTGTTGCAAGGAAGATGTCGTAAACGGTAATGCAGGATTACGTTTTCGCTCTTTTCGCGTTACATTTTCAACTGAGAACGCATTATCTTTCAGCTGCTCAATTATTTCATTCACTTGCGTTTCATTCGTTAATTGAACTTTTTCACCATCTACACCGTAAAAGCTTGCTTCAAATGTATCTTTCCCTTTCACAAATTCTGTCTTAATTGTCCAGAATTCTTCGGGCTCAAAACTTTGAATTTCTCTTTCACGTTCGATAATTAAACGAACTGCTACAGATTGTACGCGTCCTGCACTTAATCCTTTTTTTACTTTCTTCCATAATAAAGGACTAATATTGTAACCAACAAGACGATCTAGTATACGTCTTGCTTGTTGTGCATCTACTAAATCCATATTGATCGCTCGAGGATGTTTGAATGATTCTTTTATTGCATCTTTTGTAATCTCATTAAACACAACTCGGCAATCTGATTCAACGTCCACATTTAACGTATTGGCTAAATGCCAAGCAATAGCTTCCCCTTCGCGGTCTGGATCGGCCGCGAGATAGACTTTCTTTGCTTTTTTTGCCGCTGATTTTAAGTCTTTTAAGACGGGACCTTTACCACGAATGGTAATGTACTTCGGGGTGAAGTTGTTCTTTACTTCTATCCCCATTTGGCTTTTAGGTAAATCGCGAACGTGTCCCATAGACGCGACAACTTTGTATTTTTTCCCTAAATATTTCTCAATGGTCTTCGCCTTAGAAGGCGACTCCACGATTACGAGGTAATCTGACATGCTAGTGCCTCCTTAAGAGGTGGATTCAAGTCTTCATTAATCTTATTGATTTCTCTTGTTTTTGTCAATCAAGAATGAATATACCATACAGTGCCTATCTACCATTTGTCAATAATTGTTTAATAAAAACATAAAAATATAAGGTTAATTTAAAATCTCTTCTAGGATATCTTCTGCATTTCTTACTAGTTTCGCCCCTTGTTGAATGAGATGATTTGTTCCTGATGCACTATCTATAAATATCGGTCCAGGAAGGGCAAATACTTCTCTATTTTGCTCTAAAGCAAGGTCCGCTGTAATAAGTGTTCCGCTTCTCGATTTCGCTTCTACAACTAAAACACCTTTACTTATACCACTAATAATCCGATTTCTCTTTGGAAAATACCATTTTTTCGGTGCATAGTGCGGAGGATACTCTGTTAATAACAATATATATTCATTCCAAGCTTCATATAAATATCGATTCTCTTTTGGATATATATACGATAATCCGTGTCCTAGTATCGCTATAGTCGGGCAATGCCGCCTTACTGTAATTTCATGGGACATCGTATCTATCCCTCTTGCAAATCCACTGACAATGAGCCATCCCTTTTCTAATAGTGGATGTAAAATAAACTTCAAACTTTCATGTCCATATAAAGTCGGTTCTCTCGTTCCAACAACCGCTAATTTATTCGCTTTATTAAGAAAATCTTTCTCTCCTTTTCCATATAATACAAAGGGAGGATCTTGTATTTCACATAATAATTTTGGATAATCTTCATCCCATATTGTCATATAAAAGATTCGATTTTCCTCTAAATAAGATATATATTGCGAGAGATTTGAACTTTGAAGAAAATTTACTAATTCTGAAGATTTTTTTGAGGATATTCCAGTGTAACATTCCATTTGTTTTGCATTAAAATTGTATATTCCCTTCAATTCTGGATCGACATGTAAGAGCCTCTCTATCGCCTTCCAATGGTCTGCTAACAAGTAATGAAGATGTAATAATCGTTCTCTTTTCATCTCAATTCTCCTTACCCATAATTTTTATTATGTAAACAAGAAGTTTGTAAAAAGACACCTTCAAGCAAGAAGGTGTCTTTCAACAGATTAGTAGTTTTTACAAGTCTCAAATAGACCTTTTTCTTTTAAGACAGAGATTAGCGTTTCGCCCATAACCGCTGGAGTTTCCGCTACTTTAATACCACAAGCTTCCATTGTTTTAATCTTTTCTGCAGCAGTTCCTTTACCGCCAGAAATGATTGCACCAGCATGGCCCATACGTTTGCCAGCAGGCGCTGTTTGGCCGCCAATGAAGCCTACAACAGGTTTTGTCATATTAGCTTTCACCCATTCAGCTGCCTCTTCTTCCGCTGTACCACCGATTTCACCAATCATAATTACAGCATGTGTTTCTTCATCTTCATTAAATGCTTTTAACGCATCAATAAAGTCTGTACCGTTAACTGGGTCTCCGCCGATACCTACAGCAGTAGATTGGCCAATACCTTCTTGTGTTAACTGATGTACAGCCTCATACGTTAATGTACCAGAGCGAGATACGATACCTACATGACCTTTTTTATGAATGTATCCTGGCATAATACCGATTTTACATTCATCAGGCGTAATAACACCTGGGCAGTTCGGTCCAAGTAAACGTGTATGTTTACCAGCCATATATCTCTTTACGTTTACCATATCTAATACAGGAATCCCTTCAGTAATACATACTACTAAATCAATTTCTGCATCAACTGCTTCCATAATTGCATCAGCCGCAAAAGCGGGTGGAACGTATACAACTGAAGCGTTTGCGCCTGTTGCTTTCACTGCATCTTCTACAGTATCAAATACTGGTACACCTTCAATATCAGTGCCACCTTTACCTGGCGTTACACCACCGACAATTTTCGTACCGTATTCAATCATTTGTTTTGTGTGGAATAACCCTTGAGAACCTGTAATACCTTGAACAATAACTTTTGTATCTTTATTAACTAATACGCTCATTTTTCTCCCCCGCTTTCTATTAGCCCACTAGTGAAACAATTTTTTGTGCACCGTCTGCCATAGATTCTGCTGCAACAATATTTAAGCCAGACTCATTTAAAATTTTCTTACCTAACTCTACGTTTGTACCTTCAAGACGTACAACTAAAGGCAATTCAAGACCTACTTGTTTCGTTGCTTCAATAACACCTTCTGCAATAACATCACACTTCATAATGCCACCAAAAATGTTAACGAAGATACCTTTTACATTTTTGTCAGAAAGGATAATTTTGAATGCTTCTGTAACTTTTTCAGCTGTCGCACCGCCACCAACATCTAAGAAGTTAGCTGGATCGCCATGGTAATGTTTAATGATATCCATAGTAGCCATCGCTAAACCTGCACCATTAACCATACAACCGATATTTCCATCTAAAGGAATGTAGTTTAAGTCATATTTAGAAGCTTCGATTTCTTTTGCATCTTCTTCATCAAGGTCACGAAGTTCTAAAATGTCTTTATGGCGATATAAAGCATTAGAATCAAAGTTTAATTTCGCATCTAATGCCATAACTTTACCGTCACCTGTTGTAACAAGTGGATTAATCTCCGCGATAGAGCAATCTTTTTCGATAAACGCACGATATAAGCCCATCATAAACTTCACAGCTTGTCCTACAAGCTCTTTTGGAATATTGATGTTAAATGCAATTCGGCGTGCTTGGAAGCCTTGTAAGCCTACTGCTGGATCAATATATTCTTTAAAGATTTTTTCAGGTGTTTTTTCTGCTACTTCTTCAATTTCTGTTCCGCCTTCTTCAGACGCCATTAAAACAACTTGAGAAGTTGCACGGTCTAAAACAAGACCTACATAATATTCTTTTTTAATATCGCAACCTTCTTCGATAAGTAAGCGTTTTACTTCCTTACCTTCAGGACCTGTTTGATGTGTCACAAGTGTAGTTCCTAAAATGCTCTCTGCATATGTACGAACTTCATCTAAATTTTTTGCAACTTTTACTCCGCCAGCTTTGCCGCGTCCACCAGCGTGAATTTGCGCTTTCACTACACATACATCCGTTCCTAATTCTTTCGCTGCTTCTACAGCTTCTTCTACTGTAAATGCAACCTTCCCGTTCGGAACGCTAACCCCATAGCTTCTAAGGACTGCCTTACCTTGGTACTCATGGATATTCATGGTCCCATCCTCCCCTGTTTTCCTGTTTTACTCGAAAAGTTTTTTAATGTTTAAAAAACATTACATTGCCATTGTATAAGATGATTGGCACGCTGTCTACAATAAAGTGTCAGAAAACTGAAATCGCTTTATTCTTTTTTGAAAATAGTAATGTTTATATGTCAAAATAAAAAATAAGCTGCGTTTTCGCAGCTTATTTTTGAATCATATCTTTAATTGGCGCAAACGATTTTCGATGTTCTTCTAATATGCCATGCGCTTCAATCGCTTCTAAATGTTGTTTTGTACCATATCCCATATGTTGTTCAAATCCATATGCAGGATACTTTTCGCCAAGCTCTTTCATCATACGATCTCTCGTTACTTTCGCAATAATAGATGCAGCTGAAATAGAAATACTTTTTGCATCACCTTTAATAATAGATGTTTGCGAAATTGGTGTAGGGAGTTTCATCGCATCAATTAATAAATATTGTGGTGTACAAGATAAATTCGCAACAGCATCTAACATCGCTTGTTTCGTCGCTTGATAAATATTTATCTCATCAATAACTTGCGGTGATACAATTCCAACTCCAATTGCAATTGCTTGCGCTTTAATTTCATCATAAAAACGTTCTCGCTTCGCCTCACTCAGCTTTTTCGAATCGTTTAGCCCTGGAATATAAAAGTCTTCCGGAAGAACAACAGCTGCCGTCACAACAGGCCCAGCTAGTGGTCCACGACCTACTTCATCTATACCTGCGATATATGTGAGACCTTTTTCACGTAACGCATTTTCATACTTAGACATTTCTAGAAATTTTTCTTTTTCCTTTTGTGCTAACTCTTTTTGTTTATACCACTTTGAAATGAGCTTTTGTACCCCTTTTCGCTCATCTTTCATTAATATCTGAAAGCGGTCGTCCTCTTCACTCATAATTTCTTGCAGTAAATGTTCCGCCTCTTGAATAGTCACTTTTTGCATTGATGCCACTCCCTTTATATACAAAAAAGAAAAGACGTACAAACGCACGCCTTATACTTCTTCTACTTTTTCTGCATCTTCTGTCTGCTCTGCAAACTCTTCTGGTGTTTCAAACGTCATTTTTCCAAGTTTGCCACCACGAAGCTCACGAAGTACAAGTTCAGATGTTTTATCATAATCAATCATTCCGCCGCCCATTAAACAGCCTCTATTTTTTCCAATCGCATCAAATAACTCCACGATGTCTTCTGGAATGTCATTTAAATTATAGCGCTCTTTTAATCGCTCTGGGTAATGTTTCTCCATAAAACGTAGCGCATAAACAGCTACGTCTTGTAGATTTAAAATAGAATCTTTAATTGCACCAGTCGTGGCTAGACGTAACCCAACTAATTGGTCCTCAAATTTAGGCCATAGTATACCTGGTGTATCAAGTAATTCCATTTCCTTCCCAACTTTAATCCATTGCTGAGCTGTTGTCACACCAGGACGATCTCCTGTTTTAGCAATATTTTTCTTCGCTAACTTATTAATCAACGTAGATTTACCAACATTCGGTATCCCCACAATTAATGCACGAATCGCTCTCGGTCTAATACCTTTTGCAACCATTTTATCAAATTTCTCTTTCACTAACACTTTACAAGCCGCTGCAATTTCCTTCATACCTTGTCCAGCCTGTGCGTTAATTGAAATTGCCATATGGCCTTTTTCTTTAAAATATGCGATCCATTGCTTTGTTAAACGATCATCTGCCATATCCGCTTTATTTAAAACAACAAGCCTCGGTTTATGTGTAATAATCTCATCGATCATCGGATTTCGAGAAGATAAAGGTAATCGAGCATCTACAAGCTCAATTACAACATCAATTAACTTTAATTTTTCTGTTACTTGGCGTCTAGCCTTTGCCATATGTCCCGGGAACCATTGAATTACCATGTTGCCACCTTCTTTTTCTTTTATTTCACAATACGAGCATCTTTTAACGGCCAATATAGTATATTTGCCTTTCCAATCACTTGGTCCATTGAAATTGTACCAATCGAACGGCTATCTTTACTAAAACGACGGTTATCGCCTAAAACAAATAATTGACCTTCTGGAACAGTTTTCTTCCCTGTCATTTCTTCAAGAGTGAAATCATATGTAAGCGGTCCGTCAGCAATTTGTTTTTTCTGCTTGTCTAAATACGGCTCCTCATAAGCCTTTCCGTTAACATATAGTTTATCATTACGATACTCTATTTCATCGCCTGGTAGGCCGATAATACGCTTAATATAATCTTTATCTTCCGTTGCTCGGAATACAATAATATCAAATCGTTTCGGATCTCCTATGTGATAACCAATTTTATTAACAATCATTCGATCGCGATCATGTAATGTAGACGCCATCGATACTCCATCTACGAGAATTGGCGCAAAGAAAAACTGTCTAATAACACCTGCTAATACAACAGCTATCAAAATTGCCTTGATCCATTCCCAAAGTGAACTCTTTTCTTTCTTCATGCTTTTCCCCTCCACGATTATGTAAGCTGATCGTATTATATCAAAATTTTATATAGATTGGAAAAAGGGAGCTTGTGCATTTACAAGCTCCCATACATGTCTTATCGAATTTCTTTAATACGTGCTTTTTTACCGCGAAGGTTACGTAAGTAGTATAACTTAGCACGACGTACTTTACCACGGCGAAGTACTTCGATTTTCGCGATTCTTGGCGTGTGAACTGGGAATGTACGCTCTACACCTACACCGTAAGAAATCTTACGAACTGTGAATGTTTCACTGATTCCGCCACCACGACGTTTAATTACAACACCTTCGAAAAGCTGAATTCTTTCACGAGTTCCCTCAACTACTTTTACGTGTACACGTAAAGTGTCTCCAGGACGGAATGAAGGAAGGTCAGTTTTTAATTGGCCTTTTGTAATTTCTGCGATTAATTGTTGCATATTAAATTCTCTCCTTTAAACAGATGCTCTTATAAAGTCTAAATAAATTACAGCGGAACATCGTTAATACGGCCACTGATTTCAGTAGCACAAGTGTTATAATAGCATATTGCTAGGGCTGTTGCAATAGAAAATATATCAAGCCCTTATTTGCCTTCTTTAATCTGTTCTAGCCATTTCTTTTCTTGCTTAGACAATTCTCGTTCTTCCAATAAATCCGGTCTACGTGTGTATGTACGACGTAGTGATTCTTTATGTCGCCATTCATCAATATTTTTATGATTTCCCGACATTAATACATCCGGCACTTTCATACCACGAAAATCAGCTGGACGTGTATAATGAGGGTGCTCTAATAAACCTGTACTAAACGAATCCTCGACTTGTGAAGCATGATTTCCTAGTACTCCTGGAAGGAGACGTACAACACTATCGGTAATAACCATAGAGGCTAGCTCTCCACCAGTTAATACGTAGTCACCAATAGAAATCTCATCTGTTACGAGATGTTCACGAATTCGTTCGTCATAGCCTTCATAATGCCCACATACAAAGATTAAATGTTCTTCCTCTGCAAGCTCTTCCGCTTTCTTCTGAGTAAACCTTTCACCCTGCGGACACATTAAGACAACTCTCGGCTTACGCTCTGTCTCTTTCGTTAAATCTTCTACCGCATCAAAAATAGGCTGAGGAGTTAATACCATCCCAGCACCACCACCATACGGATAATCATCCACGCTATTATGCTTACTCGTTGTATAATCGCGGAAATTGACAACACGAAGCTCTACCGCTTCTTTTTTTTGTGCTTTCTTTAAAATTGAAGATCCAAACACACCCGTAAACATATCTGGAAACAATGTTAAAATGTCAATTTTCATTATAGTAGTCCTTCCATTACATGAATGGTTACTAATTTATTCTCAATGTTAACTTGAAGTACAACATCATCAATATAAGGAATTAACAGATCTTGACCTTTTGGACGTTTAATTACCCAAACATCATTTGCACCAGGAGATAAAACTTCTTTTATTGTCCCTAACGCTTCTCCTTCTTCCGTTACAACGTTGCAACCAATAATTTCATGATAGTAGTATTCACCTTCAGCCAGTTCGCCTAATTGATCTTCAGGTACTTTTAAAAGAGAACCTTTAAACTGTTCTACTTCATTTACATTCCCATATCCTTCAAATGTCAATAAATCAAATGTTTTATGTTGACGATGAGAAGTAATCTTTACTGGGAAAGGCTCTCCACCTTTTTCATTCGATATGTATAACGTATTCCCTACTTTATATCGCTCTTCTGGAAAATCAGTACGAGAAACCACACGAATTTCTCCTTTTACGCCATGAGTATTTACAATTTTCCCTACGTTAAACCATTTTGCCATAAACAGTATGTCACCTCTGGTTTCTATATAAATTAAGCATCCCCATTTCATATATGGAACATGCAATTTCTCTTTAAATGTTAAAAAAGGGAGAGGAATTAACTCCTCGCCCTTTTTACGTTTATTGAATTTCCAGTGTTACTTTTTCACTATTGTGATGTCCCACTGAATACAAGAGCATTCGAATTGCTTTCGCAACTTTCCCCTGCTTTCCAATGACTTTTCCAACATCCTCAGGATGTACAGTTAATCGATACTTTATCTCTCCGTTGTAAAGTTCCTGTGTAACTTTTACATCTTCAGGATGATCGACAAGAGGCTTGACAATCGTCTCGACTAACTTCTTCATAGTCATTGCCTCAATTACTTACCTTGTTTAGATAAGTGGAATTTCTCCATGATACCTTGGTTAGAGAATAAGTTACGAACTGTATCAGATGGTTTAGCACCATTTCCTAACCATTTTAATGCTGCTTCTTCGTTGATCTTAACTTCAGCTGGTTGAGCAACCGGATTGTAAGTACCGATTTCCTCAATGAAACGTCCGTCACGAGGAGAACGAGAATCTGCAACAACTACACGATAGAAAGGAGTTTTTTTAGCTCCCATACGTTTTAAACGAATTTTAACTGCCATTTATAAAGCACCTCCGAATTTATTTCACACAGATAATTATATTAGCAAAAAGACTATTGCTTTGTAAAGTATTTTTTCTTAACAGAGCCATCTTTTTTCCTTACATGAATGGAAACTTCAATCCACCTAGTCCTTTTTTCTTACCTTTTTGCATTCCAGTCATCGTTTTCATCATCTTTTTCATATCATCAAATTGCTTGATTAAACGATTGATTTCTTGTACCGTTGTACCGCTACCTTTGGCAATGCGTTTTTTGCGACTAGCATTGATTATTTCCGGTTGTTCTCGCTCTAATTTAGTCATAGAACGAATAATTGCCTCAATATGCCCAATTTGTTTTTCATCAACTTGTGCATTTTTCAGCCCTTTAATTTTATTTGCACCAGGAAGCATTCCTAACAATTCGTCAAGCGGTCCAAGTTGACGCACTTGTCCAAGTTGTTCTAGGAAATCGTCAAGCGTAAACGAAAGCGTACGCATTTTTTGCTCAAGTTCTTTTGCTTTCTCTTCATCAACTGTAGCTTGCGCTTTTTCAATTAATGTTAAGACGTCTCCCATCCCTAAAATACGGGATGCCATACGTTCTGGATGGAACGCTTCAATTGCATCTAGTTTTTCACCCATACCAGCAAATTTAATTGGCGTATTTGTAACAGCTTTAATAGATAATGCCGCACCACCGCGCGTATCACCATCTAGCTTCGTTAATACAACCCCTGTTAAACCTAACTGTTCATGGAAACTTTGTGCAACATTTACCGCGTCTTGTCCTGTCATCGCATCGACAACAAGGAAAATTTCATCCGGTTTCGCAACTTCTTTCACTTTCGCTAATTCATCCATTAGTTCTTCATCAATATGCAGGCGACCTGCTGTATCAATTAAAACATAATCATGATGATCTTCTTTCGCTTTTGCAATCGCTTGTTTCGCAATTTCAACAGGACTTACTTGATCTCCTAAAGAGAATACAGGCATGTCCAATTGCTTCCCTAATGTTTCAAGCTGTTTAATCGCTGCAGGACGGTAAATATCCGCTGCAACAAGCATCGGTTTACGATTATGCTTTTTACGAAGCAAATTCGCAAGCTTACCTGTCGTCGTTGTTTTACCTGCACCTTGCAGACCAACCATCATAATAACAGTCGGTGGCTTATTAGCAACAGCAATTTTGCTTTGCTCTCCGCCCATAAGTTCTGTAAGTTCTTCCTGTACAACTTTAATTACTTGTTGTCCAGGTGTCAAACTTTTCATTACATCTTGTCCGACAGCACGTTCAGACACACGCTTTACAAAATCTTTTACTACTTTAAAGTTAACGTCCGCTTCTAAAAGAGCTAGACGAACTTCTCTCATCATTTCTTTCACATCGGCTTCAGAAACTTTTCCTTTGCCGCGGATTTTTTGCATCGTCTGTTGAAGTCGGTCGGCTAATCCTTCAAATGCCATATTGCCGCCCTCCTAATCTAATTTTTCGATAGCTTCAACAACTTGTTTCATTTCTTCATTCACATGCTCTTCTTCGCTGATTAGCTGTTTTAGCTTTGCAACAAGTCGCTGTCGCTCTTGAAACTTTTGAAGTAATACTAATTTTTCTTCATATTCTTCAAGCATCGCTTCAGTCCGTTTAATGTTATCATACACGGCTTGGCGACTTACATCAAATTCTTCCGCAATTTCACCAAGAGATAAATCATCTAGATAATAAAGCGACATATAACTTCTTTGTTTTTGCGTTAACAACGATTGATAAAAATCAAATAAATAGTTCATTCTCGTTGTTTTTTCGAGCATGTTGGATCATCCTTTGTTAAGTGATTTCCCTTTACATGAATTAGTTTACATGGAGTACAAAAGAGTGTCAAGTTTTTTTCTTAACATCACATATTTTTATAGAAAAAGAAGCGGAAAATACCGCTTCTTTCACTTATACTTCTTCTGTTTCTACTAAGTTCGCAAATAAACCATATACATATTGTTCTGGATCGAACTGTTGCAGATCATCCATTTGCTCTCCTAATCCAACGAATTTCACCGGTACATCCATTTCGTTACGAATCGCTAATACAATACCACCTTTAGCAGTTCCATCTAACTTCGTTAAAACAATACCAGTAACATTCGTTGCCTCACGGAACGTTTTCGCTTGACTTAAACCGTTTTGTCCTGTTGTAGCATCAATAACAAGTAATACTTCATGAGGAGCTCCTGGTACTTCACGCTCAATTACACGCTTTACTTTCTCCAACTCTTTCATTAAGTTCACTTTATTTTGCAAACGCCCTGCTGTATCACATAGTAATACATCTACTTTACGTGCTTTTGCAGCTTGTACAGCGTCATACATAACCGCTGCTGGATCAGACCCTGATCCTTGTTTAATCACTTCTACCCCAACGCGATCGCCCCATACTTCTAATTGTTCAATCGCTCCAGCACGGAATGTATCTCCTGCTGCTAATAAGACAGACTTACCCTCTGATTTAAACTTATGAGCCATCTTACCAATTGTTGTCGTTTTACCTACACCATTAACACCAACAAATAAAACAACTGTCAAGCCATCCTTTTGCATATTAATTTCATTAGTAAAATCGCTGTCACCTTTATAAATTTCTATTAATTTTTCCGAAATAACAGCTTGTACTTCTCTTGGATCTTGAATATTACGGCGTTGTACTTCTTCTTTCAGCTGGTCAATTAATTCCATCACTGTCGAAACGCCAACATCTGCACCGATTAAAATTTCTTCTAATTCTTCGAAGAAATCTTCATCTACTTTACGGTAACGAAAGACTAAATCATTTACTTTATCTGCAAACGAATTTCTCGTTTTTTCTAATCCTTGTTTAAACTTCTCTGTTACCGTATCCGTTTGTTTTGAAATTTTTTCTTTTAGTTTTTTAAAAAAGCTCATACTGTCCCATCCTTCCTATTTGCTTGCAACTAGTTCTTCTCCATCATCTAAACGAACCGAAACAAGTTTAGATACCCCTGACTCTTGCATTGTTACACCGTACAATACGTCAGACTCTTCCATTGTACCTTTTCTATGTGTAATTACAATAAACTGTGTCTCATCACTAAATTTCTTTAAATACTGGGCAAAACGGGCAACGTTTGCTTCATCAAGAGCAGCCTCTACCTCATCTAGTACACAGAATGGGACTGGGCGCACTTTTAAAATACCAAATAACAGCGCAATTGCCGTTAAAGCACGCTCTCCACCTGAAAGTAAACCTAAGTTTTGCAGTTTCTTCCCTGGCGGTTGCGCTACGATATCAATACCTGTATTTAATAAGTCCTCTGGATTCGTCATGACTAAATCCGCTCTACCGCCTCCAAATAATTCAGAGAACACCGATTGAAACTCCATTCGAATTCCTTCAAATGTAGTAGAAAAGCGTTTTTTCATTTCTTCATCCATTTCAGTAATAAGTTGGTGCAACGTCGTTTTCGCTTCTTCTAGATCATCTTTTTGCTCTAGTAAGAATGTATGACGCTCTGCCACACGCTCATACTCATCAATTGCTCCTAAGTTTACTGTGCCTAGCTCTTCGATGGAGAGTTTAATTAGTTTCACCTTTTTACGTGCATCCTCAGCGGGCATCACCATTGTATACTTCAGTTTTGCCGCTTCAAATGAAATCGTATATGTTTCACGTAAATGTTGTAATCTATTTTCTAACTCCACATCAAGTCGGTTTATTTTTACCTCTTGATCTTTCAACATCTCAAGAATGTATTTATGTTTACCTGTTGTTTCTTTCAGGTTACGCTCTAACTGTTCTACTCTCTCTTGTAACGATACACGTTGTTCACGACGAGAGCGAATTAACTCTGAAGTTTGATTACGATCATATGCTTTCTTTTCAATCATATTCGTAATTTGTTCTTCACCACTTGAATTCGATGTCATTTCTTGTTTTAAGAATGCTAAATCCTCTTTCGTTTTGACAAGCGTTGCATCGGTTTCTTCTTTTTCCTTCGTCAATCGTTCTACTTTTTCTTTTTGATTAGATAAGCGTTGTTGCTTTTCAGCTGCTAACACTTTTAACTCAGTCATTTCTTTTTGAACTTTTTCTTTCGAAGAATGTTGCTCACTTTTTTGTTTTGTTAAAGCTGCTATTTTGCTATCTAATTCCGTAATCTCTGCCTGAAGAGTCGCTAAAATCTTTTCTAGCTCTTCTTTACGGCCTTGCATTTTCACTTGATCCTGCAAGAATCCTTCAATCTCTAAATCGTAAATAGATAAACGATCATTAATACGATGTTCTTCTAATTCTAAGCGACTAATTTCTTCTCTTAATTTCTGTTCATCTACACGTTCTGCTTCTACACTTTGCCTTAGTTCGCGTATTTGCACTTCTTTTTCTTGAATCTCTTGCTTTACTGCTTTAACAAAGTTTTCTAACTTCGTCGTTTTTTCTTCCATATCAGTTAACTTACTCGTCCACTCTTCTAATTCACGTTGACGTCCTAATAAAGAAGATTTCGCTTGTTTTACCGCTCCACCTGTCATAGAACCGCCAGGGTTCACTACATCACCTTCGATTGTTACAATACGATAACGGTATTGTAGTTGTTTCGCCAACTCATTCGCCCCACGTAAATCTTTTGCAACAATAACAGTACCTAATAAATTTGAAACTACATTTTCATATTTATTGTTATATTGCACAAGTTCTGCCGCCACACCTACAAACGATGGATGCTGATTTACAATACGTAATTGCTCAAATGATAACGATCTACCTTTAATAACAGCTTGCGGTAAAAACGTTGCTCGTCCATGTTTATTCTGTTTTAAAAACGCAATTGCATTACGAGCATGCTCTTCTTTTTGCACAACTATATGCTGCATCGCTGCACCTAGAGCGATTTCCATTGCAATTTCATATTCTTTCGGTACTGTTAGCAGTTCTGCAACAGCACCCTCAATACCTTGCAACCTATTTTCTCGAGCTTTTAATACTTCACGTACCCCTTGATAGAAACCAGAGTAGTCCTCTTGCATCTCTTCTAGCATTTCTTTTCGAGAACGTGCCTGTTGTACAAATTGATACGCTTGATACAGTTTTGTTTCATTTTCACTATACTGCGCCTTGCATTTCCCAAGTGCCGCTTCTGTCTTTTGTATATTCGAAAGGATTCCAGCTACTTTTTCTTTTACTTGTTCATAACTTTCCACAAGTTTTGTCTTTTTCGCTGTAATTTCCATACGCATGTCTACATATTTCGCATTTTCTTCATCAAGGCGTTCATTTTTTGAATTTTGTTGTTTAGATTGTTCTTCAATCATTGATAACTCATTACGATGGCTAGCTTGTTGATTTAACAGTTCAATATAGTCACCTTTTAAATTCTCAATTCGTTCCTCTAAATTGTCAGCAAACGTTGCAAGCAATTGCTCATTGTCATGCAATTTCGTCTCCAGCTCTTTTACATGATTTACAAATTGCATCAACACTTCTGTACTCGATTCAATTTCACCATCATAACTTGTAGCTTTTTCTGTTAATTCAACAATTAACTGTTCAAGTTGTGCACAATGCGTCGTTGCATTTTGCTTTCTTTCTTTTAATAGCTCACGCTGTCCTTCTAACTTTTCTAGCTCTTTACTAGAAAGTAAAAGTACTTCTTGCAGGGAATCTACAGACTCATCTACAGCTTGTAATTGGCCTCGTAATTCCTCTAGCTCTTCTTCACCTTTTTGTAAATGTGTTGACATTTTAGCTTCTTCGTTTTTATTATGCCCAAACTGATTTCGAAGCGCTTCCCATTTCTCATGCAATTCTTCAATTTCATGTACAATAAGCGCTGCTTCTACTTTCTCTAATTCTTCTTTTTTCTCGAGATAATCCTTTGCAATTGAAGCTTGTCTTTCTAAAGGTTCTACTTGACTACTTAATTCGTGAATTATATCTTGTACGCGATTTAAGTTTTCTTGTGTGTCTGCTAATTTACCTTCAGCTTTCTTTTTACGAAGTTTGTATTTCAGCACTCCCGCCGCTTCTTCAAATACACCACGACGTTCTTCTGATTTACTACTTAAAATCTCTTCAACTTTCCCCTGGCTAATAATCGAAAAAGCTTCTCTTCCCATACCAGAGTCCATAAATAAATCGATAATATCTTTCAACCTGCATGATTGTTTATTAATATAAAAATCACTATCACCAGAACGAGATACACGACGCGTTACACACACCTCATTATATTCAATCGGTAAACGTTGATCTTCATTATTTAAAGTTATTGTTACTTCAGCAACATTAACTGCTCTTCTCGTATCACTACCTGCAAAAATAATATCTTCCATCTTTGCACCACGTAATGATTTTGCCGATTGTTCACCAAGTACCCAGCGAATGGCATCCGTAATATTACTTTTTCCGCTTCCATTAGGTCCTACTACAGACGTTACACCTGGGACGAAATCGACAGATACACGCTCAGCAAAAGACTTAAATCCTGCTATTTCTAATCTTTTTAAAAACACGAAAGGCCTTCCTCCTATTCTCCGTTGCTATAAATGTTATTTATACAAAAACAACATTTATACGGATTTCCTTTCCTTTTATTCACAAATGAAAGGAAAGTTTCATTCTATGCACAAGGAATCCCCCTCATTCAAAGGGGGATTCCTTATAGTTGTTCTTTTAACTTTTTCAACGCTTCTGCAGCAGCTTGTTGCTCCGCTTCTTTTTTCGACTTGCCACTACCAAGTCCTAAAGCCACGTTATTTAACGTAACACGTGACACAAATTCTCGATTGTGGGCTGGCCCTTTTTCTTGCAAAATTTGATACTCAATATTGCCACTACCATCACGCTGAATCAACTCTTGTAATTGACTCTTATAATCCATCACATGAGAAAAAGCACCTTCATTAATTTTAGGGTATACAATTTCTTTTAAGAAGCCCCATACTGTTTCTAGCCCTTGATCAAGATAAAGGGCACCAATAAACGCTTCAAAGACATCCGCTAATAAAGCTGGTCGTTCACGTCCACCTGTCATTTCCTCACCTTTTCCTAATAAAACAAGGTTACCAAATGACAACTCGTTTGCAAAACGAACAAGAGATGGTTCACATACAATTGCTGCACGTAGTTTTGTTAACTCTCCTTCGCTCATTGTCGGATATTTTTGAAACAGATACTGCGATACAGTAAGTTCCAATACTGCATCTCCAAGAAATTCGAGACGCTCATTGTCTTCATGTGGTTTTTTTCGATGCTCATTCACATACGATGAATGCGTAAATGCTTGAATCAATAATTTTTCATCTGTAAACGTAATACCTATCTTTTCTTGAAATACTTTAAACGCTTCACGATATTTTGTTTCGTATTTTTTTTCTCTATATTTACGGTACGGCATAGGTCCCTCCAGATATAAGCCGAGAAGCCCCGCTAAAAAACGGGACTTCATTCAAGCATTATAGATGACTCTCTATGTAAGTCACAGCATCGCCAACAGTAGCAATCTTTTCAGCATCTTCATCAGAAATTTCCATTTCGAATTCGTCTTCTAATTGCATTACAAGTTCTACTACATCTAGGGAGTCTGCTCCTAAATCTTCCTTGAAGCTTGCAGCTGGTACTACTTCTGTTTCTTCTACTCCTAAACGATCAACGATAATTTTTGTTACACGCTCTAAAACATCTGCCATTCCATTCACCTCCCCTCAAATATTATATTAAATATTGTCCAAAAAAACTAGTTGAAATCGATTCTTTTATTACATTACCATACCGCCATCAACATTTAACGTTTGACCTGTAATATATTTGCTTTGATCGGAAGCAAAAAACGTTACAGCATTTGCGATATCTTGCGCTTCACCAAACTGAGCTGCAGGAATTAATTTTAACATTTCAGCTTTTATATTTTCATCTAATACGTCTGTCATATCCGTCGCAATAAATCCAGGAGCAATTGCATTTACAGTAATATTGCGGCTCGCTAACTCTTTTGCTGAAGTTTTTGTTAATCCAATTACACCTGCTTTAGCAGCAACATAGTTTGCTTGTCCTGGATTACCCGTTACTCCAACAACAGAAGCGATATTAACAATACGCCCATGACGTTGACGCATCATAAAACGAGATACTGCCTTCGTACATAAGAATACACCTTTTAGGTTTGTATTAATAACTGTATCCCATTCTTCTTCTTTCATACGCATTAATAAATTATCTTTTGTTACACCTGCATTATTTACAAGAATATCAACTTGTCCAAATGCATCTACAGTTTGTTTCACCATATTTGTAACGTCTTCAGCATTTGCAACATCTGCTCTCACTGCAATTGCATCCGAACCTAATTTCTTTATTTCATCAACTACTTCATTTGCCTTTTGCTCATTACCAGCATAATTTACTACAACATTTGCCCCTTGTTTCGCTAAATCAATCGCAATCGCGCGACCAATTCCACGTGAAGCACCCGTTACTAATGCTACTTTCCCTTTTAACATCAGTTTTCTCCTCTCAAATTTGAAATGGTATCTTTTAATGTCTCTTCATCGTATATCGCGTATGCTTTCACTGATGAATCAATTGACTTCATAAGTCCAGCAAGTACTTTCCCAGGTCCAATTTCAATAAATGTATCCACCCCTTGATTCACCATGTATTCAATGGATGGGTACCATAAGACAGGCGAATAGAGCTGTTCGATTAGCTTTTCTTGAATATGTGCACCACTTGTAATAACGTCTGCTGTTACATTTGCGATTACCGGAATATTCGTATCTTGAATTGTAATTTCATTTAAAACACTTTGGAATTTCTCCGCTGCTGGCTTCATAAGCGCAGAGTGAAACGGTCCACTTACTTTAAGCGGAATTGCTCTCTTTGCACCATTTTCTTTCGCTCTTTGAGAAGCAATCTCGACTCCTTGCTTTGTTCCAGAAATCACAATTTGCTTCGTACTATTCATATTAGCGATTTGTACTGCATATCCTTCACTTGTTACTTCTTCTGTAACTTGTTTCAGCATATGTGGATCAGCACCTAAAATAGCCGCCATTGCACCTTCTCCGCCAGGAACAGCTTCTTCCATATATTCCCCACGTTTCCTTACAGCATATACTGCATCCTCAAAAGTTAATGCACCCGCTGCTACAAGAGCGCTATACTCACCTAAACTATGCCCTGCGACAAAGTCTGGTGTAATATCATATTCTTTTAAAGCTGTCAAAATAGCAAAACTCGTTGTTAATAAAGCAGGCTGCGCGTTTGTCGTTAACGTAAGCTTTTCTTGCGGCCCTTCAAAAATCACTTCTGAAAGTGAATCTTGCAACACCTCATCTGCTTTCGCAAATACATTTGCAACTTCTTTATTATTCTCTGCTAACTGTTTACCCATTCCAACTGCCTGTGAACCTTGGCCCGGAAAAAGAAATGCTAGTTTTCCCATTTCAAATCCTCCTCTTATTGGAGTGGCTCTTTCTCCATTACGCTTGAAATAGTAGGAATAACTTCTTTCGCTACCATTTCTCTCGTTTGACGAATCGCACTAAATATCGATTGGTCATTAGAAGAACCGTGAGCCTTAATGACAGGAGCTTTCAATCCAAATAACGCCGCTCCTCCATACTCCGAATAATCCATTTTATCTTTTAATACCATAAGTTTTGGTTTTAATACCGCCGCTGCTAATTTGCTCGTAAACGAACTCATTAACTGCTCTTTTAACATAGAGAATAATGCAAGTGCTGTTCCTTCTAAAGATTTTAGCGCTACATTACCTGTAAAACCGTCACATACAACAACATCTGCTACACCTTGTAACAAGTCTCTTGATTCAACGTTTCCAACAAAATTAATTGGCGCATCTTTAAGCATTGCAAAGACTTGTTTTGAAAGCTCGTTCCCTTTGCCATCCTCTGTTCCAACATTTAAAAGTCCAACGCGAGGATTTTTAATTCCTCTTACTTTCTCAGCGTATACAGATCCCATTACTGCATATTGATATAAATGAATTGGTTTTGCATCAACGTTTGCTCCAACATCTAACATAACAAAACCTTCTCCATCAACAGTTGGCATTGTAGGGGATAAAGCTGGTCGCTCAATTCCTTCCATACGACCTACAACAAACAATCCAGCCGCCATTAAAGCACCTGTACTACCAGCTGATATACAAGCATCCGCTACGCCATCTCTTACTTGTTGTGCCGCAAGTACCATTGAAGCTTGTTTTTTTCGACGAACCGCTCTTACTGGTTCATCTGTCGATTCGATTTTTTCGTCTGTATGAAGTATAGTAATTCGCTCTTCACTCGTTAAGTATTGACGAATTTCCTCTTCTTTCCCTACTAACGTAATATGTAAATCAGAATATTCCTTAATAGCTTTCATTGCTCCTAGTACGACAGCCTTTGGAGCATGATCGCCGCCCATTGCATCTATTGCGATTTTCATAAGTTGTTACCTTCCTCACTATAATTACTAGATCGATACATTTCAAAAGTGCCTGTAAAAACAAGTTCTTCTCCAACGAAGCTACGCACTTTGACAACCGTCCGCCCTTTGTCATTCTCTACATCTTCCACGCGCGCTTTTGCAACAACACGCTCTCCTAATTTTACAGGACGAATGTATCGAATGGTAGACTTTGCAGTTAAAGCTAATTCTTCATCAATAACCGCAACAGCTAGTGAGTTTGCTTGTGCAAACAAATGATGCCCACGGGCAATTTGATTTCTTTTAAATACGTGTTCTACCTTCACTTCAAAGATAGAAATCGCATGTCTATCTAATTCTATATCAATAATTTCTCCGACAACCTCTTCTAACGGTAAAGATTTCACATCTTCTTCATGTTGCTTTGTAGCTACATGTTTAATTCTTTCTCTTAATTCAGGAATAGATAATTCCATACGATCGAGACGTACGGTTTGTATACTCACTTGAAATTTCTCTGCTAAATCTTCATCCGTAATAAAAGGATTCGTTTCTATAGTTTGTTGTAATAATTCTTGTCTTTCTTTTTTACTTCTTCTTTTTTTCATACCGCACCATCCATTTTTATGACTAGGTACTAACAGTAGTATATAATCATTAAAAGTAGAATGCAACAAAAACTTTTGTTGCCTCCCTTTAATCGAGCTTCTCTCCCTGGAACACACCTGTCCCATCAAGATACGTACGCAACGACGCATATTGATCATTATGCCAAAATGCTTCTGAATCTACTAGTAACGCCGCATCTTGTCTAGCTGTTTCTAGCGCCCGATAATCATGTACCATATCAGCAACCTTGAATTCTGGTAAACCACTTTGCTTACTCCCAAAGAAATCTCCAGGACCTCTTAACTCTAAATCTTTTTCCGACAATACAAATCCATCATTCGTTTCGGTCATAATACGCATTCGTTCTTTTCCCGTTTCCGATTTTGGATCCGCGATTAATAAACAATACGATTGTTCACTACCACGCCCAACACGTCCTCTTAGCTGATGAAGCTGTGATAAACCGAAACGCTCTGCATCATAAATAACCATTACAGTCGCATTCGGTACGTTCACACCTACTTCAACAACTGTTGTCGATACAAGAATTTGCACTTTATTTTCACTAAATTGTCCCATTATCTCTTCTTTTTCTTGAGATGATAATCTTCCATGCATTAATCCAACTTGACATTTCCCCTGATAATGATGAGTCAGCATGCTATGTAAGTCGATTGCATTTTGTACATCAAGTTTCTCAGATTCTTCAATAAGGGGACAAATAACATATGCTTGTCTTCCTTTTTTTATCTCTTTCTCTACAAAACCGAGAACACGATCTAACATGTCATGTTTTGCCCAATATGTTTCAATTACCTTTCTACCAGCCGGCATCTCATCGATTATAGAAACATCCATCTCTCCAAATGCAGTAATTGCTAACGTACGTGGAATCGGGGTCGCTGTCATAAATAATACGTCTGGACTCTCGCCTTTCTCACGTAAAACTCGGCGCTGGGCTACACCAAATCGATGTTGTTCATCAGTAATAACGAGACCTAACCTATGAAAGATAACTTCATCTTGAATTAAAGCATGTGTTCCAACAAGGATATCTATTTCTCCTTGTTCTAATTTTGCCAAAATCTCTCGGCGTCTCACACCTTTAACTGAACTTGTTAACAATTCAACCTTCATACCAAAGTGCGAGAACGTCTCTGCGAGCGATTGATAATGTTGTTCTGCTAAAATTTCTGTTGGAACCATTAAAGCACCTTGATAATGCGCTAATTTTGCTGCATAAAGACCAATTGCAGCAACCACCGTTTTACCAGAACCTACATCACCTTGCAACAGACGATTCATTCGATAAGGAGATGTCATATCTTTCATAATTTCATCCACAACTCGGCGTTGCGCACCAGTTAACGGAAACGGAAGAGCATCGATAAACTCTTGCAATTCTTCTGAAGGAATTTCTTTTTTCGTCCCTTTCGAATTTTCCCTCTCCATTTTCCGTAACGTTTGCATTTTTAACTGAAATAAGAAAAACTCCTCATATACAAAACGGCGACGCGCTTGCTTCAAATCTTCCTGACCTGTTGGAAAATGCAACGCCCGAAGCGCTTCATAACGCGGCAATAATTTATATCGACTTAGCAATCCATCAGGTAACACTTCAACTATAGAGTCTCCATACTCTTTTAACGCTTGTGCAATAAAACGGCGCATCTGTTTTACTGTAAGTTTCCCTTTCACTGAGTACACAGGCTCTACTTCTTGTTGACGTACAACCGGTCCAAAATGAAGTTCTGATACCGCAATCGTTTGACGATGCTGATCCCATTTACCAGTAATCGTTACCGTTTCATCTAAATTTAACTTCTGCTTATAGTACGGCCTATTAAAACATACAGCTGTAATTAAATAACGACCTACGAGGACACGAACCGTAAGACGCGACTTCTTCTTCCCATAATATTGCAGTAAAGGAGCACTATGAACTTTCCCCTCTACTGTTACACGTTCATCATGCTTTACTTCAGCAAGATCTTTCATCGCATAGTCTTCATAACGGTACGGAAAATGTTCTAATAGATGAGAAACTGTATAAATTCCCATCTCGTGTAGTAATTCAGATGTTTCTCCTCCGATTCCCTTTACATCCGTAACAGGAACTTGTACAACTTCATTCAAGATTCTCACGCTCCGTCACATTATTTTTTTGATTCATTATCCATTAACATGATTGACATCTGTAATCGCTCTCTTTCACCCTATATATTCTATCATAGGCATTCTAAGAGAAACTACTCAAATCCCTCATAAGCAACACGAAAGAAAAGAGCCTCACTATTAGCAGCAAGGCTCTTTTTTATCTTCAATATGCTAGCCTTTTGAATAAAAACTAGTAATAAACTTCATATTACTACTTATTATCCATTAGCAAGTAAGTAATCCATTTATTTTCAAAACGAATTTTTTCTTATTCTACAGAGAAGATGAAAGAATACACCGGTTGGTTTCCAGCATGTACTTCTACTTCTGCGTCTTCAAAATTCTCTTCTACAAATTCAACTAATTCAGCTACTTCTTCGTCAGTTGCATCTTCACCTTGTAGAATCGTTACGATTTCAGAATCTTCATCAATTAGTGCTTCTAGTAATTGCTTCGCAGCCCCTACTTTTTCAGCATTTGTTGATACGATTTTTCCATCTGCGATACACATGAAATCATTTTTTTGAATTGCCACACCATCAATTTCCGTATCACGTACAGCATACGTAATTTGACCTGTTTTCACATGAGATAAAGCTTCTTTCATGTTTTCTTCATTTTCTTCTAGCGTTCCAACTGGATTAAATGCTAACATTGCAGCCATACCTTGAGGAACTGTTTTTGAACGAACTACAATCACTTCTTGATCCACAACTGACGCTGCTTGTTCTGCTGCCATTACAATATTCCCGTTGTTCGGTAAAATAATGATTTTTTCAGCGTTTGCTTCTTCAATCGCCTTCACGATATCCTCTGTACTCGGATTCATCGTTTGGCCACCTTCGATAACTTTCGTCGCGCCAATGCTTTCAAATAAAGTTTTAATACCAGATCCCATAGCTACAGTTACGATACCGTACGGTTGTTTCTCTTTAGATTGGCTAGTTGGCTCAGGCATCATAGCAGGCTCATCTAATAAAGCAGTATGCTGTTCACGCATATTCTCTACTTTAATCTTGATTAAACTACCGTAACGTTGTCCGTAGTTCATAGCGTCTCCAGGATGCTCTGCATGAATATGAACTTTTACAATTTCATCATCAGATACAACTAGTAGTGAATCACCATACACACTAATATCTTCACGGAATTTTTGTTCAGAGAAATTATGTTCTTTCACTTTATCAGCTTCTAATTTCACCATGAACTCCGTACAATATCCATACTTAATATCTTCTGTACTCAATTGGCTTTGTACACTACGGTGATGTTCTGCGCGTACCATCTCATTCATAGATGGTTGGGCAGGTGCATCAGAAGAAATTGTTTCTCCTTTTAAGTCAGCTAAAAACCCTTCGTATACTACTACAAGACCTTTACCACCGCTATCTACAACGCCAACTTGTTTTAATACAGGTAATAAATCTGGCGTACGATTTAACGATGCGTTTGCTTCTTTCACAACGTCTTCCATAAACAAAACAAAGTCGCGCTGTTTTTTCGCAACTGTTACTGCATATTTACCCGTTTCTCTTGCAACCGTTAAAATCGTTCCTTCAATCGGTTTCATAACCGCTTTGTAAGCCGCCTCTACTCCAGCTTCTAAAGCTGCAGCAAAATCAACTGTTGTTAATTCTTCTTTTTGTTCAATGGATTTCGAGAAACCACGGAACAACTGAGATAAAATAACTCCAGAGTTACCACGAGCTCCCATTAATAATCCTTTGGCTAAACTTACGCCGACTTTACCAGCATGTTGTGAAGGATTTGCTTTCACTTCACGTGCGCCTGAAGTCATAGATAAGTTCATGTTTGTACCGGTATCGCCATCTGGAACTGGAAATACGTTTAATGCATCAACAAGCTGAACATTATTTGTTAAATTATTTGCTCCTTGAATGATCATTTGTGATAAACGTTTTCCATCAATTTTTTGAATTGACACAGATTTTCCTCCTTAATGCACATTACAAGTTTATTACTTTAACTCCTTGTACGTAGATATTTACAGAATCTACTGCTAGTCCTACAGTTTGATCTAATGTATATTTCACTTTCGTCTGCACGTTATGTGCTACTTCTGAAATTTTCGTACCATAGCTCACAATAATATACATATCAATATGTACTTCATCTTCATCTTTACGAACAATAACACCTCTAGTGAAGTTTTCTTTTCGTAAAATGTCTGTTAATCCATCTTTTAACTGATTTTTTGATGCCATACCTACGATACCGTAGCAATCTACCGCGGCACCTCCAGCAATTGTTGCAATTACATCTGTACTAATATCAATTTGACCGTACTTCGTTTTAATTTCAATTGACATCTCGTTTTCCCCCTTCATAAATGGTGAAAGTGAGTTAGACTACTTTAGTTACTATCATATAATCTTTTTAAAGAAAATTCCATCGTTCTTTCTTTTTCACTCTCATATTTTATGTTGAAAACTACACTGTTTTATGATGAGCAAAATAGTCCATTGTTATTATACAACATGTATCACTATAATATGTCAAGCAATTTTTCTTGATTTCGACTTTTCTTTATTGACATATAGTGTCAAGTAATTTTTCTTGATTTCTTTTTTCTACAGTGTTGCATTCTCTTTTTAGTTGTGTTAAATTATAGTAGTGTTTTTAGCATCGCATAAAAGACTAACATTGAAAAATTACGTATGGTAAGGTATCAAGGGAGGGAAATATAAATGGCTCGTGTTTGTGCTATTACTGGAAGAAAAGCTCGTTCTGGTAACTCTCGTTCTCACGCAATGAACGCTACAAAACGTAAGTGGGGCGCTAACCTTCAAAAAGTTCGCGTACGCATCGACGGAAAAGTTCAACGTGTTTACGTTTCTGCTAGAGCATTAAAATCTGGCAAAATCGAACGTGTTTAATAATAAAAAAAAGAGCCGCTAGGCTCTTTTTTTACTATACCAATGGAAAAAGCACCGGTAATAGGTGCTTTTTTTAATCTTTTTTGAAGGTATTTAACATGGCACGAACAATTCCACCAAGAAATTTAGGTAACTTAATTGTATAAAATCTCATGGTTTCCCTCCTAATCCCCATTACTCCACTTGTTCAATATATGATGTAAGGAGCAAAATTGTTTCTTTAATCAGTGCTTCTTATCACCATTAATATGCCAGAAGTAAATGAAAAAGTACCTTTTTCCTCAACGAGTTCATTACTAATACAAAGTGTTGATCCCCATTCTATTGTTTTATTAGTTAGAGGATATTTAAAACCAAGTAATGTAATCCCTTCCACTATTTCAGTAACAGGCACAAAAGATACATAAGGGAAAGTTTTATTTTCTTCAATTATATGTGTACCCACTTTTTTTACACTTATTTCATTTTTATTGTCTACAATACACATTTCTATTCCTACTTCTAATCCTTTTAAAAGCATCTGTATATTCGCTAGACCATGATCAAGTCTTCCGCCAGTAGCACCAAAAATACGAATGAGTGCCGGCTTTTGTTCTAACGCCCAGTTAATCGCAATTTCTAAATCTGTTTGATCTTTTTCACGAGGAACAATATGTAAATCATTTGTTTGTTGCCCCATCCATACTAATTCCTCTTCCGTAACCGAGTCATAATCTCCAAACGCAACAGCAGGAGTAATACCTCTTTTTAATAAACGATATACTCCTCTATCAACTGCCGCCCACACTACTTTCTCATTTTCATATCGAGAAAAATCTGCACAATATTCCGCAGGTCCTCCCGCTAAAATATGAATAATCATGTTTCCTTCCCCTTCTATTGTAAAAAGGCAATCTGCCATTCGGTAGATTGCCTTTTTACATATTTTTTCTCTATCCTTTATAAATAGTGAAAACTTACTACACTAGAAGATTCACTGGGATAAAGACTCGTTCATTCATTATCCACGAATGACACGAATTGCTTCACCGCGGTCTTTTTGATTGTATACCGCTGACCCAGCTACAAGTACATTTGCTCCTGCTTCCACACAAAGCCTTGCTGTTTCAGGGTTTACACCACCATCAACTTCGATTTCTACTTCTAGATTGCGCTCTTTAACCATTTCTGCAACTTGTTTAATTTTCGGTAATACAGAATGGATAAATTTCTGTCCACCAAATCCAGGGTTTACTGTCATAAGTAATACCATATCAATATCTTCTAATACATGCTCAATCATTGAAACTGGCGTATGCGGATTTAATACAACTCCTGCTTTAATGCCATGAGATTTAATTAACTGAATTGTACGATGTAAATGAGGGCACGCCTCTACATGAACAGTAATAATATCCGCTCCCGCTTTTGCGAAAGTCGGGATATAGTTATCAGGATTTTCAATCATTAAATGTACATCTAACGGTAATGACGTAATCGGACGAATTGCTTCCACAATTAATGGTCCAATCGTAATATTTGGTACGAAATGTCCATCCATTACATCGACGTGAATGTAATCCGCTCCACCTTTTTCTACATCTTTAATCTCTTCCCCTAATTTTGAAAAATCTGCTGATAAGATTGATGGTGCAATTTTAATCATAACTAATACCTCGGCTTTCTCTCTCTAATTTCTTCTACGAATTGTTTGTAATTCTTATAACGATATTCTGTAATCTTCCCCTCTTCAACCGCAGCCTTCACAGCACATTTCGGTTCAGAAAGATGTGTACACCCTCTAAATTTACAGTATTGGCTCGCTTCTTTCAACTCTGGAAAACAATATGTAAGATCTTCTACCTCTATCTCTATGAAATCGAGTGAACTAAAACCAGGTGTATCTGCAACTAGTCCGCTTCCAATCGCAATTAATTCTACGTGTCTTGTCGTATGTTTCCCGCGTCCTAAATGTGAGGAAATATCATTCGTTTTCAGTTCTAATTCTGGACGTAAGACGTTAAGCATAGAAGATTTTCCAACACCAGATTGCCCCGCAACAACGGAAACACAACCTTCTAAGAATGGTTTTAAAATGTCAATACTTTCCGATGTATTTATAGAAGTAAATAATACATCATATCCCATCTCACGATAGTCATTTGCATAAGATTCAACAGTCTCTCTCATTTTTTCATCCACTAAATCCATCTTACTAATGCAAATAATCGGTTTAATGTTATGATATTCAATCAGCACTAAAAATCGATCTAACAGTCCCGGATTAAAATCTGGTTCTACTGCAGAAAAAACGAGTATTGCTTGATCAACATTAGCAATAGGAGGCCTAACAAGTTCATTTTTTCGATCAAATACTTCAAGCACGTATCCTTCACTTGGATTATCAGCCTGAAAGACAACGTGGTCTCCTACCAATGGTGTAATTTTATTTTTTCTAAACACACCACGCCCGCGACATTGTGTAATCCCTTCTTCATGCTGCACATAATAAAATCCACTTAGAGCTTTTACAATTTTTCCTTCTGGCATATAATTCTCCTTTATTCTGTATAAAGTGAAGCTGTAATTCATATTGAATGGATTATCATTCTTTAAATAAAGATTTCAAAACCCGTCATATATACAAGTTAATAAGTTTAATCTACCATTAAATTTAAAATATTATTTATAACAGTATCACTTTTATAGCTTTTTGAATCATATATTTTTGCCTGTTATACAGTCCACTATATGTAGACAGCATAACAGGCAAGAGTAATACATTCCATTCTCTCTAAAAAGAAAATGGAATTCATTATTATTGAGTTGGATATGGTACTTCTTTGTCAATAATCGTTACACCATCTCGTACAATTTTATAGTGTCCTTTTGTACCTTCTTGAATTACAAATTCTAATGAAATAGTTGCCGACTCTGAAATTGTTCTAGTTTCAATTGGTCTATCCATTTTTTGTTGCATATCTTCTTTATAAATCTCTATCGTTTGCGGTTTTTTCTCACCTATTATAGAAGACTCATACGGAATAGAAATATTATCCACTTTCACGGTTTTCGTTACTTTCGGCTTAGGGCCCTCTGAGATGATAATCGTCACTTTATCTCCTTCTTTTAACGCCGTTCCCGGTTTTGGAGATTGCGAAATTACAAGTCCTTTATCAACAGTATCGGAATACTCTCGTTTTATATCTGGAGTTAGTTTCCTCTCATTCAAATAACCATTGACACTATTTTCAGTCCATCCTGAAAAGTCACCTGGTCTAATTTGATAAGGACCTTTACTTACCCAAATTTTCAAGTCTTGTTCCGCCTCTACTACCATTTGATCTGGCGTCGGAATTTGCTCAACGATTTCACCTTTTGGTCTATCATTTTCAATATAATTTATTGTAACTTGTTTATATTTTCCTTCTAATTCAGACCTTATGCTCTCAAAATCTTTCCCTGTAAGATCACTCATCTTACTTTTCTTTTTTCCACCTGATTGATAGATAGTAATTTTAGAGTTTTCTTTCACGACTCTTCCTGCCACAGGGTCTGTTTTTATGACATCACCGGTTTCAACATCATCTGTATATACAATATTAGGTTCCGTAACCTCAAAACCCTTTTCAACTAATGTATTTACTGCTGTCGTATATTTCATACCAGACACATCAGGGACTTTTACATCTTTTGGAATAAAGAATCCTGGAATAACAGTAAGCGCTAACGTTATTCCGATTGCTAAAAGTAAAAATGTTGTAATTAAAATCTTAAGCCATTTATTACTTCGTTTTTGCTTCTTATTTAAATTAGTTTCTTCTTTTCTTGTCTGTTCATCCACTTTACTTCCTTTTAAAACAATTGTTTCATCAGTAACATTTTCGAATAATTGTTCTTGTTGAATAATCGGAATCGCTTTTGTCGCTTCCATATCTTCCGGTATGTAAAATGGCTGCTCATTTATCCTCTCTGGATATAGCGCAGTTTCAATATCTCGTTTCATCGCATTGGCAGATTGATATCGATGAAACGGATCTTTCGCAGTTGCCTTTAATATAATATTTTCGACACTTTGCGGAATATTTTCATTCCATCTTTTTGGAGACGGAATTTCACTTTGTAAATGTTTTAAAGCTATAGCAACAGCAGATTCACCAGAAAATGGTTGTCTTCCTGTTAACAACTCAAACATAACAATCCCTAGGGAATAAATATCTGATTGTTTATTTGCTATCCCGCCGCGTGCTTGTTCTGGCGATAAGTAATGCACCGAACCAAGTACTGAATTTGTATGTGTAATTGTTGTTGCACTTGTAGCTGTCGCAATTCCAAAATCTGTTACTTTTATTACTCCATCAGCTCGAATTAAAATATTGTGCGGTTTAATATCACGGTGCACAATTTCAAAATGATGGGCGTGTGCCATGGCGGATGTTAACTGCTCCATAATATCAAGAGCTTCTCCTATCGATAACATCCCTCGCTCAATTATGTATTGCTTCAATGTTTGTCCTGGTACATACTCCATTACAAGATAATATATACCATCTTCTTCTCCGACATCATACATATTCACAATATTTGGATGCGACAACGTTGTAACAGACTGCGCTTCTCGATGGAAACGTTTAATAAACTCTTCGTTATTTGAATAGTCGAGTCGTAATATTTTTACCGCTACATCCCGGCCCAGTATATCATCGTGAGCTAAATATACATTGGCCATTCCACCGCCACCAATCATTTTCAGCAGCTTATAACGGTCATTTAAGCGTTTTCCAATCAGCACGTTGCACTTCACCTACTTTCGTTTGTCGAACCCGCATAATCAATCAGAACAAGGGTAATATTATCTTCCCCACCACGATCATTCGCCAATTGAATGAGACGTTGCCCCTTAGTTTCTAGCTGTTCATTTAACTGTAAAATTTGTTGCATATCAGCAATAGAAACTTTGTTAGATAATCCATCAGAGCAAAGAAGTAACTGATCATCTTCCTCTAGCACCAACGTTTTAACATCTAATCCGACTTTCTCTTCTGTTCCTAATGCCCTTAACAAAACATTCTTTTTCGGGTGATATTCTGCGTCTTCTTTTGAAATTTCACCATGTCTCACAAGTTCATTTACAAGTGAGTGATCTTCCGTTACAAGCGAGATTTCTCCCTCTGATACCATATAACAACGACTATCCCCTATATGACCTATTGTCACAAAGCTCGGCGTACAAATTGCTATTATAAGTGTTGTTCCCATGCCATTACATTCTACATGTTGCTTAGAGTACTCATATATACGCTCATTAATAATCCCAACACTAGTATGTAACCACTCTTCTACTTTTTTTGGCTCATTCATATTATGCGTTTGCTTCCAATAATCATGGAATAATTGAATGGTCATCGAGCTAGCTACATCACCAGCTCGATGACCTCCCATTCCATCTGCTACTACCGCTAAAATATTTCCATCTAAATTGTGAAAAACTCCTGCACTATCTTCATTATGTTGACGAACTTTTCCTTTATCTGATAGAAACACGGCTTTCATCTCGTCACCTCGTCTCTTCTTTGCGCTCCTTCGCACGCAACTGACCGCAGGCTGCATCAATATCATGACCTTGTTCACGGCGAATCGTTACATTTACTCCACGATCTTTTAACGTTTTTTCAAACAAGAAAATTTGTTCACGTGGCGTACGTACATAATCACGTTCAGGTACGTAGTTTACCGGAATTAAGTTCACATGACATTTTACACCTTTTAAGAGCGCAGCAAGTTCTTCAGCGTGCTCAACTTGGTCATTTTCTCCTCCAAATAGTCCATATTCAAAAGTAATACGACGCCCTGTTCTATTTACATAGTATTTAATAGCTTCCATCAAATCCGGTAGCTTATAAGCACGGTTAATCGGCATTAATTTTGAACGTAATTCTGAGTTTGGAGCATGCAGTGAAATCGCAAAATTAATTTGTAAGTCTTCTTCAGCGAACTTATAAATTTTCGGGATAATTCCACTTGTCGAAACTGTCATATGTCTCGCACCAATATGAAGTCCTTTTTCATGGTTAATGATGCGTAAGAATCCCATTAAATTATCGTAGTTATCAAATGGTTCTCCAATTCCCATAACGACAAGAGAACTTACACGTTCTTCTGATTCATCAAGTGCACGTTGCACTTCTACTACTTGCGCTACAATTTCTCCAGCTTCTAAGTTTCGCTTTAAACCGCCAAGCGTTGAAGCACAGAACGTACATCCAATACGACAACCTACTTGCGTTGTTACACAAATGGAATTTCCATATTCATGTCGCATTAATACCGTTTCAATAGAATATCCATCGTATAATTGGAATAAGAATTTAATTGTTCCATCCGAAGACGTTTGTTTTACTAACGTATTTAAAGTAGTAATATCAAAGGAATTCGACAATTTTTCACGCAATCCTTTAGAAAGGTTTGACATATCCTCATAATTTTTTACACGTTTTTTATATAACCAATCAAAAATTTGTCCAGCACGGAACTTTGGTTCTCCTTGCTCCTTTAACCAATCTTGCATTTCATGAAGTTGTAAAGAGTAAATTGATGGTTTTTTCGTTTCTAAATTTTTCTTTTGTTTTCTCACAGTCGTTTCCACGATGCTACACCTTCTTCCTTAAACAAGCAATATAAAAGCCATCTGTTGCAAAATAGTGCGGTAAAATTTGTACTTGACCTTCATCAATATACGAACCTAACTTTTCTGGCATACGCTCTTTTATCGTAGTATCCCACTCAAACTCAGGATGCTCTTGTAAAAATCGTTCTATTACTTGTTCATTTTCTATTTTTTCAATTGTGCACGTACTATAAACAAGGCGACCACCTTGTTTTAATAACGGTGCGATTTTTTCTAGTATTGCAAGTTGGATCGTCGATAATCTTTCACTATCGCCTTTATCTTTACCTAACTTAATATCAGGCTTACGTCTAATTACACCAAATCCAGAACATGGGGCATCTACTAATATTTTATCAAACGTTTCATTTGCAAAGTGTTCTTGCACTTTTCTAGCATCTAATGCCTTTGTTTCGACATTTTCTAGACCAAGTCGCTCTGCTTGTTGTTTAATTAAACGTACTTTGTGTGCATGTAAATCAAGGGACATGACTTGACCAGTTCCTTTTAATCGCTCTGCGATATGTGTTGTTTTTCCACCTGGAGCAGCACAACTATCAAGAACTACATCCCCCTCATCTGGTTCTAAGGCACGTGCTACCAACATAGAACTTTCATCTTGAATAGAAAGAAAACCTTTTTTAAACGCATCTGTGTGCGCTACATTCCCTTTTTCAATTTGAATTGCATCATCTGATAAATCGCCACGCTTCGCTTCTATACCTTCACTAGCTAATAATGCAATTGCTTCTTCTACTGTTATTTTATCAATATTCACACGCGCTGTTGGTACAGGCGGTAACATGTTCACTTTACACATTTTCTCAGCAGTTTCTAAACCATATTCTGAAGTCCACTCTTGGACAAGCCAAATTGGATGACTTGTTGCAATTGCCAAACGTTCTACTGGATCTTTGATTTCATCTACAGAAGGTACACCTTCTCTTTGAATCGAACGTAATACACCGTTCACCATACCAGCAATTCCTTTATGCCCGCGACGCTTTGCAATCTCAACCGCTTCATGAATAGCCGCTCTTTCGGGCACTCGGTCTAAATAAATCATTTGATATAAAGATAAGCGAAGTAATACTCTTACCCACGCTTCAACTTTCTTTTTTAAAAAAGGCTGTAAATAATAATCTAATGTATCACGACGTTGGATTGTTCCATATACAATCTCAGTTAATAAACCAATATCTTTTCTATCAATTGTACTTTTTTCAATTAGATTATTTAAAAGTAAGTTACTGTATGCACCACTTTTTTCTACTTGAATTAAACCATCAAGAGCTAATTCACGAACATTTTGTCTCATGCATTTTCTCCTAACTTCGTTCCAATTTCAGGTTTTGTTCCACGTAAAAATTGTGAACAACTCATACGCTTTTTACCAGAAGGTTGCAATTCTGTAACTTTAACACCCGTTTCATTACCAGTTGCTACAACGAAACCATCTTCTTCGATCGCAACAATCGTACCTGCTTCAGCTGATTTCGTTACAGGTACTTTTTCTCCCCACCATACTTTAACAACTTGTCCTGCTAAAGTTGTATAAGCAACTGGCCATGGATTCAATCCGCGAATGTGATTGTATACTTCTTCACCTGTTTTTGTCCAATCAATTTTCTCTTGCTCACGTTTTATATTATATGCAAACGTTACTTCTTCCTCGTTTTGTTTAATTGGTTCTAACTTACCTTGAATTAGTAAAGGTACTGTTTTAGATAGAAGATGTGCCCCTGCTTCACTTAGCTTATCAAATAACGAGCCTGTCGTTTCACGCTCTTCAATTTCCACTTCTACTTGCGTTAAGATATCACCAGCATCCAATTTTTCTACCATATACATAATTGTAATACCTGTTTTTTCTTTCCCTTCCATAATTGCATAATGGATTGGTGCACCACCACGAAGTTCAGGAAGTAAAGAAGCGTGGACGTTAATACATCCATACTTCGGTGCTTCTAAAATTTCATTTGGTACAATTTGACCGAACGCAGCTGTTACAATTAAATCTGGCTCTAATGCCAATACTTTTTCATATTCGTCTTTCTCACGAATTCTTAACGGCTGTAACACCGGAATACCATGCTTTTCTGCTTCCACTTTAACAGGTGTAGGTGTTAATACTTTTTTTCTACCTACCGGACGATCTGGTTGCGTCACAACACCTATTACATCATAGCCATCTTCAATAAGACGACGAAGCACCGGCACTGAAAAGTCCGGTGTTCCCATAAATACTACTTTTATCATTTAAAAACCGCTCCTTTTAATACCTATTCTAATTCATTTTCCTCATAATATCTTGTCACTTTCGATGTAAATAACACACCGTGTAAATGATCGATTTCATGTTGAATTGCACGCGCTAAAAAACCTTCTGCTTCTAGTAAAAATACTTTACCTCTGCGATTTTGCGCACGCACTTTAATATAATCCGCACGTTCCACTTCACCATAAAGTCCCGGGAAGCTTAAACAGCCTTCGGGACCTACTTGTTCACCACGTTTTTCTAGTATCGATGGATTGATTAACTCGATTTTCCCAGTATCATCACCAATATCAACTACCGCCACTTGCAAGCTTACCCCTACTTGAGGCGCAGCTAAACCGACTCCGTCCGCAATTAACATTGTTTCATGCATATCTTTCAACAATTTCACTAACTTTTTATCAAAGTTAATTACTCTTTCACACGGTGTTTCTAACACTTCATTTGGATGCTTTACTATTTCTAAAACTGCCATATTTCCCTCCGCTACATTAACATTGTTGGATTAAAATCAATTGAGATTTGTAGCTCTTTTTGCATTTCTGCTTGATAATGTTCATTTACCATTTTGAGCACGTTCTTTAAGTTTGGTTCCCGTTTGTATTTTATCATGCATTGATAACGATATCTATCTTTTATCCTTGGAATTGCTGAAGCAACCGGTCCTAACACCATTGTTTGCTGCGAACAGTGCGACCGTAAATGACCGACAATTTTTTCCGTCACTTGTACGGCCTTTAATAATTCCGGATGAGATACCGTCACAAGTACAACATAGTAATAAGGTGGATATTGTCTCGTTCGTCTCATTTGCATTTCTTGGTCAAAAAACGCATCATATTGTTGGTTCTTTGCTAACTCTATACTGTAATGTTCTGGCGTATACGTTTGAATGATAACTTCCCCTGGCAATTCATGTCGGCCTGCTCGTCCACTTACTTGCGTCAATAACTGATAAGTCTTTTCACTCGCCCGAAAATCAGGTAAATGAAGCATCGTATCAGCAGTTAAAACCCCAACAAGCGTTACTTTCGGAAAATCTAACCCTTTCGCGATCATTTGTGTTCCAAGTAATATATCTGCTTTTTCTTCCCCGAACGCCTTTAATAATTTCTCATGCATCCCTTTACGACTCGTCGTATCTACATCCATTCGAATGACTCGTGCTTCTGGAAATAGTTTTGTAATTTCTTCTTCTACCTTTTGCGTACCTGTACCAAAGAAACGAATGTATGTACTTTGACAAGCAGGACACGCAGTCGGCATATTTTCTTCGTAACTGCAATAATGGCATTTTAAACGATGGTTCATTTTATGATATGTCAGCGAGATATCACAATGCGGACATTGTACAACGTACCCGCAATCACGGCACATAACAAATGTAGAATGCCCCCTTCTATTTAAAAAGAGCACCATTTGTTCTTTCTTTTCTAACCGATCTGCTATTTTTTCATGCAGCGCCTTTGAAAACATGGAGCGATTCCCGTCACGAAGTTCTTCACGCATATCAACAATCTCTACTGTCGGTAAAGCTTGTTCGTTCATACGTTTTTCCATCGTCAGTAATTCATACACACCTTTTTTCGCTCTTGCAAACGATTCAAGCGTCGGTGTTGCACTACCAAGAACAATAGGACATTTATGATATTGTCCCCTCCACACAGCTACATCCCTTGCATGATACCTCGGATTATCTTCTTGCTTATAGCTCGATTCATGTTCCTCATCAATAATAATAATCCCTAAATTTTCAAAAGGAGCAAATACAGCTGAGCGTGCACCAACTACGACTTTCACTTCTTTCCTTAAAATCTTACGCCATTCATCATATTTTTCTCCAACAGACAGCGCACTATGAAGAACTGCAACTTGTGAGCCAAATCTACCTTTAAAACGGTCTACCATCTGAGGCGTTAGCGCAATTTCAGGAACAAGCACAATAGCTTCTTTTCCTTTCTCGAGCACCGCTGCTATAGATTGTAAATATACTTCTGTTTTTCCACTTCCTGTAACACCATATAGTAAAAATGGATTGTAAGTTTCATTTGTAATTGATGATAAAATCGGTGTAATAACTCGCTTTTGTTCCTCAGTAAGTGGGAATGGTTTCGTTTGTTCAAAATCGTCATCGTCATACGGATTCCGATATACCTCCACATACTTTTCTGAGATTAGCCCCTTTTTAACAAGTGCTTTAATTGGAGCATCTGTTATTTGCAACTCTTCTGTTATTACTTTCAACGGCACACTTTTATAATTTTCCACAAAATAATAGAGTACATCTTGTTGTTTTTTACTTTTCAGTTCAAATGCTGCTAATTCCAATTTATCTTCTGGCAACTCCGGTTGAACGACTCTTTGTTTCTTCTTTTGTACTTTATCTTTTACGTGATAAACGACTTCAATCGTGCCATGTTTAATTTCTTGTTGAATCGTGCGGTATAGATGTGGCTGCGTCTCAATCGCTTCCCAATCTATCGCTTCTTTGTCTTGAAATAAAAACAGTAGTTCAGGTGCTACTTCTTCTTGTTTACGAAGCTGTAGACGTTTTTTATATGTTGCTTTTATAGCCGTTGGAAGCATAACTTGAAAAGCTGAAATCATATAACATAACGTTTCACTTGTAAGCCAATATCCAAGATTTAACAACTCTTCATTTAAAACCGGTGTTACATCTAAAATTTCATGGATTGTCTTTAACTTCTTACTTTCTACTTCAACCGAATCTTTAATACCAATAATAAAACCTTGCAATTTCCTTGGGCCAAACGGAACTACTACACGCATGCCTGTCTGGACAATATCTTCCCATTTTTTAGGGATAATATAATCAAATGGTCGATCCGTCTGACGTGCAGGCACATCAACAATTACACTTGCAAATTTCATAGACGATCATCTTCTAACATCATTTCAATTTGCTTTAATATTTCATGAGCAACCTCTTTCTTCGTTAAAAGTGGCAACTCTATAACTTCTCCATCTTTTCTATACATTGTTACAATGTTCGTATCTGTACCAAATCCAGCTCCTTGCGCCTTTACGTCGTTTGCAACAATCATATTCGCATTTTTCTCACGTAATTTTTTCGTTGCATATTCCTCTACGTTTGTCGTTTCAGCCGCAAAACCGACAAGTAACTGTTTGTCCTTCATCTTACCTAACGTTTTTAAAATATCTACTGTTCTCTCTAGCTCAATTACAGCATCGCCATTTTTCTTTTTCATTTTATTATCATGAACATATTTCGGACGATAATCTGCAACCGCTGCTGTTTTAATGACAACATCTACGTTTTGATAATGTTGAATAACTGCCTCTAACATATCTTGTGCCGATTCCACTTGCATTGTAGTTACATGCAATGGTGGATTTAATGCTGTCGGTCCCGAAACAAGTATGACTTCAGCACCTAAGTTCGCCGCCACTTCCGCAATTGCGTATCCCATTTTTCCAGAAGAAAAATTGGTCATAAAACGGACTGGATCAATCTTTTCACGAGTTGGGCCAGCGGTTATTAATATTCTTTTTCCTTGCAGTGGTTTTTGTTCTGAAAAAGCATCTTCTAACCGTGCAATAATCGCTTCAGGTTCTTCTAATCTTCCCTTCGCTACATAACCACACGCTAAAAAACCTTCTCCAGGCTCAATAAATGTATATCCTAACGTTTTTAACGTCATCATATTTTTTTGAACAATTTTATTTTCATACATATGCACATTCATAGCAGGTGCAATCCACACTGGGGCTGTAGTAGCTAACAAAGTAGTTGTAATCATATCATCTGCAATACCGTTAGCTAACTTTCCAATACAATTGGCTGTAGCAGGTGCAACAAGTACAACATCTGCCCAATCTGCTAAATCGATATGAGCAATAACAGCTGAGTCTTTCTCATCGAATGTATCCGTATATACATCATGGCGAGAAAGCGCCTGGAATGTAAGAGGTGTAACAAACTTCATTGCCGACTCACTCATCATTACTTTTACAATAGCACCAGCTTGTGTCAATTTACTCGTTAACGCAGCCGCTTTAAAGACCGCAATGCCTCCTGTTACACATAAAAGTATCTTTTTCCCTTTTAGCATATGGCTCGTCCTCTTTCTTTTTCAAACTTATAATACTGAAACAAGATTATCAGCTCATCAGTATCAATATTTCTTCCCTACCGTAAAAAAATAACAACCTACTTGTAAATAGGTTGTTACCGTTACATAGAAAATTATAAAGTCTATGTTTTAAATTGTCGAAGACAAAGTCTTATTCAGTTACTTTATCTTCACTTGGTACGTAGCTTAACGCTTCAATATCAATTTCTTCTAATGCTTTACCTACACATTTATGAGAGACTGGTTTTTCTACAACACAGTTATTAGCAAGTTGCATTTCACGCGCACGTTTTGCAGCCACTGTTACAAGTGTATATTTAGAATCGATTTTTGTTAATAATGAATCAATTGATGGATTTAACATAATTATAGACCCTCCGTCATTTCTTTATAATATTTTGCTACTCTTTCGCGGCGGCAATGTTCACCAACCACAATTGCTTTAATTCTTTCACAAGCTAGTTTAACTTGGTCGTTTTCTACAACGTAGTCGTAAGCGTCCATCATATCAATTTCTTCTTTCGCTACCGTTAAACGATTTTCAATCACATCTTCAGTTTCTGTACCACGACCGACAATTCGGTTCTTTAGTTCAGATAAACTTGGAGGTGCTAAGAAAATAAATACACCTTCTGGGAAAGCTTTCTTAACTTGAATTGCTCCTTGCACTTCAATTTCTAAGAATACATCTTTTCCTTCTTGTAATGTTTTTTCAACATAATCAATCGGTGTTCCGTAATAATTACCTACGAACTCAGCCCACTCAAGTAATTTTTCATTACGAATCATTTCCTCAAATTCTTCTCTCTCTTTAAAGAAATAATCCACACCATCCACTTCACCTTCACGTGGCTTACGTGTCGTTACTGAAATGGAGTACTGAAAACGTGTATCCTCATGACTAAACAGCTCTTTTCGAACCGTTCCTTTACCAACCCCAGAAGGTCCTGAAAGAACGATGAGCAATCCTCTTCTACTTCTCATAAATATGTAAAACCTACCCTTCCTCACTTAAATCTTCTTTATTATTCAAACGATGTGCAATCGTCTCTGGCTGAATTGGACTTAATACAACATGCCCATCATCCATAACAATAACCGCCCTTGTTTTTCTCCCATACGTAGCATCAAGTAAAGCATTATGTTCGCGTGCTTCCTGTACTGTTCGTTTAATAGGAGCTGACTCCGGACTTACAATAGCAATAATTCGATGAGCAGATACAATATTTCCGTATCCAATATTTAAAAACCGCATGGCCATAGTTTGCGCCTCCTAGTAAGTCTATCCGATTTCTCCACCACGTATAACTTTATATATTTTTTGAAAGCTACTCAATATTTTGTACTTGTTCACGAATTTTTTCAAGGTTATTTTTCATTTCTACAACATATTTTGAAATTGTTAAGTCATTTGCCTTAGAACCAATCGTATTAATTTCTCTATGCATCTCTTGCACGATGAAATCCATTTTCCTTCCAACAGGCTCTTCAATCTGCAGTGTTTCACGGAATTGTTCTAAATGACTTTGCAAACGAACTAACTCTTCGTGAATATCACAACGCTCAGCAAAGATTGCAACTTCTGTTAGCAATCTTTGTTCATCTAGATCTTGATTATGTAATTCCTTTAAGCGATTTTCTAATCGTTCACGATATTTTTGTGTAACAATTGGTGCATGCGGAATAATTGCGTTTACACAATTGTGAATTTCTTGTAAACGATACGCTATATCTTTATGTAATCGTTCTCCTTCGCCATCTCTCATCGTTTTTAACATATGAGCAGCTTGGCGAACAGCCTCATATAAACTGTTCTCAAATTGTTCATTTACGTTTTCTACCTCTTCAATCGCTGTTACTTCTGGCATTGCCATTAATTGCTCGAGTGTAATAGAATCTTGTAATTGAAATTTTCCTTTTATATCTTCCATAATCGATTGGTACTGCTCAAGAAGCGACCAATTCACACTTAATTTTCTTTCAACAAGCCCTTCACCCGCTATACTAATAGACACTTCAATGCGTCCACGGCGAACTTGCTGTGCAATTATTTTACGAATTTTGTCTTCAAATACCATCATTTGCTTCGGTAGTCGAATACTCATCTCTAGAAAACGGTGGTTCACCGATTTCATTTCTACTGTAATTTGAAAAGTATCACTTTCTACTTTCGATCTTCCAAACCCTGTCATACTGCAAATCATTTTTTATCACATCCAAGCCATGAAATAACTCAATGAAAAAGGTAATAGAGACAAGGCTCTACTACCTTCTGTAAATTATATCACATTTTCATATCATTGACTATTTCAAGTTTAATCCCTTCTTATATAATATTGGCTTTTCCTTCTTTCCCTTTTTCCCTGTTAATAAAGAGCCTACTAATAAGAAGGTCGGAATTGATGATAAACCTCCAATTAACAACCAATCTCTCGCTTGTATTGGCATCGTGCTAAAAATCGGCTGTAACGGTGGATAATATATAACGACGAGCATGAGTAGTAATGAAATGATAACCGCTCCTACTAAATACACATTTCCAAACGGATTGCGGTGGAAAACAGAATGCTCACTTCGGCAATCAAATACATGAATCAGCTGAGCAAGTACCAACGTTGCAAACGCTACAGTTTGTGCATATTTCAGTTCATTTGGATGTTGATTATATGCAATAATAAACGCTACTAACGTCACTGCCCCAATTAAAAAGCCACGGCTTATAATTTTCCAGGCAAGCCCTCTAGCAAATACCCCTTCTTTCGGATGACGCGGCGTTCTCTTCATCACGTCTCCCTCAGCCTTATCCAAACCTAATGCCATTGCTGGCAAACCGTCAGTAACTAAATTCACCCATAAAATTTGAATTGGAACCATTGGCAGCGGTAATGCAAGCAACATTGCAAATAGCATGACCAAAATTTCTCCAACGTTCGATGCTAATAAATAACGAATAAACTTACGTATGTTCTCGTATATATTTCTACCTTCTTTAATTGCTGATTTTATCGTAGCGAAATTATCGTCCAGCAATACAAGAGAAGAAGCTTCTTTCGCAACGTCTGTCCCTGTAATTCCCATCGCTATCCCAATATCCGCTGTTTTTATAGCTGGAGCATCGTTTACTCCATCACCTGTCATCGCTACTATATGTCCTTTATTTTGCAACGCCTTAACAATTTTCAATTTATGTTCTGGTGATACACGAGCAAATACATACGTATCTTCTACAACATTTTCTAGTTCTTCTACATCCATATTTGCGAGTTCTACTCCTTCAACAACGCGTCCTCCTTGTGGTAAAACCCCTAATTGTTCCGCAATCGCCATTGCTGTAACTTTATGGTCACCTGTAATCATCACTGTTCGAATACCAGCTTCTCTGCACTCTTTTACAGCCTGCTCTACCTCTGGTCTTGGCGGATCAATCATACCTTGTATCCCAACTAACATAAAATCCTTTTCAACGTCTCTTTCATGTTCGGTAGAATCAGTTACTTTTAATGGCTTAAATGCAACTGCAATTGTTCGCAGCGCTTGACTACCTAAACTATGAATAGCCGCCTGTACTTCTTTTCTATACAACTCACTTAATGGTTGCTGCTTATCTCCCCATAAAATCGTTTGACTCATTTGCAGGAGGACATCTGGTGCTCCCTTCGTAACGACAAACTTTTTCCCTTCTCTATCTCGTACAATAACACTCATCATTTTCCGAGTTGAATCAAACGGAAATTCACGAATAATTTCAAATTTCCCTTTCAGTGCCTCACGCGTTATCCCCGCTTTCATTGCTGCAGCTACAAGTGCTCCCTCAGTTGGATCTCCATCTAATACATACGCCTTTTTCTTTTGAATAATACTTGCATTATTACATAGTGAACCAAATGTGAGTAGTTGATAAAGTGCTTTCGTCTTAACTGGATTCACTTCTTTTTCACCTTTCAGAAAAGATCCATTAGGTTCATACCCTTGACCTGTCACTTTCCACAACTCTCCACCTGACCACATATGTGTTACCATCATTTTGTTTTGCGTCATCGTTCCTGTTTTATCAGAGCATATAACAGAAGCACAACCTAACGTTTCTACCGCTGGTAACTTTCTTACAATCGCTCTCTTTTTTATCATACGCTGTACACCAAGCGATAAAGCTACTGTAACAATTGCTGGCAACCCTTCTGGAATAGCAGCAACAGCTAGCGACACACCAGCTAAAAACATATGATACACTTCATTCCCTTGATACACACCAGCTAACACGACAAGCGCTGTCAAAACAAGAGCCACAATAATTAATATTTTTCCGAGTTGCTCTAATCTTCTTTGCAGTGGTGTTTCCATCTGCTCTGCATTTTGTAACATATTTGCAATTTGCCCCATCGCTGTATTCATACCCGTTGCCACAACGACTCCTGTCCCAGATCCTCGTGTAATCATCGTACCCATAAAAGCCATATTTTTTTGATCACCAATTGAAACATCTTGCCCTTGCAATGCTTCTACTTTCTTCTGCACTGGTACTGACTCTCCTGTCAAAGCTGATTCTTCGATATATAAACTCGCCGCCTCAACAAGGCGTACATCAGCTCCAATACGATCGCCACTAGAAAATTTAATAACATCACCTAAAACGAGTGCTTTAGACGGTGCCTTTACCCACTTTCCATTCCGCAGTACAGTAACTTGCGGGGCGGCTAGCTCTTTTAAAGCTTCCAATGACTTTTCAGCCTTTCTTTCTTGAAAAAAGCCAAGAATACCATTGATAATAACAATTGCCACAATCGCAATAGAATCAATGTATTCCCCTAAAAAAGCAGAAACTATTGTTGCACCAAACAAAACAAGCACCATAAAATCTTTAAATTGCGCCAAAAATACCATCAGTGCAGAAGGCCTTTTCGCTTCATCTAGTTCATTTGTACCAAATTTTTTTATTCGCCCTTCTGCTTCTTTCTCTGTAAGTCCAACCTTCACATTCGTATTCGTTCGTTCTTCCACTTCATGTGCGCGCATTCCATACCAGTTCATCCTGCTATCGACCTCCTGATTCCAGACATACTCTATTGAAAGCTTATTCAGCCTCGTCCAAAAAAATGCTATAATTAACTTTTAGTTAGAAAGGAGTGTTCAATCATGGCATTCGATGGATTATTTACAAGAGCGATTACACATGAAATTGCAAATTCTCTTTACACGGGAAGAATTTCAAAAATATATCAACCTTCAAAATACGAGATTTTATTACATATTCGAGCAAACGGAAAAAATCAAAAACTGATTCTTTCCGCTCATCCGACATATGCACGTTTACACTTAACAAACCAAAGTTACGATTCACCTGCACTTCCACCAATGTTCTGCATGCTTCTTCGTAAGCATTTAGAAGGTGGATTCATTGAAAAAATTGAACAAATTGATTTAGAGCGTATTATTCAAATTACCGTTCGTAGCAGAAATGAAATTGGTGATGAATCGCTAAAAACATTAGTAATTGAAATTATGGGACGACATAGTAACATAATTTTAGTAGACACAAAAACAAACAATATTTTAGATAGCTTAAAACACGTTTCTTTAGCAGTAAACCGACATCGAACTGTATACGCTGGAGCTGAATATATTGCACCACCAGCACAACATAAAATTAACCCACTTCAGGTCGAAACAAATGATGAATTTATTAGACCGCTAGACTTTCTATCTGGAAACATGGATAAACAGCTAGTCGGAACCTTTACCGGAATATCACCATTATTCGCAAAAGAAGTAGTGAAAAAAGCAGGTATGGTAAATGAAAAAGCATTAGCTGACGCATTTTTCTCCATACAAAAACCATTATTAACTCATACATATTCACCAACAATGACTACTTCAAATGGGAAAGAATTCTTTTATCTTTTCCCTCTTGCGCACTTAGCAGGAGAAGACAAGACATTCTCGTCTGTTAGTGAATTGCTAGACCGTTTCTTTTTCGGAAAAGCAGAGCGTGACCGTGTAAAACAACAAGCTCATGATTTAGAGCGCTTTATGCAAAACGAAAAAAATAAAAATGAGAAAAAACTCATTAAACTAGAAAAAACATTACAAGATGCTGGCAAAGCAGATAAATATCAACTATTTGGAGAACTACTTACAGCCAATATGTACGCTTTGAAAAAAGGCGATAAAGATATTGAAGTCGTTAACTATTACGATGAAAATGGCGGAACTGTAAAGATCGCATTAGATCCTTTAAAAACACCATCTGAAAATGCACAACGCTATTTCCAAAAGTACCAAAAAGCGAAAAATTCAGTTGTTGTTGTAGAAGAACAAATCGGAAAAACAAAGGAAGAAATTCTTTATTTCGATAGCTTACTTCAACAAATGGAAGCTGCTTCTTCAAAAGATATTGAAGAAATTCGTGAGGAATTAGCTGAAGAAGGTTATATGCGCAATCGTAAAACGAAAAACGCAAAGAAAAAGCCTACTAAACCCGTATTAGATAAATATTTGGCTAGTGATGGTACAGAAATTTTCGTCGGTAAAAACAATAAGCAAAATGATTATTTAACAACGAAATTTGCCCGCCGTGATGAAATTTGGTTACATACGAAAGACATACCTGGTTCTCACGTTGTCATTCGTTCTTTAGAACCTGCTGAAGAAACTTTACTAGAAGCTGCCAAAATTGCTGCTTATTACAGTAAAGCAAAAGAGTCTAGTTCTGTACCTGTTGATTTCACAAAAATACGCCATGTGAAAAAACCGAGTGGTGCAAAACTTGGTTTTGTTACGTACGACAATCAGCAAACCGTATATGTTACACCGGATGCTGATACTGTAATGAAATTAAAAGCTTAAATATAAAAATGCGTTGCTCATAAGCAACGCATTTTTATATTCGTTCAAACTAGTTCATATACCCATTCACTAATTCATAACATCTTTCTTTTGTCATCTTGTATTTCTCTTCTGAAGCATCTATACGTCTCATCGTCCCGTTATTTGTATCAGTACCAATTGCTTTAACCTTACTTTCCTTTTCTTTAACCCACGCAATTTGTTTCGTTTTTAATGACTGAAATGCATCAGGGGACATCATATTTTTTAATGTACTGTAAATTTCATTTAGTTTATTATCCCACAGTTCATAATTTCCTTCTATTTCATTTACTATATCATTATCTGACGCAACATTTGCATGTGTTTCTTGATTTTCTAGAGCCGCTAACTCATTTAAAACCTTAGTTTTACCCATTACTGACGAAGTTTCTTTTTTAGTCTGCTTCTCTTCTTTAGAAGTAGCATGCGTACTCATGCTATTTTCCTTAATGTTTTCGTGTTCTTCACTACTATTTTTATTCGCTACCTGTTCTTCTTTTGGGTTATCTGAATTAATTGTAATAACCGATGTTTTTGCATTCACAGTAACTAAACTAGTACTGTCTTTAAAAATATACTTTTTATCACCACTGTTCTCCTCTTTAACAAAAGATATATTCTTAAAACCACGAATTTTAAGAAACTCACTAGCTTCTTCCTTCGTAAGTTTTAAATCTCTCGGTGTATGTGATGACCATTTATCCATTAACCATTTTCCATCTTTATAAACGAAAATAAATTCCCATATCTCTGCTTCATTTCCCATATCATTTGAAGGTATAATCGTTTCAATCGTTAAATTTTTATCTTTCTGTGTATACGTTAATCTCATTTCTGGTTCAATATTAATAGGGAATGGCAACATATCTGTCTCTCTAGATCTATTAAATGTTTCAAGCGAATTAGGAAGCTGGTTCTCTACAAATTTTTCTGTAACTAATCCCTTAACTCCTTTTTTCGCTGTCGCCAAATCTCCAGGATTATTTCGACTCCATCCATTTTCTTTTTCCATCTCACTAAATGCATTTGCTATTGCATCTACACTCTTTCTTACAATCTTTTTCGCTTCTTTTTCTGTCACTTCTGGCGCTTCATCAAGCTGTTCAATCGTTTCATTTGCTTGAACTTTGATTTCACTTTTTTCACACCCTGTTACAACTAGCATACTAGCAGCGAAGCAAAATGACATGACTTTACTTAATTTCTTCATATACTCACATTCCTTATTCCTATTTATTCGTTACGCACCTTTATCTACAAGAAAACATAACGACCTCTTATTATACCAATTATCACCATTTATTTATACAAAAAATATAATATTAGAATTGAAAGATTATAATATGCAAGTTTACATTACTGTATAAATTTTTTACATCCTCATTTTATATTTGTCTAGTTTTTTTGACACAAAACTCCCTCTTCTCTTTTATTGTCAATAAGTATATTGGCACAATTTTTGCTTTATTAAATATAAAAAGGAGGCATTAAAATGAATATAAGAATAACTAATATCCAAAAACAACTACATAAGTACGGAATTGACGGGTTACTTATTACAAAAAAAGAAAACCGCCAATATGCAACAGGCTTTACAGGTAGTGCTGGCGTCGTCTTAATCTCTGCCGATCAAGCTGTTTTTATAACAGATTTCCGCTATGTAGATCAAGCAAAATCACAAATAAAAGATGCTGAAATTGTTATGCATAAAGGAAATTTAGAAAAAGAAATTGCACATCAAGTATCGAAATTAAACATTCAAAAACTTGGAATTGAAGAAAACAACATGACATTGCAACAATATAAAAACTTGCAAAAATACGTACATACGGAAATGATTCAAGTGTGCGAAATTATCGAAAATATTCGTATCATTAAAGACACACCTGAAATAGAAACAATGAAAATTGCAGCTAATATTGCGGACGAAGCATTTCACCACATTCTTACGTTTCTAAAACCAGGAATAAGTGAAAATACTGTACGAGATGAATTAGAATTTTTCATGCGAAAAAAAGGTGCTGCATCTTCATCATTTCAAATTATTGTAGCTTCTGGTGTTCGTTCTTCTCTTCCACATGGAGTTGCATCAAATAAAATAATTGAACGAGGCGACATCGTTACATTAGATTTCGGTGCACTTTACGACGGATATTGTTCCGATATAACACGTACTGTAGCAATCGGGGAACCATCAGAAGAATTCAAAAAGATATACAATATTGTACTTGAAGCATTAAAACGCGGGACTGAAGCGATTAAACCTGGAGAAACTGCAAAACGTATCGATGATATAACGAGAAACTACATTGCTGAGCATGGATACGGTCAATATTTTGGACATTCTACTGGTCATGGTCTTGGATTAGAAATTCATGAACCTCTCCGCCTATCCCAAGAAAGTAAGGCTACTTTAGAGGAAGGTATGGTTGTCACAGTTGAACCAGGTATTTACATACCGAACTGGGGCGGTTGTAGAATTGAAGATGATATCGTCATTACAAAAGACGGATATGAAGTTATTACAAAATCAAATAGAGAACTAATTATAATCCCTTGTTAATATTTTGAAATTTTCAACTTGATTTTTTCTCTACACATAGAATTCCTTCTCTTGAGTATTCATTTAAAAAGGGGGGAATTGTAATTGAACTTTGTAATCGATAAAATAGATGGTTTACATCCTGAATTTTCCAAACTAGTTTCCATGATGAATTACGCTCGCTATACAACAATGCAAGCGGTGGAAGGTTTAACAATGGAAGAACTTGATTATTTATATGATGAGGAAGCAAATTCAATCGGCATGCTATTATATCACATGGCCGCTGTTGAATTTTACTACCAGATTCATACTTTTGAAGACCGCGAGCCAACGGAGGCTGAAATAGAACGATGGTTACCTGGTCTCGAATTAGAAGATCTTGGACGCAAGAAAATAAAAGGAAACTCTATAGAATTTTATATCAATACATTACAAGAAGTACGTTCCAAAACGATTGAGACTTTTCAATCGTTTCCTGATGGATGGTTATTTAAAACGACAGACTTTTGGTATGATAAACAAGCAAACAACTACTTTAAATGGTTTCACGTATTTGAAGATGAAATCAATTATCGCGGACAAATTCGTTTAATTAAGAAGATGCAAAAAGCTCATTCAATAAAGTAAGAAAGTGCCACCAGATAAGGTGGCACTTTCTTCTATTCATTAACGAATAACTTTTCGTTTACTTTTTTAGCGATTACTGCTACCAATATTAAAATACATATTAAATATAGCAATTTTGCAATAAATAACCACCCTTGAAACATTACAATTCCATCTATTATCTCATTTCCCTTCAGTAACAAAAACGGAATCGTACTAATTATAATAACAAACTCAATACTGAAAACAATTTTCTTTTTTCGGCTATATGCTTGCCATTCATTCCAGCGATACATGGGAGCAAAAATTAATACTCCTATACATAATATAACTGGTACCCATTCACTTTTAAAAAATTGCCCTGAAATAACTGATAATAGTAAACAAACGAACACACCATAATAACCTATTCTCTCTCTCATTCGTACTCCCCCATTCTACTTCTCCTTTACTATGTAACTTGCTATGCTTATAACAATTCTTAGAAAAATAACTACTACAATTACAATATAAAGACTTTTTGCAGACGACATCCATTCTTGAAAAATAGACATTTTCTCCATTTGTTTCTGACCCTCTATTAAAATAACCCCTGCGAACAATGAGCAAACAACGATGATACCTATCATAATTCCGATACTTTTCTTACTATATTGTTTCATACCATCCCAGTTATATAAAAGTATAAATACAAACCCGAAAACAGGTATAATACTTATCCATTCATTGTTTGTAAATAGCTTTAAAATGATTAATAGACTACAAGATATGATAAATCCCCAAAATCCAATTTTTTTGTGCATAAGCCCTCCTCCAATTCCATTTTTAGGATTAATTGTATTTTAACATCCATTTTTTATTCTTACCATTACAGTACATGAAATTTTACCTTTTTCTGTTTCTTATACTCACATACTTTCACCGCTTTCATACAATGAACTACACGAACGCCTAAAGGATGTGAATGTTATGGAAGTTGAATTAACGCTGTTGCACGCTCTCTATATTCTTTGTTTACTCACCATTATTACCTTTTTTATTCTCCGGAAAGATACGACGATTATTTGTATCGTTTTTATCTTTTTATTAGCATTAACTGCTACAAGTTCTATCCCTCTTGCCGTTAGCGGCATTTTTCAAAGTTTTATTTACGCCATTACTGAGCTATTACCAACTATATTAATCATTTCCATTATCGTATCCATGAGCAATTTACTCGTTCATACCGGTATAAATGATACAATGATTTCACCATTTACAAAGATGATCCGTACCCCTACCCTCGCCTACTGGATTATCGGCCTTTTGATGATGACAATTTCTTTCTTCTTTTGGCCTTCTCCCGCTGTCGCCTTAATGGGAGCTATTTTATTACCGGTTGCTGTACGCGTCGGTCTCCCCCCAATTGGAGTAGCAATTGCTATGAACTTATTCGGTCATGGGATTGCTTTATCCGGCGACTTCGTTATACAAGGCGCACCAAAATTAACCGCAGACGCTGCTGGTCTCCCTGTTTCCAGCGTCGTATCTGCAAGTGTTCCACTCGTTATCGTTATGGGCGTTGTGACAACTTCCGTCGCTTTTTTCTTCTTACGAAAAGAGTTTCATACAGGCTTAGCTATACAAGAATCTATTCTATCAACTGAGTCTTCTAAAACGCTCACTTCATTATCTCCTCATACAAAGAAATGGCTCGCTATTTGTATCCCTATTGTATATATCATTGATATCCTTTGCATGATTCAATTTAAACTGCAAGGAAGCGACGCAACTGCACTTATCGGCGGAACAACTGTTATTATGATTATCATCATTTCACTCATCGCCTACAAAGGTAATGGACTAAATAAAACGACCGATTATTTTATAGAAGGGCTCCAATTTGGCTTTAAAATTTTCGGACCAGTTATTCCAATCGCTGCACTTTTTTATTTAGGAGATAGCGGCTTTGTGAAAATTATCGGGGACTATTTACCGAAAGGTTCACACGGAATCATTAACGACTTAGGCATCGCTTTATCTCAAACTGTTCCTTTAAATCAATATGTATCGGCAGGGACATTAACCATCGTTGGTGTCATTACCGGCTTAGATGGATCAGGTTTTTCAGGTATATCACTTGCTGGTTCCATTGCCAATCTTTTTGGAACAGCACTTGGCCATGGAACAGCTACATTAACAGCACTCGGGCAAATTGCAGCTATATGGACCGGGGGCGGGACGTTAATTCCTTGGGCTCTTATTCCTGCTGCTGCGATTTGTAAAGTCGATCCATTTGAACTTGCACGCCGAAACTTTTTACCGGTTGTTATCGGTTTAATTGTCACCACAATCGTTGCGATGTTTATCCTATAACGTAAGCATGTGTTCTCTTGCTTACGTTTTTTGCTTGTAAAATTCATCATGAATTATCAGTTTTCAAGAGGGATTCGTTATTACTTAGCGAAATTATATTAGGAGAGTAATTATTTCAAAACGTTTACGAGAAACAGATTACTGCAATTAGAAAAGGGGACATACCTATGAATGAATTGATTTTCGTCTTATTAATTTGTCCATTATTTATCTTTATCGTATCTGTTATTGGCACACGCAAAACGAAAACGTATTACGTAATGCCGATTGTAACGTTTGCTAGTTTTTTAATAATAGGTGTTATCGCCTTCACTCCAAAATTTTTCTTTTGGATTGGCATGTACAGCATCTTCTCATTTATTGTTTCTTATGTGACGCTATTGTTTGTGAGAGGGTATGAAGTTGTGGAAAACGCTAAATAGTTGCTAGCAAGGGGATCGTCATATGATTTTCTTTAATATTGATGGAACTTTACATTGAATTTATATAAAAAAAACGACCGCGTTCCCCCGCGGTCGTCTTTTTTCGTGTTACGCTGTGATCCAAGCTTCGTTAGCTGGATTTTTACGCCACTCTTGTAATTTTTTCGTTTCAGCTTGTCCAATCATACCTTTTTCTGCTGCAACTTCAGTTAATGTACTGTAATCACTTAAAGAATATGATGCTACGTTCGCTGCTTCTAACTTTTCTTTTCCTGCTTCTAGCTCGTATGTGAAGATTGATACGATTCCTAATACTTCACAGCCAGCTTCGCGAAGTGCCTCTACACATGTAATTGCACTACCTCCAGTTGAAATTAAGTCTTCTACTACTACAACTTTTTGACCTTTTTCAGCTTTTCCTTCGATTTGATTCCCTTTACCGTGACCTTTTGCTTTACTACGTACGTAACACATTGGTAAATCCATACGATCACTTACCCATGCAGCGTGCGCAATACCAGCAGTTGCTGTTCCTGCAATAACTTCTACAGTTGGGAAGTGCTCTTTAATTAACTCTTCTAATCCAGCTGCAATTGCTTGACGTACTTTCGGATAAGATAAAGTTAAACGGTTATCACAATAAATTGGTGATTTCATACCTGAAGACCATGTGAATGGATCATTCGGTTGTAAAAATACTGCTCCAATTTCTAATAAATGCGATGCGATTTCTTTTTTCATACTGTTACACCTTCCCACTGTTGTTTTACTGTTTTATATGCTTCAAGCGGATTTTCTGCTTTTGTAATACTACGTCCAACTACGATATAGCTTGAGCCAAGTTCCCTCGCACGTTTCGGTGTTGCTACGCGCACCTGGTCATTTACATCATCGCTTGCAAGACGAATCCCCGGTGTTACTGTTACAAATTCATTTCCGCATACTTCACGTAATTTCGGAACTTCAAGCGTTGAACAAACAACGCCATCAAGTCCACTTTCTTTCGTTAGTTTTGCATAATGAGCAACCGCTTCTTCTAACGTTTTCTCAATACCAATCTCTTTTTTCATCATAGCTTCCGAAGTGCTTGTTAGTTGTGTAACTGCAATACAAATCGGTCTCTCTTTTCCTTCTTGCTTACCTTCCTCTAATCCCTCAATCGCAGCTTTCATCATACTGCTTCCCCCAGCAGCATGAACATTTACCATATCAACATCTAGACTAGCTAGGCTGCGCATAGCGCTTTTTACCGTATTCGGAATATCATGAAGTTTTAAATCTAGAAAGATCTTATGTCCTTGTTCTTTTAAGTACGTAATTATCGCAGGGCCTTCTTTGTAAAATAACTCCATACCAACTTTGACAAATAACTCTTCCCCTTCAAAGTGGCGCAAGAATTGCTCTACATCTTGTTTCCCTGGAAAATCTAGTGCAACGATTAACGACTGTGACATGTTTGCTTCCAGCTCCTTCCTTGACATTCCGAAATGTGATTAAATCCTAATTCATCTAGTAATGCTGGTAACTCTTCAATAATTGTCGGACATACGAACGGATCGATAAAGTTCGCTGTACCAACTGCAACTGCGCTTGCGCCAGCGTAGAAGAATTCAATTACATCTTCCGCTGTTTCAATACCACCCATTCCGATAATTGGAATGTTCACCGCTTGGCTTACTTCATGTACCATACGAATTGCTACTGGCTTAATCGCAGGACCTGATAATCCGCCTGTACGGTTTGCTAAAATTGGTTTAGCTGTTTTTAAATCTAGACGCATACCAAGCAATGTATTAATCATCGTTAAACCATCTGCACCTGCATTTTCAATCGCTTTTGCAATTTCCACAATGTTTGCCACGTTCGGTGACAACTTCACGTATACAGGTACTTCAGAAACCTCTTTTACTCGCTTCGTTAAATCAGCAGCAATTTCAGGATTTGTACCAAAGGCGATACCACCTGTTTTTACGTTCGGACAAGAAATATTTAATTCTAGCGCATGGACATTAGGCGCTTTAGAAATTTCCTTTGCAACCGCTACGTAATCCTCAGCTTGTGAGCCTGCAACGTTCGCAATGATTGGAAGATCAAATTGTTCGAGAAAAGGTAATTCAGAATTCATTACTTTTTCTAATCCTGGGTTTTGAAGTCCGATTGCATTTAACATGCCGCCTGGTGTTTCAGCAACACGAGGCGTAGGATTTCCATAGCGTGGTTGTTCTGTCGTCGCTTTAATCATGATTGATCCTAGTACACTTAAATCGTAAAACTGTGCATATTCACGACCAAATCCAAAGCATCCAGATGCCGGTATAATTGGATTTTTTAATGATAATCCTGGTAATTCAACTTGCAATCTGTTCATAGTACAACCTCCCCGATTGGAAATACTGGTCCGTCGCTACACACCTTCTTGTAAGAATGTCCACTTGGATCTTCTTGTAAGTGGCATACACATGCGAAACAAGCTCCAATACCACAGCCCATACGCTCTTCTAATGAAATATAGGCTTTTTTCTCTTTGTAACGTCCTTCTAATGCACGAAGCATCGCTAACGGACCACATGAATAAAGAATATCAAAGTCAATTCCGTAATGATCAATTACATCTGTGACAAATCCTTTTGTACCGTGTGTACCGTCTACTGTCGCAACGTACGTATCACCAAGTTCTGCAAATTTCTCTTCATAGAAAACGACATCTTTCGTTTGGAAACCTAAGATGTGAATCACACGTACACCCTTTGCAACGAGGCGCTGTGATAATTCATAAAGTGGTGGTACACCAATTCCCCCGCCTACTAGTAAAGCTGTTTGACCAGCTTCTGCTTCTTCTACAGGAAAACCGTGTCCTAGTGGTCCTAGTACGTCTACCATTTCACCTTGTTTTCTAGTTGCTAATGTTTTTGTCCCTTGTCCTTCCGCACGATATAGCATTGTAAATTCGTTCTTCTCTTGATCTACATTACAAATACTAATTGGGCGGCGCAGAAGGGGCGCAATGCCCTCTGCTACCTTAATGTGTACAAACTGCCCTGGTTCGTTCATTTGCTGTACTAAAGTTCCTTGAAGCACTAATTCGTAAATGTTCTTTGCGATTTCTTTTTGATTAACGACGATCATATTTTGCTTTTGCATCATGCATGTACCACCTCGTGACGCTTTGTTTGCGTAATTTCTTTCATTGAATGAGCTGAGAATGTCATAGATTCTAATACTCGTAAGATTGCTCTCGTTGTATCAAGTGATGTTAAGCAAGCTACACCATTTTCTACTGATTCACGGCGAATGCGGAAACCATCACGCGCTGGTTGTTTACCTTTTGTTAGCGTATTGATTACAAACTGTGCTTTTCCTTGACGGATAATATCTAGTAAGTTGTAGTCTTCAGAATCAATTTTGTTTACAACTTGTACTGGGATATTTTGCTCTTCTAATGATTGTGCTGTTCCAGCTGTTGCTAATAAGTTATAGCCGATTTCATGGAAACGTTTTGCAATTTCCATCGCCTCTTCTTTATCTTTATCCGCTACAGTAATGATTACTGATCCGTGCGTTGGGATGTTAATTCCAGAAGCAACTAACCCTTTGTATAGTGCTTTTTCAAGCGTTAAATCTTTACCCATTACTTCCCCTGTTGATTTCATTTCAGGTCCTAATGTTGTATCAACTGAGCGTAGTTTCGCGAATGAGAATACCGGAGCTTTTACATATACTTCTTTTTCTTCTGGATGATAGCCCGTTCCGTATCCTTGCTCTACTAGGTCTTGCCCTAAAATAACTTTCGTTGCAACGTTTGCCATTGGTACACCTGTAATTTTACTTAAGAATGGTACTGTACGGCTCGCACGTGGATTTACTTCAATTACGTACACTTGATCTTTGAATACTACAAACTGGATATTTAGTAATCCAACAATGTTTAATCCTTTTCCAAGTGCAATAGTATGTTCAATGATTTGTTCTTTTAATTTTTCAGATAAGCTTTGTGGTGGATATACTCCAATTGAGTCACCAGAGTGAACTCCAGCACGTTCAATATGTTCCATAATACCTGGAATGAATACATTCTCACCGTCTGAAATTGCATCTACTTCAATTTCTTTACCGACCATGTAACGGTCGATTAATACTGGGTGATCTGCGTGCACTTTAACTGCATTTTTCATGTAGTGCAGTAGTTCTTCTTGACGATATACGATTTCCATCGCACGTCCACCTAGTACGTAAGATGGTCTTACTAATACTGGGTAACCAATTTCTTCTGCGATTGCTACCGCTTGTTCTACAGTCGTTGCTGTTTTACCAACTGGTTGTGGGATACCAAGTTTTGTTAAAGCAGCTTCGAATTTATCACGATCTTCTGCACGGTCTAAGTCTTCAAGTGATGTTCCTAAAATCTTCACACCATGTTCTTCTAATTTCGCCGCTAAGTTAATTGCCGTTTGTCCACCGAACTGAACGATAACACCTTCTGGTTTTTCTAAATCGATGATGTGCATTACATCTTCAATCGTTAATGGTTCAAAGTATAATTTGTCAGAAATACTGAAGTCTGTTGAAACAGTTTCTGGGTTATTGTTAATGATAATTGCTTCATATCCAGCTTCTTTAATTGCCCATACTGAGTGAACTGTTGCGTAGTCAAACTCAACACCTTGACCAATGCGGATCGGACCAGATCCTAGAACTACTACACTCTTACGATCTGTTACAATTGATTCGTTCTCATCAGCGTATGTGCTGTAGTAATACGGTGTTGCGGATTCAAACTCTGCCGCACAAGTATCTACCATTTTGAATACTGGCGTCATATTATTTTCTTTACGCATATCGTAAATTTCGCGCTCCGTTTTGTTCCAAGCTGCTGCAATGTAGTGATCGCTGAAGCCCATTTCTTTTGCAGTTTGTAGTACTTCCATATTTCCTACATTCGCTTTTACTTCGCGTTCCATATTTACGATATTTTCAACTTTTTGTAAGAAGAAGAAGTCCATTTCACACCATTCGTTAATCTCTTCTTTCGTTACACCTTGACGAATTGCTTCTGCTACGATAAACAGTCGCTCATCATCTGCTTTAATAATGCGTTTTTTCATTGTTTCTTTATCAAGTTCTTTTAAGTGGTCTAATTCTAAGTGATAAATACCAAGCTCTAAAGAACGAACCGCTTTTAATAATGATTCTTCTAAGTTACGTCCGATTGACATAACCTCACCAGTTGCTTTCATTTGCGTTCCAAGTGTTCTGTTCGCTGATTCAAACTTATCAAATGGCCAGCGTGGAATTTTTGAAACAACATAGTCTAATGCTGGCTCGAAGCAAGCGTAAGTTTTTTGTGTTACTGGGTTTACGATTTCATCTAATGTTAAGCCGACTGCAATTTTCGCTGCTAATTTCGCAATTGGATATCCAGTTGCTTTAGATGCTAGTGCAGATGAACGACTTACACGTGGGTTTACTTCGATTACATAGTATTGGAAGCTATATGGATCTAGTGCAAGCTGAACGTTACATCCACCTTCAATTCCTAGTGCACGAATAATTCGTAATGAAGTGTTACGTAACATTTGGTATTCACGGTCGCTTAGCGTTTGGCTCGGTGCTACAACGATCGAATCACCTGTATGAACACCAACTGGATCGATGTTTTCCATGTTACATACTACAATCGCGTTATCATTTGAATCACGCATTACTTCATATTCAATTTCTTTACAGCCAGCAATACTTTTCTCTAATAAACATTGTGTTACTGGACTATGTTTTAAACCACTTGTTACGATTTCAATTAACTCTTCTTCGTTATGGCAAATTCCGCCGCCCGTTCCGCCTAATGTGAATGCTGGACGAACGATTACTGGATAACCAATTTCGTTTACAAAGCCATATGCTTCATCAAGGTTATGAATAATTTCACTTGGTGGTGTTGGTTCATTTAAATCTTGCATTAATGTACGGAATAAATCACGATCTTCCGCTTGCTCGATTGCTGATAATTTTGTTCCTAAAATTTCAACTCCGCACTCTTCAAGTACGCCTGATTTTGCAAGTTCAACAGCCATGTTTAAACCTGTTTGACCACCTAATGTTGGTAAGATTGCATCTGGACGTTCTTTACGAATAATTCGGCTTACGAATTCTAATGTTAAAGGCTCAATGTATACTTTATCTGCTGTTGCAGTATCTGTCATAATTGTCGCTGGGTTAGAGTTAACAAGGATTACTTTGTAACCTTCCTCTTTAAGAGATTGACAAGCTTGTGTTCCAGAGTAGTCAAACTCTGCTGCTTGCCCAATTACAATTGGTCCTGATCCGATTACTAAAATTGTGTTAATGTCTAGGCGTTTTGGCATAACTCTTCCCCTTCTTTCTTGAAGTTTTCAATCATTGTTAAGAAATCTTCGAATAAATCATTTGCATCTTCTGGTCCTGCTGAAGCTTCTGGATGGTATTGAACTGTAAATGCTGGGAACTTCTTATGACGAAGACCTTCTACGGTTCCATCATTTAAAGCAACATGTGTAATTTCAAGCTCTGTATTTTCAACTGATTCTTCTTCTACTGCGTAACCATGGTTTTGAGATGTAATTGCTACTTTTCCAGTTGCAAGATTTTTTACTGGATGATTTAAACCACGGTGACCGAATTTTAACTTACTTGTATTCGCACCAGATGCTAGAGCGAACAATTGATGTCCTAGGCAAATTCCGAATAAAGGAACTTTACCGATAATGTCTTTTAACATTTCAATTGCTTCTGGTACATCTTTTGGATCCCCAGGTCCATTACTTAACATAATTCCATCTGGGCTAAGGCGTAAAATTTCTTCTGCTGTTGTGTTGTAAGGAACTACAATTACATCACAGTCACGCTTATTTAATTCTCGTAAAATACCATGTTTCATTCCGAAGTCTACAAGTACAACTCTGTGTCCGCGTCCTGGACTTGGGTATGGATCTTTCGTTGATACGCGTTTCACGTGATCTGTAAATACTGTCGCTTTTAATTGGCTCACGATGTATTCTACATCTGCATCCATGTTACAAAGGCGTCCGCGTAATGTACCGTATTGGCGAATTTTTCTCGTTAATTTTCTCGTATCAATTCCTGCTAATCCCGGGATGTTTCTTTCTTTTAAGTAATCATTTAACGAAATTTCATTACGGAAGTTTGATGGATGATCACAAATTTCGTTTACGATTAAACCATTTACAGATGGGTGAATCGATTCGAAATCGTCACGATTAATGCCGTAGTTTCCGATTAATGGGTACGTGAATGTTACGATTTGACCGCAATATGATGGATCAGATAATGTTTCTTGATATCCAGTCATTCCTGTTGTAAATACAACCTCACCTGACTTTTCGATTTCTCCTCCGAAACCTTTTCCAATTAATACTGTTCCATCTTCTAAGATAAGTTGTCTTTTCATACTAATGCACTCTCCTTTTGCCATGCGATCTTACCACCAACGATTGTCATTACCGGCCATCCTTGGCATTTCCAACCTGCGAATGGTGTGTTTTTTCCTTTTGATAAGAATGTTGTTGGGTCAATCTCTTCTTCTTGTTCTAAATCAATGATTGTAATATCAGCTGTTCTACCTTCTTTCAGGCGACCTGCTTCTAAGCCGAATGTATCAGCTGGCTTTTCTGTTAAGAATTGAATTAACTGTTCTAGTGTAATAATTCCTTTTTTCACAAGGTTTGTGTATAGAAGTGGGAATGCTGTTTCAAAACCAGTAATTCCGAATGGTGCTCTTTCAATTCCTTGCGCTTTCTCTTCTGCTGTATGCGGTGCATGATCAGTTGCAATCATATCGATTGTTCCATCTAATAAACCTTCAATTAATGCTGCATGATCTTCTTTTCCACGAAGCGGTGGGTTCATTTTAAAGTTAGGATCAGCTGACGGGATATCATCTTCACATAACACTAAGTGATGGGGTGTTACTTCTGCTGTTACTTTAATTCCAGCGCGTTTCGCATCACGTATTACACGTACAGATCCCTTCGTACTTACGTGACATACGTGATAGTGACAATCTGCCGCTTCAGCAAGCAGTATATCCCTTGCAATATGTACAGATTCACATACTGATGGGATACCGTTTAATCCGTGTTTCTCAGAAAACTTCCCTTCATGTACACAACCTTTATTAATAAGAGTATTCTCTTCACAGTGCGCAACTACTGCCATATTCAGTTTTGCTGCACGCTTCATAGCAGCTAACATCATGCTAGCATCTTGTACGCCTACACCGTCATCAGTGAAAGCAAATGCTCCAAGCTCTTTTAATGTTTCAAAATCTGTCATTTCAGAACCCGCTTGACGTACTGTAATTGCTCCATATGGTAGTACGTTAACATGCGCTTTTTCTTTAATACGATTTTGTAAGTCTTCCATATGCTCTCTGCAATCTGGTACTGGGCGTGTATTTGGCATTGCGCAAATTGTTGTGAATCCACCTTTTGCCGCTGCTAGCGTACCTGTTTCAATTGTTTCTTTATGTTCACCACCTGGTTCACGAAGGTGTACGTGTACATCTACTAATCCAGGTGCGATTAACTTTCCATTCACATCGATTACTTCAGCATTATCTGCCGTAATATTTTCTGCTACCTTAGCGATTTTACCGTCTTGTACGAGAAGATCCGTTGCTACGATTTTTCCTTCTTCATTCATATAACGACCATTTTTAAACAAATAATTCATGTTTCATTCCTCCTAATACATTTGGTAAGGCGCGTTTTAGTACAGCCATTCTTACGTAAACTCCATTTTCCATTTGTTTAAATATGCGTGAACGCTCACCCTCAACAAGTTCACTTGCAATTTCAACATCTCGGTTTACAGGAGCTGGATGCATAATAATGCTTCCTTCTTTCATACGCTTTTCTCTTTCCACTGTTAATCCGTGTTTCTCATGATACTCTTTCATAATGTCTGTTTCATAATGATCATGACGCTCATGTTGTACACGGAGTAACATCATTACATCCACTTCTGGAACAAGTTCATCTAATGGTTTGTATGTTCCAAATGTGTTGTCTTCATCTTTCCACTCTTCTGGACTTGCAAAGTAAATTGTTGCACCCAGCTTCGTTAATGCTTCTGCATTAGAACGTGCTACTCGGCTATGACGAACATCTCCTACTATTGCAATCTTCAAACCTTCAAATCTTCCAAACTCTTGCTTAATTGTGAGAAGATCGAGTAGGCACTGCGTTGGGTGGTTCCCACATCCATCTCCAGCGTTTAAGATTGGAATATTCACCTGATCTTTTAGTTCATCGAAGTAGCGATCTTGCTCATGGCGGATGACCACTGCTTTTGTTCCGATTGATTCTAGTGTTCTTATCGTATCGTATAACGTTTCTCCTTTTTGTACGCTAGATGCATCAGCTGAAAAGTTTAAAACATCAAGTCCTAATCTCTTCTCAGCAACTTCAAAGCTAAATCTCGTTCTCGTACTATTCTCAAAGAACAAGTTCGCAACAAATGTTTGCTCTGTCGTTTTGCTCTCTTTCCCATTCGCAAAATCTTCTGCGTCTTTTAGGATTTCTGAAATTTCTACTTCCGATAATTCACTCATCGTTAACAAATGGCTCATCGTCATCCCTCATCTTTCTGATTTTTATGTTACCACTTTTGTATTTTTATAACAACCTTTGCATAAAAATACCCTAGTCGTGTGAGACTAGGGTGCAAGAAAGAAGCCACCCTTTCCGGTCTCACAGGACTGAATTAAAAGGTTATTATTATGAAGCAATCTGCTTAGATTGTTTTATTTGTTTCGTTTCCGGTAGTAGTAGATTTAACAGTACACCTACAATTGCTGCTAGTGCCATTCCTTCTACTTGGAATGATTCTCCTACGTGAAGTACCGCTCCACCAATACCGATTACTAGTATTACTGATGCAATCATTAAGTTTCGTTTGTCACTTAAATCTGTTTTATCGTCTACCATCATGCGTAATCCGCTTGATGCGATTACACCGAATAGTAAGATTGATACACCACCCATAACTGGTGTTGGGATTGAATGAATCAGTGCAGAAATCTTACCGATAAATCCGAACATGATTGCGAATACCGCTGAACCGATGAATAAGTATACACTGTACGCTCTTGTAATTGCTAGCACACCGATGTTTTCACCATACGTTGTATTCGGTGGTCCACCGATTAGTGATGCGATTAATGTGGCTACTCCATCACCGAAGATTGAACGGTGTAAACCTGGTTTTTTAATTAAATCTCTTTTAATAACATTTCCTAATACAATTTGATGTCCGATATGTTCTGAAATTGTTACTAGTGCAACTGGTACCATCAAGAGTACAATCTTCCATGAAAACTCTGGTGTGTATGTTACAAATGGTACTGTGAAATCTGGTACAACAAACCATTTTGCCTCAGCTACCGGCTTTAAGTCTACTAGCCCTTGGAAGTAAGCGAAGATATATCCGCCGATAATGCCAAGTAACACGGGTATGATACTGAAAAATCCTCTTCCGAATATTGAGCATATAATTGTAATTGCTAATGTTACTAATGCTACTGAAAAGTGTGTAAAGCTATATTTGCCATCCGCACCATTCATCGCCATGTTAACTGCTGTATGTGCTAAAGCTAGCCCGATTACCATTACTACTGGACCAACTACGATTGGTGGTAGTAATTTCATAATCCACTCTGATCCTGATTTCTTAATTCCGAGTGAGATTAAGATGTATACAAGTCCTGCTAGCAAACCACCAAGCATTGCTGCTCCGGGTCCCCCTGCCGTTTTCGCTGTTATAATCGGTGCGATAAAGGCGAATGATGATCCAAGATAGGCAGGTACTTGACCTTTCGTTATAAGAAGAAACGCTAACGTTCCTAATCCACTTGATATTAATGCTACTGACGGATTCAATCCTGTTAAAAACGGAACAAGCACTGTTGATCCAAACATCGCGAACAAATGTTGTATACTTAAAAATAACCATTTTCCCGGTTTCGGTACTTCATTAACGTCTAACACTGGCTTTTGTTCCATTGTTACATCCTCCTTCAGTTTAAATCTTTGCAATAAAAAAACTCTTTGTGCCTGTGCACAAAGAGTCCTACACTTTCATATGCCAAATTTGACATATGAAAGCCAAGACCCTTTGGCAGCCTCACAGGACTACATTTAAAAGGGCTTTACTTATCGTATATGCTTACTCGATCTTGTTGATCTGTCTCTTGCAAATCAACTTCGATACGCTCTTCACTTGATGTTGGAATGTTCTTTCCTACATAATCAGCGCGAATTGGTAGTTCACGATGACCTCTATCAACAAGAACCGCTAGTTGGATTTGTGATGGTCTACCTAAATCCATAAGAGCATCCATTGCTGCTCGAACAGTTCTGCCTGTATATAATACATCATCCACAAGGATAACTTTTTTCTTCGTAATATCTACAGGGATATCAGAACCTTTTACAAGTGGTTCTTTATTTTTCGATTGTAGTGTTAAATCATCTCGATATAACGTAATGTCTAACTCTCCAACTTCCATTTCTTTTCCTTCAATTTGACCAATTCGTTCTGCCAAACGTTGTGCAATAAAAATTCCACGCGTTTTAATTCCGACAAGAACACAATTATCGACACCTTTATTTCGTTCCACGATTTCATGACTAATTCGTGTTAAAGCGCGGCGAATCATTTGGTCATCTAAAACGACAGCTTTCTCTTGCATGCTCTACACCTCCAAGCTTTTTTCTTGCGTGAGAGTAATGGTATAAAAAAAGTCCTCTCAGCGTGTGCGAGAGGACTTTTGAAAAAGGGTACAGCATACCCTATGCATTTCAAACCGTTACCTTCTCAACCTCACGGGGCTGTGTTAAAGGATCATTATTTAACTGTTGTCAGTATCTCAGTTTTCGTATGATTTGTCAATACTATTTTCGTAAAATATTTAATGCGTCTTCAAACACTTCTGGAATCGGTGCCTCAAACTGAATATATTCACCAGTACGAGGATGGTCAAATCCTAAAATACCTGCGTGAAGCGCTTGTCCATTCATGTCTAATGTTTTCTTTGGTCCATACTTTGGATCTCCTGCAAGTGGATAGCCAATATATTTCATATGAACACGAATTTGGTGTGTACGCCCTGTTTCTAAGCGACATTCTACAAGTGTGAAATCTTTGAATCGCTCTAACACTTGGAAATGCGTAACAGCATGCTTACCATTTTCATCAACCGTCATACTTTGACGTTCTTTCTTATCACGAGCAATCGGAGCATCAATTGTTCCCTTATCATGCGGAATAACACCGTGTACAATCGCTTTGTAACGTCTTGTTACTGTTTTTGCTACAAGTTGATTTACAAGTGATTCGTGTGCCATATCATTTTTAGCAACCATTAATAGGCCTGATGTATCTTTATCAATACGATGCACGATACCTGGGCGCATTACACCGTTAATGCCCGATAAGTCTGTACAATGGTGCATAAGACCGTTCACAAGCGTACCACTTGTATGACCAGGCGCTGGATGTACAACCATACCACGTGGCTTATTAACAACTAATACATCTGCATCTTCATAATAAATTTCTAAGTTCATATCTTCTGGCTGAATATCTAACTCTTCTGGCTCAGGAATCGTCACTGTAATTTCATCATTTTCTTTAACTTTATAATTCCCTTTTACCGCTTTTCCATTAACTGTCACGACGTCATCTTTAATCCATTGCTGTACTTGTGTACGTGACCATTCATTATTTATTCCTGCAACGAATTTATCAATTCGCTCGTTTTTTTGTTCTTCTGCAACTGTTACTTGTACTACTTCACTCATTCAATTACTCCTTCGTTTTCTTGCCTTCTAATAATGTTTGAATAATAATTAATACAACACCAATACATAATGCTGAATCAGCTATATTGAATACTGGATAGTTGTACGAGAAAATATACACGTGAATGAAATCCACTACTTCTTGTCTAAATACACGATCAATAAAATTACCAATTGCTCCGCCTAAAATTAGACCTAATGAAATTCCTAGAAGCTTGTCTGTTTTCGCATATTTTTTCATATAAAATACGATAAATACTACAAAAACGACTGTAATAATGTAGAAGAACCACATTTTATTTTCTAAAATGCCCCAGGCAGCTCCTCTATTTCGATGTGATGTTATGTATAATACATTATCGATAATCGGAATGCTCGTACCCAATTCCATGTTCTTTACAATTAGCCATTTCGATATTTGATCGATGGCAATGACAAATAACGCTATTACATAATATATCATTTTCATTTCCCCCACAAAGACAGTGTACCTCAAAATTTTAGCATAGCTGCAACCTTTTCACAATGAACCTTTATAGAAGAATAAAATAAATTAAAAAAAGGTAATATAATATCGTTGTGCACATTCATACATTTACTTTTTCATAGAAAAATTCATGAATGGTACGGGCAGTCGGCATTGTTTTCATTTGTTTTACCGAAATGACTCTCCCTGTTTCTTCACAAATACCATACATATCTATTTCCATTTTAAATAATGCACGTTCTACATCTTTTAAATCCTCTTTTATATCATGTAATAACAGTTTTTTCTTTATCTCTTCCTTCATTTCATATCCAAGCTCTTCGCTAAACTCTGTATTATATTTGTACATAACCTCTTTTGCTAGCCTCTCTTGTAACTCTTTACGCATCAATTGCAATTCTTCTTTGATTTCCATATACATTTCATTCACGTGTACATTCCTCCCAGTTGCAATGTACGATTAGTGTGTCCGAAATTTATATGCTTACCTCTCACACATTTTTCCTTCATAGGAAAGAGAGTGAAAGTTATTTCAATATACTGTTAACAAAAAAACGACTGCACTTTACGTGCAGTCATCCCTTATTATTTTACATAATTTTCTTTAACAACCGTTGCACAACGCTCACATAATGTTTCATGTTCAGCATCTTTACCAATTGTTTCTGAAACTACCCAACAACGTTCACATGTTTCACCAGTTGCTTGAGCAACAACAACCGCTGTATGTTCATACTTCGGTGCATCTGCTGGCGCTTCTTCCATCATGCCACCAAGTTTGTACTCAGAAACGATGAATAATTGCTTTAAGTCTTCGTTAATAGACTCTAACATAGCTTTCATTTCTGCAGTTGGATATAGCGTAATGCTTGCATTTAATGACTTACCAATTACCTTTTCATTACGAGCTACTTCTAACGCTTTTAATACGTCATCACGTAATGTCATAAATGCATCCCATTTTGTTTTTAATGCTTCTGCACCATCTAATTGTACAGCTGCTGGCATATCAGTTAATTGTACACTTTCTTCTGTTACACCTGGAATGTATGGCCATACTTCATCAGCTGTATGCGGTAAGATTGGTGTTACAAGTTTCGTCAATGCAACAAGAACATCATATAATACAGTTTGAATTGCACGACGATCTTCATGGTTCGCACCTTCAATGTATAAAATGTCTTTTGCAAAGTCTAAGTAGAATGAACTTAAATCAATTGTACAGAAGTTATGAATTGCATGATATACAGCAGCGAAGTCGTATGTCTCATATGCTTCTTTTACTTTTGTAATTAAGTCATTTAATTTCACTAACATGTAACGATCTACTTCACGAAGTTCAGCTACAGCTACTGTATTTTCACTTGGCTTAAAGTCGTCTAAGTTTCCTAATAAGAAACGGAATGTGTTACGGATTTTACGATACACTTCTGCTACTTGTTTTAAAATATCATCCGAAATACGTACGTCAGATTGATAGTCAACAGAAGATACCCATAAGCGTAAAATATCTCCGCCTAATTGATCCATAATTTTCTTCGGTACGACGATGTTTCCAATCGACTTACTCATTTTACGTCCTTCACCATCTAATACGAAACCATGGCTTAGTACGCCTTTATATGGCGCTTTCCCTGTTACAGCAACTGCTGTCGATAATGAAGAGTTAAACCAACCACGATATTGGTCAGATCCTTCTAAATATAAATCAGCTGGACGTTGTAAGTCATCGCGCTCTTCTAATACTGCTTGGTGAGAAGAACCTGAGTCGAACCATACATCCATAATGTCTGTTTCTTTACGGAATTCTCCATTTGGGCTACCTGGATGTGTAAATCCTTCTGGTAATAGATCTTTCGCTTCACGCTCAAACCATACGTTAGAACCGTGTTCACGGAATAAATCTGCTACGTGGTTAATTGTTTCATCCGTAATAATTGGATCACCATTCTCAGCATAGAATACTGGAATTGGCACACCCCATGCACGCTGACGAGAAATACACCAGTCACCACGGTCACGAACCATGTTATGAAGACGAGTTTCGCCCCATGCTGGTACCCATTTCGTTTCCGCAACAGCTTCTAATAACTCTTTACGGAATGCTTCAATAGATGCAAACCACTGTGCTGTCGCACGGAAAATAATAGGTTTTTTCGTTCTCCAATCATGTGGATATGAATGCGTGATGAATGTTAGTTTCAGTAACGCGCCTACTTCTTCTAATTTTTCTGTAATTGGCTTGTTAGCTTTATCATAGAATAAGCCTTCAAATCCAGGTGCTTCCTCTGTTAATACACCTTTATCATCAACTGGGCAAAGTACTTCTAAGCCATACTTTTTACCAACAATGAAGTCATCTTCCCCGTGTCCTGGTGCTGTATGAACACAACCTGTACCTGCATCTGTTGTTACGTGATCTCCTAGCATAACTAATGAATCACGATCGTAGAATGGATGCTTTGCAACTGTATACTCAAGTTCGCTACCTTTTACCGTTTTCACAACTTCAGTGTTTTCCCACTCTAACGTTTTTGCAACTGTCTCAAATAGTTCAGAAGCAATAATATATTTTTCATCATTTACTTTCACGATGCTGTATTCAAGTTCTGGGTGAACAGAAATACCTAAGTTTGCAGGCAACGTCCAAGGTGTTGTTGTCCAGATAATGAATTTCTCATCACCTTCTAATACGTTCTTTCCATCTTTTACAGGGAATGCTACGTAAATAGATGCTGATTTTTTATCTTGGTATTCAATTTCAGCTTCTGCTAAAGCTGATTCACTCGTTGGTGACCAGTAAACTGGTTTTTGTCCTTTATAGATATAACCTTTTTTCGCCATATCACCAAACACTTTAATTTGTTGTGCTTCATAAGCTGGCTCTAAAGTGATGTATGGGTTATCCCAATCAGCACGTACACCTAAACGCTTAAATTGCTCACGCTGACGTTCTACTTGTTCATATGCATACTCTGCACATAACTTACGGAACTCAGCAACTGTCATTTCTTTACGCTTTACACCTTTATTTGTTAAAGCTTGTTCAATTGGTAAACCGTGTGTATCCCAACCTGGGACATATGGTGCACAGAAACCAGTCATTGATTTATAACGAACGATAAAGTCTTTTAATACTTTATTTAATGCATGTCCCATATGAATGTCACCATTCGCATATGGAGGTCCATCATGCAGTACAAATAAAGGACGACCTTTTGTATGTTCTTGTACCTTTTCATAAATATTCATTTCCGCCCACTTTTCTTGCATTGCAGGCTCACGTTTTGGTAAATTCCCACGCATTGGGAACTCTGTTTTTGGCATTAGTAATGTATTTTTGTACTCCATGCTCAATTCCTCCTTACATGTATAAAAGAAAGACCTAAAAAACGGAATAAAAAAGAGACTTTCTCATCCCCAAAAGGGACGAGAAAGTCTCCCGCGGTACCACCCTAGTAGATCCTATACGTATGTATACAATCCTCTTTATATTCTTAACGCGAATATACGCCTACGCTTACTCTATTTGTTCAGCGCGGAACTCCAGGGTGATATTCCCATTATCTCCTTATCCTGAGCTTACACCATCCTCAGTTCGCTATATAAGGTATGAAAAAGGTACTTATCCCTATCTTCGTTTTTCTTAATAAATATGTTGTTTAAAATTATATGTAATAATGAGAAAAACGTCAAGCTTACACTGTTTCTTCTTTTTTCAACAGCTCGTCTACTTCGTCTTCTAACTCAATTAGTTTATCCCAATCATCGTTGTTTAACATTTCAAGCTGTGTTTCTAATAACATACGGAAACGAGTGCGGAATACTTTCGCTTGTTTCTTTAGCTCTTCAATATCAAAAGCAACTTTTCTTGATTTTACTAACGCTTCGTTAATAATACGGTCTGCATTCTTTTCAGCTTCACGTACGATTAATTTTGCCTCTTTTTGCGCATTACGTTTCACTTCTTCCGCTGCTTCTTGTGCAACAACGATAGATTTGTTTAACGTATCTTCAATATTAGAAAAATGATCTAACTTCCCTTCTAATTGCGCAACTTTTTCTTCTAAAGCTTTTTTCTCACGAATGACTAATTCATAATCTTTGATAATTTGATCAAGAAACTCATTTACTTGATCCTCATCATAGCCACGGAATCCGCGACCAAATTCTTTGTTATGAATATCTAATGGTGTTAACGGCACAACGCCACCTCCAAGTAGTTATCTAAATTTCCTCTTTCAATTATATCTTTTCTTCGACAAAATAGGAGGATTTCCTTCTAAAAAACCAATCATTTTAGTATACCATACAAAATTCTCCATTTGTCGCGCTTTGTTCTACCTTCGACAGAAAACAATTTACTACGCCCATATCCTCTCACTGAAAAAACATCTCCTGGATAACATTCATAAGAGGTTTGCTCCACTGTTTTCCAATTCACTTTTACTAAACCATTTTTTATGAGAGGTTGTACTTTTTGCCTGGATATATGTAACATTTCAGCTAACATAACATCTAAACGAAGTGAAGAAACCGTTCCAGATTTCTCTCCCCACGTTTCTTGTATCTGTAGAATTTTTTCTCCTTGCACTGGTGATAAGGAGACTTTTACTTTTCCTATAGATTGTAAGTTCATCTCAATATAAGATACAACTTCTTTCGCAACTACAATTTGGGCACGATCTTCTTGAAGCAAAATATCACCACATTTTTCTCTCGTTAAACCGAGAGACATAAATGTACCTAATATTTGCCTATGCTCTAGCGTATAAAACTTGGAAGGATAGTCAATTTCCAATACTTCTACTTGAAATTCCTCTTCATTTACTACTAGGTAGTCCGGATAAATGAGTGCTCTTTTGCGCTCTGCTTGAGACGTTGCACCATCAAATTGTACAGCAACATCTCCTTGTCCTATTACCATAGTGACAATTTGTTGTTGTCTTGGATCAAGAAAGTCTGTTAACTTCACTTGATGGTACTCCGCTGCTCGCTTCCACTCTAATACTTTATCCACAAAGACTACTTCATCAGGTCTAAAATGCTCGTAGATGCTCATTCATCTAACCTCTTACTATAAGAAATAGCCGAATAAAGTTACTAAACCACTTGTAGCAAGTTTCAACGCAAAAATCGCAACGAGTGGTGAGATATCAATCATACCAAGCGGCGGAATGAATCTGCGAAATGGTTCTAAATATGGTTCACAAATACGCGCAAGAAAATCTCCGAAAGTTGATTCCTTTGCACCTGGGAACCATGATAGGAGAATGTAAATAATAAGTGCCCACGAGTATATCTCGATAGCAGTAACTAAAAGCCTTAAAACTGTTTCCATGGCGTATTACCACCTCTTTATATTTGTGTCTTCTTCTTCACCGAATAACTCTGAAATTGCACCAACAATATCTACATTTTCAGGCGTGCACATAAATGTTTTCGGTCCTATTTTTTGAATGTCCCCGCCTATAGCGTATACAGTACCACTTAAAAAGTCAACGATACGTACAGCTTGATCAGTAGACATTCGTTGTAAATTAATTACAACAGCTCGTCTACCTTTTAAATGGTCCGCAATTCCTTGCGCTTCCGAATATGTGCGTGGTTCTAATAAAACAACTTTTGAAGATTGCTTTGCTGTTTCAATGCTCACAACATTTTGTTTCGGTTGCGCTTTTGGAAACGTAACATCTTGTTGTTCTGGCGGATCTTGCTGCTTCTTCATGTCTGTTTGCTCCTTTTCATAACTATATTGAGCTGCTTCTTTTTCTTCCGGTGTATCAAAAAAGAAGTATTTTACTTTTGACCAACTCATAATAAGATTCTCCTTCCTTTTACGCTTTTCCTACTAAAATCGTCCCCAAACGAATATATGTAGCACCTTCTTCAATTGCAATGGTGTAATCATTAGACATTCCCATTGATAATTCTTTACATGGCGCATGTAATAATTCTAGCTCCTGCACCTCTGTTTGCAGCATACGTAACTCCTTAAAACAGCGTCTGATTTCTTCCTCTTCTTCTGTAAACGGAGCCATTGTCATTAGTCCAACCACTTCAATCTTATCCAATTCTTGCAAACTTTGAATAAAAGAAACGGTTTCTTCTATTGCCAATCCTTGCTTCGATTCTTCAGATGATGTTTTCACTTGAATAAAACATTTCACTTTCTTATCCGCACGTTTTTGAATTTCTTTTGCAAGTGAAAGACGGTCTAATGAATGTAAATAATCGATTTCATTAATGATTTCTTTTACTTTTCTAGTTTGTAATGATCCAATAAAATGCCAATTCACTTTTGAACCGAAATGTTCGTACTTCTGTAAGAAACCTTCATTTCTATTTTCACCTAAATCGATAATTCCAGCTTGAATTACTTCGTTTGTTTTTTCAATTCCTACCGTTTTTGTAACCGCAACGAGTTTAATATCTTGCAACGAACGTCCCGCTCGTACGCAAGATTGTTTAATTGATTCGTTTACAGTTGTTAAATTTGTTTGTACTGTCACTTGCTTTCTTCCTCCTTAAAACCTATGAAACTCAACATTCTCCCCGTCTTACCTTGATCACGGCGATGAGAGAAAAACAGTTGCTCTTCACAGCTTGTACAAAGAGATGACATTACAATATTCTCTTCTTTTATACCTACTTGTAAACACAATATACGATTAATTTCTTTTAAATCAATTGCATACTGTCCGTCAGAAATTTTTTTATAAGGGACAGAACCGTTTACTACTTGCTCTGCTGCTGTTAATACTCGATCATCAACAACGTAACAACAAGATCCAATTGCTGGTCCAATTGCAACATGAATTTCATCACTTGAAATCCCTTCTGCATTCCATTTTTGAATCATTTCTTTTGCAATCTCTTTTACAGTCCCTTTCCATCCAGCATGCGCAAGTCCTATCATACCATGTGATGGTGCATAAAAATAGAGTGGAACACAATCCGCGTAACAAGATGTTAGAAGAACATCATTATTAGTCGTATAAATGCCATCTGTTTTTGAAATGCCGTCTTCATATGAATAAACGCCACTTCCTTTTTCCTGTTCTCCTACTTTTTCAACATGATGATCATGAACTTGTTCAGAGCAAATCCAGTTTTCTAACGGTTTTTGTAACTTATTTGCTAAAATGCGTCTATTTTCATGAACGTTCTCCACAATATCATTCACATGTAATCCTAAATTCATCGCATGAAAGGAGCCCGTACTTATCCCACCATCTTTTGTCGTAAATCCAGCAGTAATGTTCCCAAGTTCTTTCCACGCTTGTAAATACAGTATACCGTCCACATATTTAAATGGCTCTCTCATAATAGCGGCTCCTTTTAATTAAAATAACATAAAAAGCATGGTACTTCCTGTCTATTTTACCATACTTTTATTTTTTCATAATCCTAACAGAAAAAAAAGAGGAATTTGTAATATTCTTTATGAAATTGTCGGTGTTTGTATTGATTCTGTTACAGAATTAACAGGATTTACTCTAACAAGTATGACATCTTCCCCAATTTTCACAATTTCTTTCCAAGGAATTACAATTTCTACGTCTTTCCCAAAAATCCCTAACATACGTGCCTGTTTGGAAATAATAATAGACTCGATCTTCCCTGTGTTCATATCAATTTCGATATCTCCAATATTCCCAAGCCTTTTTCCGTCTGAAACATTTATTATATCTTTCGTCTGCAATTCCGAAATTCGTATCACTTTCATCCTCTCCCTTATATATGACGAATCGAAAAAACATTGTTTCTCAAATTAACAGGAAGCACCCTCTTACCAACCTCATATTATTTTCATTATATGAAAACAGCTACCCTACTATGAGCGCAAACAAACTATATTGCATATAAAAAGGTCTCACCATAAATGGTGAAACCTTATCCTTGAATCGTCTTATTCATTTGTTTAATAGCTGATTTCTCTAAACGTGACACTTGTGCTTGAGAAATCCCAATTTCTTCTGCAACTTCCATTTGTGTTTTCCCTTGGAAGAAACGTTTGCGAATAATCATTTTCTCACGATCATTTAAACGCTTCATTCCTTCTTTTAGTGCTAACTCTTCAACCCACTGCTCGTCCTTTTGTTTTTCATCACTTAACTGATCCATAACAAAGATAGGATCTCCCCCATCGTTATAAATCGGCTCAAATAATGAAACTGGATCTTGAATTGCATCTAAAGCAAAAACAATTTCTTCATGAGTCACTTCAAGCACTTTTGCAATATCCATTGCTGTTGGTTCTTTTGAATTTTCTGCAATCAATTTTTCTCTTACTTGTAACGCTTTGTACGCAATATCTCGTAATGAGCGAGATACGCGAATCGGATTGTTATCACGCAAATATCTGCGTATTTCCCCAATAATCATCGGCACAGCATACGTTGAAAATTTTACATTTTGGCCTAAATCAAAGTTATCAATGGATTTCATAAGTCCGATACAACCAACTTGAAATAAATCGTCAACATATTCTCCTCTGTTATTAAATCTTTGGATGACGCTCAGTACAAGACGTAAGTTTCCATTCACTAATTTCTCTCTTGCGCTTATCTCTCCACTTTGCATTTCACGAAATAATTTACGCATTTCATCATTTTTTAGTACGGGAAGTTTAGCTGTATCAACACCGCAAATTTCTACTTTGTTTCTCGTCAAAGTGTTCCCTCCTATCGGGAGTTGCTGTACAGTGTAAAGTATTTCCTTTGAAGGGGATTTTATGCATGCGGTTTTCTCTTCATTTTTCATTTTAGTTGTCCTTCCTCATACAACTAAAATGAATAAGACCAGCCTAGATAACGGCTGGTCTTATTCTTTACACCATTTTATTAAATTCTTTTCGTAATCTTTTTATGATTCTTTTTTCTAAACGCGAAATGTATGACTGTGAAATCCCAAGCATATCCGCTACATCTTTTTGTGTCTTTTCCTCCCCTCCAGCAAGCCCAAACCTAAGTTCCATAATTTGTTTTTCACGATCATTTAATTGATGTAATGCTTTCATTAGAAGATGACGATCAACCGTAGCTTCTAAATCTTTTGTAATAATATCATCGTCTGTCCCTAATACATCTGATAATAAAAGTTCATTCCCGTCCCAATCGATGTTAAGCGGTTCATCAAAAGAAACTTCTGAACGATTTTTATTATTCCGGCGTAAATGCATTAAAATTTCATTTTCGATACAACGTGATGCATATGTTGCTAACTTTATTTTCTTTTCTGGATTAAATGTATTGACTGCTTTAATAAGGCCGATTGTTCCAATACTAATTAAATCTTCAATATTTATCCCTGTATTTTCAAACTTTCTTGCTATATATACGACTAGCCGTAAGTTGCGTTCAATTAGTAACGATCTAGCTGCCTGATCTCCTTTTGGCAATTTATTTAAAAGAACTTCCTCTTCTTCTTTCGTTAACGGTGGTGGCAACGCTTCACTTCCACCAATATAATAAATTTCATCGGTCTTAATTCCTAATTTCAACAATACTTTATACCAAAGGTATACTAAATAAAATTTTAATTTCATCATATTATCCCGCCTCCCATTATTAAGCAATTACCATTTTTTGCGAAATTAACATTTTCGGATGCACAATACATTGATACTCTCCATTGGTTGACAACTGTTGTGTATTCAATCCAATCAATACTTTGTTCACGACAATAGAACTACCTTCATGATAAATTTGTACACTGTCTGGCTTAATTGCCCATAAAAATTGATTCTCTACTCCTACTGCTCGGAAAGGAATTAAGCGTAATTTTGTCGCCCAACCAGAATCATTTTCTGGTATTTGAGGAATTTCTGTTTTGGAATAAATTTGTTCTGTTAACCAAGTTGGTAAACAATGTTCTAATGATGAAATATGCATAATCATAACAGGTGTTTTCGTTAACGGGTCGTAAAGTTGATTCCCACTATCAATTAAACCTGCGAGTTCTAGTTCCTCTTCAGCTAATTGAATTTTCAATTTCACAATTTGATCATAGTGTATTTTCGTGACCTCTACGCTTTCAATACGCTTTTTAGAAAAATAATAAATGACTGGAAAACCAAAAATAACAAACAACCAACTAATTGGATCACCGTAAGAAATTGACTGAGATTGAACCAATCCATTTACCATTTCATTCGTTTGCAAAAAGAAATGAGTGCCCATTAACCCTCCGCCAACCATAAAGGTTACAAAATAAAAAGTAAAAACGGTTTGTGCATAATTTCTAAATGTTGTAAACCCAAATGTTGTATACACAATAAGTAACGAGTACAGTAGTTTCATAATTGGATGTGTCATCATAGAAGCAAAAGGAGTAAAGGCAAAAATAACAATGGTTGAACCTATAAATGCCCCTAACACAAGCCTCCATCTTTTGATCTTCTTTTTTAACACGGTAGCTGTTAATAAAAGTAAAAGAAAATCAATGCAGGCGTTTAACAACCAAACAACGTCGGCGTAAACAACCAAACAATTCACCTCTTTTTTTAAGTTGAGACTAGTATAATGCATATCCAATAGGAAAGTGTGTCAATTTGCGGAGGTGTTTTTTTGTTATTTTGTGCTTTCTAGACATAATCTGTCGGTAAAAAATAAAAATATATGTTTCATAGAATGCTATATTTTTTTACTTACATATAAAGTGAAACTGTAATCACCATGCACCAACCGTGCTGTCCGGCAAAGAGCGGGATAGATTGAAATATATAAAATAAAAAAAGACCTGCTTAGCAGATCTTTTCCTTGTATAAAACAAAAAAGGAGCATGAATGCTCCTTTTTTTTTATCGTCTACGACGATTACGTAAGAATGCTGGAATATCGATATCATCTGAATCTGAATGACGCTCATGTACAACCGGCTCTTCACGCTTCATTTCACGTTTTACTTCACGTTGTTTTGGTGGTTGAGCAACTGGCTGTTGCTGTTGTTGCGTGTGATTCACATTCGGACGGATAATTGGTTTTGGTGGTTGAGTTGCAATTGTATCATCAAAACCAGTTGCAATTACAGTTACAACGATATCATCTTTTAATCCTTCATTAATAACCGAACCGAAGATCATATTCACTTCTGGATCTGAAGCTGAAGCTACAATGTCTGCCGCTTCTTGTACTTCATATAAGCTTAAGTTAGCTCCACCAGTAATATTCATGATAACGCCTTGAGCTCCATCAATAGATGTTTCTAATAATGGACTAGAAATCGCTTTTTTCGCAGCTTCAGCAGCACGATTTTCTCCATTACCAGAACCAATACCCATTAAAGCAGAACCTCTATTAGACATAATTGTTTTTACGTCTGCGAAGTCTAAGTTAATTAAACCTGGTGTTGCAATTAAATCAGAAATACCTTGAACACCTTGACGTAATACGTTATCTGCTTCACGGAATGCCTCTAACATTGGCGTGTTTTTATCAACAATCTCTAATAAGCGATCGTTTGGAATTACAATAAGTGTATCTACATTTTCTTTAAATGCCGCAATACCAGATGCCGCTTGTGTTGCACGCTTACGTCCTTCAAATGTAAATGGACGTGTTACAACACCAACTGTTAATGCACCTAATTCTTTTGCTACTTGAGCAACAACTGGAGCTGCACCAGTTCCAGTTCCGCCGCCCATACCAGCAGTTACGAATACCATATCAGCACCACGAAGTGCTTCTTGGATCTGTTCTTTACTTTCTTCTGCAGCTTTTTTCCCTACTTCAGGGTTTGCACCTGCACCAAGTCCACGTGTTAATTTTCCACCAATTTGCATTTTTGTTTCAGCTTTTGATAGATTTAATGCTTGTGCATCAGTATTCACAGCGATAAAGTCTACACCTTGTACACCGTGTTCAATCATACGGTTTACAGCATTGTTTCCGCCACCGCCGACACCGATAACTTTTATATTCGCTAATTGATCTTGAGTAGTATCAAACTCTAACATGTCGAAATCCCCCTAGAACCTCATTTTTCGTGTCCAATTTTAATCCCATAAATAACGGAATACACGTTTTACTTTTGACATCATACGGTCATCATTTTGATTATTATTGTTTTGATTACGCGTTTTTTGTTTCGCAGGTTGCTGTTGTACCGGCGTTGGAGCTGGTGCTGGTACTGGTTCAAAATGCTCTTGCTTTTCCTGCACATTTTTCCCACGTAATTTAGCTTTTTGATAAGAATGTTTAATTAATCCTACTCCACTTGTATATTGGGGCTCACGCACACCAATATAATCAGGAGTTGCTATACGAACATTTTCATGTAAAATATCATATGCAAGATCAAGAACACCTGGCATAGAAGCAATTCCACCAGTTAATACATAACCAGAAGCCACTTGCTTTACTCCTAACTTACGCACTTCATCTTGAACAAACATTAAAATTTCCTCTACACGAGCCTCTATTATATCCGATAATTCCAACTGAGAATATTGTTCTGTTTGATCGCTTCCCATAATAGGAACCGTAAACATCTCTTCTTCAGACGCTGTATCATAAAAAGCATGTCCATATTTCAACTTAATTTGATCTGCATTTTCTGTTGAAGTTTTCAACCCAATCGCAATATCCTTCGTTATATGGTCTCCACCTAATGGCAATACGCTCGTCGCCTGTAACTCTCCATCTTTAAAAATAGATAAAGTTGTAGAGCCTCCCCCCATATCAACAAGGGCTACTCCTCTATTTTTTTCATCTGAAGATATAGCAACTGTTGCAGCCGCTAAAGGTTGAAGACAAATATCAACAATTTCAAGACCTGCTTTTTCTACACAACGAAGTAGGTTATGTAGTAAAGTTCTCGAGCCTGTAATAAGTGTACCTTCCATTTCTAATCTTACACCGATCATCCCGCGCGGATCGTTAATCTCGTCAAGACCGTCTACAATGAACTGTCGAGGTACCACATCAATAAATTCACGTTCTGGAGCAATTGACACAACTTGTGCTGCATCTAGAACGCGTAAGACATCTTCATTCCCGATTTCACGATCTTCATTTGAAACAGCGACTACTCCGTGACAAGGAAGTAGCTGTACCTGGTTTGCATTGACACCTACTACAACTTGCTCAATGTGGATACCCACCATGCGCTCAGCTTGCTCAATTGCTTTTTTAATTGATCGAACAGTCTCGTCTATATCAACTATCGATCCCTTCTTTAAACCATTTGATTTTACATTTCCAACACCTATAATGTTTAAGCTGTCATTAACCATTTCACCAATGATGACTTTAACATTGGATGTACCGATGTCAAGACTAACATATATTTCATTGCTGTTCATTCTTTGGCACCTCCTTCTTTATTTATACCATACAACTCAATATATGGAACAACAATCGCAACTTTACTATTTATAAGAAAAATATTCAACGTCTTTATACGTTTCCCTTTTTTAACCCTATATTTTTCTTATTTTTATTTAACATTCATTTAAGAATATCGCAGTAAACTGTGAATAACTGCTTATCTTGAAATAATTCCATTTCAAGTGTAAAGATTACCGCCAAGTATAAGTCTACACTAAGATGTACTCATAGAAAAGTGAAACTTGTACCAATCCTAGTATGAATCTAAGAATTTTTACATCTTTTTCATCAAATGAACCATTCTTGTAAATTCAGACGCATATAGCAGAACATTCGTTTTGTTTTTTCTACAATAACGTAGTGAACACTATCTTTCTATTCTTTTTTTTCTTCCGCCCCTAATTCTTTCGTATATGCCCCTACTTCTAAGTCAATTAATACCTTTTTACCCGGCTCAATTGTTTTTAAGATAAGTGGATAAGCTTCCATACGTTTTGCGAAATTTTGAATCGTAGTGCTCACTTCATACCCTTCATTCATATATAAAGTAAGGTGGTCTTCATTCGCATTCGTCGGTGAATAACGAATTTCAGAAATAGACCTTAAAATAGTTGGGGTTAATTTTTCAAGCTCAGCAATTAACTCCTTCATTTTTTCCTCTTTAAAAGGTTCAAAAATTGGCGCTGCAACAGGAAGTTTTCCGTTTGGGAGTACATCAAGTGTTTTCCCATTCTCTAATAACGGTTGTAATTTCCCATCTTTGTTTATATAACCAATCGTTAAATATTCTTCAATATGAACGTCAATTTTATTTGGAAAACGTTTCTTTACATTTACTGCTTTAATTTCTTTTCGCTTCGTTAAGTTTTCTTCTGCTTTATGTGCTGTCACTCGGAAATAACTTGTATCATATGTCACACCTGATTCCTTCATCACTTGTTCATCTGTCATATAATGATTTCCAAACACGCTTATCTTTTTTATGTTGCTAAGCGGAGACCGAAAATAAATTAAAAAAAGCACTAATAAAAATAAAATTGATATGTATAAAATCAACCGATGATTAACATTTTTCTTGTTTTTTTTCTGTTGATTTTTCAACTTTGGTACACGATCCTGTAGTTTAATCACTTTACTATTTTTCATGTACGATCCCCCTACGTAACATAAAGAACGGCATGTTCCTCATGCCGTTCTTATCTTCTTATTATAACATAAATGATAATGAGCGGAACGAATAACCGTTATCTTCCAATGATTTCTACTTCTGTATGCATTTCTACGCTAAATTTATCCTTGATTGTTTGTTTTACTAATGCTATTAAAGATAATACATCTTGCGCACTAGCACCACCAGTATTAATAATAAAGTTCCCATGCATTTCAGAAATTTGAGCTCCACCTATTTGATAACCACGAAGCCCCGCTTTTTCTATTAAATCTCCTGCAAAGTATGGAATTGGATTCCGAAACACACTTCCTGCACAAGGATGATTCCATGGCTGTGTTTCACGGCGGTAATCTTTATTCTTTTGCATGACACTTACAATCCCCTCACGCTCTCCTATCTGCAATTGAAGCTCAGCTTCCAAAACAATACCAGGACGTTTCGTTTGCAATACAGATGTACGATAGGAAAACTCCATTTCTTCATGCGTTAACCAGTCAATTGTTCCGTCTTCAAACAAAATAAGAGCTTTTGATAATATGTTTGATATATCTGATTTATGTGCTCCTGCATTCATATACACTGCACCGCCAACACTTCCTGGAATACCACTTGCGAACTCCAGACCGGCTAATCCTTGACGACTAAGTAAAGTTGATAATTTAATAAGGGGATACCCACCACCAACTCTTACTCTATGTTTTTCGACTTCTAAGTGGTCTAATCCTTCTCCTAAACGAATAACGACACCTTCTATACCTAAATCAGATACAAGAAGGTTCGAACCACGACCAATTACAGTCCACTTTGTTTTATATTTCTTTACTAACTGTAACGTTTTTTCAATACCGGCAACATGCTTTGGCACAATTAAAATATCAGCTGGTCCACCTATTTTCATAGTGGTATAACGTGCTAACGGTTCATCCACTAACACGCGACCAACATTTGCTTCTATAAGCTCATTTACTAATTGCTCCATAAACAATCTCCCCCATACTAAGCATCCTTATTACAGTAGTATGCAGGGCGTTCACCTAACGTTATTTTTTTACAAGCTTATTCATTACTTCATACAGCTTATTCGCTGCATCTGGAATACCTAATTGCCCAGCAGCAAGCTTCATGTTTTGTAATGTTTGTGCATCTAATAAAATCTCATCAATATCACGAATAAGTGTTTCAGCTGTTAAATCCTTTTCAAGCAACATTTTTGCTGCTCCTTTATCGACAACAGAACGTGCATTTTTTTCCTGATGGTTATTTGTTACGTAAGGACTCGGAATTAACACACTTGGCTTCCCTAACGCTGTTAATTCTGCAAGTGTTGTGGCCCCAGCTCTTGAGACAACAAGATCTACACCTGTAAGTACTTCTGGCATATTATGAATGAAAGGTTTAATAATAACATTATTCGGATTCCCTTTTTGCTTCACTGCTTCCATAACTTTGTCGTAATGAACTTCACCTGTTACATACAATATTTCGTAACTTTTATTTCCGAACTGTTCAATTGCCTCTACGAAAGCATCGTTAATTGGTCTAGCCCCACGGCTTCCACCAAAAATAAGCACGGACTTTTTAGGAAGAGATAAACCTACTGAACGTTTTCCTTTCATTCCATTTTGATCCATTACTTCTGACGCTCGTGGATTTCCTGTCATGACCACTTTTGATTGTGGAAAATGTTCTGCAGCCGCTTCAAAACAAACGGCAACTTTATCAACATAGCGGCTTAAAAATTTATTCGTTACACCAGGTACACTATTTTGTTCATGTACAATAGTTGGAATACCTAATTTTGCCGCAGCATATACAACAGGTCCACATACATATCCACCCGTTCCAATTACAATATCTGGATTAAAACGACGAATATATCGTTTACTATCTTGTACACCTTTTAGGAAACGCATCACCGTTTTCACGTTATCTAACGATATTTTACGCTTAAATCCACTTATAACAATAGATTGAAACGGTATACCTGCTTTTGGCACGATTGTGCTCTCTAATCCATTCTCCGTACCAATATATAAAAACCTTGCTTCCGGATTCAATTTTTTTATTTCTCTTATTAAAGCAAGAGCCGGATAAATATGACCTCCTGTGCCCCCACCACTTACTAATACACGCACTACTAACTCCTCCGCTTCTCTTTTTCTTATTACAGTCGTATTTATTTCTATATACATCTTGTTTCTTCGTACACATACGAAAAACCCTGTCTTATAAAACAGGGTTTAGTAGCGAGAATGGCGACTTATATTTAATAATACACCTACTGCCATTAACATTAAGGTCAAACTTGATCCACCATAACTTAAAAACGGCAAAGTAATACCTGTAACAGGCATCAATCCTGTTACAACACCAACATTAATCATTACTTGAATCGCAATCATCGCCACAATACCTACTGCTAAAAACGTACCATATAAATCTGGCGCTCCTAAAGCTATACGAATCCCACGCCATAATAATAGACTAAATAATAATAACACAAATGAACCACCAATAAAACCTAATTCCTCGGATAAGATTGCAAATATAAAGTCTGTTTGCGGTTCAGGTAAATAAAGAAACTTTTGTCTACTTTGTCCAAGTCCAAGCCCGAATAATCCACCCGGTCCAATTGCGAGTAACGATTGAATAATTTGAAATCCACTTCCAAGCGGATCTGACCACGGGTCTAAATATGATGTTATACGTTTCATCCGATACGGTGCTGATGCAATTAGCCCTACAAATCCTGCTACACCAAGCAAACCAAACATTGCAAAGTGAAAGACCCTTGCTCCCGAGATAAATATCATAATGATACATGTCCCAACCATTACCGTTCCTGTACCAAGGTCTGGCTGTAACATAATCATTCCGAATGCAAGAAATACAAAACCTAGAGCTGGTAGTAAACCACGTTTAAAAGAGGTAATTAATTTTTGTCGTTCCGCTAAAAATTTCGCTAAGAAAATAATCATCGCAAACTTCATAAATTCGGACGGTTGAATGGAAAATGCTCCGATTCCAATCCAACTTCGTGCTCCTCCTCGAACAAGACCTACTCCAGGAATAAGAACGAGAATAAGAAGAATGAAGCAAACTAGCAAAATTACTTTTGAATACGTACGCCACACCCAATAATCAATTTTCATAATAAAAAACATAGCCACTACACCAAGACCTGCGAATAGCAATTGCCTTTTTGCAAAAAAGAATGAATCCCCCATTTTATAAGAGGCCCAAACCGCACTCGCACTATACACCATAATCATTCCGATTGTTAACAACGCAAGTGTAACGATGATGAGAATAAAATCAGGCGTTTTCTTCATTACCCATAAACACCACCTCTTTAGGCAGAAACTTTTGCCCTATGTAACAAAACATCAGTAGGTGTTAGCCTACTGATGTTTTGATTTACTTTATATAAGTTTATGCACAGCTTGTATAAAAATGTCTCCTCTTTCTTCAAATGTTTTAAATTGATCCCAGCTTGCACATGCTGGAGAAAGAAGAATTACATCGCCATCTGTAGAATGAGCATAAGCTTTCACTACCGCTTCATCTAAAGTATCGACACTTTCAATTGTCTCTAATCCTGCTTTTTCTGCAGCTCTTACTAATTTTGGAGCTGTTTGTCCAAATGTTACAATTGCTTTAACATTTTTGAAATACGGAATTAAATCATCGAATTCATTCCCACGATCAAGCCCACCTGCTAATAACACAATCGGTTGTGTAAACGCAGATAAAGCTTTCTCTGTCGCTAACATATTCGTTGCTTTTGAGTCATTATAAACCTTACGGTTGTTAATAGTTGTTACATATTCTAAACGATGTTTAACACCTGTAAAACGTTTTAACACCGTCGTAATCGCTTCATTAGAAACACCCAATAATTTTGCGATACTCATCGCAGCTAAAATATTTTCTAAATTATGTTGACCAGGTAAAACGATATCGCCTACTGCAACAACTTTCTCACCTTTAAAATAAAGAGCATTATCTTTTATACACGCACCATCTTCAATTTCTTTCGTTGTTGAGAATAGTACTTTTTGACCTTTACTATAAGCAGATAAAGCCATCACATCTGCATCATCTGCATTTATTACACTATAATCATTTTCTGTTTGGTTTTTAAAAATATTTGCTTTTGCTAAACCATATTCTTTCTTCGTCCCATGATAATCTAAGTGGGCCTCAAATAAATTTAAAAACGCAGCAATTTTAGGTTGGAACAATTCTACTCCCATCAATTGGAACGATGAAAGTTCTGTAACTACAACTTCATTTTCTTTCGCATCCTGTGCAACTTCACACGCTACAGTTCCAATGTTCCCTGCAATTACGGGATGCTTCTGTCCTTCTTTTAGCATTTCAAATGTAAGCATTGTCGTCGTCGTTTTACCGTTAGACCCCGTAATCCCAACAAATGGTGCTTCTGAAATACGATATGCTAATTCAACTTCCGTAACAATTGGAATTTGCTTTTCTTTCGCAGCAACTAATATTGGATTAGAATACGGGATTCCTGGATTTTTTACTACAAGAGAAATATTTCTCTCTAATAATTCTAAAGGATGACCACCGCATACAACGTCCATTCCTTTTGCTTGTAATTCTGCAGCAAGTACATTCTCTGCTAAAGGCTTTCCGTCATTTACAATAACATTTGCCCCTAACTTCTGTAACAATGTAGCTGCTGCATAACCACTTTTTGCAATGCCTAATACAAGAATATTTTTATTTTGAAATTCAGTTACAGTTTTCAATTACATCCACACCCCGATATAAATTCCTAACACAGCTAATAAAAATCCTACAGACCAAAACGTCACAACGACACGCCACTCTGACCAACCACATAATTCATAATGATGGTGTAGTGGGCTCATTTTAAAGACACGTTTTCCTGTTGTTTTAAATGAAATGACCTGAATAATAACCGATAAAGTTTCCATTACGAATACTCCGCCAATGATTACAAGTAGCAATTCTTGTTTTAATAAAATCGCTACAGCTGCAATGGCTCCACCTAAAGCTAATGAACCTGTATCTCCCATAAACACTTTTGCTGGATTCGCATTGAATACTAAAAATCCAAGTACAGCTCCTACAACTGCCATACAGAAGATGGCTACTCCAAATTGCTCTTGTGCTACAGCAATAATACTAAATGCTCCAAATGCAATAGCAGCAGTTCCTGATAATAAACCATCTAAACCGTCAGTTAAGTTAACTGCATTTGATCCACCAATAAGCATAAATAGTACAAGTACAAAATACGCCCAACCTAATTCAAACTTAACATCCGTTCCCGGAATCATGATGTATGTGTGGAACGCTTGCCCTTTTCCAATTAAAAAGAACGCAATAGCAATAACAAGCTGGCCTACTAATTTTTGTTTTGATGTTAAACCAAGATTTCTCTTCTTAACTACCTTTATGTAGTCATCTAAAAATCCAATCAATCCGTAACCAAACGTCACTAATAGTAATAACGAAACCTCTGCACCTAGACGATTAAACTTAATCGCCATAATAAGTGAAGTTACCATCATAGATACGTATATGACGATACCACCCATCGTCGGGGTCCCTGATTTTTTTTGATGTGACTTTGGTCCCTCATCACGAATACTCTGTCCGAACTTTAATTTTCTTAAAAACGGAATAAACAATGGCGAAAGGGCAACAGAAATTAAGAATGCTACCCCAGCCGTTACTAATAAACCTTGCTCAAGCACATGTAGTCCTCCTCTCACGTTGTTACTCTTCGTTGTTTAAACGCTCTGTAATTGCTTCTTTAGCGACTTCACGATCGTCAAAATGATGAACATCTTTACCAATAATTTGATATGTTTCATGACCCTTACCAGCAATAATGACAATATCTTCTGCTTTCACGTTAGCAATTGCATGGTATATCGCTTCTTTTCTATCAATAATTACTTCATAATTATTTCCATTTGCACCATGTACCATATCATCTAAAATAGCTCCTGGCTCTTCACTTCTTGGATTATCTGAAGTGTAAATTGCGTGAGTTGCATATTGTGTTGCAACACTTGCCATGATTGGTCTCTTCGTTCGATCTCTATCACCGCCACAACCGACGATGCAATATACGTCACCTTTTGCAAACTGCTTTGCTGTTTTCAATACATTTTCTAAACTATCTGGTGTATGTGCATAATCAACAATAACTGTATAATTTTGTCCACCATCTACTACTTCAAAACGTCCTGGAACTCCAGCTAGTTCCTTTATTACATCAATGATTGTTTCTAAACTTACACCAGAAACAAGTCCTGCTGCTGTTGCAGCTAGTACGTTATATACATTAAATTTCCCAATTAATTTCATCGTAACATTTACACTCTCATACGGTGTTACAAGCGTAAATGTAGTTCCACCACTTGTCATAACGATATCTTTGGCCATAACATCACTTGTTGTATCAATTCCATACGTTACAACAGTTGCTGCAGTACTTCTCATATATTCCGCCGTTACAACATCATCATTATTTAGTACCGCGTATTTTTCACGATTATGATTATAACTATTGCCAAGTTGTGCAAATAGCAACCCTTTTGCATGTTTATATTCTTCCATCGTTTTATGATAGTCTAAATGATCTTGTGTTAAATTTGTAAACACTGCTACATCGTAATCACATCCGTGTACACGGCCAAGATCTAAAGCATGTGACGAAACTTCCATTACTGTGCTATCCACACCGTGTTCAACCATTTTTGCAAACGTCTGTTGAAGTGTTAGTGCATCTGGCGTTGTATTTTTCACCTCAAATGTTTCATCACCGATTTTCATATTAATCGTTCCAATTAGCCCCGTTTTATGACCATGTGCGCGCATAATCTCATCCATAATATGCGATGTTGTTGTCTTTCCATTTGTACCTGTAATACCGATTAAATGTAACTTGTGTGTTGGTTGACCATAAAAATAATCAGCTAAAACCGCTAACGAACGAAAAGTATTTTTCACAAGTACAACTGGAACGTCAACATCAATTGGTCTTTCCGCAACAATAGCAGCCGCTCCTTGTGCCGCTGCTTGCTTAGCAAAATCATGGCTATCAACCGTATACCCTTTCATACATACAAATAAGCTTCCCTCTTTCACTTTACGTGAATCAGCTTCTATAGATGTGATTTCTGGATTTTCTTTTGGAACAACTGGAAAATCATGCAAACATGATACAAGTGTATGCAACTTCATTTCACTAAACCCTCTCTACATTGTGTATTTATCTCTTTTATTAATAAGCAACACGCTACCTCCTAATTATGTACAATAGGAGGTAAGTGCTACTGTGTCTAATAAATAGACCTATTTATAACTGAGACTCTTACGGCCTCAAATTAAGTAACTCTTCTATAAAGAACTCACTTCCACCAATTGTACCATAAAACGTACTAGGTTACCTTTAATTCCCGAAGTAAATTCTAATTTTTGAGCCTTCTTTCACTTTAGCTCCTGCTTCTGGGGACTGCTTAATGACTTTCTCTCCGTCTCCACTTATATCAAGCTTCAAATCGACGAGTTGCGTCTGTAAGTCTTTCTTTTTCATACCAATTAAATTCGGAACTTCCACAGTTGGTATATCGCCCCATTTATATTCTCTCTCAACCTGTTCTTTTCTCGGTTTCACTCCCATAACAGGAAGTGCATCCCGAAGAATATTCCCAACAATTGGAGCTGCTACTACTCCACCGAATTGCGTAACACCTTTCGGATTATCAACAGCAACATAAACAACAATTTCCGGATCATCTGCTGGAGCAAAACCAATAAAAGATACGATATAATTATTCTCTAAATATTTACCATCTTTCACTTTTTGGGCCGTACCTGTTTTTCCACCTACACGATACCCATCAATGAAAGCACCTTTACCAGATCCCTTTGCTACAACATTCTCTAATGCATACCGAACTTTTTCTGAAGTTTCCTTGGAAATAACTTTTCTTTTTTCCACAGGTGTCTTTTTACTTACTACTTGATTGTTTTTCGGATCAATAAATTCTTTAGCTATATACGGTTGATACAATGTCCCACCATTTACAGCTGCTGCTACCGCCGCCACTTGTTGAATTGGCGTAACAGAAACACCTTGACCGAATGAAGTTGTTGCTTGCTCGACTGGACCGACTTTATCTAAATTAAATAAAATCCCACTACCTTCACCTTGTAGATCAATTCCGGTTTTCTGTCCAAATCCAAAATTACGAATGTATTTAAACAATCGGTCTTTACCAAGGCGATCACCAAGTTCAATAAATCCTGGGTTACAAGAGTTTTGAACTACTTCTAAAAACGTCTGGCTACCGTGACCTCCTGCTTTCCAGCATTTCAATCTAGCTCCACCAACTTCAGCTGCTCCATCATCATAAAACGTATCTTTCTCTAAGTCTACTAAATTTTCATTCAAAGCTGCAGCTAACGTAATAATCTTAAATGTTGAACCAGGCTCATACGTACTCCATACTGGTAAATTTCTATTATACACTTCTGGAGAAACACTTTGAAAATCTGCTGGATCAAAGCTCGGTCGACTTGACATACCTAAAATTTCACCGTTTTTCGGATTCATCGCAATCGCAATCATACCATCTGGATTATATGTCGACTCTGCAATATTCATTTCTCTTTCCATAATTCTATTAATACGCGCATCAATTGTTAAGCCTAAATTCAAACCCGCTTCTGGTTTTTTGAAATCATCGCCAACATTAGGCATCCTTTGTCCTTTTGCATCTGCAAAAAAACGCACATGACCTTCATCACCATTTAGTTCTTTATCATAATATTTTTCTAGTCCCATAAGTCCTTGGTTATCACTACCTGCAAACCCTAATACGTGTGATAAAAAGTTACCAAATGGATAGTACCGGATAGAGTCCTCTGCGATATAAACACCTTTCAAACTTAATCCTCTTACCTCTTTCGCTTTATCATGTGATATTTTCCTTCCGCCTTTATCTAACCGTACAATTGATTCTTTTTTTGTAACTCTCTTATAAATCTCATCTTTTTCCACACCTAATACTGCAGCTAACTTCTCTGCAGTCTCTGCCGGTTTTTCAATTTGCCTCGGTACAACAAAGACAGTTGGAGCACTTTTATTCGTAGCAAGTTCCACACCATTTCGGTCTAAAATCTTCCCACGTTCAGGTTCAAAAGTAATATTACGACTCCATGAATCTTTCGCACGATCCGTTAACATATTCCCAAGAAAAAATTGCACATATCCAAGACGAATATCGATGATAGTGAAAATAAGTATACCTGATATAAGTATAAAAATAAGTCGTTTTCTAACTGTTACATTTGATACACGCATATTGGAACAAGCCTCCCTTACGCCTAGCTTGTTCCAATATATGCTTGTACGTATTTAATTAGAACATCTTCTCTTTTATCATTACGGTTTTTCTGCTTCTTGTTGTGGTTCAAGTGGCGGTACAAGTGTTACACCTAACTCTGTACCAGGTTGCAACAATGTTCCTTCTGGCACGCTTTGTTCAGTTACGTATCCTGTACCAGTAGGTTTTAGGTTAAGCTTTAATGTTTTTGCTAAATTCATAACATCACGTAATGCCCAACCCTGTATATTCGGCATTGTAGGTTTATCTCCCACTAAGAAGACTCGGTCACCCTTCAATGTTTGTTCGGTTGCTTTCGGTACTTGTTGCTGTACTTTTCCTTCACCTAATACGATTGGACGAAGTTTTGCTTTATCAATGGCTTTTTTCGCTTCTTCCATCGTTTTTTCGGTTACATCTGGAACAGCAGTTTGTTGTTCTTTCACATATTTCTTCGGATCTTTCACTTCATTAGGCTTAATCTTTAAATACTCTAAACTATTCTTCGTTACATATTTAAAAATATCAGCTAAAGGTTGTGCGCCGCTCTCATCATCTTTCAATTTTGGCTGTTTAACAGCTAGATACACAACAAGTTGCGGATCGTCCATAGGTGCCATACCTAAGAACGAGAATATATAATTCTCTCTTCCCGTCATATAGCCACCTTTTCCATCTGGAATTTGCGCTGTTCCTGTTTTACCACCAACTGAATATCCATCGACTTTATAAGCAGTTCCTGTTCCTTTCGGTGATGTAACAACACGTTCTAATAACTGTCTTACTTGCGCTGCTGTCTCTTTTGTAACCGGTTTGCCCACTTCTTCTGGCTTATGTTCTAATTTTACTTCCCCTGTTATCGGATCTACAATTTTATCAATTGTATAAGGTTTCATCATTTTCCCATCGTTCGCAATAGCAGTTGCAGCTTGCACAAGCTGAATTGGTGTTACAGTAGAACCTTGTCCAAAAGCTGTTGTTACTTGCTGTATTTGCTGATCGAATACAATGGTATTTGAACCTTCACCAGGTAAATCAATATTCGTTTTTTCATCTAATCCGAAAGCATGGATATATTTCCGGAAACGGTCTGGACCAAGTTTTTGATCACCTAAAATAGCAAACGCTACGTTGGAAGAGCGCTCTACCCCTTCATCAAATGTGATAGATCCCCATCCAGCGCCGCCATTATGATCTTTTATTTTGCGGTTCCCGACTTGATATGTACCAGACTGGTAATAATCTTGTCCCTTATACACGCCTTCATTAATAGCTGCTGCTAGCGTGAAAATTTTCATTGTTGATCCAGGTTCAAATGCATTGGCAATTGCATCATTATAAAAATATTTATTATTTTCTTGATTCGGATCATAACTAGGTTTACTAGACATAGCTAATATTTTCCCTGTTTTCGGATCCGCAACAATTCCTATTAAGCTTTCTGGTTCATAATGTTTACTCGCTTCTTTCATTGCGTCTTCTAGATAACTTTGAATACGTTGGTCAAGCGTTAAATAAACATTATCGCCATTTTTAGGTGCCTTTACATTCACTTTTCCACCGTCAAGAGATACTCCTCTACGGTCACCTGTATAAGCTACTTTTCCATTAGCAGCACCTAAATACTTATCCAAACTCTTTTCTAAACCAAATTGTCCTATAGCAATTCCTTTATCATCAGGTCTCGCATGCCCTACAACATAAGATGCGAAATCACCGTTTGGATACACTCTTGCATTTTCTGTAATAAAAGATATACCCGGCAATTTCAATGCTTCGATTTGTTCCTTCTGTTCTTTCGTCAAGCCCTTACCTAAATTCCCAAACTCTACCTGACTTCTACCTTCTTTATTTAAAGTAGCTAAAATTTTCTCTTCATCTTTTCCAAGTACGCCCGCAATTTTCTTGGCAGTATCCTCTTTATTCTCAACCGGCTTTGCACCTTTTAGTTCCGCTACAAGTTTATAAGAGTTTGCATCTTGCGCTAACACATGACCATTTTGATCATAAATCGTCCCGCGATTCGCTTCCAGAACTCCTGTTTTACTATGTTTTTGCTTAGCAAGTGTATCTAAATCCTGATTGTGCACTGTTCCTGTCGCTTGTATGTAAAAAAATCGGGCTAATAACAGCAAAAAGAGCAGGAGGAATAAAATCATAAAATACCCTGCTCCCTTATTGGTATGAAATTTAGTCATATTCCTCTTCATTTTCCCTTCACACCTATTGCCTTATTTGAGGCCTTTCACATTATTCGCATTAATTTCTAGCCCGTGTTTTTTTGCAACTTCAGAGATTCGTTCATAACGACTTAACTTCTCTACTTCAGCCTGTAACTCTTGATTTTCTTTTTGCTGCTGTACAATTTTTTGTTCTATTGTCGCAGCTTCTACATTAACTTGATAAAGACCTGCTTTATTTCCAATAAACGCTACACAGGCATACAATAAAAAGCCAATAAACGCTACATACAACAGTTTTTCGATTCTTGTAATCTTCGCTTTAGCTTTTGGCTGAACCATCTGCTGTGGGGGCGTTTGAACCTGAACCTCTTCTTGCGCTTGTTGCTTGTACTTTACAGCTAAGTTACTCATACCTCTCTCCCCTTTTTATCGTTTTTCAGCGATTCTCAATTTCGCAGAACGCGCTCGATTATTTTCTTCTAACTCTATATCAGAAGGTAAAATCGGTTTTCTTGTAATAAGCTTTAATTTCGGCTTAAATTCATCAGGAATAATCGGTAATCCTGGCGGCAATTGTGGCGTTGTACTATTTCGCTTAAACGTCGTTTTGCAAATACGGTCTTCTAAAGAATGGAATGTTATAACACTAACCCTTCCGCCTGGCTTGACCATCTCAATTGCAGATTCCAACGCTTCTTCAAATACTTTCAATTCATCATTTACCGCAATACGGATTGCCTGGAACACTCGCTTCGCAGGATGTCCACCCGTTCTACGAGCAGGAGCTGGAATACCCTCTTTAATTAGTTCTACTAATTCACCTGTCGTTTCAATAGCTTTATTCTCACGATACGCTTCAATTTTTCTTGCTATTTGTTTTGAAAATTTTTCTTCGCCATACTGGAAGAAAATTCTTACAAGTTGTTCATATGACCAGCTATTTACAACATCATAGGCTGTTAATGGGGCATCTTGATCCATTCGCATATCTAACGGTGCATCATGATGATAACTAAAGCCACGCTCTGGTGTATCTAATTGCGGGGATGAAACACCTAAATCAAATAAAATACCGTCTACTTCTGTTATACCTAATTCCTGTAGTTTTTCAGCTAGGTAACGGAAATTACTCTTTACTGTTATGAACTGCTCACCGTATGAAGAGAATTTTTCTTTCGCATTTTGAATTGCTATCTCATCTTGATCAAACGCGATTAATCTTCCACCTTCAGTTAATTGGGATAATAAATAAGAACTATGTCCTCCTCCCCCCAGTGTACAATCTACATATGTACCACCTGGCTTTATATCTAAGCCATCTACTGTTTCCTTCAAAAGCACTGTTACGTGATTAAACATTGTTGCACCTACTCTTTTTCCAATTAATTATGTTGAATGTATCTCCTCCTCTAAACGTATATCTCACGACTAGAGAACGAAATACTATGAAAGAACGACTCATTTAACTTGCCTACAAAGGCAGCATACTATACAAATCGCTATTTTCTTTTATTATATACTAAATTTTATCATCTTTTGCGGGAATTTAAATAAAAAACTGTCGAAAAAGATAATAATACGTTTACATTTTGTGCTATTTTGTCATATATTTAAGTATCCTGCATAATTACGATATTCACCATTTTTAAAATTAATAATTCAGAAAAATTCCACTTCACAGTAAATTCAACGGGATAAAAATAAAATCCTGCTCCTAAGAGCAAGATTCTATAGTTTTATAACGTGATGTTTCCCATTCCAAGAAAACGGCTGTTCCATTATACGATCAACGAAATCCAAACCAAACTGATTTAAATAGTAACATACATTCCACACACGCTCTTGCGGCGCCCCCAATGGACGGAGCGCAAATTGTATGCGACGGAATTTATTTAGTTCCACTTCATGTTTTTTCTCAACATTTCTTTTCAACATTCTTTCCAACAGTTCAATTTGTTCATTAATTTTGAACTCATTTTTCCCTGCAAACTCACTTAATCCAGGATCTATTTTCTTCACAAACTGTTGTAATGACGTATGAATATCAATTATTTCTTTTTTTGCCTCTACAAATCGTTCATCTATCGGTTCCTCTATTTGATTAGATAACCAGTTTTCACGCAACTTATCTACGTTATTAAAAAACGGATCACTCTCTTGCAATTGTAAATCGTGTAAATCTGTCGCTATATCCCTCTCAATATAAGTTATTGTAATACGAGGAACGACAGGCGGCATTCGGAAACCGATAGTATGGAAGACTTGTTGTAATTCACTCCAGTAAGCTAATTCCCCTGGACCTCCAATAAACGCCAACGTAGGAAATACATACTCTTGCATAAGAGGGCGCGTTACAACATTATTACTAAAGCGCTCTGGACTTCTTTCCATCTCTTCAATCAATTCTTCATATGAAAAGGAATACGTCCCATCCTTCCCAACAAACTTCCCTTGATTGTCTTCAAGCAACACTCGCTCATTATCAATTTCCATGAATATATGTACTGCATTAGACTTTGTTTCAATAATTGGTTTATATCCTAATTCTTTAATTACTTTCTGTTGGTTATGAAGCCCTTCTTGCACTTCTTTATACTTACTTACAATTTGTTTGAAAAACGGCACTTCTAATTTTCTTAATTCAGGATGATGCGAATCGACAAGAATTAAACCAGAATTCACGAACATTTTCATAATAAGGTGACCAAAGAAATCTACATACGTATTGGATTTCCCTAAAGAATCATCAATAAATTGCAGTACATCCTTTGTAAAATTCGTTTCAGGGTATGTTTTAAAAATCTCTTCAATCCATTTTCTACAGTCTTCCAAAGAAAGCTCGGACTCTGAAGCACTCGCCTTTTTCGGATTACGATCATGAAAAATAGTCTTTTTTATTTTTTTATTCTTCGTTACAAAAGTATGATTAATTTCATCCATATCATGGTCTTCACCAGCAATCCAGAAAATAGGAACAACTTTAACACCTAAACTTTCTTCCTTTTCCTTCGCAAGCTGTAAAACTGAAATAATTTTATGAATCGTATAAAGCGGTCCAGTTAATAACCCAGCTTGTTGTCCAGCTATAACAACATATGTATTTTCATCTCCAAGCGCTTTTACATTTTGAATTGTAGCTTCTCCCGCTTGTAAATTTGTATTATATTCTAATAAATGCTCTACTAAATCTTGGCGGAAAAACTCCCTCTCACGCAAATCTTGTACACGCTGTTTAAAAGCATCTTCTGTTAACATATAATCAAAACACGACTGTATCTCTTTTTTACCGTTCATATAGTCCGCTACAACACCTTGTTGCGGAACAGAGATTTCTTTTATCTCCATATAATTCTTCCTTTCGTATCCTGTTCTCTCACCAATCCACATTGTAGTCAATGTTTCACGTAAAAGCAAAGAATTACACTTATACTTTTACTTCTAATCCTTTTATTGCATCGAACAAAAATTGAAGTGTCGGAACGAATCGTTGCTGTTTCTTAGCTTCTTCTAATACATATCCAACAATCGCACCAATCTCTGTTTGTCTATTCGATCTTACATCTGCCAGCATAGATGATGTATTCTGAGACGTTCTTTCACATACATGACGTACCATTTCCCATACCATTTCTTTTTCTTCTTTAACGAGAAAAACAACTTCGTGGAATACTTGCTCCATCATCTGATAAAAAAACGGGTTCGTAATCAATTCTCCGTTCTTGACTTGTAATAATGCCGTCAATGGATTGATACATACATTAACTACTAATTTCTTGTGCATAACATCCTTCCAATCATCTTCTATTCGAATCGGAAAATGAGGAAAAGGAAAACAATTAAATATTTTTTCAAAATGTATAGACCGACCTTGCACAATTCCAAACTTCGTTACACCTATCCCTGTATGATAAACGGTATGTCTTTCTTCTTTTTTTGCACCATGCTCCACAATTCCAACTGCAATATTTTCATTCTCTATTTTCTGCATAGTATGAAGGTGTGACATTCCGTTTTGCAAAAAGATTAATGAGGATTTCCCTCGCACAAAAGGTAGTATGTCAGTTATATGATATTGCTTAACAGCAATAAATATATAGTCTAGCTGCTGGTCTAGCATACTTTCTATCGGCAATACATGCGGGAATACCGTTTCACGTTTCCCCTCCCTAATACAAGTTACACCCGTTATATTTAATTCGTCAGCCTGCTTAGCTGTCCTTGTAAACAACGTAACATCTTGATTACTTTTTTGTAAATAAAATGTATACAATAGACCGATAGCTCCTGGTCCCACAACTCCAATTTTCATTTTCACACAAGGAACTCATTTGAACACGATACACGAGTCCCTTTTCCCCTCCCCTTTTATTCCACTAACACCCGATTCGTGCGGAATCATATTTAACTAAAGATGAACAAACGCCAACAATTACAGTTTCACTTTATCCTCTTCAATTACATTAACACAGTTTATAACTTCATTACTTTTTGACAAACAAATGCCACCTCTTCTTCCAATATGTATATACTACTTATTAATATGCTCCTACTCTTAGTTTAGCAAATCCTCAAAAAAATAATAAAAGAAATATACTACCATCTTCATAAAAATAAAAAAATGAGTTATAATATTATTATAAATATTTTTACTTTTCTGCATTCAACAAGATAAGAAAAGGATGTGATGTTATGGGATTCCCAAAAGTTGAGCGCTTGCTCATCAATTATAAAACATTAGACGAGTTTAAAAAATTTAAAGGCTGCGGAGCTCAAGAGCTATCCATGTTAGAAGAATTACAAGCAAATATTATTGAAAACGACAGTGAATCTCCATTTTACGGTATTTATTATGGCGGATCACTAATTGCACGTATGAGTCTATATATGAAAAGGGACGGCGGGGAACCATTCGAAATTACAGGTACTTACCTAGAACTCTATAAACTTGAAGTGTTACCAACTTTCCAAAAACAAGGATTCGGAGAAATGCTTGTAAATTATGCGAAGGGGCTACAGTTCCCAATTAAAACGATCGCACGTATCCATTCAGCTGGTTTTTGGGATAAATTAAATTTCCAGCCTGTATCAGTACCTAATGGTGATTTTTACGTTTGGAACCCAGAAACAAATTTGAATGCGGTTCCAAACGAAGAGTCTGCATAAGAAATAAAAAACAGCTGCATAGCAGCTGTTTTTTTATTTCTTTAACTTTTCTAATTTTCCATTCGAACGAGCATTATTTCTTTCTGCTACCATTACACTTCTTTTTTGATCGATATAATCAAGTAACGTTCTATACTCTTCCTCATATACTGATAATCGCTCCAAAAGACTCTCTTTCTCTGTTTGTAACGATTCAATTTGCTGTTGCAACACCATTAAAGAGTTTTCATCTTTATAATTTTGCAAGAAATCAATAACATCATTCAATGTAATTGACGTGGGCTGCTCTGATACCTTTGTCTCTTTCACTTCATAATTTTCTACTTTACGTAGTTGCTTCGCTTCTTCAATACGTTCTTTGTATTGCTTTCTAACGTAAGAATTCCATCTAAAGCCGCATGCTGCTGGTGTACGAGATAAATGTCTTCCCACTTCTTTAAAGGCAGATAATTGCGTTCCACCTTCTCGAATATGCCGGAGTACTACTTCTGCCAGAAGCAAATCTTCATCATCAGTCCAAGCATCTTGTCTTGTTGTCGCCATCTCTCTAGTCCTCCCTATGCATTTTTTATTAAACATATGCAGTTACTAGAAAAGATAGAATACAACAAATAAAGAATAAGACAAAAAAAAAATAAACGCAGAAGATATCTTCTACGTTTATTTCCCCGCAATTACTTGCTGATTACTTCTTTACCTTTGTAAGTACCGCATGCTTTACATACACGGTGAGCTAATTTCGCTTCACCACAGCTTGGGCACTCTACCATACCAGGTACTGATAATTTGAAATGCGTACGACGCTTTCTTTTTACTGTTTTAGAAGTTCTTCTAAAAGGTACAGCCATTCTTCCCACCTCCTTAAAAGAAATAGTTATTTTCATATGAAGGCCTGAACCAGTCTTCCGATTATTTGTCAAAAAACTTCGCAAGTCCTGCTAATCTTGGATCAACAGTCTTTTCTTTGTTTTCTTCCGAAATCACTTGCCAGTCTTGACCTTGCATCGGTGCTCCACCAGAAACATCATCACTGAAAATTTGCATTGGAATCTCCAAAAGTATATTTTCCTTGATTACGGGCAGTAAGTCAAGTACTTCTCCTTCTAAACAATGAATTTCAGCTTCAGTTTCAAATTCTTCTTGCGAAGTTTGGAACACCTCAGTTGTTTTAATGTCAAATGGTAATGTCACATCTACTAAAGAGCGAGAACACGGTAAAACCATGCTTCCAGTTATATGTAGATGGAACGTAAACTTACCGGAGCCAAAATCAACTCTTCCTGTTACATGAACAGGATTAATTTCACGAATATCTTTCTCGACCTCTTTTAGCTCACTTACATCTACCATCTCATCCAATGTCAATCCTTTATTTCTCAATTTATTCAATTGATGGATGGACCATTTCATATCATATCACCTCAAGGCAACAAACAAAATTATAGCTAGCCATTTTATATTTGTCAATGTTTTTTCTTTACACTATAATGAAGTCATCATAGTAAATATTATATAGAGTATCACGTTTTTCAAAAAGATGCTACATCGAAAGGAGAGATTACCATAAAAGCCAGTGGTATTGTTGTTGAATATAACCCTTTTCATAACGGTCATGATTATCATGTGCAACAAACAAAAAAGTTAACACACTCTGATATTACAATCGCTGTTATGAGTGGCCCTTTTTTACAGCGCGGTGAGCCCGCACTCATATCCAAATGGTATCGCACCAAAATGGCCTTATCATGCGGTGTAGACCTTGTTGTAGAGCTTCCATATGCCTTTTCAACACAAAAGGCTGAAACCTTTGCAGATGGCGCTATTTCCATTTTAAACGCCCTACACGTTTCTGAAATTTGTTTCGGTAGTGAAGATGGAAAAATAGAAAATTTCTATAACACCATTTCTGTGCAAAAAAATGAAGAAGAGACTTTTAATCATCTTGTAAAGCATTATATGAACGCAGGTAATAGTTACGCAAAAGCTACATCAGAAGCTTTCCTACACATTTTACCTTCTGAAAAAAACATAGACATGTCTCAACCAAATAATATTTTAGGTTTCCAATACATGAAAGCAATCCTGACGCAAAATAGTTCTATACAACCACAAACGATAAAAAGATTCGCATCTCATTATCATGATGAAACATTTAACGACCAACATATAGCAAGTGCAACAAGTATTCGCAAACAACTTTTTAGCGAAAATAGTTCCTTCGCAGAAATTGAGCCTTTTATTCCAAAAGCGACTGCTGCTCTTTTAGCAAGTTACAAACAAAACTACGGGATTTTACATAATTGGGAACAGTACTTTTCATTTTTCAAATACAAACTCATGACGATGTCTCCAGAAGACTTACGACATATATATGAAATAGAAGAAGGTTTAGAGCATCGTATTTTATCAAAAATACAAACCAGTCCCTCCTTCCATTCATTCATGGAAGCATTAAAAACGAAGCGTTATACGTGGACTAGATTACAAAGAGCTTGTACACATATTTTAACAAATACAACAAAAGAAGAAATACATTGCGCAAACATAGAGCAACACGCACCATACATTCGTCTACTAGGCATGTCACAAAAAGGACAAACTTACCTTTCAAAAAACAAGAAAAAAATAGAGCTTCCGATCCTTACCCACACAAAAACATTTGAGCATCCTACTTTACACATAGAGCGAAAAGCCAATTCTGTATATTTCTCCATCATGCAAGAACCATTGCGAACACAACTACTAAAACAAGATGCAACACACCATCCAATTCGTTATGATGAAACAGCTGCAAAATTTCTATAAAAAACCTCTCTTTTTCAGAGAGGTTTATTTTTTCTCGCCCATTTTTTCCAAATACATTAATGCATCATCCAGCGTATCAACTGGTACAACTTTCATTTTTGTTTTAATATCTTTCGCAGCCTCAAGTGCATCTTTATAATTCGATTTTTCCGCACCTTTTTCATTTGGCGCAAAGAACACTTCAGCACCAGCATCACTTGCAGCAACTACTTTTTGCTGAATACCACCAATCGGGCCAACTTCTCCCTTTTCATTGATCGTCCCTGTTCCAGCTATTTCATGCCCTCTTGTTAAATCATCTTCCACCAGTTGATTATATATTTCTAATGTAAACATTAGACCTGCCGATGGTCCACCTATTTCATGAGAGTCAATTTTCACTTTCGGATCTACTACTAATTCTCTTTCCGTAACGATAGAAACACCTATACCAACACGTCCATTTCCATTCGGAATAGTCTTTACATTTAAATTTTCTTTTAACTGTTTCCCATCCCTCTTGTACTCAATACTTACTGTATCTCCTTCTTTTTTCCCTGTCATATATTCAATAAATTGTTCCGTCTTTTCAAATGTTTTTCCGTCGACAGCAATGATGACATCTCCAAGTTTAAGCTTTCCTTCTGACGGCATCCCTTTCGCTACACCAGCAACCAACACACCTTTATTTTCAAAAGAAACAGTACGATTTGCACGTTTATAAGCATTATAGATTGCTGCATTTTGCGAATCTTTCATCGCATAATTTTGGCGAAATTGATATTCTTCATCACTTTCACCTTTTTGCAATATTTCTTCCGCTTTCGAAATATGTGTATATTTATTAAACTGTGCCGCTATTAAATTCACCACATTTGCCGGTCCCATCGAAACTGTAACAAGCATAAAATCACCAGATTCTTTCGTTCCCCCCTCAACTTGAACGTAAGGCTCTAATTTGGCAGCCATTCCTGGTTTTGTTACATAATATGGCAGGCGTACGTAAACAAGTAACATTGCCAATATAACCCCTATTAAAATTGCATATATAAACCGAAAACGCTTAAACATTATGTTTCTCCTTCCACTGCTCAATTAATAAATGAATATTTGCAACATGCTTTTCCGCTTCTACCTCTCCAACTCGAATAATGTCTTCAATGTTTGTAAAAGCACGGGAACTAAATTGTTCTACAGCTGGGCGCATCATTAAGTCAGACGCAATTTGCCGATTCATCACAAGCTCATGTTGCATAATTTCAATACTCTGCATAATTACATCATAAATAGACGTAACCTCTCCATTTACTTTAATCGGCGATACATCAACAGCAATGACAATATCGGCACCTAACTCTTTCACAACCGATACTGGGATGCGATCAATTACTCCGCCATCTACCAATAATCGTCCATCTATTTTCTCTGGCACAAACACTCCAGGTACAGAAATACTAGCTCTCACCGCCTCTGCAACTGGACCACTTGTAAAAACTACTTTTTCCCCCTTCAAGATATCAGTAGCCACAACAGCCGTCGGGATATCTAACTCTTCTAAATTTTTATTATATGTAAACATTTTAATCATATCTTTGACACGTTTTCCAGCAATAAACCCCATTTTCGGAACCGTAAAATCCAAATAATACTTCCTCTTAAAAACATTTGCCATTTTATACAGTCTTTCAACGTTTGAACTAGCTGCATAAAATGTACCTACTAAAGCCCCCATACTACTTCCTGCAATCAGGTGAATCGGTATATCATTTTCTCTTAAAACCTTTATAACACCAATATGAGCAAAACCTTTTGCGCCCCCAGATCCAAGAGCTAAGCCAATTTTCGGTTCTTTCATTTTTCTCACCCTTTAATTTTTTTCATTCCTTTTTCATACTTATGGTCTAAATTCACTACGTATCCACGTATACTGAAATGAACGTTTTTTGGGACAAAGGGGGATTTACTTACATGTATGAAAAATGGAAAACGGCTTTCCTTACCATATCAACACTTTTTTTAACCTTTTCTCTTGTACTCCACCCCCAAGCTGCTTTACAAGCTTCCATTCGAGGGTTAAATATATGGTGGGAAGTTGTATTCCCTTCACTTTTACCGTTTTTTATCATTGCCGAACTTCTCATTAGTATTGGTGTTGTAAAATTTATAGGCGTTATATTAGAACCACTTATGCGACCACTTTTCCGCGTTCCAGGAATAGGCGGATTTGTTTGGGCAATGGGAATGGCTTCAGGATTTCCCGCTGGCGCCAAATTAAGCGCTAGACTGCGCAAAAGCAATCAACTAACACAAATTGAAGCAGAGCGCCTCGTATCTTTTACAAACTCATCCAATCCACTTTTTATTTTCGGGGCTGTTTCTATCGGTTTTTTCAATAATCCAAAATTAGGAGTCGTATTAGCTGCTGCACATTATTTAAGTAATTTTGCCGTCGGGTTACTGATGCGTTTTTACGGCAATAACAACATTTCCACGCATGATAAACATGTTACTAAAAAACGCCCTTTTCAAAACCCTTTTTCAATCCTACACGAGACACGTATGCAAGAAAAAAGACCAATAGGAAAATTACTTGGGGACGCTATCGTTTCTTCTATTCAAACGTTACTTATGATTGGTGGATTCATTATTTTATTCTCTGTTTTAAATAAAATGATTACTGTATTTCATATTACAGCAGCCCTCTCTTTTATTATGCAACATATTTTATCATTCTTCCAACTAACTACCGAATTTAGTATCCCAATATTATCTGGCATTTTTGAAATGACACTCGGAAGCCAAATGATTAGTCAAATAAATGAAACACCCCTCCTGCAGCAAGCTATGGTAACAAGCTTTATTTTAGCATTTAGCGGCCTTTCTATTCAGGCGCAAGTCGCTAGCATATTAGCTGAAACAGACATCCGATTTAAGCCCTATTTTTTCGCACGAATTATCCAAAGTATTCTTGCTCCTATTTTTACTTTTATATTTTGGAAACCATTTTATGAAAAAGTAAGCTCTTTTTCACCTATGCAAAAAGATATCCCTGTCTTTTTATCGAATCATTCTTCTATATTGCATGAAATTTGGACATCTTTTGTACACCACGGACCGATATTTACATTATTTTGTTTATATGTATATGTCATCTTATTATTTTTTCGGAGCAACAAAGAAAAACCCCGTTCACTTTAACGGGGTTTGAAACTTTTCTTTTAAAGCACGTTCTACAACAGGAGGTACAAGATCTACTACGCTTCCCCCATATCTCGCAACTTCTTTCACAATGCTCGAGCTTAAAAATGAATATTGATTGTTTGTCATAATAAAAAAGGTTTCAATGTCTTCATCTAATTTTCGATTCATAGAAGTAATTTGCATCTCATATTCAAAATCAGAAACCGCTCGTAACCCACGTAAAATCGCGTTCGCATTACGCATTTTCGCATACTCAACTAGTAGTCCACTATGTGAATCTACTTTTACATTAGGAATATCCTTTGTTGCTTCTCGAATTAAATCTAAGCGCTCTTCCACTGAAAAGAACGGTTTTTTTGACGAGTTGTTTAAAACAACTACGTATACCTCATCAAATACTTTTGCTCCCCTTTTAATAATATCCAGATGCCCAAGAGTAATTGGATCAAAACTTCCCGAAGAAATAGCTATACTTGTCATTCCGTCCCCTCACCTTCATACTTATAAATCGATATCGCTGTAATGCCATAATTTTCAGCTCGCACTTTTACAAGTCTTCCTATAGACTCAGGTAAAACTACATCATTACCATGCTCCGCCATAATTAAACCATGGTTATGTAGCAATCCATGTTGATCCATTACACTAATTAAAGATATAATTTTTTGATCTTTATATGGAGGATCAATTAATATAAGATCGAATGATATTTCACGTTTTATAAGTGCTTTTATCGCACGTTCTGCATCATTTCGATATACTTCAGCTTGTTCCTGTATTCTACAACTTTCTAAATTTTGATGGATTACCTTTATCGCTTTATTGTCTCGATCAACAAAAATCGCTTTATCAATCCCTCTACTTATCGCTTCAATTCCAAGACCACCGCTACCGCCAAATAAATCAAGAGCGACACCTCCATCAAAATAAGGGCCTATCATATTAAAAATTGATTCTTTTACTTTATCCGTCGTTGGACGTGTTGTATTACCTGGCACCGCTTTAAGCGGGTGTCCTTTACATTTTCCTGAAACTACTCTCATCTGTTGTCACTACCTTTATTTCAATCTATCGAGCAATTATAGAAAGCCCTTCTCCATTCGGTAACCGCTACCAAACTTTACGATTCCGTTCATCTTTCAACAAACACTAGAAGAACTTAGCTTAAAATAACCGCTCTGTATTTTTATGTATTCATCTCACCATTCGCTAACACGAACTATTCGTTCCACTTTATCTTTTTTATCCTATCATAAAATAAAAAAAAGAAAAATAAAAAGCCCAACATAAAATTTAATTTCAACATGTATATCTTCATTTAGATTGGACATAAATAATTATAACAACATCACCTTCGATGTTGTTGCCAACCGCGGAGAAGACTTACGTTTCCCCATAAGTTCTTCCTCCGGTTTCTCCTCTCCCTTTGCCTTCTTACTAGTACATGCTAGTATAAGAAGGGCCCTGCTTTGCAGGGTTTTTTTTCTTTGTCTACTTTTCATTTGAAAAGTGAGATGATACAGTAAAAGAAAGAGGAGGAAAAGATATGATTCAACGCTTTATAGAACTCGGAGAGGGCTACTCTGATTTATATGAATTACTTGAAATTGCCAAAGCAAATCAAGAACGTATAACACATATGTTACAATTTGAAACGATTAAAAACGAAAAAAAAGTGTGCTCACTTGTTGTAATATTAAAACCAACTACTACTGGTGATTTCCAACCATTATACATATGTCGTGAAGGCATTCCTGTACTTGAAAATAAAAAAAGTAAACGCGTCATTTTATTTGAAGAAACGGCAGAACAACTTGGAAAAAAAGTGACTACCTTTACGGTAAAACCATCCACAACTTTCCCAGAAAAAGAACTGTTTTTCAATCATTTAATTGGTATTTTACGAATGAATAATTTTATCCCTCCAATGAAATAATGTGTTATTTCAAGTGAAAAATCCCCTACTAAAATTAGCAGGGGATTTTTTCTATTAGCTATAATCGTATTCTTTTGCCCGATCAGGACGTGAATTTTCAAATTCCGTTTTTAAATACGGGCGGTACGACTGTTCTATCTTTTTCACAAAAGGAAGTTTGTTCAACTTTTGCATCATATGCTCAATTTGTTCCATATCACAATATACTACTGCGTATTTTAAGCGTTTTGATATGTAATGTATGTTACCATATTTCCTTAAAATCTTGGCATGTTTCAATGAATGTAAATAAACAATCATACTTTGTCGTTGCCCGAACATAATCTTCTCCATCTTCTCCTTTTAAAAACATATATTTTATATTTTATGAAAACCAATCCGAAATTTATGACATTACAGGACAAACTCTGTATACGTTTTCTTCTATCTTCTAAAAAACGGGGTGATTTACCCCGTTTTTTTACAACCGCAACCTCCGCCGGTACCACAACCGCCACCACAGCCACCAGCATCAAAAAATGGATTCCCTGTTGGAACTTTGATGGAAGAGGACACCTCAGAACCGATTGCTACACTAACTTCATCTAACAACTTTTGTAAAGCCGTTTCTACTCGTTTAAAAGCTGCAATCTTATCATGTAAATCTACAGAACGCTTTAATTCCCTCATTTTCGTCGAAACGAAAGTATAGTCAGGATGATATTTACCGAAACGTTGCACTTCCTCATATCGTTCTTTCATCGCTGTAAATTGCTGAATTAACGTCTGAACTTCCATATCTTCATGCAAATCTTTATAACATTTACGATAATCTTCTGCTATATCTGAACAGATGATCGCTTTTGCAAGCTGCTCTGCCTTATCTAATATTAATACGCTTTCTAGCGTCGCTACAATCATGAGAGACACCTCCGAGTATTTATCATACCACATTTAGAATAGAACTACTAATTGAAGTGTCTCACTAAACAGAAAGATATCATTCTAACTATTTTTTATATACTTTCAGTAGACATTTATACATTAATATGTTCCGCAATATTGTATTTAAGAACATCCCACTTCCCACTATTTTCATTCACATAACTAATACATGCGTTTTTTAACGGTGTCTTAAACGAAATATCTTCCGGTGCAATTGCATGTAAAATCGCTTTTATCGCATGTGAATGGGCTACAATGATAATACGTTTGCCAGAATGAGTTTCTGCAACATCTTTTACCGCAGCAAAACAACGAGCTACAATTTCTTCATCTTGCTCCATACCCTCTACTTTACCTTCTGCAATTAATTCCCTAACAGTCGCAACCGGCTTTCCAGAAGCTTCTCCAAAATTACGTTCAACAAATCGCTCATCTAATAAAATTGATTGTAATCCAGTTGCCCCTGCAATTTCCTTAGCTGTTTCGTGCGCTCTAATTAATGGGCTACTTATAATTATATCCCATGCCTCCGCTTGCAAAGCAGCTGCACTTTGACTTGCTTGCTTCTTCCCCACTTCATTAAGCGGAATATCTTCACGTCCCTGAATAATCTCTTGAAAATTCCAATCAGTTTGTCCATGTCGTACTAAACAAATTTCCGTCATGCTCATGCTGCAACTCCTTTTTAAATAATCCGCTTCTATTGTATCAAAAGTTCTGCATGACGGACATAGTTTTCCCTTCCAATTATGTTGCATTTTGCTGCTTCATATACTGAAACATATCAATCATAATGGAAGCAACCGCCAATTGATTTTGAAACTTCTCAACTTTATCTGGTATCGTTTTTTTGAAATGTTGCATAGCCGCTAACTCAAATGCCTCTTTTTCTTCAGGATTTCTCGTTAGCTTTCTATACCAGTAAGGTTGCTCCCTAATGTAGCGAGATAAATCCTCATCCGCTTTTATAAACTCCATAATTTCTGCTCTCATCCGCTTTCCCCCTAATCCTTCTGAAAGAAAAATGGATTATTTTCTGAAGTACTCTCTTCTTGCTGCGTGCGTTTCCCTTGAAATTGTTGAAAAACTTGTTGCACACTACCAATAGCACTCGTCACATTAGCTAAATGATGTTGCATTTGTTCCACATCTAGCTTTTTAAAGAAAGAAAGCATTTGTCCCATCACATCAGCAGTTTTTTCCTCTTCAGTTCGATTATCTTTTTCTTTTTTATTTTCTTTTACCGAAGAAAAAGGAGGCGCTCCATCAGGTCTAAAAGTTGCCCATATCGGATCTTCTTCACCAAGTAAGTACCATTCCTCATAAAACTGTTGCCAAGTTTTATGACCACTTCGAACTTCATGAACCATTTTAGGGTGATGGTTTACAAACTCTTTAAACTGTTGAACCGATGGATGTAACGGTCCTTTTGTTGTTGGCATAATCCTCACCTCTTCATGTATATCTACCTACTATATAGTAAGAAAAAAAAGGCACATGGTTCGCCTATTTTTAGACGATTCATGCACCTTTTTATCCTACTATTTGCATAGGGTAAGATTCCCATCCACAAGTTACAGTTTCACTTTATTTCCGAATAAAATTTTGTGTATAAAACTTATCGTATACTCCTACACCTAATCCTGTAAATTGTTCATTCAATAAATTCTTTCGATGTCCCTCACTATTTAACCAACCTTGCAATGCCGCAACTCCATCACTATGTTGCGCCGCTATGTTTTCACCCGCAAGTTGGAATCCTACTTTCCCGCGCTGCAAACGATCTCCTAACGTACCTAATGTAGGTGAATCGTGTGAAAAGTAATTATTATCCTTCATATCTTTACTATGACCGATTGCCACCTCTGCCGTTTGTTGATCCCAAGCTAATAACGGTAAATTATGACGACTTCGAATAATATTTGTTAAATCAAAAATTTGTTGCATATTCCCATTCTCTATTTGTTTCATTTTATCTGGAGTTAATGGTTGTTCTGCTAGTAATTCACCTGAATAAACGAGCTGATACGGTCTTTGACGTAATAACGTTTCGTCATCCATATAACGAACACCAACAAGCTCATGCGTAAAATGATCAAAATATAATTGTGCCCAGCCATCCTCTACAGGTATTAATGGTTGCTCCATCACTTCGGTATCAGATAACTCAAATTGATAACTATTCTTCCCTCTTTTTAATGAAATCTCATGTGAGAGTGGATTCTTTTTATACACATCTTCATACTTTTCATTTATATAATAAGGTGGCACCTTAACTTGCTCACCAGCGACATACGCTGTTACAACTTTACGTTCAGCAACCCCAAATTGAACATACTGAGCTAAATCTTGATTGTATACCCACCATTCATATCCATAAGCAGATGGCTCTATTCGAGAAGGTTCGCCCCATTTTGCTAATAAATTTTCAGAGTCCCCACCAATCATATTTAAAACAGTATCGGAAGAGTCTTCATTTACTTGTTTTTTCTTTTTCACAATTTTATTTTCTTGCTTTGATTGAGATGGGGTTAATATATATTGCGAAACGAGCAATTTCCCATATAAATCAACAGCTAAAATTAAAATTGTAATCATTACGATACGCAATAATTTCTTCAATCGATATACCTCCTGCAGAAAACATAAAATTGAGATATACACAAATCCTTTTCTTTCCTTTTTGTGTGTACCGTACTCTTTTCACTATATCATATTTTCGCAAAAAAAGTCTGGATTATCCCTTTTCTCTCAATATGAATTGCACTTTCTTACTATTCATACTATTATAAAAATAATGATGTAACATGAAAAAAGGAGGTATTATATGCAATTTACAAATACGAAATTTAATGGGGCAGTCGTTGATTTAACACTATTAACAGAGATTATGGAAAAGAACCATTTTGTACTTGCTGGACAATGGGATTATGAACGAGTTACATACGATTATAAATTCGAAATATTAAACGATGTTTATTATTTACGTGTACAAGGTTTAGCTGTTGAAGGTGACATTGGTAGTAGACACGCTGAAATAAAGCTACTACCTCCCTTATTAGGTAAACACTATTATCCTCATGGCGTTGAATATGGTGATGGTGAAGTTTTTCCAACAAATGTACTTCAAAAAAGCGAACAACTCCTACAAAATGTCGAAAAAGAGTTAAAAGAATTCCAAATCATTGAGTAAAATAAAAGTGAGTGCATCAATATGATGCACTCACTTTTATTTCGTTTGTAAATACGGCGGCAATTGTTGTAACTGCTCTTTATCCTTTTCACGCTCTCGACGCGCCCATCGAAAGAACACATAACCAATAATTGTACCGTACACTATTTCCTGGACAATTTTCATAATGATGCCCCCTGTTTGTTGGTCTTGTACGACCGGCATCCAGTGTAAAAATTCTGGTCCAGTTATATTTAAATCAGATAAAGTTCCCGCTGGTACACATAGTTCCATCGCCTTCATCCAAGCAGCCGGATCCGTATACGTTGCAAACAACGGCGCCGTCGCAAAAATTATTAACGCGCAAGCTGGCGTTAATAATATACCGTTAGCAAACATATAACCAAGTTTCTTTATATCACTTAACGTTTGATATTCTGGTAATGGATTTAGCATCGGCCACCACATCATGATTGCCGTAAAGAACAATATAGCGAGACAGATAGGATGAGCAATTTGACTTTGTTTTACTGTATCAAAAACAACTGGTAAATGATAAAAAGAAAACAGGCCATTAAATACAAACAATGCAATAAGCGGCTTAGCAAATATCTTTAATATAATTTGAACGAACTTAAAAGAAGTAATATAACGATATAACCAAACTGGTATACCAAGCAACAACAATGGCGGAACGGCAATATACATGACTGCCATTTCAAACATATGCGCACTAAATATAATATGACCAATTAAATCAATAGGCCCTCCCTTTACAAAATACAAAAGAACAATCCCGGTCGTAAAATAAAAAACTTGCTTCTTACTTACCTTCGTCGCATGTTCAAATCGCATTCTATATGGCCCAATAATTAAAAAATATCCAATGAGGATCGAAAGCATAAATAATAAAAAGATTGGACTCCATAGCGCTTGAAAACCAAATATCCACAAGTTACTCATTGTCACACCTACCTTCTTAAGGTTATCCTTTCACATAATATGAAGAGGGAGCTGCGACAACACAAGCTCCCTTATTCTTCACTTTTCAAATCCACACAATTGTCATAAAAGCTAAAATTGTAATTAACCCGATTAACAGACCAGAATAAAGAAAGAAACTCGCTGCTTCATGACCTTTATGACTCATATGCATAAAATAGTACAATTGAAAAATTACTTGTACCACCGCTAATAGTAAAATAAATGGTACTGAGAAAGTCGGGCTGAAAGTTTTCGGATATGCTACTGCTACAAATGCAACTAATGTTAAAAATATCATTAATGCAAATGTAATAACTTGATGCTTCATTTCCTCCGCACTTTTTCTTTTCCGATAAACAAGATCAACTTTAGGATTATTCGTTTGCTTTATCGCCATTGTTTATCCCACCATTCCCATTAAATATACTACAGTGAAAATAAACACCCAAACTACGTCAATAAAGTGCCAATAAATCGATGCAACATAAAACTTCGGTGCATTGTATAAATTTAGACCTCTCTTCGCATTTCTAAAGATTAATGTTAAAATCCAACACAACCCAAACAATACGTGGAGTCCATGTGTACCAACAAGAGCATAAAACGCGGAACCAAATGCACTACTTCTCATAGTATGCTTAAATTCATGCGTATAATGATAAAACTCATATATCTCAAACCCTAAAAACCCTAATCCTAGTAGCACTGTTACCAGTAGCCAAAGCTGCATTTTCTTAAAATTAAAGTTTTTCATATGATACATCGCATATACGCTCGTTAAGCTACTCGTTAATAAAAGCATCGTCATAATGAAAACGAGTGGCATTTGGAACATCTCTTGAGATGTTGGTCCGCCATTTGTAGAATTTTTTAACGCTAAATATGTGCCAAATAAGGAAGCGAACAATACTGTTTCGCCTCCAAGAAATAACCAAAAACCAACAAACTTATTTTTCCCCTCAAGGGTTGCTTTTTCAGGCTCTGCTGGAAATGTTTCATTCGTTAATTTTTCATCTACATGCATTATGCCTTGCCCCCCTTATCTTCTAAATCTTCCTTATGAATATGATATCCATGATCATCGATTACTGAACGTAGGAACATTGCACCAAACGTAATGATTAAACCAATAATTGCTACTAATAACCAAAACTTATCTTTTCCACCCTGCATATACATTGCACCAAATGCCGCTATAAACAATCCGAAAGAAATGATAAATGGTGAAAATGATGGATTTGGCATATGAATATCACCAACTGGTTCCGCCGCTGTCATCTCTTTATTCCCTTCACGTTTTTCAATCCAAAACGGATCTAATCCGCGAACAAATGGTAATTGTTTAAAGTTATATTCCGGTGTAGGTGCTGGCATTGTCCATTCTAGCGTACGTGCATCCCATGGATCACGACCAGCTTTTTCTTTTGATACTGTTGTTTTAATTACATTGAATAGAAGCACAATCGTTCCAAGAGCCATAAACACCGCTCCAATAGAACTAATCATATTTCCCATTTCCAACCCTTGACCTTCAAGATATGTGTAGTAACGACGCGGCATACCAATTAACCCAAGGAAATGCTGAATGAAGAACGTTAAATGGAAACCGATAAAGAACAACCAAAATGTTATTTTCCCTAACGTTTCATTTAATACTTTATTAAACATCAGTGGCCAATAATAGTGAGCTCCTGCAAGTAAACCAAATACAACACCGCCGACAATTACATAATGAAAGTGCGCTACTACGAAATAGTTATCATGAAATTGATAATCAGCTGGTGCAGATGCTAGCATAACACCTGTAACTCCACCCATTACGAATGATGGAATGAAAGCTACTGCCCACATCATCGGTGTCGTAAAACGAATACTTCCGCCCCACATCGTAAAGAGCCAGTTGAATATTTTAATACCAGTCGGAACCGCAATCGCCATTGTTGCAACTGAGAAAATAGCATTGGCAACTGGACCAAGTCCAACAGTAAACATATGATGCGCCCATACCATAAATCCTAAAAATCCAATTAACACTGTCGCAAACACCATTGACGAATAACCAAATAATCGTTTTTTCGAAAACGTCGCGAAGATTTCTGAGAATATTCCGAAAGCTGGGAGTATAAGAATGTATACTTCTGGATGACCGAAAATCCAGAATAAATGCTCCCATATAATTGTATTCCCGCCCAGTGCTGGATTAAAGAAACTTGTTCCAAATAAACGGTCTAACATTAAAAGTCCTAATCCTACAGTTAACGGTGGAAAAGCAAATAATATTAACGAAGATGTTACAAATGTCGTCCATGTAAACATCGGCATACGCATATACGTCATCCCTGGCGCACGCATATTAATAATGGTTACAAGGAAGTTAATACCTCCAATTAATGTACCAATACCAGAGATTTGCAAGCCAAGTACATAAAAATCAACACCATGGCCTTTAGAGGCTAAAGCTAAAGATGCATAAGATGTCCATCCTGCATCAGGTGCTCCACCTAAAAACCAACTTAAATTTAAAAATACTCCACCAAAGAAAAATAACCAAAATCCGAGTGAATTCAAAAACGGGAACGCTACATCACGTGCACCAATTTGAAGCGGTACAGCGGCGTTCATAAATGCAAACACGAGTGGCATAGCTGCGAGGAAAATCATTGTTGTACCGTGCATAGTTAATACTTGATTATAAGCATCCCCAACAAGAAAAGCGTTGTTAGGAATCGCTAATTGAAGGCGAATAAATAGAGCTTCTATTCCGCCTATTACAAAAAACAATCCACCTGCAATTAAATAGAGAATGGCAATCTTTTTATGGTCTACTGTCGTTAAATAATCCCATATGACAGCACCCATCCCCTGTTTTTTTGCTACAGAACTCACGTTTTCAACCTCCCCTTCGCGAATAATCCCTCTTTACTTTTCAACTTTTAACGTTTGTAAGTATGCATTTAATGCATCAATTTGATCGTCTGTTAAGTTGCCATATTTACCAGTCATTTTATTTCCTGGTTTCATATTTTCGGGATCTTTCAGCCATTTTTTTAAGTTTTCTTCATTGTTTTCAGCAATGCCGGCAACTGTATCGCGATCCGCAAAGTTTGCTAAGTTTGGTGCGATACGAGCGGAAGGTGGTCTACTATCATTAGATCCAACTGCGTGACAACCAATACAGCTTTTATTAAATATTTCTTGGCCCTCTTGCGCCTTTGTTGAAGCTACTTCTTTCTTCCCATCAATTTTCTTCATATCAGCAAGCCATTTTTTGTACTCGCTTTCATCTAAAGCTTTCACTTTGAATTGCATTAAAGAATGTGATGGGCCGCAAAATTCTGTACAAAAACCATTATAAGTGCCCGATTTATCTGCCTTTAACCACATTTTGTTCACATTGTCTGTATTTGTATCCATTTTCCCAGCTAAAGATGGAACCCAAAACGAATGTTTAATATCGGCACCCTTCAAATTCAAATACACTTTCTTACCTGTGGGGATGACTAAATCTTGAGAAGTTACTATCTTTTCTGATTTATAAGAAAATTCCCACCAATAAAGATTCGCTGTTACATCAACAACGATAGTATCTTTATCAATATTCTTTTTCTCCATCGCACTTACATCAGCAAGTTTGAATGTATATGTAACCGTCGGAACAGCTAAGATTAGCAAAAGAATAATCGGAATAACTGTCCATATAATTTCTAGTTTGTGATTCCCTTCAACTTGCTCCGGAATATAATCTTCCTGACCTTTCTTTTGTCGGAAACGCACAATTACATATAAGAAAATAATAGTAACTACTAGTACTACTCCTACCATGATTGCACTTGCTAGTAAGAGCAGATCATATTGCATTTTTGCTACTTCTCCTTGCGGAATTAAAGTAGATTGAAAGGCTTTACCGCATCCCCCTAACAGTAAAGCCAGCAGTGAAACGAACGAAAGCAGTCGCCACTGTTTCTTCATACAAACAACCCCCACTTTCCTTGTGAATTAGATTGTACTTTATAGTTAAGTAAAGTAAATCTCAACGTAAAGAAATCCAATTATGTCGTTGTCTTAGAAGAATGTAACTACAATCATTGATACAAATAAGATTGTTAAATAATTTAGGGAATAAACAAACATTTGCACAGACCATTTGATGTCATCTTTCTTACGGAAGCCATAAAATCCTAAAACGATCCATCCGATGTTAAGCAGTGTTGCAATTACCATAAATGTTATCCCTAGTCCACTCATATAAAATGGTAGTGGTAATAAACATACTGTCCAAATCATAATTTGGCGTTTCGTAATTTCAAATCCATGAACTACAGGAAGCATTGGAATTCCTGCATTTCGATATTCATCAACACGTTTCATTGCTAATGCAAGGAAATGTGGGATTTGCCAAATAAACATAATTAAAAATAACATCCAAGCAATTGGATGGCCTAAAGATGGATCGATTGCTGCCCATCCAATTAAAGGTGGAACTGCACCGGATATACTACCTACAACAGTATTTAGTGTATACTTTCTTTTTGTCCATAAACTATATAGAACAACATATGTGAAAGCACCAATAAATCCCATTAAGACTGCCATTGGTGTTGTTAATAATAAAAATACAAAACCAAGAAGTAATATGACTAGTCCAAATGTAAGTGCAAATCCTGGTTTATACTTTCCAGTAACCGTTGGACGTGTCTTTGTTCTTTCCATTAATGGATCGATGTCTCGATCAATGTAGTTGTTTAAACAACATACCCCTGCCATAACTAATCCAGAACCAACGATTGTAAAGAATAACTTATCCAAATTGTCCATTACACTTAATCCATTAAAGTGTAATGCCAACCAAAATCCTGTAAATACAGTAAGTGTATTTGAGTTTACAATCCCCATTTTAACGAGTGCTTTTAAATCTTGTATCCGAGTTGTTTCCGGTACACTTGTAACAGCAGACTCATCATGCAGCTCACTTGTTGCATGGTTCATCACTTTAACCCCCTCTTAAAACTTTCATCTTTCTTTTTGCGCCTATTTCAAATGAAATATTTCGCTTCTATATAGCAATATTATTACAGTAGAAACATTGTTAACCCATTCTACTACTAATCTACGCCCATACTCCAATATATTAAATCATATTTCCCGAACATTTTGTGAAGAAAACATGAACTTTTTGTGTCGAATATAAAAAACTTAATTCTTACTTATCCATATCATAACATGATGTTACCTTCTATAATAAACTTTTTTGTCATATTTAACACGTATTCTCCCCATTTCTTTTCAAAATAGCCTATTTTTCACCTAAAAATTTCCTTGTAAATCTTATTTCCACACCCGTTTTCTCTCCCCTGTCTTCCTCCTCCATTTCTTTGCTATTTTATTATTTTTTATATATCATAGGAACTAGCGCGTTTTATTCTATACATAATGGAATGAAAATATTTCGCAATAACTTCATAGCAGAAAGATGGTGAAAGAGATTGCAACGCTTTATTAAATGGTTAGCAGTCATTACGAGTCTTGATTTATTAATAGTTTTATTAGGAGGCGCCTTAGTTACAAAAACAGGATCTGGCCAAGGATGCGGTAAGTCATGGCCACTTTGTAACGGTGAATTTGTTCCATCTAATTTATCAATGGAAACTATTATAGAACTAAGTCATCGCCTTACATCAGGATCAGCAGGAATTTTTGTTACTCTCCTTTGTATTTTGTCCTGGAAATATTATAAACATGTGCGCGAAACAAAAACGTTAGCAATTTTATCCTTCGTATTTTTAGTTGCACAAGCATTAATGGGAGCCGCAGCGGTTGTTTGGGGACAAATGCCAGCTGTACTTGCTATCCATTTCGGTATCTCCTTAATTTCATTTGCTTCTGTCATTTTATTAACGTGTCTTATCTTTGAAATTGACCAAAAATTTGATGCACGTTCACTTATTATGGACAAAAAAATGAAATTTCATATTTATGGTGTAACAATTTACAGTTATATTGTCGTCTACACAGGGGCTTTAGTACGTCACGAACGAGCTAGCTTAGCCTGTCCAGACTTTCCTTTATGTAGCAAAAACAGACCTATGCCAACTCAACTACATGAATGGGTTCAAATGGGCCATAGAGTTGCAGCGATGTTAATTTTCGCTTGGATACTATACGCGATGATTCTCGCTATCCGCCATTACAAACAGCAACCTGTCGTATACTGGGGATGGATCATCTCATTTATCCTTGTTACACTTCAAGCTATAGTAGGAATTTTAGTCGTATTTACAAATGCTAGTTTATCAATGGCATTATTACATTCCCTATTCATTTCTTGCTTGTTTGCTGTACTATGCTATTTAGTTATGTTAGGTACAAGAAGTAAAGTGAATGCAAAAGAAGCTGCATCAACTTCTAAACAAACAAAATAAATGAAAATACCTTGCCGAATTGGCAAGGTATTTTTTCGTAATAAAAAAGAGCTGTGTTTCCACAACTCTTTTTTATTTTAGTGATCTAATTCAATGAGTAAGTCACCCGTTTGAATTGCATCTCCATCGTTAACATATACTTTTTTCACTTTACCATTGAACGGCGCTTGAACTGTCGTTTCCATTTTCATCGCTTCTGTAATTGCCATAGAATCGCCTTTTTTCACTTCATCGCCTTCTTTTACAACTACTTTAATAACCGTTCCTGGCATTGTTGCGCTAATGTGGTTTGGATTTTCACGGTTTCCTTTCACACGTTGTGCAACTGTTGCTTTCACACTTTCGTCTTTCACAACAATCTCACGTGGTTGACCGTTAAACTCCAAGTAAAGAACACGATTTCCATCTGGCTGAGGCTCTCCGATTGATACTAGTTTAACCATCAATGTTTTACCTTGTTCAATTTCCACATCGATTTCTTCACCAAGTCTCATACCATAGAAGAATGTCGGTGTATCAAGCACAGATACATTCCCATAAATCTCAGCAACTTTTTCGTAATCCATAAATACTTTTGGATATAATGCATATGCCACTACATCAAAAATCGTCACTTCGCGTCCAAGTTTATGGAATAGCTCTTCTTTTAACGCGTCGAAATCTACTGGTTCTAATAATTCACCTGGTCTTACTGTTAATGGTTCTTTCCCTTTTAAAATAATTTCTTGTAACTTTTTCGGGAAACCACCATACGGTTGTCCTAAGTCTCCAGAGAACATTTCAACAACAGATCCTGGGAAATCCATAGAATGTCCACGCTCTAAAACATCTTGTTCTGTTAAGTGATTTTGAACCATGAATAATGCCATATCACCGACAACTTTAGATGATGGCGTTACTTTAACAATATCACCAAACATGTCATTCACACGGCGGTACATTACTTTTACTTCATCGAAACGATCTCCTAAGCCAACCGCTTTCGCTTGTTGTTGTAAATTACTATACTGTCCGCCTGGCATTTCGTGCATATATACCTCTGTATGAGGAGCATTCATACCGCTTTCAAACGGTGCGTAGTATTTACGTACATCTTCCCAATAATGAGATAGTTTTTCTAATGAATCTATATTAACATCTGGCTGTCTTTCGTTTCCGCCTAACGCATAGTATAGCGTGTTCGCACTTGGTTGTGACGTTTGACCAGCCATAGAACTTACTGCTACATCGACGATATCAACACCTGCTTCAATTGCTTTCGTATACGTTAATATCCCATTTCCACTCGTATCGTGTGTGTGCAGGTGAATCGGAATCGATACCGTCTCTTTTAATGCTGAAACTAAATCATATGCTGCGTTTGGTTTTAGTAAGCCCGCCATATCTTTAATACCTAAAATGTGGGCTCCTGATGCTTCTAATTCTTTTGCTAAATTTTTATAGTAATTTAAATCATATTTACTACGCAATGGATCATGAATATCCCCTGTGTAACACATAGTTGCTTCTGCAATTTTACCAGTATCTCGTACAGCATCAATCGCAACTCTCATACCTTCTACCCAGTTTAAGCTATCAAAAATACGGAACACATCAATTCCAGCTTGAGCAGAACACTCCACAAACTTTTGAATTAAATTATCCGGATAGTTTTTGTAACCAACTGCGTTTGAAGAACGAAGTAACATTTGGAATAAAACATTTGGCATTTTTTCACGAAGATCTAGTAATCGTTCCCAAGGATCTTCTTTTAAGAAACGATACGCAACATCAAACGTTGCACCGCCCCACATTTCCGCTGAGAATAAGTTCGGTAACATTCTCGCTGTCGGCTCTGCAATGTGATGTAAATCTTTTGTACGAATACGCGTTGCAAGTAATGACTGATGCGCATCACGGAATGTTGTATCCGTTAAAAGTACACGTTTTTGATCTTGTACCCATTTTACTAATCCGTCTGCTCCACGCTCATCCAAAATTTGTTTCGTTCCATTTTGGATTGACTCTGAGTGTAATACATTCGGTATACGAGCATCTGGGAAAATTGGTTTCTCTTTTTTCCCTACTCCCGGGAAGCCATTTACTGTTACTGTCCCAATGTAATTTAACATTTTCGTTCCGCGGTCTTTACGTTTCGGGAACAAGAATAGTTCAGGTGACGCATCGATAAATGAAGTGTCATATTCCCCTGATAAGAAGTTTTTATGTTTTACTACATTCTCTAGGAATGGAATATTAGTTTTAATACCACGAATACGGAATTCTTTTAAGTTACGTTCCATTTTTGCAGCAGCTTGTTCAAAAGTAAGTGCCCATGTTGTAACTTTTACAAGTAAAGAGTCATAGTACGGTGTAATAACAGCACCTTGGAAACTATTACCTGTATCAAGACGAACCCCGAAGCCACCACCTGATCGATATGCCATAATTTTTCCTGTATCCGGCATGAAATTATTTAGTGGATCCTCAGTCGTTACACGAGATTGTATTGCAAATCCATGTACAACAACTTCCTCTTGCTTTGGAACACCCACCAATTTGCTATGTAACGCATGTCCATCAGCTATTAAAATTTGTGATTGAACGATATCGACTCCTGTAATCATTTCTGTAATTGTATGTTCTACTTGAACACGCGGATTTACTTCAATGAAATAGAAATTATCATCTTTTACAAGAAATTCAACTGTCCCTGCGTTTAAATAATTTACATTTTTTGTTAATTTCACAGCAGCATCACAAATACTCTGACGCAAATCATCTGAAAGCGACACACTAGGTGCAATTTCTACTACTTTTTGATGACGACGTTGTACAGAACAGTCTCGCTCGTATAAATGAACAACATTGCCCTCTTCATCTGCTAAAATTTGAACTTCTATATGTTTAGGTTTTTCAACGAATTTTTCTACGTATACTTCATCATTACCAAAGGCTGCTTTTGCTTCTGACTTCGCTCGATTATACGATTCTCTTAATTCTTCACTATTACGTACAATACGCATACCACGACCGCCACCGCCAAGGGAAGCTTTAATAATAATCGGGTAATCATACTTTTCAGCAAATTCTTTGACTTCTTCTAATGAATCTACTGGCCCATCACTACCAGGAATAACTGGAATTTGTGCTAGCTGCGCTTGTGTTCTTGCTTTTACTTTATCTCCAAACATATCTAAATGCTTACTTTTTGGGCCGATAAAGATAATCCCTTCTTCTTCACAACGTTTTGCGAATTGAATATTTTCTGACAAGAAACCATATCCAGGGTGGATTGCATCTACATGATTACTTTTCGCAATCTCAATAATGCCTTCAATATCTAGATAAGCATCAATTGGCTTTTTTCCTTCCCCAACTAAATAGGATTCATCGGCTTTATAACGATGATAAGAACCACTATCCTCTTTAGAATAGATTGCAACTGTTTTTAATCCCAGTTCCGAACAAGCTCGAAACACACGAATTGCAATCTCTCCACGGTTAGCTACCAATACTTTTTGAATACGTTGCAGCTTTGTCATGATTTTCCCCCTCTACTTTCCTACCACTCTAGAGATAAAATATGTACACACCCTAAAGAGCGTGAAGTTCTTCACTTTCTACATTATATTATACTTAGAAAGCTTCACTTTATTTTTATCCATCATACCTTATTTTTTAACAAATGATAAGTTTTCTGTACAATTTGTTTCACAAAAATAGTATAGCATACCTCTTCCTTTTCTAACAACTTAATTGTATATCACATTAAATTAAATGTGATATATCTTTTGATATCAAAGTCAATTAATACATCACATTTAACTTGTCTTAAAAATAAAAAAACACATCGCGCTCTAAAGCACAATGTGTTTTTATTTTACAACTACAAGACGTGGTCCATCTTGTTCTCTTTCTTTAACTGTCTCGTTCTGTTGTTTCTCTTGTCGTTTTACATGACTAGCAATATTCAATAATAGCCCCATCGCGAGTAGATTAGCTAATAAGGAACTCCCGCCATAACTAACAAACGGTAAAGGAACTCCCGTAAGTGGTATTAATCCGGACATACCACCGACATTAACAAATGTTTGGACTCCAAACAAACTTGCAATTCCGATAGCTATTAAACTTCCAAATGGATCTTTACACTTTTGTGCAACTCTAAATGCCCGAATAATTATAAGCAATAAACAAATCAAAATGATCGCTACACCTATAAAACCAAGTTCTTCTGATATAATTGCCATAATAAAATCTGTTTGCGGCTCTGGTAAGTAACCATACTTTTGTACACTATTTCCTAATCCTCTACCATTTAGCCCTCCCGAAGCAATTCCAATAAACGAATTTATTAATTGAAATCCATCCTTTTGTGGATCGCTAAATGGATCAAGAAAAACGGAAAACCGTGCTTTTTGGTACTGACTTAATTTATAACTCCCAAGGAAATACAACGCCGGAGCCCATACTATAGACGTTAACAAGAATCTCTTTATCCACAAATTAACATTAACTCCTGAACAAAGAAACATAATTCCTACTGTTCCCGCAATTAACATATCGGTACCTAAGTCATTTTGCTTTAAAATTAAAAACATGATTAAACCAACACCCAAAAGTACTGGTCCTGACCCTTTAAAAACAGACGTATTCGTTTCTTGCCTCTTCGCAAAGAAATGAGCCAATACGAGAATAACTGTTATCTTAACAAATTCCGCAGGCTGTATTCCAAATATCCATCCATTTGCACCATTTACTGCTTTAGCAAAAAAGGCAGCTGCTGCTAATAATGCTACACTAATTCCATAACTCCCCAATAAAAAGATTCGTTTTCTCCACACTTTATATGGAATAATAGCAAGAATTATTAATACTATTGTCCCAGCGGCTAAAGTAATCAATTGTCTTTTAAAAAAGAAATTTGCTGGTTTATCAAACCTCGAAATCGCAACAATGGAACTAGAACTATATACCATTATAACTCCCAGCACACATAAGATAACAAGAGGAAGTAATAATGAATAATCCATTGATTTCCATACTCTTTTCATTTCATTTCCTCTCTCTGTTTCAATTTAATTATTGTTGTATTCCATATGTACATTGATTCTTCCTGCTTTATTATACAAATAAAAAGCTCAAACTTTTTCAGTTTGAGCCCCCTTATTTGAACCCGTTATTGTTGTTTGTTTGTAAATGCTTCATGAAGTGCAGATAACTCACGTTCAAGCTCTCCTAACATTGCCTTCCCTTGTTCTTCTGCAATAAGACCAAGGCGAACTGCAAAATCGACTTCGCGGGATAGTCCAAACATTTGTGTGTCTAACACTTCTTCATATAATGGACATTGCGGCATTGTAAGATGGTCCATTTGCACCTTAATAAGTCTTAAAATCTTCTCCGCATCCGCTTGTAGAAGGGCTAGTGCCTTTTCCTGATGATTTGATACTGTCTCAGACGCCAAATTGATTCCCTCCGTTTCCGTCCTACTCTCTCCTATCTATTAATATTAGCGATAGTTTTAATAAATTGCAATAGAAACATTTTTTGTGACAATAGTGCCTAATACTATTATACTGAAAAGTGGGAGTATAACACAAATGGGGGAACAACAATGAGCGAAATTTTATTTATTAATGGAAAAGTTCGTTTTCCAATCACTATCGATCCAACCGTTTGGATCTTTGATGATCGAAAAGTAGATTTGACAACTTACTTTGATGAAACGAGAGAAAACACTTCAGAACTAGAAGCTTACTTAAAAAACACTTCAGAACATTGGGATCGCGAAATCCGTGATGGTGCTGCTTTCCCGCCGATACAACAAAGTGTAAAGAAATATAAAAAAGAACAGCTAATTACTGGAACGTTCGGTATACCATTTCAACCTTTTCTTGCTAACGCCGAAATTTCAGATGATGCTACGCAAGTCGAGATTGAAACAGTAGATGATACAATAACGCTTCCATTAGAAACAGTCAAAAATGCTATTCTTGGTTTTTCGAAAGACGGAAAACCATTAAAAGAAGACGGACCTGTTCATTTATATTACAATGATGGATCTAATAGACAAAATCCAATCCGTAACATCCGTAAATTTACAATTATTTAAAGAAAAGGAGTGAGCTTCAGCTCACTCCTTTTTATAATAAATCTGCTGCTAGTTGAGCTAAATTAGATCGCTCCCCTTTTACAAATTTCACATGACCACTAATACGTTGCTCTTTAAACTTCTCTACAACATATGTTAAACCATTATTATACTCATCCAAATACGGATGATCAATTTGCTGAGGATCTCCCATTAATACGATTTTACTTTTTTCTCCTACCCTTGTTAGTATCGTTTTCACTTCATGCTTCGTTAGATTTTGTGCTTCATCAATTATAATGAACTGATCTGGAATACTTCTCCCGCGTATATACGTAAGAGCTTCTACTTCTATCGAACCCATTCCAGCTAAAATAGCATCTAACTCTCCTGGTTTTTTCGTATTAAATAAATACTCTAGATTATCAAAAATCGGTTGCATCCACGGTCTTAACTTTTCTTCTTTTTCTCCCGGTAAATAACCAATATCTTTCCCAACTGGAACAATTGGCCGTGCAACGAGTAGTTTTTTGTATAACCCTAAATCTTCCGTTTGCATGAGCCCCGAAGCCAAAGCTAGTAATGTCTTTCCTGTACCAGCTTTCCCTGTTAGCGTGACTAATGGAATATCTTCACGAAGCAACAATTCCAATCCCATAATTTGCTGCACATTTCGTGGTCGTATTCCCCATACTTGTTCATTGTGAAAAATAAGTTTCTTTACCTTCTTACCTAAGTGATCCACAATACCAAGTGCTGAACTTGATCCACCTAATGCGTCTTTCATTACTACAAACTGATTTGGATAAAAAGGATGATTTGCAATTTCGGATAAAGGCAATTCGCCTTTTTCATAAAAATAATCCAATTGTTCTTTTGATATATATCCTTCTAAAAATCCTGAGTATATATTATCTACTTCAATGACGCGATCACTTAAATAATCTTCCGCCTTTAAACCTATTGCATCCGCTTTAACCCTTACGAGTACGTCTTTACTTACTAAAATAACAGACTTCCCGTCCTCTTTTTCTTGTTCTTCTAACGATAGATTTTTTGCTACAGCTAAAATTCGATTATCATTTGTTTTTTCTACAAAAATATCTTGTAGTTGGACAAACGAACGATGATTTAATTCAATACGAAATGTACCGCCGTTTTCTAGCGGAATACTTTCATGCAGCTTTCCTATTTCACGAAATTTGTCTATTAACTTAGATACATAACGAGCGTTTCGTCCTACTTCATCCATATAACGTTTTTTCGAATCAACCTCTTCTAATACAACTGCTGGAATCACTACTTCATTGGTTTCAAATGAAAAAATAGATAAAGGATCCTGCAAAAGTACATTCGTATCTAACACATAAATTTTATCCAACCTGTTACCCCCTGACTCCACTTTTAAATTTGTAGAACAAGGGTTTCATCCATACAATATGGACGAACCATTGTTATAATTATATGTACCGTATAAACGAGGTAGAATCGAAATTTATAGCTATTAAACCTTTTATTTATTTTTTATTCATTTCTATTCAATATATTACTTTTAATTATAATTATTAACATAAAATCACAATAACTGATTACAAAAGTTAATACCTGACTTTCTTATTTATCACATTTATAATTCTTTCATTCCTGTTAACACTTGGTTATCGAGCTTTTTTGCTGCACGAAGATCATATGTTTTTTCATATGTTGGTTCAATTGCAAGTTTCGCACCATAAAACATAACATCACGTACTTCTTGCACCTTTACTTCTATTACAGTTAATTTTAGAGGAATGCTTTCCATTCTATCAGTCAAAATTTCACCTGTACCACTTATGGAAAATACGGATTCATTCGCCATTATAGTCAATACCACTCCAGTACTATGTCTTATATTTTCCACAATACGTGAGCGTTGATCTACTGCAAATCGAATACTAGTTTTACTCAATGCATACACCCAAGAAATAGCACTTACGTTAGGAACTTGTTTTTCAAAATCTGTTGTTGCTACCATAACAATACACTCTTTACGCAACGTTTGTACTAAATCATCTGTTAATGTAGGCTCTACTACATTCGCCATATTTCCACCTCCAAATATACTTCATATATCCTTATCATAACCTATTTTTTGAATTGCGAAAATATTATTTTTTCCCACTATTATTCAAAAATATTACACTTCCATGATATACTTATACTGATAGAATTCGTATTGAGGTGACGAAATGAGAGTCAAATGTATGATTTGTGATAAAAAAGATATGTTAGATGATGAAAATCCTATGGCAAAAAAACTGCGTAATCGCCCTATTCATACATATATGTGCATGGAATGTTCGGAACGAATTGCAGAACGTACGATGGAACGTCATGCAAGTGGTAATTTCCGATTATATCGTGATAAAAAAGTCGAAGACGATTGGTAATATATAAATAAGTCCTTTATCATATTGATAAAGGACTTATTTATATTTTTCAGGCTCACGATTCATCTGATCCAAGAAACAATCAATAGCTTCTAATGGAAACCTTGCAAATTTTCTTTCTCCATTTATTTCATATGTAATCAAATACATTTCCTCGTTCTTTTTAACTTCCACATTCCTCAATTTGTGTTCTACATATATCATATTTTGAAATAACAAATACGTTTCTTTTGCAGCACTATCATCCGGACGTGCTTCGGCAACTGTTTTAATTGTTAACCAATTATATAACGCATCTTGTACTGAACGCATAAAACTTCTCCCCTCATCCTGCTTTTTGTTGTCTTGCTTGACGTAATCGCAACCTATAAATCCCAAGTACAATTGCTGCTACAACAAGCCCCTCTCCAACAGGTAAAAAAACTGCAAAGAAAGTTAACACTGTACACCCAATCGCTAACGATATATATATCACTATATTTTTTATTATGGATAATTTTCTTGCAAAACCTAAATTATACACAAGTGCACTTAATATAATAATGGTGCCATACAGTAACCACATCCCTAGTTCTGGATTTTCATCAACTTTACATAATTTCGCAAAAAACGACATTCTTTCTAACATGATTCATCCCCCTTTCTCACACAATACAATTTTATTTATGTACTTAATACAAGAGTAACTCGCAAAAAAAATACTGTCCATAAAAAAGAGTAAATATTCTAAAAATAAACACAAAAAAACAGCTACCTTAAAATTAAGGTAACTGTTTTATTTTTTTACGCTTCTACAGATTTCTTTTTCTTAGCAGCTCTTTCACGTTCGCTCTTATCAAGAATCTTTTTACGTAAACGAATTGATTCTGGAGTTACTTCACAGAACTCGTCATCGTTTAAGTACTCTAATGACTCTTCTAAAGTCATTAAGCGTGGTTTTTTCATTGTTGAAGTTTGATCTTTCGTTGCAGAACGAATGTTAGTTTGTTGTTTCATCTTCACAACGTTAACTGTTAAGTCGTTCTCACGAGTGTGTTCTCCTACGATCATACCAGCATATACTTCTGTACCTGGTTCAACGAAGATTACACCACGGTCTTCAACTTGCATAATACCGTATTGTGATGCTTTTCCTGTTTCAAGTGAAACTAGAACACCTTGGCGACGTCCACCAACTTGTCCAGCGTGTACTGGTTGGTAGCAATCGAATGTATGGTTTAAAATACCGTAACCACGAGTTAATGTTAAGAATTCTGTTGTGTAACCAATTAAACCACGTGCTGGAACCATGAAAGTAAGGCGAACTTGACCGTTTCCGTTATTCACCATATCTAACATTTCACCTTTACGTGCACCCATAGATTCCATAATAGAACCAGTGTATTCTTCAGGTACATCGATTTGTACACGCTCTACAGGCTCACATCTTACGCCATCAACTTCTTTAATGATTACTTCTGGCTTAGATACTTGTAACTCATAACCTTCACGACGCATGTTTTCGATTAAGATAGATAAATGTAGTTCCCCACGTCCAGATACGATCCACGCATCAGGAGAATCTGTATTATCTACACGTAAACTTACATCTGTTTCTAATTGTGAACGAAGACGCTCTTCAATTTTACGAGATGTAATGTATTTACCTTCACGACCTGCAAATGGGCTGTTATTTACAAGGAACGTCATTTGTAGTGTTGGCTCATCAATACGTAATAATGGTAACGCATCTTCATGCTCAACCGGACATACCGTTTCACCAACGTTAATGTCTTCCATACCAGAAACAGCTACTAAATCTCCAGCTTTTGCTTCTTCAATTTCTTGACGTTTTAATCCAATGTAACCAAATAATTTTGTTACGCGGAATTGTTTTACAGTTCCGTCAACCTTCATTAATGCAACTTGTTGTCCAACCTTCATTGTACCGCGGAATACGCGTCCAACCCCGATACGTCCAACATAGTCGTTGTAATCAAGAAGTGCTACTTGGAATTGAAGTGGCTCTTCGCTGTTATCAATTGGTGCTGGAATATGTTCAATAATTGTATCAAATAATGATTTCATATTCTCTTCTTGATTTGCTGGGTTTGAGTCTAAGCTTGCTGTTCCGTTCATTGCTGATGCAAATACAACTGGGAACTCTAATTGATCTTCGTTTGCACCAAGTTCGATGAATAAGTCGATTACTTCATCAACTACTTCATCAGGACGAGCGAAGTCACGGTCAATTTTATTTACAACTACGATTGGAGTTAAGTTTTGCTCAAGAGCTTTCTTTAAAACAAATCGTGTTTGTGGCATACAACCTTCATATGCGTCAACAACAAGTAAAACGCCATCAACCATTTTCATAATACGTTCTACTTCTCCACCGAAGTCAGCGTGACCTGGTGTATCTAAAATGTTAATTCGTTTATCTTCATAGTGAATCGCAGTATTCTTCGCTAAAATTGTAATACCGCGTTCTCTTTCTAGATCATTTGAATCCATTGCGCGTTCTTCAACGTGTTCGTTCGCACGGAAAGTCCCCGCTTGACGTAATAACTGGTCAACAAGTGTTGTTTTACCATGGTCAACGTGGGCAATAATTGCTATATTACGTAAATCTTGTCGTTTTTTCAACATGTCCAACTCCTAATGTCTTTTTAATCCTTCTCTATTATAAGAGCGAAGGGGATACAATAGCAATTAAAATAAAATCAAGAATGAAAATATAGTTGTATTCTTACTTTTGTGAAAGTAAAATGAGATTGGAGGGTGAAGAAATGGAACACATTCAATATCGCTTTTTATTAACCGCAATTATCGGTGTTATTTTCTTAATTGGTATCGGCATTATGATTGCTGAAAATAGTCCAATTGGTATTATTATTTGCATTATCGGCACATTTGTTACAGTTGGATACGGTTTTGTAACAAAAAGAAAAATGCGTAAATCGCAATAACGTCAAAAAGTAAGAAGCCTGTATACAGCCTCTTACTTTTTTTGTTACTTCAATATAAACGATAACACTTCTTCATACACCCCTGGCTTCGCAACTAACACGCTACTCTTCTCTACGATAGAAAGTGGCGTTCCGAAGAATGTTGTTACCTTGCCTCCAACTTCCTCTACAATTATCTGTCCCCCACCAAAGTCCCATGGTGATAATCTAGGGGTTACATATGCATCAATTCTTCCGGTTGCAACGTATACCATCTCTAATGCTGCACAGCCATATGATCTCGTGCCTCTTGCTTTCTTAACAAGTGCCATCATACTTTCCATATTAAGCAATGGATTGTCGGTAAGCCATATCGCATTTAAAGCTACAACACCTTGCTCTACAGTACCTTTTTGTAATAAAGGTATTGGTACTTCATTACAAAATGCTCCAGCCCCTTTTAACGCATGATATAATTCATCATGAACTGGATCATAAATAAGTCCAATCTTTCCGATACCGTTCTCATAAATCCCAATTGAAATTGCAAAATTTCTTTTTTGGTGAACAAAGTTCATCGTGCCGTCAATTGGATCAATTAACCAAACAACCCCGTCAGAAGAAGTTACCTCGTCTCCATAGCCCTCTTCACCTAAAATATGATGATGTGGGAATGTTTCTTTAATTTTCCCAATTAAAAACTGTTCTATTTCTCGATCCATATTTGTAACTAAGTCAGCTGCATTTGATTTTGTTTCTATAATAAGTGCTTTTTTCATTGATGCCATTAAATGCTCTCCTGCATCCCGAATCCACCGTTTGGCGCGTGCATCGATGTCTTTCCATACTTCTTGCATGTTTAAACACTCCGATCTATTACTGTTCACAGAAAAAACGAACCCTTTATAAGGTTCGCACCAACTAATTTTTTATACATATACTATTATTACGCTTCTAAACGAATCATTTCAAGTCTTAACACTTCTAACTTTTGTACACACTCTTCTTTTTTCTGTTTATCATCTTCCATCATCGCATCATATAAAGTTGCTAATTCATAATCTAGCTCCAAACGTAGCACCGGTATTCTCTTTTCAGCATCTGTTCTCTTTAACGCATTAATCACCTGTCTCATATTATTTGCCTCCTCCCAATATTCGTCTGCCCTCGGACTAGAATTAATTCAATTTTCTGATTTTTTGTTTTATACTATACTATGTTGGATAAATCATCTATGCAACAAAATTATATTTTTTTATTTAAATTTTTTTGTGCTGTTTTTTTTATGAATAGTACAAGCTATGCTAAAATAAAAGCAAAATAGGAGTTGGAGGAACAATCATGACACTACAAACATTCAAATCAACTGATTTTGAGGTCTTTACAGTTGATGGTCTCGAAGAACGAATGAGTGCAATTAAAACGAACATTCATCCTAAGCTAGAAGCTTTAGGGGAACAGTTTGCAGCGTATTTATCCAAACAAACTGATGAGAACTTTTTTTATCATGTAGCAAAACACGCACGTCGCAAAGTCAATCCACCAAACGATACTTGGGTTGCTTTTTCAACAAATAAACGCGGATATAAAATGCTACCACATTTCCAAATTGGATTATGGGGTACTCATGCCTTCATATACTTTGGTTTAATCTATGAGTGTCCACAAAAAGTGGAGACGGCTCACGCCTTCTTAGAACATATAAATGATTTAAAAACAAATATTCCAAATGACTTCGTTTGGTCCATTGACCATACTAAACCAAGTGTAAAATTACATAAAACACTTGAAACAAATGATTTACAAAAGATGATTGAACGTCTAGCTACTGTGAAAAAAGCAGAATTATTAGTTGGTATTCATATATCACCAGAGGAGTTTTCAGCAATGACCAACGAACAATTCCTTGCTAAGATTGAATCTACGATGCAATCACTCCTTCCTTTATATGCACTTTGTAATCGATAGTAGAAAACGGACAATTTATATTGTCCGTTTTTAGTTGTTATCACATTATATCACTTCAGTTTTTATTTTTCAAAATATTTTTTACATTTTCACAAGCTTTTCTTCTTCAATTTCTTTAGCCCTCTGAATCGCACGGTATATAGAATATCCACTTACTTCTTGAAACTCTTTATCAATTTTCTTTTCTTCTGCTTTCGATGGAACAATCTCTTTAAAACGACGATATAAACCCATTAATTCTTCTCTTATAATTCCTTTTTCATATGCTTTCTCAATCGCTTCATAAAACTTCACAATTGTAACCATTTCCTCATTTGACCAATCATAATCTAACGGATATTGATATTCCATTTCACACCTCATTTATCTTTTCTTCTCATTTCAATACGCTATCTTAAAGTGATATTTTCCACTTCACTATAGCCCCTTTGCATTATACACTATTTATTCATTTTAATGGAATTGCCTTCCACTAGAAGTTAGTAGGAAGCAACTATTTAACATACTCACCGTAAAAATATTTTTTGCTATACATCTATAATTATTGGTGATATAATGCTTTTGTTTTATAGAAAATAAAGTGAAGCTCCCATCTCAAAAAAGCTTTTGTGAATGGCAGAAAAACAAGTCTCATTCTAAAAAAGAACTTAACTTTTTTTAGAACAAGATTATATAAAACAAACTCTAATAAATATAAAAAAAAGAAGGGGTGTATAGATTGTCCCAATACGAAACACCATTGTTTACCGCTTTAGTTGAGCACAGTAAGCGAAATCCAATTCAATTCCATATTCCAGGTCATAAAAAAGGACAGGGCATGGATCCTGAATTTCGCGAATTTATTGGGCATAATGCATTAGCAATTGATTTAATTAATATTGCGCCGCTCGATGATTTACATCATCCAAAAGGTATGATTAAAGAAGCGCAGGATTTAGCAGCCGCTGCATTTGGTGCGGATCATACTTTCTTTTCTATTCAAGGTACAAGTGGCGCAATTATGACAATGGTGATGAGCGTTTGCGGTCCTGGTGACAAAATACTAGTACCACGAAACGTGCATAAATCAGTAATGTCAGCTATTATTTTCTCAGGTGCAAAACCTATTTTCATGCATCCTGAAATTGATCCAAAACTTGGTATTTCACATGGAATCACAATTCAATCTGTCAAAAAGGCACTTGAAGAGCACTCAGATGCGAAAGGCTTACTTGTTATTAACCCAACATACTTTGGCTTTGCTGCGGACTTAGAACAGATTGTACAATTAGCACATTCTTACGATATCCCTGTACTCGTTGATGAGGCTCATGGTGTTCATATTCATTTTCACGATGAACTGCCGATGTCAGCGATGCAAGCCGGTGCAGATATGGCAGCAACAAGTGTTCACAAATTAGGTGGATCTTTAACGCAAAGTTCTATTCTTAATGTAAAAGAAGGCCTTGTGAACGTAAAACATGTTCAATCTATTATTAGCATGCTTACGACTACATCAACGTCTTACATCTTGTTAGCTTCCCTAGATGTTGCTAGAAAACGTCTTGCTACAGAAGGAACGGTACTCATAGAACAAACAATACAATTAGCGGAACAAGTTCGTGATGCTATAAATGATATTGAACATCTTTACTGTCCAGGGAAAGAAATGCTAGGTACGGATGCTACTTTTAACTATGATCCTACAAAGATAATTGTATCTGTAAAAGATTTAGGTATTACAGGTCATCAGGCTGAAGTATGGCTTAGAGAGCAATATAACATTGAAGTAGAGCTCTCAGATTTATACAACATACTATGTCTTGTCACTTTTGGGGATACAGAAAGTGAGACAAATACACTTATTGCAGCATTACAAGATTTAGCAGCAACGTTTAAAAATAAAGCTGATAAAGGTGTTCGAATACAAGTAGAAATTCCAGAAATACCTGTGTTAGCACTTTCTCCTCGAGATGCTTTTTATTCGGAAACAGAAGTCATCCCATTTGAAAATGCAGCAGGTCGTATTATAGCTGATTTCGTTATGGTTTATCCGCCAGGGATTCCAATCTTTACTCCGGGGGAAATTATTACACAAGATAACTTAGAGTATATTCGTAAAAACTTAGAAGCAGGTTTACCTGTACAAGGTCCTGAAGATATGACATTACAAACATTACGTGTGATTAAAGAGTACAAGCCTATCAGTTGATAGGCTTTTCTTTCACTCTTTTTGTCTTTTCTCATACGATATTATGTAATGTAACGTATAGGTGGGGATACTATTATGATTGTAATAGGCCGTTCTATTGTACATCCTTATATCACAAATGAATATGAGCCATTTGCAGCTGAGAAACAACAAATTTTATCTATAATGGCAGGAAATCAAGAAACCTATTCCTTCCGAACATCTGATGAACTCAGCTTTGATCTAAATTTGCGCGTTAATATTATTACTTCTGCATTAGAACTTTTTCAAAGTGGTTTTCAGTTTCGCACATTTCAACAATCTTTTTGCAACCCTCAGTATTGGAAAAGAACTTCTCTTGGAGGATTCCAGCTCCTTCCAAACATACCCCCTTCCATTGCCATACAAGATATTTTCAAAAACGGAAAACTATATGGAACTGAATGTGCCACCGCTATGATCATTATTTTTTACAAAGCTTTACTAGCATTGTATGAGGAAGAAACCTTCAACCGTCTCTTTGCAAACCTTTTACTTTATACGTGGGACTACGATCAAGATTTAAAACTCATAACAAAGACGGGTGGCGATCTTGTCCCGGGTGATCTCGTTTACTTTAAAAATCCACAAGTGAATCCAGCTACAATCGAGTGGCAAGGAGAAAATACAATCTATCTAGGAAATTTCTTTTTTTATGGGCATGGCGTAGGTGTAAAAACAAAAGAAGAAATTATATATGCGTTAAATGAGCGACGAGTCCCTTACGCTTTTATTTCCGCTTTCTTAACCGATACTATTACCCGTATTGATAGCCGTCTCATGAGCTACCACGCTTCTCCTAGCACACCACAGACATCCATAGGATTTATTCCGATTAGAGATGATGCAATTGTTGCAACAGTTGGCAGCACAACTACAGTTTATTAAAAAAAGCACCTACATATGTAGGTGCTTTTTTTATTTAAGCTTTTGAATGTTCTTTATGGTCACAGTCGCAATGAGATCCACATTTCCCGTATAGTACTGTTGATTTTTCATCTTCAAAATGTCCGATTGTTCCTTCACATACTTGGCATACGATTGTTCCCATTTTTCATTTCCCCCTGAGTTTTAATAGTAATCTATTTATTTATCATTAAGCTTTCGCATTATCTCTACTAGCACAGTCACAATTTGTTCCGCATTTTCCGTAAAGCACTGTCGTTTTTTCATCTTCAAAATGCCCGATTGTTCCTTCACATACTTGGCATACGATTGTTCCCATTTTTCATTTCCCCCTAAGTTTATGGTCCTAAAAACTTTCAGTTGTCCATTTCCTATCAATTATTGGGCTTTTGTATGCTCTGTGTGATCACATCCGCAAGATCCACATTTCCCGTAAAGTACCGTTACTTTCTCATCCTCGAAGTGTGCAATTGTACCTTCACAATCTTGACATACGATTGTTCCCATTTTTCATTTCCCCCTAAGTTTATAATCCCAAAAACTTTTTGTAACCGCTTAACTTTCTGTCTTTATTTTAATATGTTATACTTTTTACGTCAATAGGTTTTTAGTATAACACATTAAATATTTTAATTTTAAATTAGTATGCGATATTCAAATAAAAAAACAGCCATATTTATACGTACGACTGTTTTACATTATTTATTCTTCGTATTCCGCATGCAAAGATGTAGATGGAACTAGAAATGAGAAGAACTGAGCTAACTCAGCTGCTTCCTCTTCTGAACCTAATTTGAACACTTCCTGCAAATATTGAACATTCTCTACATCATCTCGTCCAAGTAAAGTAGACCTTCCTGTTTGCATGCAAACAATAAGTGGCTTTCCAAAAAACATATTTGTATAAATAACACCAAAATCATAACGAGTATCATGTGTCATAAACCCCAAAAATCGTACCTTCACACTTTCATGCTCATCATACAATTTTTCAAACATCGGTTTCCACCTTTCTACATCACCTTTCATTAGTATATTAAACAAAAAAAGGAATACTCCTTTTAATTGTCAAAAAATTCAGTAGGATGTAGAATGGTAGTATTCTACTAAGTTAGGGGGAACTTATATGCAACATGCCTTTATTACGCTTGTACCTAAATCCAATCAACAATCTGTTTCAATAGATGATATAAAACAACTTTTTCATTATTATAAAACAGTTACTTCCAAAACTGGTGTTCAAATTAATTACGCTTATACAAATACCGCTTTTCCGTATGAAATTTTAGATACATCAGCAACAACATTCAAACTACAATCTACTCACGATCGATATGACTCCATTTATGTTGGTGTCGGTATAGAAAAGGAACAATCTTATATTCAGGTTTCTTTACCACCTAATGCAACATTTGGTGATAAAGGAAAAGCAAATGAATTTTGCCGTTTTCTAGCGAAGAAATTAGAAGGAGAGTTACAATTATTTAATGGAAGAACAATGTATTTCTATAAACGTTAATTTAAAAAATAGAAAATATAATTAAGAAAAGTATGCAATTTGAACACGTAAGGAATAATGCTTGCTTTCTAATTTGCAATACAAAATATGCGATCACATATGCTAAATAAAGAAATACAAAGAATAGAATGACTTTGTAATGCAACTTATCACCATTTGACAATGATAATACAACGGAAAAACCACTCCATAATAAAAAATGATAAAATATAACATGTAATATTCTCATGGAACCTTCTCCTTTGACATGCTCTATTTTATTAATATATGGGATTAAGTTTGAATCAATTACATATTATACGAAAGCATATATGGCTTTTGGATTAACATATGTTCTAACGATTCAATTCAAGTATTATATATTCATTCGACAAGTACATATAGAGACCTTGCAAGCCATTTTTATTATAAAATAAAAAACAGCCCATCTCTTTAAATAAGAGATGGGCTGTTTTCATTGCTTAAATTATTTTACAATGTGAATTGGCATTCCAAGAGCAACTTCAGCTGCTTCCATTGTGATTTCACCTAATGTTGGGTGAGCGTGGATTGTTTGAGCGATATCTTCTGCTGTCATTCCAGCTTCGATAGCTAAACCAATCTCAGAAATAATATCAGAAGCGCCTGCGCCTGCAACTTGAGCACCTACAAGAAGACCATCTTCTTTACGTGTTACAAGTTGTAAGAAACCGTCAGTGCTGTTTAATGATAATGCACGACCGTTAGCAGCGAATGGGAACTTAGATACAGTTACAGTCATTCCAGCTTCTTCAGCTTGTTTCTTAGTGTAACCAACAGATGCTAATTCTGGATCAGTGAAGCATACTGCAGGAATTCCGATGTAATCGATAGCTGACGCATGGCCACTAATTGCTTCAACAGCTACTTTACCTTCGTAAGAAGCTTTGTGAGCTAATGGTGGTCCAGGAACGATATCACCGATTGCATAGATGTTTGGTACGTTTGTACGACATTGCTCATCGATTTCGATGATGCCGCGGTCAGTCATTTTAACTCCAACTTGCTCAAGACCGATTTCTTGAGTGTTTGGACGACGACCTACAGTTACTAATACGTAATCTGCTTCTACAGTTTGGATTTCACCTTTAACTTCGAAGCTAACTTTTACGCCAGTTTCTGTTTCTTCAACGCCTTTAGCCATAGCTTTTGTATGGATATTTACGTTACCTTTTTTCTGTAGAGCACGTTTAACAACAGAGCTCATTGCTTTTTCGAAACCAGCTAAGATTTCGTCGCCAGCTTCTACTACAGTAACTTCTGTACCGAAGTTAGCATATGCAGTACCTAGTTCCATACCGATGTAACCGCCGCCGATTACAACAAGTTTTTTAGGAATTTCAGGTAAGCTTAAAGCGCCTGTAGAGTTGATAACACGTTTAGAGTATTTGAATCCTGGAATTTCGATTGGTGTAGAACCAGTTGCAAGAACAGCATTTTTAAACGTATAAGTTTGAGCTGCATCTTCAGTCATTACGCGTAATGTGTTAGCATCTACGAAGTAAGCTTCACCGCGAATGATTTCAACTTTGTTACCTTTAAGAAGGCCTTCAACACCGCCAGTTAATTTCTTAACTACGCCGTTTTTCCATTCTTGAACTTTTGTAAAGTCAACTTTTACGTTCTCTGCAGTGATACCCATGTCATCAGAATGCATTGCATTCTCATAACGATGACCTGCATTGATTAACGCTTTTGAAGGAATACATCCAACGTTTAAGCATACGCCACCAAGGTTAGCTTTTTCAATGATCGCTACCTTTTGACCTAATTGTGCTGCACGAATTGCCGCAACGTATCCACCAGGACCTGCACCAACAACGACTGTATCTAATTCAATTGGGAAATCTCCTACTACCATTGTTATTACGCCTCCATTACTAATAATTGTGGGTCATTCAATAGACGTTTAATTTGGTTTAATGCTTTTTGAGCAGTTGCGCCGTCAATTAAACGATGGTCAAAGCTTAGAGATAATGCTAATACTGGAGCTGCAACAATCTCACCGTTTTTCACAACTGGTTTCTCAGCGATACGGCCGATGCCAAGGATTGCTACTTCTGGGTGGTTGATAACTGGAGTGAACCATTGTCCACCTGCAGAACCAATGTTTGTAATTGTGCAAGAAGCACCTTTCATTTCAGCAGGAGCTAAACGACCTTCACGTGCTTTACCAGCAAGATCATTGATCTCGTTAGAAATTGTGAAGATAGACTTGCGATCTGTATCTTTAACAACTGGTACTAATAGACCTTTGTCTGTATCAGCTGCGATACCGATGTTGAAGTAATGTTTATGAACTACTTCTTGAGAAGCATCATCTAAAGAAGTGTTTAACATTGGATATTCACGTAATGCAGATGTTAAAGCTTTAACAACGTATGGAAGGTAAGTTAATTTAATACCTTTGTCAGCTGCAACAGCTTTGAACTTCTTACGGTGAGCAACAAGTTCAGTTACATCTACTTCATCCATTAATGTTACGTGAGGAGCTGTATGTTTAGAGTTAACCATTGCTTTCGCAATTGCTTTACGGATACCACTCATTTTCTCACGAGTTTCTGGATATTCACCAGCTGGGATTGGTTGTGCTTTTGGTGCTTCTTCTTTCGCTGCTGCTGGAGTAGCTTCTACTGCTGCTGGAGCCTCAGTTGCTGCTACTGCTTGTCCACCATTTGCAAATGCATCGATGTCAGCTTTTACGATACGACCGTTCTTACCAGAACCAGCTACTTTATGAATGTCTACGCCGTTTTCACGAGCATATTTACGAACAGATGGCATAGCGATTACGCGCTCATTTACTACTTCTGCAGTTGCTGCTGGAGTAGCTTCAGCTTTAGGAGCTTCTTCTTTTGCTTCTTCAGCTTTAGGAGCTTCGTCATGATCGTCGCCTTTAAATTTAAGGTTTTCGTATCCAGGAGCATCAAATTTAATTAATGTATCTCCAACTACTGCAACCGTACCTTCTTCTACAAGTACTTCAAGTACTTTACCTTTAACAGGAGAAGGAATTTCTACTACTGCTTTATCATTTTGTACTTCAAGAAGTACGTCGTCTTCGTTTACTTCGTCGCCTGGTTTAATAAACCATTTTACGATTTCACCTTCGTGGATACCTTCACCGATATCTGGTAGTTTAAATTCAAATGCCACGGAATTCAGCCCCCTGATTCATTTCTTTATTATGGAATATGGCAAAAGAAATCAGCATGTGCTGATTTCTTTTGCACATGAATAAGTAAAAATTAGAAGTTCATTACTTTGTTAACAGCTTCAACAATATCTTTGTGGTTTGGTAACCATACGCTCTCAGCTTGAGAGAATGGGAATACTGTATCAGCAGCTGCAACACGTACAACTGGAGCTTCTAAGTTTAAGATTGCACGGTCGTTAATTTCCGCTACAACGTTAGCTGCAATACCAGCTTGTTTTTGAGCTTCTTGAACTACAACTACGCGGCCTGTTTTTTCAACAGAAGCGATGATTGTTTCGATATCTAATGGTTGAACTGTACGTAAGTCAACAACCTCTAAAGAGATACCTTCTTTTTCAAGTTCTTCAGCAGCTTTTAATGCAGCGTGAACCATAGCACCGTAAGCGATAACAGATACATCTGTACCTTCACGTTTGATATCAGCTTTGCCTAAATCAATTGTGTATTCGCCTTCTGGTACATCTTGACGGAATGAACGGTACAATTTCATATGCTCTAAGTAGATAACTGGATCGTTGTCACGAATCGCAGAGATTAAAAGACCTTTTGCATCGTATGGAGTAGATGGAATAACAACTTTTAGACCAGGTTGTTGAGCCACTAAACCTTCTAAGCTATCAGCATGTAGTTCAGGAGTATGAACACCACCACCGAATGGAGAACGAACTGTTACTGGAGCAGTCCAACGTCCACCAGAACGGTAACGCATACGAGCTAATTGACCAGAAATTGAATCCATTACTTCATAAACGAAACCGAAGAATTGGATTTCTGGAACTGGACGGAATCCTTCAAGTGCAAGTCCAACTGCAAGTCCACCAATACCAGACTCTGCAAGTGGAGTATCCATTACACGGTCTTCACCGAATTCAGCTTGTAAACCTTCAGTAGCACGGAATACACCGCCGTTTACACCAACGTCTTCACCAAACACAAGTACGTTAGGGTCATTTTTCATTTCAACGCGTAAAGCATCAGTGATTGCTTGAATCATTGTCATTTGAGCCATGGCTTACTTCGACTCCTTTTCTTTGTAAATTTCATATTGTTCAGCTAAGTTGTAAGGCATTTTTTCGTACATGATTTCCATTAAATCAGTAACTTTTTGTTTTGGAGCTTGGTCAGCCTTAGCAATTGCTTGTTTGATATCTTCTTTTGCTTCTTCAATTACTTTCTCTTCAACTTCTTGAGACCATAGGCCTTTGTTTTCTAAGAATGCACGGAAGCGTACGATTGGATCTTTTTGTTCCCATTCGTTCTCGATATCTTTTGTACGGTAACGAGTTGGGTCATCACCAGCCATTGTATGTGGACCGTAACGGAATGTTAAAGTCTCGATTAAAGTAGGACCTTCACCATTTACTGCACGCTCACGAGCGAAAGCAGTTGCTGCGTATACAGCTAATGGATCCATACCGTCTACTTGAATTCCGTAAATACCTGCTGCTACTGCTTTTTGTGCTACAGTTTTAGCTGCAGATTGCTTTTCTACTGGAGTAGAGATTGCATAACGGTTGTTTTGTACAACGAAGATTGCTGGAGCTTTGAATGCACCCGCAAAGTTCATACCTTCGTAGAAGTCACCTTGTGAAGCACCACCGTCACCAGTGTAAGTAATTGCAACAGATTTTTTACCACGTAATTTCATACCTAACGCAACACCAGCAGTTTGGATGATTTGCGCACCGATGATGATTTGTGGAGCAAGTGCATTTACGTTCTCAGGCATTTGGTTACCCATGAAATGTCCACGAGAGAATAAGAATGCTTGGTATAATGGTAAACCGTGCCATACTAATTGTGGCACATCACGATATCCTGGTAAGATGAAATCTTCTGCTTCAAGTGCGAAATGACTTGCTAATTGAGAAGCCTCTTGTCCAGCTGTTGGTGCGTAGAAACCTAAACGTCCTTGACGGTTTAAAGAAATAGAACGTTGATCTAGTACGCGAGTATACACCATACGGCGCATTAATTCTTTTAATTGATCATCAGATAATTCAGGCATAGCTGCTTCATTCACAACTTCGCCTTTTTCATTTAAAATTTGTAATGTTTCAAATTGAGCTGCGATAGCTTTCATTTGCTCATCAACATTAAATAGGGTCTTTTTTGTTTTAGTACCCATTCCGTTCACCTCTTCCTCTCTTGAACCATATTCTGAAACGCTTTCACTATCTATTCGCTAGATGGAAAACGCAACAATGTAAACCAAACAAATGTATTTGTCGGTTGAGAATAATTTTGTGTACCTAACAATCTGTACTAATGTTTTTTCAGAAACATATTAATACAATCTTGATCACGTTTTTTAGTTTACAACTATTCTAATTACGATGTCAATTACTTTGAATACGTTTTTTTATAAATAATCTGCAGGTTTCTTCTGCACAAACGTGTTTTTATTTTTCACATCTGTATTAGTAAGCATTAACCTACTGTTATATTATTCCCTTTTTAACTTGTTTTTTCTCTTAGAATAATATGTAAACGATTTAATTCCCTTTAGTTTTTCTCTCTTCTTAACAAAAATATACAAACTCTTCTTCCTTTTATAGGTAATTACCCATACATTTCTACTCTTCCCTCCATACATTATAGTAACCGCAGTATTAGCGGGAAATGATAAAGGAGGTCATCTCATGTACGGATATTCATATTGCTATCCAACTTGTTCATATCCTTCCTACGGTTATGGCGGTTCTTGTGGTGGGTCTGGACGCGGCTTCGCCTTAATCGTTGTGTTGTTTATTCTTTTAATTATCGTTGGTGCTGCTTGCATTCGCTAATGTAAAATGAAACAACTATGGAAAGAAACAGACGGCTCTGCCGTCTGTTTCTTTTTATTCCTACATAACCAATCTTGAATAAAATGCTTTCCAAAGCGCTTCCCCTTACTTGCCGATGACTTTTTCCATCTCCTTTGGTAGACTAAAGGAGAAAGGAGAGATTACATATGCTTACAATGAAAGATGTAATTCGCGAAGGAGATCCTATTTTGCGAAACGTTGCAGAAGAGGTAGTCATACCAGCGAGCGAAGAAGATACAAATACCCTTAAAGAAATGATTGAATTTGTAATAAATAGCCAAGATCCTGAAATGGCTGAAAAATATAGTTTACGCCCTGGAATCGGATTAGCGGCTCCGCAAATCGGTATTTCAAAGAAAATGATTGCGGTTCATGTAACAGATACGGACGGTACTTTATATAGTCATGCATTATTCAATCCAAAAATCATTAGCCATTCTGTTGAACGTACGTATTTACAAAGTGGTGAAGGCTGTCTATCAGTAGACCGTGAAGTACCTGGTTATGTCCCTCGTTATACAAGAATTACAGTGAAAGCAATTTCTATCAACGGCGAAGAAGTAAAATTACGTTTAAAAGGTTTACCAGCAATTGTATTTCAACATGAAATTGACCATTTAAATGGTGTTATGTTCTATGACCACATTAATAAAGAAAATCCATTTGCCGCTCCTGACGATTCAAAACCTCTGGAGCGATAATAAAAAGGCGGAAGAGTATCTTCCGCCTTTTTATTATATGAAATAGATTCCATATTCACTTATAGCAATCCAGCCCATTTTAAACCATGATATATACCGTCTTCACTAACATCCTTTGTCACATGATTTGCAAGTTTTTTCAAGTCTTCATGACCATTCCCCATCACAATACCTGTTCCAACCGCTTCAATCATTTCTAAATCATTTAAGCCATCCCCAAATGCATACACTTGTTCACGGTTAAACCCTAGCTTTTCAATGAATTTCTCAATCCCTTTTGCCTTAGAACCACCATTTGGAATAATATCCATTGAATACGCATGCCAGCGAATAAAATGAAAGTCTGGGTACTGGTTTATAAACTTTTCTTCTTCATTTACTTCACAGAAAAGAAGTGTTTGATAAATATTACGCTTCTCATAAAAATCAGGTTCATATGCCGGATGCTCAAAATTTAAACTTCCAAAACCTTCTTTCACATAATCATGATATTCCACTGATGCTCTCATTTCTTGATGATCAAGATATACAAGTGGATATCCTTCTTGTTTTGCAAACTGAGTAAACTTATGTAGAGCAGCTGGATGTAATGGGTTATTAAATACTACCTCATCTTCAAATACAACGTACTGTCCATTAAAGCTAACATAATTGTGGATATTAAGTTCCTTACGAATATCTTCGAACATAAATGGCGCACGTCCTGTCGCAATTGCTACATGCACGCCTTTTTCTTGTAACTGTCTTACTGCGTCTCGCGTAGATTGTGGAATCTTTTTATCATGATCCAATAATGTTCCATCAATATCAAAAAAGACAATTTTATCATTCATTTGTCAAAATCCTTTCTGTTACTCTATATTCCTATTTTGATTATCGCTTTTCAAATTCTAAAAAAAAGTATAACATATTAAACATCTGTGAAGAAAGCGTTCACTTTCTGACCTTATTTATGAAACCTGCATATATATATTAGTAAAAAATGTGGATACTTGTTCGTATGAATTTTCTTTTCTATTCTTTCTCATACTATACCTATAACTAACGGCTACTAATCGTTACTATAGAATAACTTTCCCTATATGAGAAAAGACAAGATTCAACATTCACTTTTGTCCTCTTTCTTATATCAGAGACGGCGCTTTCACTAGTAATATGCATGTTTAAAATAAGGAAAGGAAGGAGTAATCATGCTGAAGAAGCTGAAGAAAAAGCTGAAGCGTTATTTAAAAGATCTAGTCCGTAAAAAGACGATCGCTTAAATTGTGCCCATTTCGGGCTTTTTCTTCATTCTCATTCGAAAAAACATGAAAATCGTGACTGTTTGCTTTATAATAAGTAACAGATAATGCAAAACATAGACAAGGAGAGGTTTTCCAAATGATTTTTAAAGTATTTTATCAAGAAAAAATGACTGAGGTTCCAGTACGTGAAAATACAAAAGTTTTATATTTAGAGGCTACGTCTGAGAAGGATGTTCGTACAAAATTAAATAAGTTCGCATATAATATCGAATTTGTTCAGTCTGTGACTGGCAATCATCTTGAATATGAAAAAGAAAACGCTGATTTAACATTAGCGGAAATCGTATAGTCATATGAAATTTCTAAAGAATGATCAAGCAGCCGTTTTTGCTTTAGGTGGCCTTGGTGAAATCGGTAAAAATACATATGCTGTTCAATTTCAAGATGAAATTATTATAATTGACGCTGGAATTAAATTTCCAGAAGACGAACTCCTCGGAATCGATTATGTAATACCAGATTACACTTATTTTGTGCGAAACGAAGATAAAATTAAAGGATTATTCATTACACATGGTCACGAAGATCATATTGGTGGAATTCCTTACTTATTACGTCAAGTGAACATTCCGATTTATGGCGGAAAATTAGCAATTGCACTAATCAAAAACAAATTAGAAGAGCACGGATTACTTCGTAAAGCAAAACTTTATGAAATTCAAGAAGATGATGTTATTAAATTTAAAAAGACATCTGTTTCCTTCTTCCGTACAACTCACAGTATCCCAGATTCATACGGAGTTGTTGTGAAAACACCTCAAGGACAAGTGGTTCATACTGGAGATTTCAAATTTGACTTCACACCAGTTGGTGAACCTGCGGACTTAACAAAAATGGCTGAAATCGGAAAAGACGGTGTACTTTGTCTCTTATCTGACAGTACAAACAGTGAAGTTCCAAACTTTACAATGTCTGAGCGCCGTGTTGGTGATAGTATTCAAGATATTTTCCGCAAAGTAGAAGGTCGTATTATCTTCGCAACCTTTGCATCAAATATCCATCGCTTGCAACAAGTCGTTGAAGCAGCTGTTGAAAACAATCGTAAAGTGGCTGTATTTGGCCGAAGTATGGAGGCAGCGATTGAAATCGGACAAAACCTCGGTTATATTCGCTGTCCGAAAGATACATTCATAGATGCATCTCAATTAAATCGTCTACCAGCTAATAAAGTTGTTATTTTATGTACAGGTAGTCAAGGGGAGCCAATGGCAGCACTTTCACGTATTGCTAATGGTACTCATCGTCAAATTCAAATCATCCCTGGCGACACAGTTGTTTTCTCTTCTTCACCAATCCCTGGTAATACAATTAGTGTAAGCCGTACAATTAATATGTTGTACCGCGCTGGTGCTGATGTAATCCATGGAAAACTGTCAAACATTCATACGAGTGGACACGGTGGACAAGAAGAACAAAAACTAATGCTTCGTCTAATTAAACCGAAGTATTTCATGCCAATTCATGGTGAATATCGTATGCAACGTATGCATATGAAGTTAGCAAATGATTGTGGTATTCCAGAAGAGAACTGTTTCATTATGGATAATGGTGATGTTCTTGCCTTACGTTCAGATGAAGCAAGTGTAGCTGGTAAAATACCATCTGGATCTGTCTATATTGACGGAAATGGTATTGGAGATATCGGTAATATCGTATTACGCGATCGTCGTATTCTTTCTGAAGAAGGACTTGTTATTGTCGTTGTAAGCATTGATATGAAAGAATTTAAAGTTGCAGCAGGGCCTGATATTATCTCACGTGGTTTCGTTTATATGCGCGAAAGTAGTGATTTAATTAATGATGCTCAAACATTAATTACAACTCATTTAGAAAAAGTAATGGAACGTAAAACAACACAATGGTCTGAAATTAAAAATGAAATTACAGACACATTAGCACCATTCCTATATGAGAAAACGAAACGTCGCCCAATGATTTTACCAATCATTATGGAGATATAAGAAAAAGGACAATACCTTTATGGTATTGTCCTTTTCTCTTATCTTAAAAAGTGCTTGAAACGATCTACTTCATCGTCATGACCAATTACAATTAATATATCTCCCGTTTGAATGTTTTCCGTAGCTCGAGGAGATACAATCACTTCTTTACCACGTTTAATCGCTACAATATTCAATCCAAACTTCGCACGAATATCTAATTCGATTAAAGAATGACCATCAATTTTTTTATTTGCAATAATCTCTACAATACTATGCTCATCTGAAAGCTCAAGATAGTCTAATACATTACTTGATGCAATATTATTAGCAATCCTTTTTCCCATATCACGCTCTGGGTGCACAATGTGATCTGCTCCTATTTTACTTAATACTTTTTCATGATAATCATTTTGAGCTTTTACAGTAATATTTTTTACACCTAACTCTTTCAGAATTAACGTTGTTAAAATACTTGAATTTAAATTGTCTCCAATAGCAACGACTACATGATCAAAATTACGAATACCAAGACTTTTTAATACCATCTCATCTGTTGAATCTGCAATTACAGCATGTGAAGCTATATTTGCAAACTCATTAATTTTATCCTCATCTGAGTCAATTGCCATTACTTCCATACCTAATTGAGCAAGTTCCCGGCAAATACTTCCACCAAAACGACCAAGCCCAATGACAGCAAATTCTTTCTCTTTTTCACCCACAGGAATTCCTCCAATAACATCGAATACTATGTATTTTTATTGTAACATACTTTAGATTTGCTACAAAAACCTGTATATCATTCTTTATTTTTGTTTTTGCATATAAAAATACTGTTGTAAATAAAATGCGATACTGAAAATTAACATACCAAATACAAATATATTTCCAAATGAACTAAACGTTTCAAAAACGAATAATAACGTTTCTTGTCCGAAGAAGGCAAATAATAGTTGTGTAAATGCGAATAGCAATGCCAATATATAATGGTGTTGATGGAATAAATAATGCGTTGCGCCTAAAAAAGCGATAAACGAAAGAATGAAAATCCACCAATTTTCTAAAAACAGTTGCCAATTCGTAAATTGATACCCATTTACTAATATGGCAATAATCCCTATAACCGCCATCGTTGGCACGCTCCAAAATAATGCTCGTCCTCTAAAGAAGCGAGTTCCTTTAACATCACCTTTTTCATGTGCAATGTATGTTAGTACTACCGTACTTATGTACAAAACTGAAAGAATTGTTAAAACGATAATGAGCCAAAAATGCAATTGATAATACTCATGCTCTATGTTTGTCACGATAGCCGCTAACATACACGGAATTAGCATTCCAGTCCAACCATCTACTTTTCTTTCATTCCAAAACACCGTGTTACCAATCCGTATACCTAACAACATAAAAATAATGATACCTAGTACAAATAATGTTGTTTTATTCCCTACTAAACTCGTTGAGAAAGCAATTAACCCAATAAATAAAAAGAGCACAAACCCATTCATAATTTCTAATACCGGTGATAAATATCTCTTCACCCATTTATATGTTTCGTCATATTCATGATTATCTACTAAGCGGTAGGCATAAAAACTTATCCCAAAATAAACCGCCGCAATAATCACATACGCATATAAGACGAAACACAACATTGCACTGCTAATTTGCACGTAATTCCCCACCCTTTTTTCTACGTTTCACCTTGATTTTACACACTTTCCACACGAATTGTAAACATATATAAGCTAGTTAAATAATCACCTTCTTAATAAGCGATAATGAATAATGAGCAGCGGCTCAAAACCACTGCTCATTATTTTATCCATTTGTATACCGATGTGTATCCAAAACAAATATGAAAGATGTTTTCACCTTGGAACTAACGAATACCCACTTTAAATTGTTACATAGTTGGCGAGCAAGTTTACTTTCTAGTTCCCTTCCACTTTACATATTGATCTAAAAATACGATAGCTTTCTCAATAGCCTCTTCATCTGGTTTTAATTTTGCGTGATGTAAACCATATTCTGAATTTACCCCAAGCCAAAACATAAATCCAGGAATCTCTTGAAGCATATAACCAAAATCTTCACCTGTCATTGCCTCAGTACATGTAATTACTTTCATATCAGTTTGTTCACTTACAAATTGCATAAACTCTCTCGTTAATGCTTCATGGTTATATACTTGATGATACATCGCTCCGTAGTCAATAACCGCTTCACATTGGAAGGAAGCTTCTATACCTGCAACAATTGCCTCAATCCTACTTTTAACACGACTCATTGATTCCACTGATAACGTTCGGATCGTTCCTTCTAACCGAGACTTTTCTGCTATGATATTTTGAACTGTACCGCCTGTTATTTTTCCGATTGTAATTACTGCACTATCAAGTGGGTTTACATTACGACTAATAACGGACTGAAGCTGTGTAACAAGGTGACTAGCTGCGACAATCATATCATTTGCAGTATGAGGGTAAGCTGCATGTCCACCTTTCCCCTTTAAATCAACATATAACTCTGATGTATTTGCAAATAATAGCCCCTCTTTTGTAGCAATTGTTCCTACAGGGTATTCAGGTGCAATATGAAGACCGAGAATTATATTCGGCTTCCATTCTTTTAACTCTTCACTCTCTAACATAGGAAGAGCCCCTCCAGGCCCTTCTTCAGCTGGTTGGAATAGAAATACAAGATCATCATCTATTCTTTCTGTTACAGCTGCTGTTAGAAGGCCTAAACCGATTGTCGTATGTAAGTCATGTCCACATGCATGCATCATTCCTTCATGAACAGAAGCGAACTCATATCCAGTTTCCTCTGTAATTGGTAAACCGTCTATATCTGCGCGATAACCTATAACTTTTTCTGGATTTTTTCCCTTCACTTTAACAATGACACCCGTTCTCCATACTTTCACTTCCACATGTTCATTCGAAAGCGTTCCTATGTAATCTAAAATATACTGTTGTGTTTTCCACTCTTTAAATCCAATTTCCGGTATTTTGTGTAAGTCTCTACGAATTTGAACGAATTTGCTTACTGCCATTTTTGCACCTCTATCTATAAAAAGCGTAAGAGCCTGTTTATGCTCTTACGCTTTTTTGTTTTTATTTCTCTGGGTTTAATTGACGAAGCTCTTGTTTAATTTCAGTTTTTGCTTTTGTCTTCTCATCAATCTCTTTAATTACACGTGCTGGAGTACCTGCAACAACTGTATATGGAGGTACATCTTCTGTTACAACAGCTCCTGCCGCTACAACTGCACCTTTACCTACTGTAACTCCCTCTAATACAACTACGTTAGCACCAATTACAACATCGTCTTCAACGATAACTGGTTTTGCTGAAGGTGGCTCAATAACACCTGCAAGTACTGCACCTGCACCTACGTGACAGTTCTTACCAACAGTTGCACGTCCACCAAGTACCGCGTTCATGTCGATCATAGAACCTTCACCAATTACAGCACCGATATTAATTGTTGCATTCATCATAATAACAGCGTTGTCGCCGATTTCAACGTGGTCACGAATAATCGCGCCTGGCTCAATACGAGCTTTAATACCTTTTAAATCAAGCATTGGAATTGCAGAATTACGACGGTCATTTTCAACAACGTAATCAACAATGTACTTGCTATTTTCATCTAGAATTGTCTTAATTTCAGACCATTCTCCAAATAATACACCAGACTTTTTATTTACAAATGCTTGTACCGTTTCAGGGAATGTTACTTCTTTTAAATCCCCTTTTATGTATACCTTTACAGGAGTTTTCTTTTCACTTTTTTGAATAAACGAAATAATTTCGTTAGCGTCCATCATTTTCATTCTTGTTGCCTCCTAAATCCATTTATAATGTTACTCTACCAAACGACAGAGCGAGTAGCAAGATAATAATCCTATTTTTCCATTTGAATTTCTTCTATAATTTCTAAAAATGCTTGTACTTGCTTCAATTGTCTAGCTGATTCACTCGTCAATAACCACGTTTCTCTCGTTAATTGAACAGGTGTTTTATACATATTTTCCTGTACTTCTTTTAAAACAGTAGAAGGTAAAAGAGCATAACCTATACCATTTAAAACGAGTTGTTTGCAAGTCTCAATTTGATCGACGACAATTGTTCTCTTAGGGGGATTAGAAAATAAACCATACCACCAATTTTGTATTTGTCCATAATAAGTCGAATCACTTTTAAATTGAATAAACGGTCTATTTGTTTCTTTTAACATCGAAATATCTTTTATTTCTTTATCCACTAAATAAAGTTCATCTTCAAATAATTGTTGCTTCTGGCCTTTATATTCTTGTGTTCCTCTCAATATAGCAACATGAACGTCACCTTCATAAAATTGCTTTTGCACTTCACTACTCCAGCCAGTAAACAACGATATTTTCACAGAAGGATATTTATGCACAAACTTTTTCAAAACAGGAGGGAGCCAATATTGACCAATAACTGATGCGACAGCTATTTTTAACGTCCCGTGAGTTTCTGTTCTAAAAACAGCTAGCTCACTTTTAATATCCTCTTCCCTTTGTAGCATTTCTTTTGCGTAATTTGCTACTTTTTCCCCTTCAGGTGTAATTGTCAATCCTTTTTGTGAGCGAATAAAAAACTTCATTCCCCATTGTTTCTCCATAGATTGTAATCGTTGACTAAGCGCAGGTTGTGAAACAAATAAACGTTCCGCCGCTTTTCTCATATTTGATTCCTGTGCTAACACAACCATCATTTGAAAATCATCAATTTGCAACTTTCTCCCTCTTTCCTTAGCTTCCATACACCTTATCTCAATAAGCTTTTCATCCTTAATTTAACTACATACTCTTATATTTTTTATCTTTTTAAATATAATACATCCACAACTGATATGCACGAAAAAAAAGTGACTTCTCCGTTTCTATGAAGTCACTTTTCTCACATTATCGATTATGCTGCCTTACTTTTTTATTTAACAACTTTAAAATAGCTCGACGTGTTAAAATCCCCTCAAAGTACCCATCTTCATTGACAGCGCAAATAAATGGATGATCAATAGTCATTTCTAATGCTTTTGCAAATGAATCTTCTAACTTAAGAACCGGAATATCTTCCTTCATTACCTGCTCTACTTTCATCTCGTCAAGTCTTTCAAACTCAATGCGTTCTAGCCCTAACATACCGTCTAAAATCATAGCAGTACTAATTAACCCGTGCAATTTGTACATCGGGTCCAAAACAGGTATCGCCGAATATCCAGATTTCACAAGTACGAGTAAAGCATGCTCTAAACCATTCCCTATTTGGACGTGTGCTACTTTTTCTGATGAAATCATTAAATCTTTTACAAAAATTTGTTGAAACTCGTCTTTTGGAATACTAATCATATTACATCCCCCATTTTCCCTTTTTCCTGCTTATAATCACCGGCTCTATTCACATTTTATGACAGCGTTTTCATATTATTATTTTGTCCTTACATTCTTTCAGTAAAAAACAAAATTACACAGCTATTTTAGCATACAACACAAAAAAAAGACTACCATTCCGGTAGCACTTAATACCCTTTATTTTTTAATCTGTAAAATAACCTTGTGATTTTTTTATATTGCATCACATCTGTCTTTTTTAAACCATTCTCAATATCTGTAAGTTCCACAGCTAAAATTTCACTCGCATAATTTTGCTGAAATAAAATATCTAGTAACAAACTTTCTTCTTCTTCCGTTAATACAAATTCCCTTTTCATATACCCCTCTCCTTATACTCGCATCGTTACTCCTATTATATAAAATTTCTTGCCTATTTAATAGATGTAATATTCAGTTTTTAACAAAAGATATATGAAAATGGTTTTTTATTTCGTATAACGATTTGCATAACTAAACGCAGCATAAGCATCGGGTTTAATCTTTGCAGTTAATCCCATCGCTTGAATTTTCGCTGTCATATCTAGAATAAATTCTTTTGTTAAACCATCATTTCCGATATCCAAGTGAATTTCCATTATAAAACCAGCCCCCTCTTGAGCATATGGATGCAATAAATCCCATATTGTTTGTATATGATTTGGAGTAAATAGGCATGCAATTTCTTGACTAAACTGCGTCTCTAAATATATTTTCTCACGTAAAGTTGCTGGCTTATCTTTTACTGATTGATGGTGTAAACACCCCCAGGCTCCTTTTCCAACGCGATGAATATGAATTGCCGTAATAAACCTCGTATCCTTTTGATGCGCTTGTGAGTCTGTCCCAATAGATAAACGATATAAATTTCGCGGATCCTTTTCAATGAAATTACAAATACGGGTAAAGACCATATCAAAATTTAAATGTCTCTCTGAAACATTATAAAATTTATGTTCACCGGCCACATAGTCACGTCCTTTCAATTAGACAGACTTTTCGTATTCTCATTGTATGGGACAAAAACAAAAATTATAACTTCCTACCCTTTATTCGTTTCAATATTCCGAATTACATAACGGCAAACTTGGCACGTATAAATTACATTTTGATTAGATTGAGCCGTTAATACATGAATAATCTCAGCAGAATTGCGACAATTAGGACAAATCACAACTGGTAAACGTTCCATATCACACACCTCCTCACTATTTTCATCCGGCTATTTACTATCCGTCCCCCATTGGTGATGGCTAATAAGCAGTATAGGACGAAGAAACACTACTGATTACAATTTTACTTTATTACCATTGTAGGAAAAATGAAAAATCCCTATACATATATACGAAAAGTAATAGAACTAAAAAAGGTGTTGCCCTATGGCAACACCTTTTTTATATGTATCAAGAAATGATATCGTAAATCTCAATTGCAACCATGTCGATATTATCGAATTGATACACTTGAGGTTTTTCACCTTGTTGATACACTTCTAACTCATACATTTCACTTTTATCGAAAAATTTCACGCTACATTTGCGCTCACCGTTCACTTCAAAATAGCGTTGTGCTACTTCACCGCTTTCAGCTTGTTCTTGTAGACTAACAAGTCGAGTTAAAATTCCTTGGAGTAGAGACATGAAATCTCTCCTTTCTCTGATCTTCCTACCAATAGGTTTTACAGCTATACTCATTCTATCCGTCATAACAGAAAAAATGTTCCACACTCTAGGATAAAGGTTATTGGCCAGAAACTCAACTAAAAATTTGTCGAAATACGAAGGAAAAAACAGAAAGAACATCTTTTCCCTTCTTTATTGCGATTTTTATACTGGAAGAATATAATAAAAAACAGTAAAAAGGAGGAATTGCAATGAAAAAAATTGAGGTTTACACACAACCTGATTGTCCGCCATGTGTTATTGTGAAAGAATTTTTAAAGCATAATAACGTTGTATATGAAGAATTTGACGTAAAAAAAGACGCTGCTGCACGCAATCGTCTTTTATATGACTATGATTCTTATTCAACTCCAACGGTTGTAATTGACGGAGAAGTCGTTGCTGGTTTTCAAATTGAAAAATTACAACAACTACTAAATATAGAATAGGAATAGGTAAAGACCTATTCCTATTCTTATCCCGCTATATTTTATCCGATTGTGGCGGGTTAATATTCAACGGGGTATCCCCCCTATTGATTAAAGTTTCACTTTATAATTGTTGTAACCTTTTTATTTCAGTTAGAAGTTCTTGGCTTTCATGATATCCGGCCAATTTCCATTTCCCTTGATCTCTTTGCAATGTTACAATTTGATATTGTCCACTTTTCGCCCGCTCATAAACATATAAAATTTTATGCTCTTCATCATATGCCATTTTTGTTTCTGAACGAAAAGAAAATGGGGCTTCTTTTGCTGGAAGTAAATATTCACCACTTTGTTTATCACTTCTACTATTTTCATCTGTAAATACTTGAAGGAAATTCTCTGTAAAATATGGTGATAACGTTTCTATCATCTTATTCATCGGCAAATGCTTTCCACGAATTGAAAATTGACTTTCGTAGCCCTTTTGTATCGTTGTAAACACTTCTTTCCGATCGACTTTCACTTCCTCTTTTCCTAAAACAGTTGTAACACTATAACCAACTAGAAAGGCAACGCACACAAATAGAACTAACCATATTCCATATTTCCTCATTTTTTCACCTTCCTTTTAAGAAAACTTGTCTTTGTAGTATTCATTGTAACAATGATTATGCTAAGAAAGGGCTCGTTTCGTTCGTAAAATCTTTACAACGATAGACAGCATTTTCAGCACCATTTTCACTATTACCAATTTATGATAAAAACAAACAAAAAATGCACGAATCTCTTCGTGCATTAAAATAAAACATCTTCTTCATATAAATATTCATACGATAAATCTATAAATAAAAAGTTTTCATCATCAATTGGGAATGAGAATGTTCGTACCATCTCACCAGTTTCAATATCAGCATATAAATCTGAAAGTCTTGCCTTATTCTCAAAACGCATTTTCATAATATTTTCTAGAAAATACGGACGCCAACTCCAGTTCTTCATATAATACTCAGGCATCACAATCCATTCCCCATCTTTTTTCATAACGTTTCCTGATTGTTGGAAACCATCTTCGTTACAAATAAATATACGAAAACTACACTGTGATACACTTTGACTAAATTGTAATAACCAATCATTTATATCTTCATTCTTTTTCTGTTTCGCTAGAACATCACCAATTCGATCGCGTAACATCTCTGTTAAATTATAAATTTTTTGTAACTTCTTCTTCTCATGTTGAATAAATTGATGACACTCATTACCAAGTCGTTCTTTCAAAACGTTCGTTTCAATAAAATCAGGTAAACATTCTTTCAAATAATTTCCTTGATAGTATCTACCACCGTTTTTCCAAGCATATTGTAGTTGATAAAAAGCATCTATTTCTTCATATAACAATGTCGCACCAATTCTTCTAGCAAGTAATGATAAAGAATATAAAATATCTTGATAAGATTGTAAAAGTGCAGTTTGCCTTAAATTTGTTAAATCTACTTTTAAAATATCAGGTGCTAACACGCTAATACGTTCTAAATTACTTGTACCTGTTCCGACTTTATTAATCGAAATTTGAATACCATATGTACGATAATACATAAGCAAATGATTAAATTGCTCTATATCTTCTTTACATTCATGTTCTGTAATCTCTAAAACAATGTTTTTCAAATTTAAACCTTGTTTTTCATACATCAATAAAAGTTGAAGCAAACTTTCATCATCATCGTTCATTAATACGTTAGCATTCCGATGTATAAATAATAATAGTTTTTGATCGCTTTCTAAATAACGATTTAAAGCCTTTTCTACTATAATGTTATCCGCTTCTAGTTGAAACTCACTTGGAATAGAGTCATCATGAAAGAAAGAAGCTAAACTTTGTATGCCCTCTTCTGTTTGAATACGCCCTACTACTTCATATCCAATTACAGTATGTTCATCAGCACTAAAAATTGCTTGATAATAAGGAAGGACTTTATCCAAGTTACTCATTACATCTAATGCATCTATCAACGTGCTTCCCTCCCTTTACTTTTCAAAAATTATAACATGATATTTACGGAAAAATAATAAAAAATCCCTTCAGTTTTCCTGAAGGGATTAGAGGGGTAAAATGCTAAGGGGAATTAGCAATTCTACTATGAAGAAAAAAGAGGTCTTAAATATAACGTATATATGACCTCTTGTAAACACTTTTCTTTCATATGTCACAATTCCGTCACATTTAACCGTAAAAAAATGAATTAAACATTCATTTTTTTATCCCTTTTAAAATGGATATTGATGTAAATGTTGTCCTCCATCCATTGTCATGCACGTTCCATTTATGTACGCAGCCTCATCTGAACATAAATAATAAGCTAGACCTGCAATTTCTTCTGGCGTACCCAGTCTTCCAAGCGGAACACTTTGTATCGTACGCTTAGCCATTTCTTCTGAAATCCATAATTTATCAGCACCACCCGTACGTTCAATTGGCCCTGGCGCAATAGCATTAATTCGGATTCCATACTTACGTCCCCACTCAACAGCGAGTGTCTTCGTCATCGCTAATACTCCAGCCTTCGCTGCAGCCGAATGAATAACTCCCGGACCTGCATCCCACGCATATGTTGCTACCATATTAATGATATTACCTTTTATACCTTTTTCAATCCAATATTTTCCGACAGCCTGGCTACAGTAAAATGTACCGTTTAACACAATATTAATAACCGAATTCCAGCCGTTCACGGATAAATCTTCTGCTGGACAAATAAAGTTTCCAGCTGCATTATTTATTAAAATATCAATTCGTCCAAACTTCTCATCAATCTGTTCAATCATTTTCTGAATATCATCCGTATTTCTTACATCCATTTGTACCGGTAATATTTGTCCTGGAAATTGTTCAATTTCCAACTTTGCTTCCTCTAGTTTTTCCTTTGTACGTCCTGTAATAACAACTCGTGCCCCTTCTTTTGCAAAACGAGTCGCCATTCCTTTTCCCATTCCACTCGATCCACCTGTTATAATAACTACTTTTTCTTTCATATATATCCCCTCCAAAAAATGAATACACATTCATTTTATCATTTTATTTAATAGAAATCTTTATATTTTTAAACTTTTCTGATATTTTAACGTAAAGAGATTTCTTTTCATTCGTTTTTTCGTAATCAATACTACTTTTTTATTATTTAAAATATATTTCAAATAAACTGAAAGGAGGTTTGAGTAACCTGTAAATAGAACGAACATATATGATATAAGTCAAATAGGTATACTCATATTTTTATGAAGAAAATTACAAGAAGAGATTTTTTAAAAACTGGAATGCGAACTTGTCTATATTCATTTATAACGACTAGCATCGGATACTATTACGCTAAATATATTGAGCCTCATCTACTCTCTTTTACAGAACATACACTTACATCACAACTCATACCAAAAAGTTTTCATGGTATGAAGATTCTTCAATTCAGCGATTTACATCTCGGGTACTATTTCTCTCTTCACCATTTATCTAAAATCGTTTCTAAAATTAATGCTGTAAAACCCGACATTGTTCTTTTTACTGGCGATCTCATTGATAATTATCAAACATATACTGACACTCCTTTCGTTGCATCCATTTTAAAAAATATACAAGCCCCCTTCGGTAAATTTTCTATTTATGGTAACCATGATCACGGTGGATATGGAACGGAGTACTACGAACACATCATGCGTGAATCTGGATTTGAACTATTACTAAATAGCGAAAAGAGAATCCGTCTACTGGATAATAGTGAGATTTCCATTTTCGGTCTTGATGATATACTATTAGGCAAACCAAAAATAAAGGAGACACTACAGCACGCTCGGAAAAACACTTATAACATTGTTCTTGTTCACGAACCAGATATTGCACCGCAAATTGCTAACTATCCAGTTAACTTACAGCTTTCTGGTCATAGCCATGGCGGACAAGTACAAATTCCTTTTTTTGGTGCTATTATTACCCCAGCACTTGCTAAAAACTATGTAGAAGGTTTCTATACGATCCAAGATTTAGCTCTCTATGTCAATCGAGGCCTCGGAAGAACTCGTGTCCCCTTCCGATTTATGTCAAAACCTGAAATTACGATTTTCACGCTCCAACATTCGTAATAATTCGCCTATTTTCTTACATATCCTTTCTTGTACGCGCTCATCCACGTTTCATTTACCATATGATAAAAGTGAGTCCAATAAAGGAGGTTTGTTCATGTATCCATATTATCAACCAATCCCATTCCGTTCAGCACCTATTGGTCCAGTAGGCGACTCACGCTTCTTTCCATTTTTTGGAGTTCCGTTTCTAGCTGGCATTGCTGGTGGACTGCTTGGCGGGGCATTAGCTTTCGGTCCTAGACCATATTACCCACCATATCCACCACCTTTTCCACCGCCAGCACCTTACCCTTGTTATGGTGGACCTTGTCAACAACCATACTATTATTAATGTACCGCAACAATTCTACCAATGTTATTCCCTCTCTTAACCGATTCATAATCCATTAACATGCTTACAATAAAAACTATTCTCTCTACGCATGCTTCTATTTTGAGAACATACAATAAGTAGAGAACAAAGTAAAAACCTCTTTTTAAAAAGAGGTTTTTACTTTGTTCTCATTATTCAGCATCTGTGTTTTGATACGCCATCTTAAACAACTTCACTTGGCTATCAATCTCTTCTGCACCGCTATTAATAACATAATAATAGTCACCATCTTTATTTTGTTCGCGCGTTTTCACATTATCAGCTAAAGTAAGCTGCAAAATCGCCTTAATTCTCGCCTTCATTTCAATATCTAATATAGGGAAGGATATTTCTACTCGCTTCTCCATATTCCGCGTCATCCAGTCAGCTGAAGATAAGTATATTTTCTCTTCCCCATTATGATGGAAATAATAAATTCGACTATGTTCTAAATATCTCCCGACAACACTAACTACCCGAATATTTTCACTTACATTTGGAATACCAGGTCGTAGGCAACATGTTCCTCGAACGATGAGTTCTACCTTTACTCCAGCTTGTGATGCTTCATACATTTTTTTAATGAGTGGTTTATCAGTTAATGAATTCATTTTAGCAATGATATATCCATTTCCATATTGCCTATGATAACGAATTTCTTCATCTATTAAATCCATAAATTGCTCTCTTATATCAAATGGCGCAACCGATAAATGATGAAAATGCGGTTTTGTTGTATAACCACTCAAATAATTAAAGAAATTTGTTGCATCGACCCCAAAGTCTTTTCGTGATGTAATATAGCCAAAATCGGTATATAGCTTTGCGGTTGCATCATTATAATTTCCGGTCCCAAGATGTACAAACCTTTCGATTTTTCCGTTTTTTCTTCTTACAATTAGTGTAATTTTACTATGTGTTTTCAAATGACTTACACCGTAAATAACATGACATCCTGCCTGTTCTAATTCTTTAGCCCAATGCACATTATTTTCTTCATCAAATCTTGCCTTTAATTCAACTAATACTGTCACTTGCTTCCCTTTTTCAGCCGCTACCTTTAGCGCCTGAATAATCGGCGAATCCCCACTTACTCGATATAATGTTTGTTTAATTGCAAGTACATTCGGATCGTCTGCCGCATCACGGATAAAATCAACTACTGGCTGAAACGATTCAAAAGGATGATGTAATAAAATATCATGCTCAATCGCTTTTTCAAATACATCTTCTGCATCCCCTAAGTCTTGAGGCCGTTGCGGAATAAGAGCCGGATATACTAGATGTTCATATAAAGGAGCTAGTTTTTTATATAAAGAAAATAGACATGTTAAATCTAACGGTCCATCCATTATATACACATCTTCATCCTTTACTTCCAACACCTCATATAATAATGCTAATACTCTTTCATCAATATGCTCTTTGCCAACTTCTAAACGTACAGCAGCTCCCCACTTACGCTTTTTTAATTCTTTTTCAATTACCTTTAATAAATCTCTCGCACCTTCTTCGTGAATTGTTAAATCCGCATTGCGTGTAATACGGAAACGAGTAACAGATGATGCTTTATATCCTGTAAATAATTTATGAGTAAAACTACTAATTACGTCTTCTAATAAAATAAATTTATGCTTTTGTCCTTCACTCGGTAAAAATATGAAACGTTCAAGTAGTGAAGGAACTTGTACAATTCCTAACTTCGTGCGGTTTTCTTCTTCCACTTGTTTCTCATCATATAAAAGAGTAGCTAAATTCAAACTTTTATTTAATAACATCGGAAATGGACGATATGCATCGATAGCCACAGGTGTTAAGACTGGGAAAATTTGTTCATCAAAATACTCTTCTATAAATTCTCTCTGTTCTTTCGTCAAATCATGGAATGTTAAACGCTCAATCCCCTCTAACTCCAGCGCTGGCAACACATAATTTTTAAACGTACCATACTGTACGGTCATTAATTCATGTGCTTTTATCGCAATTTTATTTAGTTGCTTTTTTGGTGTTAAGCCGGCCTTATTTTCTGATTGGTTAAAACCAGCACTCACTTGATCCTTCAATCCTGCCACGCGTACCATAAAGAATTCATCTAAATTTGAGCTAAAAATGCTAATAAACTTTAATCTTTCTAAGAGTGGATTCGTTTCATCTTGTGCTTCTTGTAGTACACGTTCATTAAATGCTAACCAACTTAACTCTCGATTGTTGTAATAAGCTGTATCATTTAAATTTACTATATTCCCCTTCGATAATTCCATTCTCTTCACACTTCCCCTTGAAACTTTTTTACTATAATTTAGTTACTTTCATTTTAGCAAATTACTATATTATAAAGTGTAAATTTTTTGTAAAGACATCCGTACAACTCAATGCTTTAATTTAAATAATAAGGTAATATTTGTTTTCAATACTCTTTCTAGCTGTTTCTTCTGCTTTTCAGCTTGCACTTTTTCCGCTAACGCCGATTGTTCACATACAATTTCAAATGTTAATCCTTCTTTACTTTCTGTTATAGATATTGATTCAACAAGCGATCTTTGTCTTATATTTAGAGCCGCTGAAAATTGTAAAACAGCCCCTAAAAGGCGCATTTTCTTTTGTTCATTTTTATCAAACCATCCTTCAAATGGTGACAAATGTTGTTTGAATAACATTTTTGATTTATAAGACGCAATAAGTGCTAATCTTACTCGCTCTTTGTGCATCATACCATCAATTGTTTTATTCGCTAATAAATAGAACGTATGTAAGCGGCTCGCTTCTTCGTCTATATATTTACCTATATTAAATACTTTCGCTGCTTGATGGAATACTTCCCAATCTTTTACTGACATAGAAATCAGCCCTGTTTGTTCAAGCTGTTGACAAATCAATCTTCCATGTTTAATAAGCTGCATTACAAATTCCATATCCATTTCATATTCATGTGATAATAAATACAAACTTTCTTCGACCACGTTCGGATAATATGAAATCCCCAAATCTTTTGTCAACTCTTCATAGAAAACACCTTCTCGTAATCCTTTTCTACTTAATACAAATGCTGGCGCCTCTATAACATTAACAAGCGTATGAAATACTTCGACTGCTGGAACAATTGTATCTGCTCGATCTTTTGCCAATCCTTCCAATTTTTGAAGTTCTATGAACGACAATGCTTCTAATTCTTCTTTCACATTTTTAATATCTTCTTCTTTCATCTTATATAAATGTACCCCTGCTATAGGATAACAAATTAAATTTTGATGAATTTTCACTAAGTTCCTCGCACTACCACCAATTGCAATAAGAGGCAACTTCTTATCCATTAACCATGGTAATGTTCGAAATTGATATTCTAAGTACGTTCGAATCTTTTCCAACTCTTCTTCAGTAGGTATGTCCTCTTTAATAAACTGCTTTAAAGAAAGTGCTCCAAAAGGAAAGCTATGATACTCTAAAATCTCTCTATTTCGAAAGTATGTAACTTCCGTACTTCCTCCACCAATATCTACTGTAATTCCTTCAGAGAACGAAGTTGAATTCATAACTGCTAAATAGCCGTAACGTGCTTCTTCATATTCTGATAATACTCTAAGAGTAAAGTCTGTTTGTCCTTCAACAAGTTTCTTAATTGATTCTTGATTTTCAGCCTGTCTAATTGTTGCCGTTGCAACACAAAGTACATGGTGCAACTGATGGAATCGTGTACTTTCTTGAAATTGAAATAATGTTTGTAACAATACCTCTATTCCTTCTTCAATCAACACACCATCGACTAAGTAATTCCTTAACCTTGCAACCACTTTCGTATTTTCAATCTCTTTATAAAAACCCCCGTTTTGCTTTTCATAAATAACTAAACGCATTGTATTAGATCCAATATCTATAATGGCATATTGCTGTTTTAATATTTCTTTCAAACTTCTCACTCTTTCATTATCAAATTTCTAAAACACATTCTATTACTATTATACAAAATAGTTGTTTTTTGTAACAATATTGCTTTAATATTGAAAATATATACAATCACTTTTTGCATATAATAAAAATCGCTTTTACTTATGGTATAATAATGAAAAATTGAAAGGAGATTCAATATGAAACCTTCACAACCACAATCTCAATTACAAAACCAACATTCTATTAATCGACTAGCTCAATCTGTTTTCGTTGTGAATCGCCATGCTAAAGCTGCAACTAATCCGAAATATTTATACTGGTTAAAAAAGACAGCTTTAGAACGCTTAATTACTGAAAAAAAAGCTATTAAAGAAGGATTACATTTCTCTAGAAATCCACGTTTTAGCCAACAACAATCTGATGTTCTTATACGTTTAGGTGATTACTTTTTCCATATTCCTCCTACAAAAGAAGATTTTCGAATCCTACCACATCTTGGTCATCTTGAATCCTCCTATCGAAACCCGAAAACAACCTTATCTTTAACAGTAGCAAAAAAAACACTTCAAGATTATATTGGTCCTGAAGCGCTAAAACAAGAAAAAAAATTAAGTGAACCTGTCCCATGGTATAGTCGTACTTATACAAAAAAATAAAACAGTTTGGCCAATTGTAGGCCAAACTGTTTTATTTTTTCTCTTCTTTAATTTTAATATTTGCTTGTTTATAAAAAGCTATTTTTTCTGTATTATAAGATTTCGTAAATTCATTAAACTTGTCTTTTTCTGATTCAATATCCTTATAAGACTGATTTACTACTTTTACTTTTTCACTAATATCTTTTAATTTTGTACCTTTATCTTGTAACATTGTATATAATTCTTTTTCTTGTTTTAACGATTTATTATAGCTGTCATACATTTTGTTAAATGAATCATGTCGTTTCTCATATGTGCTTTTCACTTTATCTGCTTGATCTTTTAATTTGTTATCTTCAATTTTCTTCACATATTTATCTGCTGATTTCACTTCTTCTTGTGCCTTATTTAAAGATTCTTTTTCTTTTTTAAGCACTTTTTCTCGTTCATCTGTATTTTTCATTGCTTGGTTCAGTTTTTCCTTAACAGTTTGATTATTATCTTTTCCTTCTTGAACAATCTGGTTATATAATTCTTGTCCCTCTTTCTCTAGAGTTTCAAGTTTTTTTGCATCTTCAAACATTGTTTTTTCTTGCTTTGCAGCATTTTCAAATGCAACATATAATTCCTCTTCTGGTTTCGGTCCGAAACAACCAGCTAGTAATGTCATTGATAATGCAGTTACAATTGCTAATTTACTATATTTCAACATCTTTTTCCTCCTACTTATATACGATCATCGTGTAAAAAGCTATGAAATTATATATCCTTCTATAAACTAAACTCCACACTCGCACCTTTTTTACGAAAATCATTCATATTGTTTATAATGCTTGTACAAATTGTATTACTTGAAATTACATTTTCCGTTTTTGAACTAAATAGCAGTTTCATATCCATCTGTTACTTGGCATTTTTTAAAACCTATTCATACTATGTATTACATAAAAGTACAACGGAATTCATCACAACCATAATAATTTGAAAAACAACAGTAATCATTCACCTGATAAAAGATGTTCGTTGTTCTCTCACGTCTATCATTCTATCATTCCCTTTCCCGCTTTCTATCAAATAATCTCTTTGTTCATTTTACACAGTATAAATGCTATCTTGCAACAACTTACAATTATTCTTGCCATTCCCTAAAAAGGAAAAGTGTAGAGTATGCTTTCCTCTACACTTTTAAAATGAAACACATTGTGCAAAATGCATTGACACATCCATCATAATTATATGCCTATTTCATATATTTTTAAAGACTTTTATTACAAAAGAAGTTCTTTTTGTAATAAAAGTCAAAAAAATGTTACAATCAAAACTTCTTCATATCATATTTCTTCAAATCAAAGTTTTACTTATTTCCTTACGAATTTCTATGCTGGTACAATTGATTTTGTGCCTTTCTTAACAATTCTTCAAACGTTTTTCCTTCTATTGGATAACTAGCAGCTCCAAATAATAGAGTCATACTTAACAAGCCATTTTCTATTTCACTTTCAATATTTTTCATTAATCTGTTTGTTATTGTCGACTTTTCATGTCCGTTATCAATCGCCACAATAACATACTTATTTTCATCCCACTTCGTAACGACATCACCTTTACGAACTGTCTTTACAATCGTACTCTCCAATTTTTGTACTAACACCTCCATTTTTTTTTCCTGCACTGTTTCTTTTAGTCCTTTCCATTCTTTCACAGAAAGAATATACACTGTAATATTATGAGAATCCCGTTCTGATAAAGCAGCTACTTTCTCAAAAAAATCAACTACAAAATCATTACTTGCCATTCCTCCTACTTCCGTATCCATACGCCCACTCGCTCTTTTATCATACCAATGTCCAAAATAATAGCTGAGTATCATTTGCAATATATAAATAATAAAGACGGTATAAAATGATCGCGAATCCAGTTTTGTAATTACATCCTGAAGCGCAATCCATTCTGTAACTGCCACTGTATTCCCAAGTAATAATCCACTAATTTTTCCTTTATGTTTCATACTTTTCCTCCCTTCTATACCAATATATGTTTCTATAACAATTATGTTTTTCTACAAAATAAAAAATGTACATATTGAGTGTACATTTCTACTTAAGCTTGTCTACCATTTCTATTCTATTTCATATATATACTATATATCGTTTTAGAAAGGTGGTGACCTATATGCTACAAAAAGAGAATCTATCAGATATTATACGTTTACTAGCGGGGTTTCTGTTATCGTTAAAATTACTATTTAATTCTTTCGGAGTGAACTTTATTTCAAACGATCAAATTGACGCTATTGTAAATGTTGTTTCCTTTCTTTTCATTCTATATTTTGGTTATAAAAATAATTATGTAGGAAAAAAAGGAATCGAGCAAAAAAAAGTACTCAAAAAGCACAATCTTCACTAAAAAAGGAACCTTTCATACAGGTTCCTTTTTATCATTGTCGCACCACAACTTCATTTGTTTGCAGTGGACCATATGATACTCCGTTATATTGAAATGTATATGTAGCCTGAAATAATGCGTTTTTAAGTGCTTTATCTTTATTCGCTTTTATTTTACAAATTAATTCTACCTTCTCATCCGGTAATAAATTATCGATTCTCCACCTTACAAGCTGAAACAGAAACTCGCTCATCCCCTTATCAGCCTTTAATGAATTTGGGATATAGGCAAAATAATCTCGAATCATATGACTTACTACAACTCGTGAAATCATTTCCATTCCTTTGTTTTCAACTTCAATTCGAATAATAAGTATGTCGTTTACATCATAGGTCAGTTCATATGAAAATTTTTCTTTATACATACTACGGATTTGTAATGTAACTGCTACGTTAGGACATTCGTTTTCCTTTTTTGAGCCATCAATCCATAATACCGGTTGTAGCGGTATTGAACGCCTTCCTTGATCCGAAATTCGTTTCCATATTTTCATAATAATATTCACCCCATTTCAGATGCATCATATCCATACGACCTTATTCTGCCTCTCTACACAATATTAATAAAGCTTGTTACAAAACGATATATAGTTATTACTCTTCCTTTTATCCTATTCGACAATAGAAAGAAAAAACCATTTTTCATCTGTTAACAGACGGTATTCTTACTGAAATATTTTTTTACAATTTCCTTCTTTGACTTTATACCAATACTAAGTATCACTCACTCTTTCGCTGTCCATACAACAGAATATTTTGACGGAAGAAAAAGTTTGCCTTTTAGTCAAATTTGACTATAATATTCTTTATGGCTTTGTCAGTGCACTTGTGTAAATTGATTTAAAAAAACTATACTTTTAATTTTTATGCTCTGCACTCAAAACTTAATATAGTTTACTTATTATTAAAGGAGGGTTATCTTTGGAATCTCAATTATTAAAAAAAGACTCCAACAAGACAAAATTTGTTGTTGCTGGTTTACTACTCGGTATTTTAATGGCGGCAATGGATAATACAATCGTTGCAACGGCAATGGCAACAATCGTTGGAGACCTAGGAGGATTTGACAAGTTCGTTTGGGTCACGTCTGCATATATGGTAGCAACAATGGCAGGGATGCCTATCTTCGGAAAACTTTCTGATATGTACGGACGGAAACGCTTTTATATTGGTGGCCTTATTCTTTTCTTGTTCGGTTCTGCACTTTGCGGAACAGCATCTAGTATTGAGCAGCTAAGTATTTATAGAGCAATTCAAGGAATTGGTGGCGGAGCTCTTATGCCTATCGCCTTCACAATTATGTACGATATATTCCCACCAGAAAAGCGCGGAAAAATGACAGGGCTATTCGGTGCTGTTTTCGGGACATCTAGTGTATTTGGTCCTTTATTAGGTGCGTATATTACAGACTATATAAGTTGGCACTGGGTCTTCTATATTAATATTCCATTAGGACTTATCTCCTTCTTCTTCATTACGAAATACTACAGTGAATCTCTAGAATTTAGAAAACAAAAAATTGATTGGGCTGGCGCTATTACACTTGTTATTAGTATCGTTTGCTTAATGTTCGCCTTAGAACTTGGTGGTAAAGAATACGCATGGAATTCCACTGTAATTATCGGCTTATTTACAACAGTTGTTATTATGCTTATTATTTTCTTCTTCGTAGAACGAAAAGCAACCGAGCCTATCATTTCTTTCCATCTATTTAAAAAACCTTTATTCGCAGCTAGCCAAGGCGTTGCCTTTTTCTATGGTGCCGCTTTTATCATCTGTACAGTTTATATCCCAATCTTCGTTCAAGGTGTTCTCGGCGGTTCAGCCTCAAATGCTGGATTAATTTTAACACCTATGATGGTTGGCTCTGTAATTGGAAGTCAAACAGGTGGACAGTTAGCTTCTCGAACAAGTTATCGTAACATTATGATGGCATCTGGAGTTTTCTTCGTTCTTGGTATTTATTTACTAAGCACTTTAACAATGGACACACCACGCCTACTCGTAACACTATTTATGGTTCTCGCTGGACTTGGTGTTGGTTTCTCGTTCTCAGTTTTAAGTATGTCTTCGATTCACAAATTAGAAATGAGAGACCGTGGTTCAGCTACATCAACAAACTCATTTTTCCGTTCACTCGGTATGACTCTTGGTGTAACGATTTTCGGTACCATTCAAAATCACATTTTTACAGATAAACTAAACACTCTCTTCCCTCCTGAACTAGCAAAATTAGCTCCAAAGGGTGGAGACACAAGTTTCTTATTATCACCAGGTGCTACCGATAAAATACCAGCTGAAATATTAACTGGTATTAAAGAAGCTCTAGCTACCTCTATTGCCAGTACATTCTTCTGGGCACTGATCCCAGCTGTACTAAGTATTATTTGCATTTTACTTATGGGAAATGAGCGTCTTTTTACAGGACCAAAAACGAAACAAAAACAAAAGCAGGTAAGCTAATATATAGAAAAGAAACGGCATATCCCTTTATGAAAACGGATATGCCGTTTATAATATGTATAAAGTTTTTATATATAGGAGTTGAGACAGCATGAGCATGAAATTAGTCATTCTCGGCTTGCTACTCGAAGGAGATAAACATCCATATGAAGTGCAACACATCATGAAAGAACGACAAATGGACTGTTACATTAAATATGCAAAAGGATCACTTTACTATGCCTTCGAGCAATTAGAGAAACAAGGGGCAATTCGTGTTACAACTATTGTTCGAGATACAAATAGACCAGATAAAACAATTTTTCATATAACAGATGAAGGTAAACGGTTATTTCACACGTTACTATTAAAACAATTCGAGGCAAAAAATCAAATATATAAACCAATTTATTCGGCACTCTCTTTCGCGCATTTTGGTGATAATCAAGAGTTAATTCCCATTTTAGAAAAAAAGAAAAATGATACCGTTCAATATTTACATAAAATGCAAACTATTTATGATTGTAGCAAAGGACAAATTCCACGTGCACAACTATATATTTTACAAAGCGTTATTGAACATATTACAGTTGAATTGCAATGGTTAAACACCCTTCTTACAGATGCAGTTGCAGGGCGACTTTCAGAAATTGATATAGATGAGGATTAAACTTACAAAAAAGAAACTGTAAAATGACAATATAGTTATTTTATTTCAAAGTCTAAAACAAGTATAACCCCATTCTAATTTAGGATGGGGTTATACTTGTTTAATTTTCTATATAAGATGAACCGATTATTTAATAACATAACTGGCGTCTTATCTATGACAGGTACTCTTTTCTTTGTAAATTTATTCGCACTTTATTTCAATTCCCCTCATTTTTCTTCGTTTTATAAAAGTTAGAAAAATCAAAAAAATCAAAATAAAAAACTTTAGAATTTTCTTATTTTAAAACAGTAGACAAAATTCCAAAAATTGTGTTAGAATTTGTTTCAATATCATATCGCTTGTTAAATTCCTTTCAAAAGGAAAATGGGTACACGGACATTATGTTTCGTGTTTAAAAGGGAAGCTTGGTGAAACTCCAACACGGTCCCGCCACTGTAAATGCTGAGATTTCTTTTTGATGCCACTGTGAAAACGGGAAGGTGAAAGAAATTATATGAAGCACAAGTCAGGAGACCTGCCTGTTTTAACAACACTGATAGATTCACGGATGATGATGAGGTGTTAAAACAAAAAGGAAGGCTTATTTTCTATGCCTTTATACTTTTTGTTATAGGTATTTCCTAGTAAACGGAAATGCTTACTTTCAATTAGGGAGGAATTTGAAATGGCAATTCAAACAAGTAACTTAGGTTATCCACGTATCGGACTACAACGAGAGTGGAAAAAAACATTGGAAGCTTTTTGGTCCAATAAAATCAATGAAGAACAATTTTTAACAACAATGAAAGAGATTCGCCTTCAACACGTTAAAGCACAGCAAGAAAAAGGGATTGAACTTATTCCAATTGGCGACTTTACATATTATGATCACGTTTTGGATACTGCTTATATGCTAGGATTTATCCCATCACGTTTTTCTCAGTTTACATCTTACCTTGATGTATATTTCGCAATGGCGCGTGGCTCTAAAGATCACGTAGCTTCCGAAATGACAAAATGGTTTAACACAAACTATCATTATATCGTTCCTGAATATGAAGAGGGATTACAAATCTCTTTAAAAGATAATCGTCCACTTCGCTTATACGAAGAGGCAAAACAAGAATTAGGAGTAGATGGAAAACCTGTTATTTTAGGACCATATACTTTCTTGAAATTAGCTAAAGGCTATACACAAGAACAATTTGCTACGATTTTAAAACAGTTAGTTGCACCTTACGTACAACTGCTTTCAGAACTACATGCTGCGGGTGCACAAGTCATTCAAGTTGATGAACCGATTTTCGCTTCTTTAACGAAAGAAGAAGTTCAACAAGCAAAAGAAATTTATGAAGCTATTCGTAAAGAAGTTCCACATGCGACTCTTCTTTTACAAACATATTTTGATAGTGTAGAAGAAAACTATGAAGATATTATTACATTCCCAGTATCAGGTATTGGATTAGATTTCATTCATGGTAAAGAAGGTAATCTACATGCTATTTCAAAACATGGATTCCCAGCTGATAAAACTTTAGCTGTTGGTTGTATAGATGGCCGTAACATTTGGAGAGCCGATCTTGATGAAGTTCTTACGTTATTTACAACGTTACAAAAACAAGTCCAAACGAAAGATTTCATCGTTCAGCCTTCTTGTAGCTTATTGCATACGCCAATCGATAAAACAGAAGAAACTCACTTATCGACTGAGCTATTTGATGCGTTGGCATTTGCAAATCAAAAATTGGAAGAGTTAGTTCTTATTCATTCCGCTCTAACTCAAGGTACAGAAAGCATTCGTAATGAGCTGGAAACATATCGAAACGTACATCATACAATTCGTTCATCTGCTGCACGTAACCGAGAAGATGTCAAAGCAGCACGAACAGCACTAAAAGAAGAAGATTTTTCACGTCCTCTTCCATTTGAAAAACGATATGAATTACAACAAGTTGCCCTGAAGTTACCGTTGTTACCAACAACGACTATCGGTAGCTTCCCGCAAACAACTGAAGTTCGCCAAACGCGAAAAGAATGGCGTAACGGTGTTATTTCAAATGAACAATATGAACAATTTATTGAAAAAGAGACAGAAAAATGGATTCGTTACCAAGAAGAAATCGGTCTCGATGTTCTTGTGCATGGTGAATTTGAAAGAACTGACATGGTTGAATATTTTGGTGAGCGCCTTGCTGGTTTCTCATTCACTAAAAACGGTTGGGTACAATCATACGGTTCCCGCTGCGTAAAACCACCTGTTATTTATGGTGATGTAGCCTTTATTAACGGAATGACTATTAAAGAAACTGTTTATGCACAAAGCTTAACAGAGAAAGTTGTAAAAGGAATGTTAACTGGACCTGTTACGATTTTAAATTGGTCCTTCGTTCGAAATGACATTCCAAGAAAAGAAGTTTCATATCAAATTGCATTAGCTCTTCGTCATGAAATTGAACTACTTGAATCTTCTGGAATTCGAGTAATTCAAGTCGATGAACCAGCACTTCGTGAAGGAATGCCACTAAAAGAAAAAGATTGGGACGCTTATATTGAATGGGCAGTACAATCCTTCCTTTTAGCAACTTCTTCTGTAGCAAATGAAACACAAATTCATACTCATATGTGTTACAGTAACTTCGAAGATATTGTTGATGCGATTCGCGCATTAGATGCAGATGTGATTTCTATCGAAACATCAAGAAGTCACGGTGAATTTATTGATACATTAAAACATACAACATATGAAAAAGGCATCGGTCTAGGTGTATATGATATTCATAGCCCACGTGTACCGAGTAAAGATGAAATGTATAAAATCGTAGAACAATCTTTAGAAGTATGCGATCCTAAATATTTCTGGATTAATCCTGATTGTGGTTTAAAAACGAGAAGAACAGAAGAAGTTATTCCAGCTTTAGAGCACATGGTGCAAGCGGCAAAAGACGCTCGTTCCCTACTAAAAACAAACGCATAACAAAAATGGGTTATCCTCAAAAAGGATAGCCCATTTTTTATTCTTTACTTTCAAAAAAGAATTCGTATTGTATTTTATATAATTCATCATCCGTTGGTTCTTCAAGAGGCGTTGCTTGTAAGACAACTGTATACTCACCATTTGGAATAGGGATTTGAAATTTATTTGAAAGAATACTTGTTACAACGATACATTCATTTTCAACTGTAAAAGGAACTGTAACCGTTCTAACCACTTCTTCTTTCTCAATATGTTTCCCGCAAGTTACTTTTATTTCACAAGTATAATCAGAAAGTGCTTCAAAAATAACAGTTCCATCCGCCTTCGCATAACCTCTTTCAAAATCTTCATCCGTCCAGTCAACGTAAGGCTGGTCACCATCATAGTTCATCAACATTAATTGCGAATACGAAATTGTTAACTCCATCGTTCCCCTTCTCCTTCATTATGAAATATACAACTACTACTTTACGTCAAATTTCACACGCGTACCATCCGGGTATTTATCTAGCTTATTTCCTACCCAAGACCCTGCTCCACGGTTATCTGCTGGACTTATATATTCAATGTGTGCTCCTTTTCCGCCTTCTTTACACATCGCCATTGGCCATTCATCACGATCATACCCTTTTTTTGATGGGTATGGAGCTAACGATAATTTTCTTCTATCCGCAGCACCACCACGGTCGATTGTACACACTTCCGAATGTCCTTCTTTTATAGCATCCGTAATATGTTTCCCTGTCTCTGGATATCGCTCTTTCGGAAATTCTAGAACTTGATCATATGCATTTGTTTTTTTAATACTTGTTTCCTCTGGAACAAGTACTTCATAAACCGCTACTACAATAGAAAGAATTGCAATAATTGAAATGATAATACCTTTTAATTGCTTCATGTATACCTCCATGCTTCTACCAGTTTCTTTTCCTCAGTTATTATAACAAACTTCTCCTGTATATGTTTTCAGACATTATTTTAGTTCTTCTTCGCTATTCCGCCAAAAACTCTCATTTTTCTTCACCTTTTCACTAATGCTGTAGAAAACTAATAACCTTCCGACATTCTTTTTCAAAGGAAGTCCTCATAAAAGATTGAAATGATATATACGATACTTTTTGGGGAGGAAATATCATGGAAGCTACCTATAAAACGAAAGATGTCACGAATAAAACAGGCATCCCAAAACATATAGTCCGCAAATATAGTCAACTGTTAGAGGAACATGGTTATATGATTTCCAAAACAGCTGATGCTCGTATTTATAAACTTGATGATTTAAAACTATTGAAATCTATACATGAAAGAGCTGCTACATTGCAGGAAGATATTTCAGAAACAATACCAATCATTTTAAAAGAAAAAGAAGCCCCACCTGTACCAGTTATACAAGATAAGCAAGAAATACAACCGAAAGAAAAAGAAGATGGGCGTAACTTCGAGGAATTCATGTTAAAACTTGAAATGCTCGCTCAATTAAATGAAGCCATTATTCATCAAAATTCTACCCTTATTACCCAAAATCGTTTAAAAGATGAAAAGCTAGATGAGTTGATGCAACAAGTTTATGTAAAAGAAGGCTCCCAAGAAAAAATGCTACAAGAGTTAGTAGATCATGCCGCTCAAACAGATGCCCTGCAAAAAGAAAAGATGGACTTATTAATGAATCATATGTATAAACGAGAATCTAAGCAAGAAGAAAAAATGAATAAACTCGTAAATCAAATTTATAATAAAGATAGCAACCGTGATGCACAACTTATGCAAGTAATTCGCGAAATTCAAGAAACAAAAAGATTAGTCGCCGCTTCAAAAGAACAAAGCTTTTTCCAATCATTTAGAAGTTTATTTAGCCGAACAAAACAAGAAAAAACAACTGAATAACATAATATATTTTTTCTAATATAAAATAAAAAGTTACCTTCTATCGGTAACTTTTATTCCTTATTTCTTACAGCTGGCAATATAATAATCGCTTCAGTTCCTTTCCCACTTTCGCTTTTATATTCCAGCGTACCATTATGCGCTTGTAAAATACTAAATGTTACCATTAGCCCTAATCCTGTCCCTTTTTCTTTTAAAGAATAATACGGTTGTCCGAGCCTTGCTAACTGTTCTTTCGTCATCCCAACACCACTATCTTTAACTCTTATTACAATCGTTTCATCTTTTTGCATAGCAGTTACTTTTAAATATCCTTTATTTCCTTGAATTGCTTCAATACCATTTTTAACAACATTCATAATAGCTTGCTTCAATTTCGTTTTATCACCGATCGTATAAAGACTTTCAGAAATCTCAACTTGCAAATATACACCTTGCATCGCTGCAAATGATGACATAAGAGTTGTCATTTCTATTAATTGAGCGGATAAGCAAATATGTTCTTTTTTCTCAATTTGTGGTCTTGCTAAATTTAAATAATCTGAAATAATTTGTTCTGCCCGGTCCAATTCAGCTAATACGAGACGCATATAATCCTTATTCTTCACATCTTCCGTACTTTCTAGCAATTGAATAAAACCACGAACAACAGTGAGCGGATTTCGAACTTCATGTGCAACACTTGCTGCTAACTCACTTACAATATTAAGTTTCTCTGACTTTTGCATCTCTGTACGTAGTATTGCATTTTCATTTAAATATTCTGTTAAGTACACCTGAAATACCATTGTCATAACCATAATAAGCGAAGCAAATATATATCCGCTATATAAGTGCGAAACATATGGTGTAAACCCCGTTTCTAACAGAACGTTAATCATGCCAATCACTAAAGAAACAAGTACGTACAATGATGAAATCATAAATGCTAAAATTAGCTTCTTATCCCTTGAAAATAGAGACCATTTCTTTGATAAAAATAATGGAACTATCAATAGAAATATTACTTCTATGACTGGAAGAAGATTTATGCCCTTTAGCGCCCATTCATAGGCAACAAAAATAACGGCCGGGACTAAACCAACAATCCCACCATATAGAAAACCACTAACAATCGGGATTGGGTGAAAGTTATACCCACAAACGTCCCCAAAACAAATAGAGTATGTCATAGAGAGAACGAGTGTAATGCTAGATAAAAACATAATAAAGTAGCGGTTCGGCTTCGGAGGCATTTCTTGATAACGATTTAAACGAATCGCTTCGTATAAAAATAGTGGCAAAATAATGATGGCAATTTGGATCATTAAATCACGGATAAGCTCCATAGCCTCTCATCCCCTATATGTATTTTGATATGATTATATCATTTTACGGGTTTATTTGTTTTAAAATTTTGATTTTTCTTAACACATTTGTTAATTCTTTGTTAACAACGCATAATAATTGTTACAGATTTTCGAAATGAATGTAAACCCTGTACCAAATTTCTGCCCGGCAGTATACAATGAATACGGATTAGAAAGAAAATAAAAAATACTTCATAAGACGGACAACTATAGCAAAATACAGCATATAATCCATACTATCTATGTTTACAAATAAGTGATCATTATTTTAGTAGGAGGAAGATAAATATGGCGGGTACTACACTTGTTTTAAAAGAAGAAAATTTGGTCGTTCTAGAAAATGTTGAAAAATCAGTATATGAAGAGTTACAACATAAAACAGGAGAAGAAAATTGCACATGCGCTGTGAATGAATCAGTTGTTCACCTTGGCAAAGTATCCTCTGTACTTTGGAATGAAGATGAAATAGATTGGGAGTACGGATATTAAAAAGTCGCTTACAGCGGCTTTTTTTCTATTATCTCTCTCTTTCTACATACCATATACGCAAGCGAAATCATAGAAAATATGTTAAAATGAACTTAATTTTCAAACGGAAGAAAGGGAGATACAATGGAACAATTCATTAACCCTAGAGTGAAGGACATCCAAATTTCTGGAATCCGTCAATTCTCTAATATGATTCAAAACTATGATAATCTTATCTCTTTAACAATTGGACAACCTGATTTTCCTACACCTTCTCTCGTAAAAGAAGCGGCAAAACGGGCTATTACAGAAAATTATACAAGCTATACACATAACGCTGGTTTACTAGAATTACGCAAGGCAGCTTGTAACTTTGTAAAAGATAACTACGATTTACATTATTCACCTGAAAACGAAACCATCGTTACAATCGGTGCTAGTGAAGCAATTGATGTTGCATTTCGAACGATTTTAGAGCCAGGAACAGAAGTCATTTTACCTGCCCCTATTTATCCAGGGTACGAGCCAATTATTCGATTATGCGGCGCAACACCTATTTTTATCGATGTTCGTGAAACTGGCTTCCGTTTAACAGCCGAAGCACTGGAAAAGGCAATTACAGAAAAAACAAGATGCGTCGTACTGCCGTATCCTTCTAATCCAACTGGTGTAACTTTATCAAAAGAAGAACTACAGGATATTGTAGATGTTTTAAAAGATAAAAATATTTTCGTCCTTTCTGATGAAATTTATAGCGAACTTGTATATGAACAAACACATGCATCGATCGCTCATTTCCCAGAAATGCGCGAAAAGTCTATCGTCATTAACGGTTTATCAAAATCACATTCTATGACTGGCTGGCGTATTGGTCTATTATTCGCACCAAGCTATTTAGCTGGGCATATATTAAAAGTTCATCAATATAACGTAACGTGCGCTACTTCAATCGCTCAATATGCTGCAATTGAAGCATTAACAGCTGCTAAAGATGCACCAAAAATGATGCGTCATCAATACAAAAAACGCCGTGATTACGTATATAATAGACTCATTCAAATGGGCTTAACAGTTGAAAAGCCAACAGGTGCATTTTATTTATTCCCATATGTTGGCCATTTAACATCTTCATCATTTGATTTTGCACTTGATCTTGTCAAAGAAGCTGGACTTGCCGTCGTTCCTGGAACAGCATTCTCTGAATATGGTGAAGGCTACCTTCGCTTATCCTATGCATATAGTATTGAAACTTTAAAAGAAGGCTGTGACCGTTTAGAAGCCTTTCTACAACAAAAAAGCTAAGAGTTAAACTCTTAGCTTTTTATGCATAATGATCGCAAGTTTGACGCTTCAGTAATTTATGCGGAATAATGATACACTTTGCAGTAGACTCCGCATTCTCTACTTTATCAACTAAAGCTTTTGCTGCCTCATATCCTAGCTGATATATATTCACGTCAACTGTTGAAAGCGGAGGACTCGCAATTTCTGATAATAAAGCATTATTAAAGCTTACAATTGAAACATCCTTCGGTACAACGAATCCTTTTTTAGAAAGTGCACTTAGCACACCAAGTCCAATCAAGTCATCCGTTGCCATAATTGATGTCGGTGGTTGCTGTAGCCCCATTAATTCCTCCACGGCTTGTTGACCACTTTCTCTTGAAAAATCAAAATGTAAAATATACTCTTTCGGCAATACAATGTCTGCTAATTTTAAAGCATCACTCATACCAGCCAAACGATCTCTCGTCACAAGTAAATCTGATCCACCGCCGATGAACGCGATTTGTTTATGACCTAATGAAATCAAATATTCTGCTACTTCTCTTGCAGCTGTATAATTGTCATTATCTACATATGTAATTTCTTCTTTACGATCATACGGTTTCCCAATTAATACGAACGGGAAATTTTGTTTATGTAAATATTGAATAATCCGATCATTCTCTCTTGAATATAAAAGAATAATGCCACCAATTTGGCGCCCCTGCACCATCTTTACAACACCATTAAAAATTTCATCTTCCGTTTCACCTGTCGACATATAAAGTGCATACCCTTCCACATGTGCAAATGAACTAATCCCTCTTATAACTTCTGGGAAAAACGGATTTTGAAAAGCTTTACTTGCAGAACTTGGCATAACAAGGCCAAGTGTTTTTGTTGTTTGGTTAGCTAGGTTTCTTGCGTTTAAATTAGGATGATACCCTAGTTCACTCATTATTTTGCGAACACGACGCTTTGTTTTTTCACTTATACTTGGATTATCAGCAATTACACGAGAAACGGTAGATGGTGCTACATTCGCCTTCTTCGCCACATCTTTAATTGTAACTGTCATAAAAATCCCCTCCTTTCACTTCTCTGCCATTTTATATATTTTCATCTTGCACCTGTTGCAAGTAATAGGGGAAGTTATAAACTTTCATTGATTCTATCTTGTAAAACCTATCATATTCTCCCTCTCCATGTATTGTAAGGGATATAGCTCTTTTTTCCTATACTATAATATACTATTTATTTCACTTCTTTTCATATATGATGTCAAATCTCTTTTCATCTCCCTATAAAATGTTTTATAGGGAGATGAAAAGAAAAATGGGACATAATGTCCCATTTTTCATCCTTTCGTACCTCCAGCAGTTAAACCAGAGATAAAGTATTTTTGTAGTGATAGGAATAAAATTGAAATTGGGATTGCAATCAATACCGAACCCGCTGCAAACGTTGTAAATTCGTTACCAAATTTCTTCGCTACCATTTCATATAACCCAACTGCTAACGTATAATTTTCTGGTGTGCGCAAAATAATACTCGCTAATATGAAATCTGTAAATGGACCAATGAAAGTGAATAACGCTACAACTGCTACGATTGGTTTTGCAAGTGGCATAATGATTTGCCAAAAAATACGGAAATGTCCTGCTCCATCCATACGAGCTGACTCATCCAATTCTTTCGGTATCGTATCAAAATACCCTTTCATAAGCCATGTATTCATTGGAATTGCCCCGCCTACATAAATTAAAATTAATGCAAGGTGCGTATCAATTAATCCTGTTAACTGAGCTAATACGTATAGAGCGATTAACGCTGCAAAGTTTGGAATCATTTGCAAAATTAAAAATGTTAATAAACCATTTTTTCTTCCAACAAAACGGTATCTCGAAAATGCATAAGCAGTAAAACTAATTGCTAACACTGAGAAAATCATCGTTAAAACACTTACTTTTAATGTGTTTTTATACCATAGTAAATAATTACTATTCTCTAAATCTAATAACTTACGATAATGATCTAACGTTGCATTTTGCGGAATAATACTTGATCCAGATAAACTATCACCCGGATTAAACGATGAGCCAATAATCCATAATAATGGATAGAAAATGATGGCACACATTACGAAAATAACGAGATAACTTAATGAGAGACGTAACATCTTTTGTCTTTTAATATTCATTTACATCATATCCTCTTCTTGGAATGATTTTGTTCTCTTAAATTGCCATAACGCCACTGTAATAACGATTAACGATAAGATCATTGTAAGAGCTGCCGCCTTGCCGTACTGCGCCGAAGTCATCGTTAACTTATAAATCCATGAAATTAAAATATCTGTTCCACCTGCGTCTTGTCCAGCTACAGCAGGACCCCCGCCGTTAAATAGATAGATGATACTAAAGTTATTAAAGTTAAACGTATATTGCGTAATTAATATTGGTGCTGTTGCATATAGAACAAGTGGCAATGTAATTTTACGAAACTGTTGCCAAGCTGTAGCTCCATCTACTGTAGCCGCTTCGTATAATTCCCCTGGAATCGATTGCAGTATACCTGTTGTCATTGCAAAGACGAACGGGAATCCAAGCCACGTTTGAATCATAATTAAAGCAATCTTCGCCCAAAATGGATCTGTCATCCAAGCAATCTTTTCAATCCCGAATAAAGCTAATACTTGATTGTTAATTGCTCCAAATGTTTCATTAAACATACCAGAGAAAACAAGAATAGATACAAATGCTGGGACCGCCCACGGTAAAATGAAGATTGTTCGAATAATCGCCTTCCCTTTAATACCAGGCTGATTTACGATAATCGCTAAGAAAATACCAAGCGCAACTTGTAATGTCGTTGCAACGAATGTCCAGATGACAGTCCAAGAAAATACACTTAAAAACGTTTCTCTCCACATCGGTAATGTAAAGATATCAATAAAGTTTTTAAATCCTACCCAATCTACTAATTTAGCTGGAGGAGAATGATATAAATCATAGTTCGTAAATCCAATTAAAATTACGAAAATGATTGGAAATACAACTACAAAGATAAGTAATAAAAACCCTGGTGAAACCATTAAATATGGAAAACCTTGATCTAGTAAATTACGGTATTGCTCTTTTACAGAGTTTAACGGTGTTCCTATATCACGTTTCTTCCCGTTTTGGTATGCATCATATAAATTAAATGCATATATTCCGAGTCCGAACACGATGACTATGAGTGCCAAGATTCCTTCTACTAATAAAAAGACAGAATGGTCACGTGGAACTTCTGTACCAAGCGTTACAATTCCCCATAATCCCATATTTAATAAATCAGCAAAGGCTACAATAAATGAACCTGTTAATACTAGAAAAATAAGACCTTTTACAAATTGTTTATTATACATTTGGCCCACGCCTGGAATGATTGATAACATGGTTGCCATTTTCCTATGTTTTGAACCGTTTAAGCCGTTTGCTGGTTCCATAGATGTTTGCATGTTCCTTCCCCCTTTTTTCTTGGGAGAGAATTCGTGCCTCCCATATTAGAGGCACGAATTTCACCTTATTTTTTCTTACTATGATTTGCCTCAATATTACCTTTAATTTGCTTCACTGCATTATCAAGTGCTGCTTTTGGTGCCTCTTTATCCGTAACAACTAATTGAAGCGCATCTCCAGCTGGTTTCCATACTTCTTGCATTTCTGGAATGTTTGGCATTGGAATTCCATTTTCAGATTGTGTTGCAACTGCTTTTGCAGCTTCGTTATCTTTAATAATTGGATCTTCCATTACTGCTTTTACTGGAGGAATTTCTTTTGTCTTCTCAAATCGAATTTTTGCGTTTTCTTCATTCGTTACCCATTCAGTGAACTTTGTAGCTAAATCATTTTGTTTAGAGAAACTTGTTACATGCCATCCTTTAACCCCAACAAACGTTTTCATTGGTTGACCATTTGGTAATTTCGGCATTGGAGCAACACCATAATCAATTCCGTTCTTTTCCATTGCTTGGAACGCCCAAGGGCCGTTCATGATAGATGCTGCTTTTCCTTCATTAAATAGTCCATCAGCAGCAGGTCCACCAGATTCACCGATAATACCTTTCGGGAATAACTTTTCTTTGTACCATTTTTGAAGATACTCAGCACCTTGTACTGCTCCGCTATTATTTAATCCAACATCACTTGCATTTGGCTTTCCATCTTTTTCACCAAACACATAACCACCCATACCTGCCATGAATGCATTAGCAAAGTAGAAGTTATCTCCTAATGCTAAAAATCCGTACTTTCCATCTTTCGTAAATTCTTTTGAGAAGTTAAACAGCTCGTCCATCGTTTCTGGCGCTTTTGGCATTAGTTTTTTATTGTAAATAAAGACTGGTGTCTCAATTGCTTTTGGTAAACCATATAATTTTCCGTTATATGTCTGTGCTTCTATTGATGAATCAGTAAATTTACTCTTTACAGCATCATCAGCTTTCACTTCAGAAAGTAAACCTTCTGTTACTGCATTTCCGATTTGATCATGTGGCAATGTTACAACATCTGGTCCCGTCCCCGCTGGTCCATCAAGGCGTAACTTCTTCACTTGATCTGTCATTTGCATTTCAACAACTTTTACTTTTACTTTATATTTTTCCTCAAAGCTTTTCACTGCTGGTTCTAAACCAACACCTTTTTTATCATCTTCCCAAACGAGTAGATCGTAATCTTTCTTTGCTTTACTTTCTTCTTTTTTCCCTGAATCTTTCGGTCCACATGCAGATAACATACCAATTGATAATGCTGAAACCGTTAATAATGATAATGCTTTCTTCATCCCAAAAACCTCCCTGAATTGTATATGTACCTTATTAATTGAAAACGTTTGCATTGAATAGTTTAATAGAAGCGCAAACCATATATCAATCTATGAAAACGTTTGCGCTATTTGTCTATCATTATACATTCTTTTATTCATTTTGCAAATATTAATTTTAAAAATATTATTACTATACTCTTTGTACATTGACTTTATATGAAATGAATACTACTCTTATAAGCAATATTAAAGCTATGCAAAAGGCAATCGTTTGCAACATATGCTTTATTATTATACTTAAGGGAACAATATGCATAGAGATAGTAAAGGGGGATTTTTTATATGCTTAAAGAAGCCATCTATCATAGGCCAAAAGATAATTATGCATACGCTTACGATGAAAAAACGATTCACATCCGAATACGTACGAAAAGAAACGATGTTCAAAGCACCACTCTTATTTATGGTGATCCTTATGAATGGACAGACGGGAAGTGGATTTCTTCAAGTACACCGATGAAAAAAACTGGTTCTACTGCATTGTTTGATTATTGGTCCATTTCCATCGAGCCGAAATTTAAGCGCTTACGTTATGGATTTGAATTAAAAGCGGAGACAGAAACGCTTATTTATGCAGAACGTGGATTTTTTCCCAGCATTCCAAATGATGACGTTGGTAACTTTTTCTGTTTTCCATTTATTCATGCAAATGATGTATTCAAAGCACCTTCCTGGATTAAAGATACTGTTTGGTATCAAATTTTCCCAGAACGGTTCGCTAATGGAGATCGTACGCTGAATCCAGAAAACACCCTTCCTTGGGGCAGTGCTGAACCAACTCCAACTAACTTTTTCGGCGGAGATTTTGCTGGTATTATCCAAAACCTCGATTACCTTGTTAAACTTGGAATTTCGGGAATATATTTCACACCTATTTTCAAAGCACATTCAAACCATAAATATGACACAATTGACTACATGGAAATCGATCCGCAATTTGGCACAAAAGAAACATTCAAAGAACTCGTTGAGGCATGTCATACACACGGTATAAAAGTAATGCTCGATGCCGTATTCAATCATAGTGGATACTTTTTCGATAAATTTCAAGACGTACTAGAAAATGGTGAACAGTCAGCATATAAAGATTGGTTCCATATTCATGAGTTCCCAATTAGAACTGAGCCACTCCCGAATTATGATACTTTCGCGTTTACACCGTATATGCCGAAATTAAACACAGCACACCCGGATGTAAAAGAATACTTACTTGAAGTAGGGCGTTATTGGGTAAAAGAATTCAATATAGACGGTTGGCGCCTTGATGTAGCAAATGAAGTCGATCATAAATTTTGGAGAGAGTTCCGAAGTGAGATAAAAGCATTAAATTCTGAAGTATATATTTTAGGAGAAATTTGGCACGATGCACTTCCCTGGCTACAAGGGGATCAATTTGATGCTGTAATGAGCTATCCTGTTACAAACGCTCTATTGTCTTACTTTGCTAATGATTCCATTAAGGCAAATGAATTTATGAAACAAATTATAGAATCTCTACATTCCTACTCTATGAATGTAAATGAAGCAGCATTTCATTTATTAGACAGCCATGATACACCAAGAATATTGACAACATGTAACGGAGATAAAAATAAGTTAAAGTTACTTTATGTATTCCACCTTTCTTTCATCGGCTCCCCTTGTATTTATTATGGAGACGAAATTGGTATGGACGGCGGTATGGACCCAGATTGCCGCAAATGTATGGTTTGGGATACGAAAGAACAAGATCATCTATTATTTACACATGTACGAACATTAATTTCGTTACGAAAGCAATATAAAGCATTTGGAGGACATGGTACTTTCCAATTCATTGAGGCAAATGATGAACATAATTATATTTCTTATACAAAAACATATGAAGATGAAACTATCTTTTTCGTTTTAAATCCAACTAATAGTGATATTACAACTTCACTGCCTCTCCATGTTACTGGAAAGAAAATCATTAATATTTATACAAACGAAGAATTTTCAGCGGAAGCAAGCGTATTACAAGTTACACTTCCTCCATATGGATTCTCCATATTAAAATGGTAACCAAAAAAATCCTTATACCAAAGTGGTATAAGGATTTTTCTTATTTCAATTTGAATACCATTGCTTCGTACGGACGTAATGTCATGTTATCTATCGGTCCATTCTCTACATCGTAATTGTGTATGAATAACTCTGCTTCACTATAACTAATGTCCTCAGGCAATTCAAATACACATTCTTCCGCAGTAAAGTTTGCAATAACAAGAAGTTTTTCTTCTCCATACGTTCTTACATATGCAAAAATAGATGGATTATTCTCCAATATTAAATCATATGATCCATACACAATGATCTCATTATTTTTGCGTAACTCAATTAATTTTTTATAGTAATAAAAAATTGAATCTTTATTTTGGATCGCTTGTTTCACATTGATTTCTTTATAGTTAGGGTTTACCGTAATCCAAGGCTCACCTATTGTGAATCCAGCATGATCTTTATCATCCCACTGCATCGGTGTTCTAGCATTATCTCTTCCTTTTATATAAATTGACTGCATCACTTTATCTATATTTTCACCGCGCTCTATCACTTTTTCCTTATACATATTTAATGTTTCAATATCTCGATATTCATCAATCGATTCAAATCGAACGTTTGTCATTCCGATTTCTTCTCCTTGATAAATATACGGTGTTCCTTTCATCATATGAAGCACCGTCGCTAACATTTTCGCAGATTCAATGCGATACATTCCATCATTACCAAAACGAGATACAACACGAGGCTGATCATGGTTATTCCAATACAGACTATTCCAGCCTGTATGTTCTAATGCTTTTTGCCACTTCGTTAAATTCTCTTTTAAAGTAAGGAGTGAACATGGTTTTACATCCCATTTCCCGCCTTCCCCTGAATCTAAATCCATATGTTCAAATTGGAATACCATCTGCAGTTCTTTTCGTTCTTCCCCGGTATACAATTTTGCTTCTTCTGTCGTTACACCAGGCATTTCACCAACCGTCATAATATCATAATGAGACAATACTTCTTCATTCATTTCATGTAAATATTTATGAATGTTTGGACCGTTCATAAAATGCTTATGACCTGAAACATACCCCTCTTCTTCTGTTTCAACAGCTGGTAATCCCTCTTCTTTAGAAATAAAATTAATAACATCCATACGGAAGCCATCAATTCCTTTTTCTAACCAAAACTTCATCATTTCATAAACATCTTGTCTTACCTTTTCATTATCCCAATTTAAATCTGGCTGTTTTTTAGAAAACAGATGTAAATAATATTCATCTGTCATTTCATCATACTGCCATGCAGATCCGCTAAACGCTGCTCCCCAGTTATTCGGCTCTTTTCCTTCTTTTCCAGGGCGCCATATATAGTAATCCCTATATTTATTATCTTTTGATTTACGTGATTCAATAAACCAATTATGTTCATCAGAAGTATGATTAACAACTAAGTCCATCATAAGTTTCATATTACGTTCATGCATTTCATGTAATAGCTCATCCCAATCTTCCATTGTTCCGAACTCATTCATAATTTTACAATAATCACTTATATCATAACCATTATCGTCATTTGGAGATTCATAGACTGGCGATAACCAAATTACATCAATCCCTAATTCTTTTAAGTAATCTAACTTTGAAATAATACCGCGAAGATCCCCGATACCATCACCGTTGCTATCCATAAAGCTACGAGGATAAATTTGATATACTACGCTTTCTTTCCACCACTGTTTTTCCATTATGCTACCCCATTTCATTCATAATTCGATTTTCTCTTTTTTAAGGCGCAAACGTTTTCATTAATGAATGATAACAGATTCTATCTTAATTTAAAATAGCGCTTACAACTTTTATTCTTATTTTTCTAAGAAAACACATGAAAATTACTAATATTCCTCCAATAAATGAAAACGTTTTATTTTTTTGTTTATTTTTTAAATCTATTCGTTTATAATAAACTCAAAGAAAACGTTTGCATAATTATTTCTAGGGGGAAATACCATGGCAGAACTAAAATTAGAAAACATTTATAAAATATATGATAATAACGTAACAGCTGTAACAGACTTCAATTTACACATTCAAGATAAAGAATTCATCGTATTTGTCGGTCCTTCTGGATGCGGAAAATCTACAACATTACGAATGGTGGCTGGACTTGAAGATATTTCAAAAGGAGAGTTTTCAATTGATGGTAAGCTAATGAATGATGTCCCTCCAAAAGATCGCGATATCGCAATGGTCTTCCAAAACTATGCCCTATATCCACATATGAGTGTGTATGATAATATGGCATTTGGATTAAAACTTAGAAAAATACCAAAAGATGAAATTGATCGTCGTGTGAAAGATGCAGCAAAAATTTTAGGACTGGAACAATATTTAGATAGAAAACCGAAAGCTTTATCCGGTGGACAACGCCAACGTGTTGCGTTAGGGAGAGCAATCGTTCGAGACGCAAAAGTGTTCTTAATGGACGAGCCTTTATCTAACTTAGATGCTAAATTACGTGTTGCAATGCGCTCAGAAATTTCTAAGTTACACCACCGCCTTGGAACGACAACAATTTATGTAACGCATGATCAAACTGAAGCGATGACAATGGCTTCTCGTCTTGTTGTTATGAAAGACGGAAAAATTCAACAAATCGGTACTCCAAAAGAAGTATATGAAACACCTGAAAATATTTTCGTTGGTGGATTTATCGGCTCTCCAGCGATGAATTTCTTCCGTGGTAAATTAACTGAAACCGATTTCGTTATAGACAATGCAATAAAAATTAAAGTAACTGAAGGAAAAATGAAGATGTTACGTGAACAAGGCTATGTAAATAAAGACATTGTTTTAGGAATTCGTCCCGAAGATATTCATGATGAACTATTATTTTTAGAAGCTTCACAATCTACTGCCTTTACAACAAACATAGAAGTTGCTGAGTTATTAGGTGCTGAATCTATTTTATATATGAAACTTGGAAATCAAGATTTTGCAGCACGTGTTGATGCAAGACATACATTCTCACCTGGTGACCAAATTAAACTAGCATTTGATATGAATAAAGCACATTTCTTTAATAGTCAGACCGAACAACGCATTCGTTAAAAAATAATTTTCATACAAAAAAACCGTCCACATATATTGAGGGCGGTTTTCATTATTATACGAGGGCTTCTACTGTATGAAATGATTGTCCTTTTGTGCCAATAATACCGAAAATCGGTAAGTCACTCAGCACCACTTCTTCTTGCTGTTTCATAAAAGATGACGTTAATTGTTTTATCTCTATCCATACGTCATTAATACAAAGTACATTGGAATCGTTCTCTTGTTGGCGTGAAAAAATAGAATCTATTTTATACAAACCAGCATTTTGAAAAAGCATATCAATGCGACTGAATGCATTCAAAGTAACACTGATAACGCGTTGCCAATCTCCTTGTTTTTCCATATCATAGGATACAAAAAGTGCTTCTCCGCCTAGATTCGTAATTTCCTCCACTGTTGCTTGTCCACTTTCTTGATCGATGTCCGTCACAATTACTTTTGCGCCTTGTTTAGCCAACAAAAGAGCTGTATTACGTCCAATACCGATGCCACCGCCAGTTACGATGGCAACTTTTCCTGCAAGCTTCATTTTCATTACCCCTTCTATAAGTCTTACCGTCATTCAGTATACTCCTTTATGAGATTAGTCTGCAAGCAAGAAAAGTTGCTCATTTATTTGTAAGCGATTACTTTTTTACTCCTTCTTTTTTCTTACTATTACGCTGATCGAACACTAAACCGATGAAAATTAAAATCCCCCAAAAGATTACGCTACCTCCAGTCATTTCAATTTCCCCCTTATTATATAAAGATATGATTTTAATTATTATAACATTTTCTTAATTTTCAATCTATTGAACCCGAAAATGACATAGATTAACTTGTTCCTTATTATATATCCATTAAAATATATTTGTATAATAAAGAAAGACCTTTTTATATAAAAAGGTCTTTCTTTATTATACAAGACTTATCACTTTCGTTTTTGTAATTAAATCCTGAAAACCACAATTATCTTTACGGAATAACATCATATATACGTTACATAATATCGGAATTCCAAGTAGTAATATGTTCGGTAATAACAATACAAAAAATCGTATCGTTAATGTTTGTAATGTTAACTTTTCACTCTGCAATGAAATTAATTTTATTCTCGTTACCTTTTTACCAAGTGTAACACCGTTCCAAATAAAGGGTAGCAAAATAAAATATATCGCCATTAATATAAAAACTACTACGAGATCATATCTATAATCTCCAAAACTAATATTAAAACGATTAAAAATAGCACTATAATTTCCAGTCATAACAGCTACTACTGCACCATACATAACCGAGATTAAAAACATGTCAATTAGGGAAGCACCTATGCGATTCATTACAAGCGCTGGACGATGCATCTTTAACTTCATTTTATGTCGACTCCTTCATATCCTTCTTTACCCGTCTCATCGTACCACTTCTAAAAAATATTGTAAACTAGCGTTTCTCGTACTTTTCTTGTACAATGTGTTACAACAGCATTATAAAGGAGGCTCCCATATTGAAAAAATGGATAATCCTATTCGTCGCATTCCTATTAGCCGGTTGTGCTGGAAATACAAATCATATCTCTTATACGATTAACGATGAATACGAACTCATACGTACTTCTGGAAATGCATTTGAACTTTTCCCCACGCAAGATGCTGTATACGCCACACAATACATTCCTGCAAAAATTACAGACATAGCTTGGGATGATAAATACATTATTGCAAAACAAACCGAGGAAAAGTCAGATCCAAATAACCCTGACGCAGCGATTGCAAATAAAAAAAGTGAGTATTATTGGATTATTGACGTAAAACATAATAAACGTTTTGGTCCCTATAATGAAAAGCAATTTCATGAACAAAAAGATGCTTTTAAAATTAAGGTTCCTTTTCAAAGTGTAGATGCATACATAAAAGAACACAAAAAACAGTCAGCCTAATATTGTAAGTGCTGACTGTTTTTTCTTACATGTTTTTAAAAACATCTTACTCAGAAAGTGAAATATGAAAAGTTTGTGGCTCTTTTACCCCATCTTGCGCTTCTGCATCTCCTGCCACTGCGTTATCTGTTGTAAACTTAATATCCTTTACCTTTTCTTTTCCATCATCAAGTATTAAGCCGATAATACCCTCTCTCGTTTCACCAGGCTTATAGTCTTCTCTTGATACATTTTTTGTACCAACGAGTGTATCTTCATCATATAAAAAGTTTTGCGTTGCTACTTTAAAATGTTGCTTATCATTAATCACCACATCATTCATAGAGAAAAATTGCATATTTTTATTCCCGCTATTTTCCACCTTATATGTAATTTCAACGTAACGAATCGTATCACTAATCTCTGTTCCACTTAGCGATGCATATAACTCCGCATCTTCTTGATTTACTTTATCTCCTAATCTACGTTTTACTTCTTCAGGAGTTAATGCCGTATATACTTTTAATGTATTTTTTGCATCTTTACTCATCTGTGATAAAGAGATTACTTTCACATCTTGTACGTGAATTTTCATTGGTGCTACTTCAAATGTTTGATTCACTGAATGAATCTGCTCTAACTTAAAAGTACCCCATCCAGTTTCTTTCACTTTTTGTCCTACTTTTTTCAGCTCACGCCCACCATATTCTTTCGTCTCAGTAATAGATTCTTTCTTCTTCGGTTCAACTTTCTTTTCTTCTTGATGGAAGCAACCACTTAACATAAGAAGAAAACTACATAAAACAAAAATACTTTTCCATGCTTTCATCATTTAATTTCTCCTAACACTATCATTCATGAATATAAAATTAGTCCCTTGCTTTGTAAACGATAGAAACAATAAGAAGTCCACAAAACGAACTTGTCAGTCCAGATACTATTATACCCCCTATTTGGAAAATATGAAAATAGGGATCTACGAATGCGTGAACGATAAATATAAGAGCTGCCACAATGATTGCCGAAACCCAATACTTCCTTTTTTCTGAAGCTATAATCATATCTTTCCCTGTTTCATCTTTATACTTCCATAGTACGTATAATAGTAATAATAAACCAACACATGTACTTCCGTGTTGCATATATTTATACACTGGGATACTATGTAATTCTCTTTGTAAAAATGTTATTTTCATAACAAAGTAGCCCGTATTATGAGTAAACGCATCCCAGATGACATGCGTGAGCATACCAAATAATGCAGAATAGCAAAATACAAACAAATCCTTCCATGTATGAAGCCCCCACCTCTCATCTATTGCATATGTATAGTAGCCAGCAAATGGTTTAGGTAAATGCGTTATAAACGACTTTTTTAAAATGTAATGATACATATATGCGAGCAGAAATACAAGTGGTAAATTTAAATACAAGAACCCAAGCCATGTATGGCCAATAATACCATACGGTCTAAAATATAAAAAATATTCAAAATCAGGCGCCATACTCCCTAATATAAGAGCCGTTACTGAAATATATTGAGAACGCTTCTTCACAAATGGAAGAACTGCTGCTGGATGTGCAAATGTAAACGGCATGTTTTAGCTCCTTTTCAGAATTACAATAGAATACATACTATCATAACGACATGAATAATCTCCATGCAATATTTATTTTCACATTGGAATATGATAGTTTAAATGATATAATCCACATAAAATATTCAGAAAATAAGGAGGGGTTCATGTGTCATTAACACTTGTCTTTTTTCTTGTTCTGTTTACCTTGTTTTTAAGTACATACATTGGCTTCTATCTATGGAAGCACTACAAAATTATAAAATATATACCTGCTCTCGTTGGTTTTATAAGCATTCTTTTTATTTTCATATGGAAGAGAATGACTTACGGCTGGGAAGGTCTTGGTTTTGGCGCACTTCAATATACAATACTATTTGCAAATTGTCTTACCCTTGTATTTGCTGCTTTTTTAGAATCAAAATCCGTTATGAATTGAGGTTTATATATTGATTGACGTACCCTTTTTACAAAATGTCACATTAAAAAAAGAAAATATCCCTAGTTTTTCCGCATATCCTTATTGCTTACCCGCTATTCGAACATTACAATCACTAGCTTTCCATCCAAATGTAACATTCATTATTGGAGAAAACGGAACAGGTAAATCAACATTACTTGAAGGAATTGCAATTGCGTTAGGTTTTAATGCAGAAGGTGGAACGAAAAATTTCCGCTTTAGCACAAACGATTCACATTCATCTTTACATGAATACCTTCGAATTTCCAAAAGTTTCAATACACCAAACGACGGTTTCTTTCTTCGTGCTGAATCATTTTATAACGTTGCTTCTTATATAGATGAAATAGATGCCGATAGAGAAGCACGTGGGAATCCAGTTATCAATTCCTATGGTGGTATCTCATTACACGAACAATCACATGGTGAGTCATTCTTCTCCTTATTTATGAATCGTTTTTCAGGACAAGGTCTATATATTTTAGATGAGCCCGAGGCCGCTCTATCACCGATGAGACAACTTTCTATGCTCATTCGAATGCACGAACTAGCGGAACAAGGTTCACAATTTGTTATCGCGACGCATTCTCCTATTTTAATGGCTTATCTCGAATCCACTATATACTCTTTAACACAAGAAGGGATTCACGAATCCACATTAGAAGAAACTGAGCATTATCAAACGACGAAACTTTTCTTTGAAAATCGTGATCGATTATTCCATCATCTATTTGAGTCGTAAAAAAAGAAGCAGCAATAGCTGCTTCTTTTTTATAGTGCTTCTATAAATAATGCTACCCCGATACCGCCACCGACGCATAAAGAGGCAATTCCTTTTTCTAACCCACGTCTTTTTAATTCGTGAATTAAACTTACTGTAATACGAGCCCCTGTACAACCAATTGGATGCCCAAGTCCTACGCCACTACCGTTTACGTTCACTTTTTCACGGTCTAAGCCTAATTCTTTCTCTACAGCTAAATATTGAGCCGCGAAAGCTTCATTAATTTCAAGTAAATCTGCATCTTCTAATGACCAATCTACTTTTTCTAATCCTTTACGAATTGCTGGTGCTGGTCCAATACCCATAATTTTCGGATCTACTCCAGCTACTGAATATCCAACAATTCTAGCTAACGGTTGTAAGCCTTTTTCTTTCGCTTTTTCTTCGCTCATTAATACTAGAACCGCGCTTCCGTCATTCAGGCCAGATGCATTCCCTGCAGTTACTGAACCGTCTTTACGGAAAGCTGGTTTTAATCCAGCTAATTTTTCTGCTGTAATATCAGCACGTGGATGTTCATCCTTCGAAAATACTACTTCTTTTCTACGTTCTTTTATTGTAATAGGAACAATTTGATCGTCAAAGTATCCAGACTCGATTGCCTTCAGTGCCAATGTATGACTGCGAAGCGCAACTTCATCTTGTTCCTCTCTTGTAATTTCATATTGTTCAACTAAATTTTCCGCTGTTTCCCCCATCATAATATGATGAATCGGATCTTCTAACACTTCCCACACCGTATCACGAATTTCTCCGTGTTGTAGGCGTTGTCCCCAGCGGTGTTGTTTCAATGCATAAGGGCTTGAACTCATTGCTTCTACTCCACCTGCAATAACAACATCACTTACACCTAATTGAATTTGCATTGCAGCTGACATAATTGCTTGCATACCTGAAGAACATTGGCGTTGGATTGTATAACCCGTAACTGTGTCAGGAAATCCTGCCGCTAATGCAGCCGTTCTCGCCGTATTTGCTTCATCAGTTCTTTGAATACAATGACCTAAAATCACTTCATCAACTTCGTGTGGTTCTACCCCGCCTCGTTTTACAGCTTCCTGAAGTACAGGAACAGCTAATTCTACTGGCGTTACATTTTTTAGCGCTCCCCCAAAAGTTCCAATTGGTGAACGAACTGCAGCTGTAATAACAACATTATGCATTTTGCACTTGCCCCTCTCTTATGTACCCTAGTCAGTTTTTAGGTGAAATTCCATAAGATGTATGTCTACATCTATCATACTATAAACATACTAAAAAATCAAAATATTTAATATAATAAAAATAGAAGGAATTAACCTTCTATTCTGTTAATGCGTATAGGAATTTTTGTAAAATCTTCTCTGTTGTTTTATTCAAATTCGGCAACTTATCTACCGGAAAATATTGGAGTTGTAATCCTTCATGGTCAAGCCTTAATTCTCCACTCACATGATGCCCCTGATACAGATGAATGACATTAAAAATTTCATCTCCATTTGGATATTGGAAGTACACTTCTTTTCCCGAAAGAACCCCGATAAATTGCATAATTTTCGCATTTAGTCCCGTCTCTTCAAACAGTTCTCTACGAGCAGTTTCTTCTGTCGTTTCTCCTAGCTCCATCGCTCCACCAGGTACACCCCAATCATATGTATCTGAACGATATTGAAGCAACACTTCTTGATTATCATTTAAAATAATAATTGCTGACCCTACTAGAATAAGCGGCTTTGTACCAACGACTTTTCGTAACTCTTCAATATACCCCAATATGTAAACTCTCCTTTCCTCACCCTTCCTTATCATAACAAAATTTTTCTCCTTTTGTTGATGTAATTTTAAAGAAAAAAAGGAAGCTTTCGCCTCCTTTTTTCACCTTTATTTCTTAAAACTTTCATATTTTACAGCTTCAAAAGCGTCTTCAATTTCATCATTTCGATAATGGACATATGTAAAACGTCCTAGTTCTACTAATCTTGCTATTTCTTGTAACGCTTTATGCTGATCATATGTTTCCTCCAGCTTAATATGTACATAAAATTTCATTAAAGGATGTTCATATAAAGGTTCTCCCACCTCTACATATACATCTTCCACCCCTTGTACAACTCTTACATAACTTGCAAATTGATAAAGAGCTTCTCTGTCTGAAACGATTTTTAATGTATACATATATTCTCCCCCTTTTCTTTACTATATCAAAAAGATGATCACACTACGTTATAGAACTATGAAATTTTTTCGACTTGTCATCTATATATTCAATAAAGAAGGCGTTTATCCATACATGACATCTTTTCCCCACATATATTATAGGAAGAACTTTTTTCAGTTGAGGTGTTCCTTATGGATCCATACGTCAATATATGTATTTGCATTACTCCCGGCGCCGATATTTCTGATGACCGCATTGCAAAAGATTTAGCTGTTGCAGAATCAATTTGGCACCCGATTACATTTCAAATTCAAGAAGTAATTATTTTAAATGAACTTTTCCGTTTTTCTGACCGTGAAATTAGTTATAAAAATTCTATTCAAAGTCAGGAAAAATTAGCATCCTTTTTCCAAACTTGTGTAAATGAAGCTCCTGAATGCGACCTTTACATTTGTTATATTGGTAGTGATTATTTCAAAGAAACAGCAGTAATTGCCTGCGCTTACTCTTTAGCAAAACAGCAACAACTTACAGGATATATCGTTTTAACAAACTCGGCTGCTCCTATGAAAAATATATATACGCTCGCTCACGAAATCGGTCATATTTTATTTACAAGACGTGTTCACGGAAAACTTACTCACGCAGATCCTCATTCCCCAACTGGCTCGGAGCACCATCCTTCTCCAACCAATCTTATGTATCCGATAGTCCCGCGCCCTGAAAATGTTCCTATTCAGTCTCTATTGACGAACGAACAAAAAACACTCTCTTTACAAAGCTCTTTATTGCAAAGAAAAAAACAGTAACGACTTTGTTACTGTTTAAAACAATATATTCCAATCAATAAACCAAATTCCGGCTGCAACGGATGCAAATATACAACTAAACATAAATACAATTACTCTAAAAATCTCTATATAATATTTCTTTGGAAATAATTTTTTGCATATCCAAAGCAGCCCTTTACCTTTTAAACCGAAGAACAAAACATAACCCAAAAATCGCTAAACCTAAAAATACAATAGACAATATACCTTAAAATATACTTTGCATATTAGTTCTCCTCTTAATAAAAATTAGAATTCAACTAATTTACACTTTTTCTCTCTTCAATTTTTAAAGACCATCTCATTAATCCATATATACTTCCATACATAAGTAAGATCTTTGCAATTCCCCAAAATACATTTCTTTCTTCTAAGTCTTTAAATAAGAACATAATCGCAAGAGGAACAATTAGTACCGCAACACCCATCCAACCAAGAACATATACTTCACCAATAAGAAGTAATAAAAATATAATTACTGCTAATATATATGTCTGCATTGTCGACGATTGTAAAATTGGCGTCCCATACCATTTATTCATAAACATTAATAACACTAATAATAAAATAGGTATCATTACTATTACATAAATAATTCCAAACTCTACTAATTTACTTTTAAAAGAAGACATTCTAAACGCAAAGATCGTTCCAATAATTGTAATAATTAAAACGATAGGATAACCAATTAACTGTACATTTGTTAACGTAAATTGTTGATTCGGATTTCCAAATAAAATATTGGTTAGTAACCAATACCCACCAATACCAATAATCATTCCTAAAACACTCTTTATACTCCCGCCTTTATCCTTCTCCATCTCTTTCACTAATTCTTCCGCATACTCTTTTGGCGAATCACCAAATATATCACTTACCGTCTTTCCCTCTTTCTCACCTTCTATTAAATGAAGTTCTGCATCTGCTAGAAAGGCGTCCACATCTTCTTCTTTAATTCCTTTCGTTATTAAATACACTTTCGTATCGATTAAAAACTTTTCCCCTTCTTTAGAAATCTTCATAATAATCCCTCCCTTATTAAACCGTTTCTCTTCTATTCGTCTTCATCATAATTTCAAGGAAAATTAAAATAAACAAACTTCCGTATAAACATATAATTTGAAATAACATTGGAACAAGGTCTTCTGATGTAAATGTTTTAAACACTAACATAATCGAAAGTGGAATGATTAAATATAAGTTTTTAAACCATCCATTAAAATATATATTTATTGCTACTGTAATGATGAAAATACCACCGGCTAATATATAACTTTGCATTTGGGTGAATATAAACATTTTTGTAGGATAAATCACATCTAATATCGTTACAGCCCCTATTAGAAACATTGGTGCGATTATGACTAAAGACCACATAACAAACCATGTTTTTGTAAAACTTGTTACGAAGGTCATTTTGCGAAGTAGAAAATTAGGACCTATCACAACTAAAATCAATGACAAACTATATCCAACACACTGAATAAGTGACATCTGTAATAATCCGTTATTCACTATTAGGATAGAAGCAATAATCCAAAACGATACGATATTCATTACTGTAAAACCAATTTGCTTCCACGTTTCCTGTCTATCCCTTTCCATCACTTTTACAAGTTCATTTGCATATTCTTTCGGTGAGCTTCCGAAAATTTCTTCTACACTTTTCCCATCACTCTCACCTTCTATTAAATGAAGTTCTGCGTCTTCGATAAAGCTTTCAATATCGCTTTCTTTCACACTATTTGCAGTCAAAAACAATCTCATATCTAATAAAAATTTTCGTGCTTCATTTGATAGCATTATTTTCTTCTCCCCTTCCCTTCAAGTAGACGTTCCACACTACTTTGCATCGCTTCCCAGCGATCCATAAATTCATCCAGTGCATCTTCGCCATTTTCTGTTAACGTATAATACTTCCGTTTTGGACCAGATGGGGATTCTTTCATTACACTTGTTATGAATCCTTCCTTTTGCATTCGTATTAATAACGGATAAATACTTCCTTCACTCGCCATTGTAAAGCCATACTTTGCTAGCTTCTCACTCATTTCATAACCGTATATTTCACCTTCAGAAATAATAGCAAGTAAGCATCCTTCTAAAATCCCTTTCAGCATTTGACTTGTCGACATAATTCAAATCCTCCCACTATCTTGTTTCACAAGATAGATAAGCGTAAGTATCTTGCTTTACAAAATAGTATAGCAGAGACTATTTTGCAAAACAAGATAGCTAACAATATTTTTCCAAATCTTTGCAGGATTTTTATTATCCACTCTCTAAATAGAGCAATATGAGAACTTTATTACGAAGGGATGTTTTTCATCATGGTTACAAATCGAGTTGTTTTTTTAACAGGTGCTGCAAGTGGTATTGGTTATGAAATGGGAAAAGCTTTTGCAAAAGAAGGTGCAAAAGTCGTTATTACCGATCGTCTTGAAGAACGTGCAATAGAAGCTGCTGAACAAATACAGGAAGAAGGCTATCAAGCTATCGGTTTAAAATGTGATGTTACATCTGAAGAAGAAATTACAGCTGCAATTTCTCAAACAGTTAATCATTTCGGTTCATTACATATATTAATTAACAACGCAGGAATGCAACATGTTTCGCCAATTGAAGATTTTCCAACCGAAAAATTTGAGCTACTCATTAAAATTATGCAAATCGCTCCTTTTATCGCAATTAAACATGCCTTTCCCATTATGAAAAAACAAAAATATGGCCGGATTATTAATGTCGCTTCCATTAATGGCCTCGTTGGATTCGCAGGGAAATCCGCCTATAATAGTGCCAAACATGGCGTAATTGGATTAACAAAAGTGGCTGCTTTAGAAGGCGCTACGCATGGTATTACTGTAAATGCACTTTGTCCTGGTTATGTCGATACCCCTCTTGTACGTAACCAACTACAAGACTTAGCTACTACACGAAATGTACCACTTGAAAATGTTTTGGAGGAAGTCATTTATCCACTTGTACCACAAAAACGCTTATTACAAGTACAAGAAATCGCTGATTATGCAATGTTTTTAGCGAGTGAAAAAGCTAAAGGTATAACCGGGCAAGCTGTCGTTATCGATGGTGGTTATACTGCTCAATAAAAAATAAAGTTTGCTCACGAAGAGCAAACTTTATTTTTTATCGCGAGGATCGTCATACTGTAGTAATTGCCGCGGCAACTTTTCTATTGCAACAATTACCCCATCTAATTTGCTTTCAATTCGATGGAGTAAATATAATGTTACAACAATTGGAAACCCTACATTACCTATCATCTTGATCCACTCTTCCATTCTTTTCGCCTCCTTCCATTATATAAATAAGAGAAAAGAACACATTTAGGCATAAAAAAACAAGCTATTATGTATTAGCTTGTTTTTTCAAACAATGATTCAATTTCTCGTTTATAATCTCCACGTATAATACCTTTCTCAGTAATAATACCTGTAATTAATTCATTCGGCGTTACGTCAAATGCAGGGTTAAAAACATCAGTTCCAACTGGTGCCACTTGTTTTCCAAAAATTTTCGTAACTTCTGTTTCGTCTCTTTCTTCAATAACAATTTCAGCACCTGTTTGTTTCGTAATATCAAATGTAGATAACGGAGCTGCCACGTAGAACGGGATACCGAAGTACTTTGCTAATATAGCTAAATTCATTGTTCCGATTTTATTTGCTGTATCTCCATTTGCAACAATTCGGTCCGCTCCTACGATAATTGCATTTATTTCTTTCGTTTGAATAGCATGAGCTGCTGTATTATCTGTAATAAGTGTTACATCAATATGTGCCTGTTTTAATTCCCAGGTCGTTAAGCGTCCGCCTTGTAAAACTGGTCTCGTTTCACATGCATATGCATGTAAATGTACACCTTTTTCTTTCCCAATATAAAACGGTGCTAGTGCAGTACCATATCTAGCAGTTGCGATACTGCCAGCGTTACAAATTGTTAAAATGTTATCACCATCTTTAAAACATGATAATGCATGTTCTCCAATACTCCGGCATACTGCTTCATCTTCTTGCTGAATAAGAAGCGCTTCTTCTTCTAATATTTTTTGTGCTTCTTTTATTGTAGTAATTTCTCGGATGGATTCTCTCATACGATCGATTGCCCAGAATAAATTGACTGCTGTTGGGCGTGATGTCCCTAAATAGTTACAGTCTCTATTAAACTTCTTTTGAAATTCTTCGATATGTAAAGTATTATATTTTTTCGCTGCAAGCGCCAAGCCAAATGCAGCTACAATGCCAATTGCCGGTGCTCCGCGTACTTCTAACATGACAATACTTTTCCATACCTCTTCAATTGTCGTTAATGTTTTGTATTCTGTGCTATGGGGCAACTTTGTTTGATTTAATATTGCAATAGCATCCCCTTTCCAACTGACAGACCTCGGAATCGCAACAATTGTACTCATGCTTTTACCCCTCCAGAAACTGTCTGTTGGAATAATGATCGGAACAGTTGAATATCAGCGTTCTTAGATTCATATTTTATTAGTTCTTTACCTAAGGATAACGCTTGTTTCTTAGCTTGAATTCTTGTTTCTTTATTTTCTATTTCATCTAAATCTGCTACATGAGCTAAACCAATTGTTCTACGAATCACTTCACATCCGGCAAATCCAACAGCATCAGTAAAGATATTTTGCAAAATAATTGGTAACCATTGTTTTTCTTTCGTATATGCTTCTACACCTTCTCCAATCCATAACCTCGTAAAAGTTTCTACAAAATAACTCCACGTCTTCTCTATATGGAAAAATTGTACACTTCTCTGTTCTTCTTCTCTAGATAGAGCATTTAATAATAGATTTGCAATAAATTGACCGATGTCAAATCCAAGTGGACCGTACGTTGCAAATTCTGGGTCAATTACTTTCGTTTCAGAAGGTGATGAAAAAATACTTCCAGTATGTAAATCTCCATGAATAAGTGCCTCTTTTCTTGTTAAAAATTTATATTTATATTGAGCCACTTTTAGTTTTAGAGTTTTATCACTCCAAAGTTCATCAACAGCCAATTGTAACTCCGGCTCATAATCATTCGTATCGTAATGGCCAAACGGATCTGTAAACACTAAATCTTCTGTAATTTTGCAAAGGTCTGGATTTACAAATGTACCTTCTAGTACCCTTTTCTCTTCTGACTGTAAACCAAAATCTGAAGTATAAAATAAAACATTCGCTAGAAAACGGCCAATATGTTGGGATAAAAGTGGATATTCTTCTCCGTCCATTAATCCTTTTCTTGTAATTGTTAGTCTTGATAAGTCCTCTATTACTGTAACTGCTAACTCTTCATCATGACTGTGCACTACCGGAACATAATCTGGTACATACTTCGCAAAAATTTGTAATGCCTTGCTTTCAATCGTTGCTCTTTTTATAGATAACGGCCAGCTTTCACCAACTACTTTCGCATACGGCAGTGCCTGTTTTATTATAATAGACTTCTCTCCATCATCTAATTTGAACACGTAATTTAAATTTCCATCTCCAATTTCATGACAAACTACATTTGCTTTCTTTTCAAAATAACCGTGTTCTTTCGCATATTGTATAGCTGTTGTTTCAGTTAATGCATAATATCCCATCGTCTTCTCCCCCTTTTTTATTTTCAGAGGTTTTTCTGACGTAGAAAAACCTCTTTCCACTAAGAAAGAGGTTTGAAGTTTATCTTCTCCCCTCTTATCTGCCAGAAAGTTTTACTTTCTGCTGGAATTAGCACCGTGCCTTTTGGCGTCATAAACGCCCCATTTCACAATGGTATTACGGTCGGTTGCTGGGCTTCATCGGGCCAAATCCCTCCACCTGCTCTTGATAAGAGTTGTATAATTTTTTAGAATTTTTAACTTTATGTTGAAGACTATACCAAGAATAAAAATCACTTGTCAACATTTTATTTGTATAATTCTGGACGTCGATCTGCAAAAACTGGAATTCCTTTGCGTACGTCTTTAATCTTCTCGAATGTAAGCTCTCCAAATAGAATTGTTTCTTCTTCATTCGCTTCTACAACAACTTCGCCCCAAGGATCGACAATTAAAGAATGGCCGGCAAACTCATTATTCGGATCCTTCCCTGCCCTATTACATGCTACAACATAACACTGATTTTCAACTGCTCTTGCTTGTAATAGTAAACGCCAATGTGCTAAACGAACTAATGGCCATTCAGCTACAACAAATAAAACTTTTGCACCTTTAGCAGTATGAACGCGCATCCACTCCGGAAAACGAATATCATAGCAAATGGTGCCGGCGCACTCTACATCATCTAACTTAAATTCACCAGTACTATTTCCAGCGATTAAATATTTATGTTCATCCATAAGCTGAAATAAATGCACTTTACTATATTCATTGACTAGTTCTCCTTTATTCGTTACAACATACATTGTATTTGTAACACCTTGCTCCGTTTGCTTTGCTATAGAACCACCAACAATATGTACACCATATTGTTTCGACCATTCTATCAACTTTTCTTTCGTTTCCAATCCATCCCTATCTGCAATTTCAGAAAGTCTCGTTAAATCATAACCTGTTGTCCATAGTTCTGGTAAGACGATAACATCTGGTCTTTCCTTCATCGCTTCGCTTATTTTATTTTTAGCATTCTCAATATTTTTTTCTACATCTCCAAAGACAATATCCATCTGAATACATGCGACCTTCATTTTTTCAGCCCCATTCTCATTTTTTTCTTTACAAAATACTGGAAAGATTATATCATTTGTCACTAGAATTGTAACAACTTTCAAAAGAGGTGGAAAGTATGAAATTATTTCAACCTTCTGAGATAGTAACATCATTGCCAACACAATTTTTCGCTTCACTTGTTGCAAAAGTTAACAAAGTCGTTGCAGCTGGTCACGATGTTATTAATCTAGGTCAAGGTAATCCAGATCAACCAACACCACAGCATATCGTAAAAGCTTTGCAAGATGCTGCAGAAAAGACCATTCATCATAAATATCCGCCATTTCGCGGACATGAAAGCTTAAAAGAAGCCGTGGCAACATTCTATCAACGTGAATATGATGTAGTAGTAAATCCGAAAACTGAAGTTGCTATATTGTTTGGTGGAAAGGCTGGATTAGTAGAATTACCAATTTGTTTTACAAATCCTGGTGATACGATTCTCGTTCCAGATCCAGGCTATCCAGATTATTTATCAGGAGTTGCTTTAGCAAAAGCACAATTTGAAACAATGCCGCTTATTGCAGAAAATAACTTTTTACCAAATTATACGAAAATTGATGACTCTATTGCCGAGCGTGCAAAATTAATGTTTTTAAACTATCCAAATAACCCTACAGGTGCTACTGCATCAAAAGATTTTTTTGATGAAACGATTCAATTTGCTAATAAACACAATATATTAGTTGTTCATGATTTTGCTTATGGTGCTATAGGGTTCGATGGTCAAAAGCCAGTTAGTTTCTTACAAGCAGACGGTGCCAAAGATACAGGAATCGAAATTTACACATTATCGAAAACTTTTAATATGGCTGGCTGGCGCATCGCTTTTGCTGTAGGGAATGAAAGTGTGATTGAAACAATTAACCTATTACAAGATCATATGTATGTTAGCATCTTTGGTGCAGTTCAAGATGCTGCCCGCGAAGCACTATTAAGTTCACAGTCTTGCGTAATAGACCTTGTAAATAGTTATGAATCTCGAAGAAACGCTCTTATTTCTGCTTGTCACTCAATTGGTTGGAATGTAGATATTCCAACCGGATCATTCTTTGCATGGCTTCCTGTTCCAAAAGGATATACCTCTGAGCAATTTTCTGATATTTTACTAGAAAAAGCACACGTTGCAGTTGCTCCTGGTGTTGGATTTGGTGAGCATGGCGAAGGGTATGTCCGTGTTGGTCTCTTGCATACAGAAGATAGATTACGAGAAGCCATTAATCGAATTGATAAATTAAATTTTTTCAAAAAGTAATTGACAACATGAAAAATATCTGACAAAATTCAGTTATCTTAAAAATTTAAACATTTCTAAATACTTCTTATCAAGAGCAGGTGGAGGGACGAGCCCGACGAAACCCGGCAACCGATCTACAATTGTAGACACGGTGCTAATTCTCGCAGCATTACGCTGACAGATAAGGAGCTGGTTGTAAAAAAACCTCTCCTTAGCTGAGAGGTTTTTTTATTTAACTAGGAGGTTATAACAATGAGCGGAATTATAGCGACGTATTTAATCCATGATGATTCACATAACTTAGAAAAAAAAGCTGAGCAAATTGCACTCGGTTTAACAATTGGCTCTTGGACTCATTTGCCACACTTATTGCAAGAACAATTAAAGCAGCATAAAGGCAACGTCATTCATGTTGAGGAATTAGCTGAACATGAACATACCAATTCGTATTTACGTAAAAAAGTAAAACGCGGAATTATTAAAATCGAATATCCGTTATTAAACTTCAGTCCAGATTTACCAGCAATTTTAACGACTACATTTGGAAAGCTATCCCTTGATGGCGAAGTAAAATTAATTGACTTAACTTTTTCAGACGAGTTAAAAAAACATTTTCCTGGTCCAAAATTTGGGATAGATGGTATTCGAAATCTTTTACAAGTGCATGATCGTCCCCTTTTAATGAGTATTTTTAAAGGAATGATTGGACGAAATATTGGGTATTTAAAAACGCAATTACGCGATCAAGCAATTGGTGGTGTAGATATAGTAAAAGATGATGAAATATTATTTGAAAATGCATTAACACCACTTACGAAACGCATTGTATCTGGAAAAGAAGTTTTACAATCCGTATATGAAACATACGGACATAAAACGTTATATGCCGTAAATTTAACAGGACGAACTTTTGATTTAAAAGAAAATGCAAAACGTGCAGTGCAAGCTGGAGCTGATATTCTATTATTTAACGTATTTGCTTACGGACTAGATGTACTACAATCACTTGCAGAAGATGATGAAATCCCAGTTCCTATTATGGCACACCCTGCTGTAAGTGGTGCTTATTCAGCATCCAAGTTATATGGAGTTTCATCTCCATTATTACTCGGAAAACTACTCCGTTATGCTGGGGCTGACTTTTCATTATTCCCATCTCCATACGGAAGTGTTGCGCTAGAAAAAGAGGAAGCTCTTGCTATCTCAAAATATTTAACTGAAGACGATGTATTTTTCAAGAAGAGCTTTTCTGTTCCGTCTGCTGGTATTCATCCTGGTTTCGTTCCCTTTATTGTACGAGATTTCGGTAAAAATGTTGTTATTAATGCTGGTGGCGGGATACATGGACATCCAAATGGAGCGCAGGGCGGCGGTAAAGCTTTCCGTGCTGCAATTGATGCTAGTTTGCAAAATAAACCACTCCATGAAGTAGATGACATAAATTTGCATAGTGCACTACAAATATGGGGAAACCCCTCTCATGAGGTGAGATTATGAGTATTCAAGTATTTTGTGATTTCGATGGCACGATTACAAATAATGATAACATTATGTCCATTATGGAAAAATTTGCACCACCAGAAGCTGAAGAAGTAAAGAATAGAATTTTATCACAGGAGCTATCTATTCAAGAAGGTGTTTCTCAATTATTTCAATTCATACCTACTAATCTGCACGATGAGATTATTCAATTTTTAATAGAGACTGCTGAAATCCGTAATGGTTTTCATGAATTTATACAATTTGTAAATGAAAATAATATTTCCTTTTATGTTATATCAGGTGGAATGGATTTCTTCGTCTATCCACTCTTACAAGGACTCATTCCAAAAGAGCAAATTTACTGTAATGAAACAGATTTTTCAAATGAATACATTACAGTGAATTGGCCTCACCCTTGTGATCATCATTGTCAAAATCATTGCGGATTATGTAAATCATCACTCATCCGTAAATTAAGTGATACGAATGACTTCCATATTGTAATTGGAGATTCAATTACTGATTTACAAGCTGCGAAACAAGCGGATAAAGTGTTCGCTCGTGATTTCCTTATTACAAAATGTGAAGAAAATCATATTTCTTATACACCATTTGAATCGTTTCACGATGTTCAAGCTGAATTAAAACATTTGTTGGAGGTGAAATTATGAAACAACTTTTTCGTCAATGGTATGACTTAAGCGAGATAAAAAAAGAATTAACGACACGAAATTGGTTTCCAGCAACGAGTGGTAATATTTCTATAAAGGTTAGTCATGAACCACTCACTTTTCTCATTACAGCAAGTGGTAAAGATAAAACAAAAACGACTCCAGATGATTTTCTATTAGTAGATCATCTAGGGGTACCCGTATTAGAGACTGAATTACGTCCTTCAGCAGAAACAATTTTGCATACACATATTTATAACAATACGAATGCCGGGTGCGTCCTTCATGTTCATACAACCGATAATAATGTCATCACAAATTTATATAGCGATGCAGTCACACTTCAAAATCAAGAAATTATTAAAGCTCTCGATATTTGGGAAGAAGGTGCAACAATAAACATTCCTATTATCGAAAACCATGCCCATATCCCAACGCTTGGAGAAAACTTCCGAAAACATATACAAGGAGATTCGGGAGCAGTATTGATCCGTAACCATGGTATTACCGTATGGGGCCGAGATAGCTTTGATGCAAAGAAAAGATTAGAAGCTTATGAGTTTTTATTCCAATTTCATATAAAACTATTATCAATTCAAGGAGGCGTTTCTAATGGCGCAAATTCGTATTCATGAAGTAAATACTCGCATTGAAAATGAAGTGGAAGTATCTAAATTTCTACAAGAGGAAGGTGTTTTATATGAGAAATGGAATATTTCTAAACTTCCTCCTCATTTAAATGAAAATTATTCGTTAACAGATGAAAACAAGGCTGAAATATTAGCTGTGTTTTCAAAAGAAATTGCTGATGTTTCAGCACGCCGAGGTTATAAAGCACATGATGTAATTTCACTTTCAAATAGCACACCTAACCTTGACGAACTATTAATTAATTTCCAAAAAGAGCACCATCATACTGATGATGAAGTTCGCTTTATTGTTAGTGGTCATGGCATCTTTGCCATTGAAGGAAAAGATGGGACATTCTTTGACGTTGAACTTGAGCCAGGCGATCTCATATCTGTTCCTGAAAATGCAAGACATTATTTTACCTTGCAAGATGATCGTCAAGTTGTAGCTATTCGTATTTTTGTTACAACTGAAGGTTGGGTTCCAATCTATTAAGGTAGTTAGTTGAATAAAAGGTCTTGGGCCCCCTTTTCCAACCTTTTATTCACTCTACATATATACATCCTCCTATGGAACAGGCTTATTTCAAAAATGAAATAAGCCTGATTTTTTATGGTCTAACCGTATTATTCCTTCTTTTAAGCACAATCTCTCCCTTCAATTTTCCAAGTATATTTATTAATATTTTTTGAACATTTATTGAACTTTTTTTGAACTTTTTCTGAAAATTCTGTTTTATATATGATATACTACAATTAACTAAAAAGGAAAAGAAAATCGCAAACAGAGGGGGATAATCATGAGTTTACTTATCGCACTTATACTAGGAGTTATGTGTGGAGCACTTCCTGTTATTTTAGGAGCTATTATGGAAGAGTTAGAAGTTGGTGTTTTAGGTTTTGTTGCATCTTGTGTAAGCGCTTTACTTTTTGGTTTGTTCGGTGCTATTCCTGTTTCAATTCTGTGTGCATTTTATATAATACGCCATGCTCGTGCAAAACAATTCGGTCCTAATCACATCGCGCAAGTTATTCCATTCCCAATTGAACGATGCCGCCGTGCTTCTAGCTTATAATTATAAAATTAAATATACCTAAATAAATAAAAGTCCTCAAATGAGGACTTTTATTTATTTTCTTCTAGAAATTGAAACAATTCTTGTAGATGCAAAGCGTCTTCACTATAGCTAACAGATACATGATATATACCGTCAATCTCCGCTTCCATGTAAAGGTCAACTCCATCTCGATCATATTTCAATGCCAAATAAAATTCCATTTCTTCTAGCATCTTTTTTGAAGTTCGAATAACGTAATGCCCTTTCTCATCTCTTCCATATTCAAAATTCGGTTCAAAATCATATTTTTGTTTAAAAGCTTCTTTTTGCTTTTCATTAATTTGTATACATGTTGCTCGTTGTACAGTATCAATCATCTCATCAAATTTTTGAAGATCCATCTCATTTACCCCCTTACGTATTTTTTGTATAACACTTGTGTTCCGCTATTCTCTTCCCCATCTTTTATTAGCTCTTCATACAATTCCTTCGCCAAACTTAAACCTGGTACTGGTAATTGTAATTTTTCAGCCTCATCTAACGCAATCTTCATATCTTTCATAAAATGCTTTACATAAAACCCTGGCTCAAAATCTCCCTTTAACATTCGAGGAGCCAAATTACTTAATGACCAGCTACCTGCTGCACCCGTTGAAATGCTCTCTAACACTTTATCTGGATCCAGTCCAGCTTTTTTCGCGTAAGCAACAGCTTCACATACACCAATCATATTGGAAGCAATTGCAATTTGATTGCACATTTTTGTATGTTGTCCACTCCCAGCTGGTCCTTGCAACTGAATATTTGTTCCTAACTTTTCAAATAACGGTAAACATCTATCATATATTTCTTTTTCTCCACCGACCATAATTGCGAGTCTTGCTTCTTTCGCACCAACGTCTCCTCCAGATACAGGTGCATCTAACGTATATACATTCTTACTTTTACCAGTTTCATTAATACGTTTTGCCAATGTTGGTGTAGATGTCGTGAAATCAATTGCAATTGTACCTTCATTTGCATTCTCCAAAATTCCATCTATCCCAAAGTACACTTCTTCCACATCATGTGGATACCCAACCATAGTCATTACAACATCCACTTGCTTTACTAACTCTTTCGGTGTATCACACCAATTTGCACCATCTTGTACTAAAGAGTCAGTCTTCGCTTTCGTTCTATTATATACATATACTGTATGACCACCTTGCATTAAATGACGCACCATACTTTTTCCCATTACTCCAATACCGATGAAACCTATTGATACATTTTTATGTTCCATTTTCTCATCCCCTTTGTTCTAATAAATCACTTACCATCTTTCGGAACTCATTATTAAAATCATCATCTATACTATTTTTCACATTTGAAAATAAAATAACAAAAGTGCCTTTTTCTTTATTAAAATTATTGAAAGTGTTCCAACCAGATAGTACACCATGATTATGAAAATAATCCGGATATATGTAAAAACTAAATGCATATTTTCGTTCTGTTGAAGGTGAAAACATCGCTTGTATACTTTGTTCAGAAAGAAGTTTCCCATTTATAATCGCTTCGTCTAATTTCTTCATATCACCAACTGTCGTATACATCTCACCGCATCCGTATAACCACTCCATTAACAATTTTTGTGCAGGTTCAAGTACATTCTCTTTCTTTACATATCCTTTAGTAAAATGCTGATCTCCCTGAGCCATATTTCCCATACCAGATTCATGCATTTCTGCTTTAGTAAATATATTTTCTTTTATGTAATCTCCTAAAGATTTTTTTGATATGCTTTCTATAATATAGGCAAGTACCATATAATTATAATCTGTATATCTCCAACCTGCGCCTGGTGGAAATTCTAATGTTTTACTTCCAATCCAATTTACTAAATTTTTACGAGAAGCGGCATTCACTTTCCCTTTTCCGCTTTCTGGTAAACCTGATGTGTGTGTTAACAAATGATATAAGGTGATATTTTTATCTACCGGAAAAGAGTGAATATATTTATTTACATTGTCTTGGATATTTAGTTTCCCTTGTTCTTGCAGCTGTAAAATAGATGTGGCCACGACTGTTTTCGTAATAGAACCGATACGATATTTGGTTTGAGGCGTATTTTCTATCTTATTTTGAACATCAGCATACCCATATCCTTTATTCAATATAACATGCTCTTTATCTGTCACTAAAACTGTTCCATTAAATTGCTTTCCTATTAAATATTGATCTAATTTTTGAGATATACTAGCATAATCAATTTGCTGTTCTTCTTTTTTTTCTATATTCTCTTGTACTTCTGATTCAATAGTAGGATTCACCTTAGTTGTTAATGCAGTGCTTTCCTTTATATTGGGATTATAGAGAAAATAGTATACTCCACCACAAACTACAATAGACAGCGAAGCCATCGTCATTATTTTTTTCACCCTGTTGTTCCTCCATAATTCCTTCGTTCAAAATCCCCCCTACATTCTATTATCAAACAATAAAAAAAAATCGCAACAATTTGTTGCGAAAAATCACTTTTTTTCTTTTCTATATACACACACTTGATTTTTTCCATTTTTTTTCGCTTCATATAATGCAATATCCGCTCGTTGCATTAATTCTTCTCTTGTAATCCCTTTTTCATATAATGCAACTCCAAAGCTCGCTGTTAATTTCGAAATTCCTGAGAATTGCTTTGTTTCAATGAAAAATCGTAATGATTCCGCAACCTGAAAGGCTTCCTTTTCTACTGTATTCGTTACTAATATAATAAATTCTTCTCCTCCCCACCTTGCAAACACATGTTGCTGCTCCACTTTAGATTTCATAAGCTCTGCAAGCTGAATCAATGCTAAGTCACCAAAATCATGGCCATACGTGTCATTTACTGCTTTAAAATTATCTATATCAAATAAAATAAGTGCTATTTTTTCATTATTGCGCATCGCATTATCCCATTCTGCCTCGAGTATTTGTTGGAATTTCAAACGATTATAAATCTCTGTTAACGAATCTATCATAGCAAGCCTTTCTTGTTCTTGATAGATTTCATCTAATTCTGTAATCTCTGTACACTTCACAATAAATCTTGATAAATCTTCTGGTAATGGTGTCGCACGCAATAAAAAAGTTGACACTTCCCCTTCATAGTTGGACATCTTAATTCTTCTATCATATGATAATGTATCATCTAACCATGTTATATCATGAGTTGTTGAATAGTATCCATTTTCTCTAATAAGATGTTCAGCAAATACTAAATGTTGCTCACGATAAGCAAACAAATTTTCATATCCGAAAAACTCTAAAAAATTTGTATTACAATCAACAATCTCATCGTCTTCTACTATAAATAATAGATCATTTCGAAAATCAAACATCGTTTGAAGTAATTCTTGTTGCAAACTTACTTGTCGCACTAAAGAAAGCTGATATAAACTTTTATTCACTTCCTCTAACACCATTTGCGGAGTCACAGGGGCTATCACAATATTACGTATTCCTAACGTAAGCACCTCTGTAAACTCGCTTGTTATTTGTTGATCCCAAATGACAATAAATGTACTCTGTGGATTATACATATTCCTTATATATTTTATTTGAGAAAAATCTGTTACATACATAATTACAATATGTGGTTTAGTCCTCTGAAACAATACTTCTCCTTCTTCAAAACTATTTGCTATAAACATACATTTTGGATGAATATTTTCTATCGTTTGTTGATGTGTGCATCCATTTTCTATATAAAGGACATTTAACTGAAGATCTTGTAATACATTTTGGAAAACCGTATTCTCTAATAAAAAATGTAGTATGTTCATCACTAGTCTTCACTCACTTCATATATCTTGTTCTACTGAATTCCTCACAAACATTTTATAAAAAACTGTTCTTTAAAAGCTTTACTGAGTGAGGGATACATGTTAACAAGCTAATTGAGAATGTTCTCTTCGTTTTTCACTCTATAAATTCCTTTTTTAGTGTATGATTATAGGAATTGTATCGTTTGTATGAATGCCCTAGCTTTCGCTTTAAAACTTGACAATTAAAATAAATATATTATATTCTTAAATTCGATAACTTACAAAATGTAAGTAGAATATATTACATGTATTTTTCATTATTTGATATGTAATTTGGAGGATATATAATGACAAACGACAACTTTTTTAATGTTCTATATGAACGCACATCTACACGTGCATTCAACCCAGAGAAAGAAATTTCATCTACAGAGTTACACGAGATTTTAAAGGGAGCTGCTCAAGCACCTTCTGCTTGGAACTTACAACACTGGAAATTCCTTGTATTCCAAGGTGAAGATGTACAAAAACGATTACATCCAATTGCTTATAACCAGCAACAAATTCTTGATGCCTCTGCTGTAGTCGCTATTTTAGGTGATTTAGAAGCTTATAAAAACGTTGAACCTGTTTACGGTCCAATTGTAGAACAAGGGTTTATGAAAGAAGAAGCAAAAGAGCGCTTAGCTAAAAATATTGAGTCTGCATATGCTCGTGAGCAATTCCCGAGAGATGCAGCCTTTTCAAATGCATCTTTAGCAGCAATGCAACTTATGCTTGCAGCTAAAGCAACCGGCTGGGATACTTGTGCGATTGGTGGTTTCAACCCACAAGCACTTACAGAAGAATTCAATGTTTCATCTCGCTACGTACCAATTATGCTTATTACAATTGGTGAATCGACTTTAAAAGGCCATCCTGCACCACGAATGAGCGTAGAACAAGTGAGTGAATGGGCAAAATAATAAAAAACGAAGGTAATTTCATTACCTTCGTTTTTTTATGTTCTGTCACACATCCGTAATATTACAATGTATTATTCGACAACTACATATAAAAAAACAGTAAATTTTATGCTGTTTTCATACACAAAAATGACGTTTCGTGTCGAATTTTGTTAAAGTATCGAAATATAACCGTGTGTTTTTGTTACAATTATGATACAATGATAACAAATAGATAACAAGAGAGGGATTTTCATTGAGTTCATACGGAAGCTTTATTGCACTTTTATGTTACATAGTAACTGTACTGCTTCTATATTTTATTGGCGATGCTGCAAATATTTCAGTATTACAATTTCCAAAAGAAGAAGCATTCCAATTAGAATCAGAAAAACATACTGCACGATCCATTGTACCGCTACTCTTAGCTCTTCCTGTATATATCATCGTTTTATATAAAAGCAAAAAAGTGTAAAGGCTACCTATTTCATTCATTTCGGTGGTCCTTACACTTTTTTGTGATATCTATCCTATTTTAAACATCATCCCGTAATAAACACCCAGCTAGTCATTTAAAATGAGAAAATCCCCTAGAAAAAATTCCACTCTCTGTCCAGTCACTCACTACCGAACTTACATAGATTATAAGTGTGAAGGGGGTGATGAGGATTATGTTTGGATCATTTGGATGCTGTGATAACTTTAGAGACTGTCATCATCATGAAAGAGAGTGCAGACATCATGAGAAAGAAAAAGAGAAAGAAGTAGTTAGACCACAACAACCAGCTGTATGTAACGTACTTGCTAGCATTTCAGTTGGAACAGAGCTTTCTCTTTTAAGCATTAGAGGTAACGGCACTTTCAACAATGTAATTTTTGAAGGTTTCGCTAATGGTGTTGCTCTTTTCTCTGCTTTAGCTCGTAATAACAAAGATAACAAAGATAACAATAAAGACGATAAGAACAATCAAAACCGTAATACTTTTACTGGTATTTTACGTGTATGCCCAACTGATATCGTTGCTATCGCTATCTAATTCTGTTCCTTATCCTCTATAGTAAGAAAATAAGATTTACTTTTCTCATAGAAAAAACCTGAGACCGATTTCAAATCGACTCAGGTTTTTTTATTGATTATATGCTTTTAACTAGTTCAACAACTTCTTCAGCAGTTGACATCATTAATGCTTTTTCTGCTAATGTTTCCATTTCTGCTTTTGACAACTTGCTTAGTTGTGTTCTTGCAGGAAGAATAGATGTTGCACTCATACTGAACTCATCTAAACCTAATCCTAATAATAATGGGATAGCAAGTGAATCGCCCGCCATCTCACCACACATACCAGCCCATTTGCCTTCTTTATGAGCAGCATCGATAACCATTTTTACAAGACGTAAAATAGATGGGTTATATGGTTGGTATAAGTAAGATACTTGTTCGTTCATACGGTCTGCAGCCATTGTGTATTGAATTAAGTCGTTTGTTCCGATAGAGAAGAAATCAACTTCTTTTGCGAATTGATCTGCTAATACTGCTGAAGCTGGGATTTCAACCATCATACCAACTTCAATAGAATCAGAAACAGTTGTACCCGCTTCTACAAGTTTCGCTTTCTCTTCTAATAAGATCGCTTTCGCTTGACGGAACTCATCAAGAGTTGCGATCATTGGGAACATAATTTTTAAGTTACCGTATACGCTAGCACGAAGTAATGCACGAAGTTGTGTACGGAACACATCTTGCTCATCAAGACATAAGCGAATTGCACGGTATCCTAAGAATGGATTCATTTCTTTTGGTAAATGTAAGTATGGAAGCTCTTTATCTCCACCGATGTCAAGTGTACGAACAACAACAGGTTGACCTTCTTTTACACCTTCAAGAACTGCTTTATACGCTTCGAACTGCTCTTCTTCTGTTGGAAGATTGTCACGGCCCATGTATAAGAATTCTGTGCGGTATAAACCAACGCCTTCTCCGCCATTATCGATAATACCTTGTACATCATTTGGTGTTCCGATATTTGCAACAAGCTCAACGTGATGTCCATCACTTGTTACAGTAGCTTGGTCTTTTAATTTTGCCCATTCAGCTTTTTGCTCTTCAAATTTCGCTTTCTTTTCTTCAAACGAGCGAAGAGTTTCTTCTGATGGATTAACAATTACTTCTCCATCTAAACCATCGATGATTACGATATCGCCGTTTTGGATTTTCTCCATAACAACTTTTGTACCAACAACAGCTGGAATTTCCATAGAACGAGCCATAATTGCAGAGTGAGATGTACGTCCGCCAATATCAGTAGTAAAACCTTTTGCATACTTACGGTTTAACTGAGCTGTATCAGATGGTGTTAAATCTTCAGCAATAATGATTACTTCTTCAGAAATTGTACCAGGATTTGAGAAGTTAATGCCTAGTAAATGCGCAAGAACACGTTTTGTTACGTCACGAATGTCCGCAGCACGTTCTTTCATATATTCGTTATCCATGTTTTCAAACATAGAAATAAACATTGATGCAACTTCATCCATTGCAAATTCAGCATTTACTTTTTCGCTATTTACTTTATCTTTTACTGGGTTTACTAGTTCTGGATCATTTAACACTAATAAATGTGCTTCAAAGATCGCAGCTTTGTCAGCACCTAGCTCAGCAAAAGCGTGGTCCTTAATAGCTTCTAATTCAGTTTTTGCTTTCTCAAGCGCAGCTTCTAAGCGTGCAATTTCTGCAGCTTCGTTTGTAATTGATTTCTTTTCGATGTTAAATTCAGGATTTTCAAGTCTGAAAGCCTTTGCAATAGCAATCCCACTTGATGCAGCGATCCCTTGAATGTTAAGAGTCATTATTCTCCTAATCCTTCGTTTTTCATAGTTTCTTCGATAGCTGCTAGTGCTTGAGCTGCATCATCACCATTTGCAGTGATTTTAATTTCCGCGCCTTGTTGAATACCTAAAGACATAACGCCCATGATTGATTTTAAGTTAACGTTCTTTCCGTTATACTCTAAGTTAATGTCAGAACCAAATTTGCTTGCAGTGTTTACAAGTAAAGTTGCTGGACGAGCATGAATTCCTGAGTCGCTAGTTACTTTAAAGATTTTTTCCATGATAATTTATCTCCTTTAAATTACAGTATTTTTTAGTTGTATAGACGTGAGTACTACATCATCTATTGTATATAATAGGCGATGTTCGGTCAACCACATCGCCTATTATAATTATAAACATTTTGCGTCAAATTCCTACTGAATGTCAATAATAGCGTTTTCGCCCTTCTTAACATTTCCATCTTTTTTCAATTCGACTTGTTCGCCTTGTTGTAAATTCGTAAATACAATTGGTGTAATGATAGATGGCGCATTTTCTTTTACAAATGCAAGATCTACTTTTAATAACGGTTGTCCTTGTTTCACTTTGTCACCTTGTGCTACAAGTGCTTCAAAACCTTCACCATTTAATTTTACAGTATCAATACCAAAGTGGATTAAAATTTCTTTTCCACCTTCAGATTGAATACCAATTGCATGCTTTGTAGGGAATACATTGACAATTTCACCGTTAACTGGAGAAACTACTGTTCCTTCTGTTGGCTCAATTGCAAATCCGTCTCCCATCATTTTTCCTGAGAATACTTGATCAGGTACTTCTGTAATCGGTAGAATTTTCCCTTCAATTGGTGAAACGATTGTTTCGTTTTCATCAACTTTTTGAGGAGCTTCTTCTACTTTTACAGGCTCTTCTTTTTCAACATGAGGTGTACGACCTGACATAATATCATGAATTTGTGATTTTAGTGTGTCAGATTTCGGTCCGAAAATAGCTTGAATGTTATTTCCAACTTCAAGTACACCAGCTGCTCCAAGCTCTTTTAAGCGATCTTTGTTTACATTCTTTTGTTCGTTAACTTGAACACGTAAACGAGTAATACAAGCGTCTAAAGAAGCAATGTTTTCTTTACCACCAAGTGCTACTAATACTTCACGAGGAAGTTCACCAGCTTCTGCTTTTCCTGCACCTTCATTAGCATTTGCTACTTCACGACCAGGTGTTTTTAAATCCCATTTACGGATTGCAAATCGGAATCCGAAGTAGTAAATAACTGCTAGTACAAGACCAACAACAATTACCCACCACCATGCTGTACGGCCTGGTAATACACCGAATAACATAAAGTCGATTAAACCACCAGAGAATGTCATACCAATTTTAACACCTAAAATTTGCATTGTCATAAATGATAGACCAGCGAATACGGCATGAATTCCGAATAGTACTGGTGCTACGAATAAGAATGAAAATTCAAGTGGTTCTGTAATACCTGTTAAGAAAGATGTTAATGCAGCAGAACCTAAAATACCAGCTGCTAATTTTTTATTTTCTGGACGTGCTTCATGGTACATTGCTAAAGCTGCTGCTGGAAGACCGAACATCATGAACGGATACTTACCAGTTGTAAATGTACCTGCTGTTAATTCTACACCGTCTTTTAACTGTGCCATAAAGATTTTTTGGTCACCACGGATTAATTCGCCAGCTGCATTTGTATACTGACCGAATTCGAACCAGAACGGTGAATAGAAAATGTGATGTAATCCAAATGGAATTAATGAACGTTCAATTAAACCGAATATGAATGCCGCTAATGTTCTATTTGCATCAATCATTTGATGTGAGAACGTATTTAAGCCACCTTGAATGTATGGCCAAACGAAGCACATGATAATACCTACTACTAAAGAGAATGTTGCAGTTGCGATCGGTACGAAACGCTTACCTGCGAAGAAACCTAAGTATGATGGTAATTCAATGTTGAAGTATTTATTATAGCAATATGCCGCTACTATACCGACGATAATACCACCAAACACTCCAGTTTGTAGCGTTGGAATTCCTAATACGTTTGCATATGCTGGATCCGTAAATCCAATTTTCACTGGATCTGCTCCAGAACTTGTTACTTTCACTAGCTTATCTACTTCTAAGAACACACTCATCGTTTTGTTCATAATTAAGTAGCCGACGAATGCTGCTAAACCAGCTACGCCATCTCCACCAGCTAAACCAATTGCTACCCCAACTGCGAATAATAATGCAAGGTTAGCGAAGATAATATCACCAGATTGTTCCATAATTTTTGCTACCATTACGAACCAATCTGCTTTTAAAGCAGGAATAACATTTGTTAACTGTGGATTTTGAAATGCATTACCAAATCCAAGTAAAATACCTGCTGCCGGTAAAATCGCTACTGGAAGCATAAGCGCTTTTCCGACTTTTTGAAGAACACCAAAGATCTTCTTAAACATGGAAACCCTTCCTCTCTTATCTATATTGATACCTTCCGACAAACGCCAAAAAGGCATGAGGAAAAAAAGATAGAACGATAGCTATACAAAGGGTAGTATATCCCTTTCTCTAGCTTACATTCCTTACTTTTCTCCACTCATGCCTGATCGAATCAGTAACACGTGTCAAAAATAGGTTTACTTATAAGTTCACTATAATTAAGGCAAACGTTTTCGTTACTTACCTTAATGTGTTTGTCGAAAATTGTATAACTTTGCAATAGTTATTATACATAACTATTGTAAGCGATTCAATGATTTTTTTTAACGTTTTCATTTTAGACAAAAATATATGACTTTTTACACATGCTCTGCCTTCACTAAGCGTTGCAGGTGCATCGTTAAATATATGCTCTCTGCTTCATAAACAGGAAGTTGCAATTCTTTTTGCATGACCTTAACTAGCTTCCAAGCTAAATTATAACAGACAGGATATTCCGCCTTTAATAAATCAGCAAAACTTTGTGATTCCTCTACTTTCTCCCCTTTTTTCACCCGTTCAATAGCATATTGCAAATGACGGATAAGGCGTAAATAGTGAATACTTTCTTGATCTAATGTAATTTGTAAGTTTGTCTCAATTAAAGATACAAGCTGTGCAATGAGACGGGAGTTTTGATTAACTGAAGATAAATCTGAATTTGTAAGTGAACTGTAAATATGGAGTGCAATAAACCCAATTTCTCCTTCTGGCAATGTAATTTGCAAACGAGAATTTAAAAGGTTTACAACACCTTCAGCAATTTTATATTCCTCTGGATAGAGCATTTTCGTTTCAACTAAAAAAGGATTATCAATTGTAAGTCCTTGTTTTAAACGCTTAATCGCAAAAGAAATATGATCTGTTAAAGCGATATGAATATGTTCATTTAATGGTGATTTTGCTTTTTCTTGAATATAGAACATAATATCATTCATTAATTCAATTAATTTTTCACTCACATGTGGAACTAACAGTTTGTATTGTTCACGATCACGTTCATTTTTTAGAACAAACATTTTTTCAATTTGTTCTTGCTCCAATACATCTTTCGCTTTTTTCCCAAATCCAATTCCTTTACCAATCACTACTACTTCCTCGTGTTCAGGATGGCTAGCAATAATGACATTATTATTTAAAACTTTTTTAATTTCTAGATAATTACTCATATAACACCACCCTCGTCCTTAAATAGCCTGCTTTTATGTTACAGAACATTCTTCTTTGTCGTCAATGTAAAACATCTACCATTTCATAAAAATTCATTTTTTAGACATGTTTATATATGATGCGTATAATGTAAGAGCAACTGTACATAGAAAGGAGATAACAACATGATTAAAATGTTTGTAAGTGATATCGACGGTACAATGATGCAACACGGAGGTTTAATTGACGAACAAGATATTGTAGCACTTCGTAGTCTCGCTGAGCAAAATGTTATTCTTTGTTTCGCTTCTGGCCGACTTGATAATGAAATTGCAGACTTAATGAAAGCTGTAAATACAAATTTCCATCGCATTAGTGTTAATGGTGTTTTTGTATATACAAATGAAAATAAGCAGCTATTATCTGCAACTTTTGATTCCAGCATTCTTCCTGAGTTGTTAGACATGACGAATGAAGATCCTTATTTCCGTTATGTTAGTGATGAACATAATTACTACATTGAAGAGAAAACACCGTTTATTCATGAACTTGAGCAACAAGTAACGATGACTTCTGTTGAAGAACCAAATTTATTACAGAAAATAGATGATACAATTTTTCCAAATAAAATTTCTGTCGGTGGAACAAAGGAGAGCTTACAACTCCTTCAGAAAAAAATTGATGAAAAATTCCATGGAAAAGTTAGTACCTTCATTTCAGCAGAACAATGTTTAGATGTAATGCCACCTAATATTAGTAAAGGTTCTGCTATTTCTGTTTTATTAAAAGAGTTTCAATTACAACCAGAGGAAGTTGCTTGCATAGGGGATTCTTATAATGATATTCCAATGTTTTCTTTAACTCCTCACAGTTTTGCTATGGCTCAAGCAGATGACGCAGTAAAAGAACACGCTCACTATGTAGTAAATTCAGTTAAAGATGCTGTTAACCACGTAATTGCTCATAATAAAAATACGACTCACTCCTTGTAAGGATGAGTCGTATTTTTTCTTTACATGTTAAACAATTTGACATTTACTGTACTTCACAAACTGAAATATATTATTTGTTACGTGCGATGTTTGTAATAAACTTATAACGATCCCCACGATAAATACATTTCACATACTCTAACGGTACTTCACCTTCTGAATATGACCATTGACGCATTACAAGCACTGGCGCCTTTTTAGGAATATGCAGATGTTCCGCTTCATTATCCGTTGCAATTGAAGCTTCAATTGATTGAGTAGCGCTAACAAGTTTAAAGCCCAGTTTTTTCTCTAAATGTTCATATAAAGATTGTTGCAATATTTCTTCGTTAATATCTTTTACAAGAGCTGGCGACAAATATGTCGTCTCAAAAGCAATCGGCTCATCATCAGCTAAGCGAATACGCCTCACTTCATAAACCGACTCTCCCTCCTGTATTCTCAGCCGGTCTGCTATTTTCGCAGTAGCTGGAACTAGGCGGAAACTTAGTAATTGACTACTTGGGTTCATCCCACGAGAAATCATATCTTCTGTGAATCCTGTCATTCCTTGCAATTTTTGTTCCACTTTCGGAAGTTGGACAAACGTACCGATTCCACGTTTCCGATATAAATAACCTTGTTCCACTAAATTATTAATCGCCTGTCTGATTGTCATACGACTCACTTCGAACTTATCGCAAAGTTCATTCTCAGATGGGATTTTATCTCCCGGCTTCCATTCGCCGTCCTCAATTAGCTGTTTCACCCACTCTTGAATCTGATAATAGATCGGAAATGGTGAATACTTGTCGATGTTCATCAGCAATCGCCTCACTGCATAAAGATAGAGCTTCTTGATCAGCGATTACGGTTACATTCGGATGACGTTGTAAAACTGTAGCAGGACACGCTTCACTATATGCACCTTGCAATAATTCTTTAACAGCTTCTGCCTTTTTAGAACCCATAGCAACAAGTAGAATTTGTTTCGCTTTCATAATGCTTCCAATTCCCATTGTAATTGCATGAGTTGGCACATCTTCTTCTTTTTCGAAGAAGCGAAGGTTTGCTTGGCGTGTAGATTCTGTTAATTCAACAATGTTTGTTGGAGAATTAAACGGTGTTCCTGGTTCGTTAAATCCGATGTGACCGTTTTCACCGATTCCAAGAATCTGTAGGTCAACTGGGTTAGCAGCTAGAATGCCCTCGTAACGTTTGCACTCTTCCTCTAAATCACTTGCCATCCCGTTTGGTACATAAGTTTGTTTAAATGGAAGATGATCAAACAACTGTTCTTGCATGAAATAGTGATAGCTGTTTTTATCTTCATGTGGTAAATTTACGTACTCATCTAAGTTTACAGTGGTTACACGGCTTGTATCAAGTTTATTTTTTCGCATTTCTGCATAAATACCTAATGGAGAGCTTCCTGTAGCCATTCCTAATGTTGGATTTTCTTTTGTTTTTACAACTTCTTCAATTAATTTATAACCTGCTTCTGCTAGTTCTTCTGGAGTTTTTACAACAAGAATATTCATTTAATTACTTCCCTTCCTTCATATGAATTCCTAAACGAACCGTATCATATACATGTAAATCTTCATTCATCACAACAAAGTCTGCATCTTTTCCTACCGCTAATGCACCTTTATTATTTAATCCAAACTCTTCTGCTTGGTTCACTGATGTCATTAGTACTGCATCTTCGATTGAACAACCTGTAAATTCAATTACGTTTCGGAAAGCTTGATCCATTTTTAGAATACTACCAGCTAACGTTCCATCTTCTAATCGAGCACTACCATCTTTTACATGTACTGGCTGTCCGCCAAGCTCATATAACCCATCTTCAAGACCTTTTGCACGCATTGCGTCAGTAATAACACTTACTTTTTTCGGTCCTTTTAATTTATATGCTAATTTCACCATATCAGGGTGAATGTGAATACCATCTGTAATTACTTCAACCATTACCTCTGGATTTAATAACACATGACCAACAACTCCTGGTTCACGGTGATGTAATCCACGCATTTGATTGTATAAATGCGTTGCATGTGTAATGTTTCTATTTTTTAGTTGCGCATCAATTGCATCTGTATGCCCCATTGTGCCGACAACACCAGTTTCAGCAAGATACTGCTCAAACTCTAACGCTCCTTCTTCTTCAGGTGCGTATGTTACTAATTTAATTAGATTTCCGCTTGCTTCCTGCCATTGTTTAAATTGTTCAATATTCGCAGGAACAATATGTTCAAGTGGTTGTGCACCTGCACGTTTTTTTGAAACATACGGTCCTTCTAAGTGAATATATTCGAAATGTGCTCCTTTTTCTTTCGCTTCCTTCGCAGCATGTAGTGCTGCTTCGATTGCTTCTGGAGCTTGTGTCATTGTTGTTGGGAAGTAAGTTGTAACTCCTTCTTTTAACATTTCTTTCCCTAGAGTTACTAACCCATCGCTATTTGCATCCATCGCATCAATATCGTATCCACCATGAATATGAACATCAATCATACCTGGAATCACAATCTTCCCTGCCGCATCTAAAACAGTTTCATTTTCTTGTGATACATATTGAGCCATCAAACCAATTTCTTTAATTGTTTCTGCGTAACGAATAAATCCATTTTCTACTACTTCTTGACCTGTATAAATTTTGGCATTGATGACAACTTGCGTTTTCATTTTCATCGATCCTTTCCCATGAAATACCTACTTGTTATTATTACCTTATTCGCCTAATTCCATCTTAATATATGCACGAGTAGTTGTCTATACATTCTAATGAAATTTCCTCTTTGCTTAACAAAAAGGAAGCTTTGTACGTCTCTCACAATTATAATATATGTTATTCATTTTTTCCAAAAAGGAACTATATCATCTAACGTATGAATCACTTAAGTAATGGCATTAATCCGCTAGACCCTATTGTAATATGTTCGCCGTCTGTTTCCATTTCTACTGTACGTCTATTTGTTCCATACATCATTATACCACGCTGTTTTAATCGTCTCACTACACTTTGATGCGGATGTCCATACGGATTTCGGCTACCATAAGAAAGAATTGCGAACTGTGGTTCTACCTTCTTTATAAACCTTTCACTTGTTGAAGTATATGAGCCATGATGTCCCACCTTTAACACATCTGCATGTACATCAAATTGCTTTAATATTTCCGTTTCCGTCCGCACATCTGCATCACCCATTAGTAAAAAATCTGCCTTACCATACCGAACCTTTAATACAATTGAAGATTCATTATTTTCATCTTTGGACTTCCCATTGTTCAATACTTGTATGGAAACATGCGGATCTAGCGGTATGTATTGGCCCTCTTTTACTAAAATGAAAGGGATTCCCCTTTTCTTTATGTTATTTCGATACGTATGATAAGTAAGAGAACTATATGTTTTTCCACTATCTAATATAAGTGATACCGGCATTTGCTCTACAATCGGAATGAGCCCTCCAATATGATCCATGTCAGGATGAGTACTGACGATAGCATCTAAATGGTTAATTCCTTTTTCAATTAGCTTTTGGATGATAACCTCACCAGCTTCATAAGGTCCTCCATCAATTAACATCGTTTGTCCATTTGGCAATGTAATAAGTGTTGCATCACCTTGTCCAACTTTTAAGAAACTCACTTTCATTTTACCAAAATGTTGCCGCTGCATATGTAAAGGAGACGCAGTATGAATAGACATCATATACCTTTTAGCCGATGTACTATTTAAAGAAAAGCATAACAAAACAGAAACTAATAACAAAACACTCCGTATACCTCTCATAACTCGTCTCCTTTTTTCAATTAGTATGGCACGGTATATAATTGATATACAAAAAAAGCTTAGCAAAATGCTAAGCTTTTATTTCGATATCTCTTGTAAAGAACCGAAGAATAAATCCGCTTCATTCATTTGTTCGTTTTCTTCAGAAAGCGAAGGTAAATCATCTAATGTTTTTAATCCAAACGTGTCCAAAAATTCTTTCGTCGTTCCATATAAAATAGGACGCCCAGGTCCTTCTGCTCTTCCCATTTCTTTTATAAGTAAGTGTGACACTAACGTTTGTAACGCCTTATCGGTTTTTACCCCTCTAATCTCTTCCATTTCAGTTCTTGTAATGGGTTGACGATATGCAACAATCGCTAACGTTTCTAGCGCTGCCTGAGAGAGTGAAGCAGCTGTTGGGATATCTATTAGTTTTTGATAGTACGACGCATGTTCTTTCTTTGTAGCAAAACGATATACTTTTGCATACTGTACAATTTGCAAACCGCGGTGTGCACCTTCACATTCTTTTTGCATTTCTTCTAAAATATTGATTACTTCGTTTCCTTCAATTTCAAGGACTTTTGCTATTTGTTCAGGATAAATCCCTTCATCACCAGAAACAAATAAAAGCCCTTCAATGATTGATTTCTGTTCTGTTCTATCCATTTTACGAGCTCCTTCCTCCTATTTTCTCCATAAAAATACACATCAAAAAACCGAATCACAATCAATGCGTTCGGTTCAATATTTTTTCTCTTGTTCCAAACGATACATTCAAACCTAGCATGAGATATAATATTTCTATCCCATTTTCCATACTAACTCTATGCAGATTTAGTATAGCTTGATACGAAAATTTCATCAAAATTATGTTCTTGTTCAATTATGATTTGTTGATTTTTCATAAGCTCAAGAACCGCTAAAAATGTTACAACCATTATTTCCCGTTCATCATCAACAAACAAATCATAAAAACTTTGACGACCACCTTGTATTTCTAACTGCTTTAAAATATCAGTCATGCGCTGTTCAATTGGTATTTCTTGACGAGTAATACGTGTTGTCACAGGCTTCTTTGCTTTTTTACGGCGCATTAATTTTTGAAATGCCGCTAGCATATCATATAACGTAACATCAAGAGGCAAGTTTGTCTCCTCTTCTTGTTGCAACGATGTAAAATCAATTGGCGGACGTGTATATAGCTGTGCTCTTTCTTGTTCTCTTTCTTTTAGTTCAGTAGCAACTTGCTTATATTTCTTATATTCAATTAACCTCTCCATCAATTCTTGACGAGGATCATCTATAAAGTCATCACCGTTATCAAGTACATCTTCTTCATGTTTCGGCAACAACATTTTACTTTTAATTTGCAATAACGTTGCAGCCATTACCAAATACTCACTTGCAACATCTAATTGTAGTTCTTTCATCGTATGAACATAAGATAAATATTGCTCTGTAATTTCCGCTACAGGAATATTATATATATCAATTTCATAACGATGTATTAAATGTAACAATAAATCTAAAGGCCCTTCAAAAGCCTCTACTTTAAAATTATACTGCACAAAGCATCCCACCACATTTTTTCTATAACAACATAAGTATAGAGCATACTCATGTTCTATCCAACCTTTTTAAGAAATTTAATTAAAAATAGACCTATGCCTATGGCATCATGCCCACCACTTCATATGATAACAGTGTAGTAAGAACAATGTAGGAGGTCAAAAAACTATGGGTCACGTTGATTGCGGTTTTAGCGGTGGGTTCGCATTACTTGTTGTATTGTTTATTTTACTAATTATTGTAGGAGCAGCTTGCTTCTGCTAATATGAACAATAACGGCTAGGGAGAAATTCCCTAGTCGTTTATTGTTCATATTTCTATGATAAACTTATATTTATAACCGTTAGATAGGGGCGAAGAAAATGTATCCTACCGAATACATACAGTTTTTAATTCATTTTCACGGAGATTATGATTATTTTGAATGCCACGAAATACTGGAAGAATATTGGAAAACAAAACCAAGAGGAAATCGTGATAATTATTTAGTCGGCCTCATTCAAATTGCAGTTTCTTTATACCATCACAGACGCTCTAACTGGAATGGCGCAGAGAAGATGATGAAAAGCGCCATAACGATTTTAGAAAAAAACAGTGCACATTTACTTCGTTTAGGAATAAATGAGGCACAACTTCTATTCTTGCTCAAAGATAAATTGCAATCTATCCAGAAAGAAGAAGGTTTTACACCGTTATTTTTACCATTGTCGGATACAACATTAGAAAAGCACTGCATAGAATTATGTCAGAAACAAAACCTTCCTTGGAAAGACGTGGATGCTACTTCTAGTGAATATATAATACATAAACACACATTACGTGATCGAACTGAAGTCATTGCTGAACGAAACGAACAATTACAAAAAAGAAAGCAGAGATAATAAACTACTTATCTCTGCTTTCACGAATGTATATTTTGTTCAAGCCCTTTACACTTTTTGCAAAAACTTGCTGTTTGCTCGTTTCCGCAAATTGTAAACTCAAGAAATTTACTCTTTAATTCTTGAACCATCTTCGTCCCAATACCCATATGACGGTGAGACGGGTTCACACTCAAATGCTGAATTTCCAAAACTTGATTCTCTTTTTTTACAATCCCCATTATCCCAACAAAATCTTCGTTTTGTTTCCACAAATACAATTGCCAATCATCCTTTGCTTCATAATCTTTCATAGTCAATTGTAATGTTTTCACATCTTTTTCAGTTGGCATAAATGAAAGAAGCCCCATTGCAATCTTTTCATAACTTTTTTTAAAACGAATTAACATAACCCTTATCCCTTCTTACAAAAGTTACAAACTATTAAATCCCCTCAATCACTCTTTTCATATCACATTCATTTTACAATATTTTCAACAGAGTGAGAAGAGCTTAAAACAACTTGATAATCATACAAAGCGAAAAGAAGAAAGTCAAATATACGTTTCATTACTATTTTTTCTAAGTAGATAAAAGAAGAAACGCTGTTATATGAAAGTGAAAAGAAACATCCACCACTCATTATCACTTCACTATTCATCACCTTAGAACAGGTGAATTCTAGCAAAATTAATATAATAAAAAATCTTTATTGAAACATGTAATCTAATGTATTCTATGTAATTTGTTAAAATTTTGTTCTCATAAGCGACATATTTTCACTACAATCACATTACTACTTGTATCATGTACCGTAAATGAAATACCCATTCCTATTAAAAATAAAAAAGAGAGCAATAGCTCTCTTTTCTCATTAACTTATTCTTCCCAAACTTTAACTTCTTTCATTACATCACCTTGACGCATGTTTAATACTGTTTCGATACCGCTTGTTGCTTTACCAAATACAGTATGTACACCATCTAAGTGTGGCTGTGGCTCATGAACGATAAAGAATTGGCTACCGCCTGTGTTACGGCCAGCATGAGCCATAGAAAGTGATCCTACAAGGTGTCTATGAGGATTTCCATCAGTTTCACATGGGATAGAGTAACCTGGGCCACCTGCACCTGTTCCTGTTGGATCTCCACCTTGGCTTACGAAGCCAGGAATAACGCGGTGGAATGTCACACCATCATAAAATCCTTGCTCTGCTAGTTTTTTAAAGTTTTCTACTGTTTTTGGTGCCTCTTCTGGGAAAAATTCTAAATCGATTTTTTCACCATTTTCCATTAATATGTATCCTAAAGTTTTCATACGTATATGTCTCCTTTCAACTATCTCAGCACTATATTACCACATTCATGACTAGAAACAAAAAGAATCCGACAATCTACATACTTCTTTTTTGAAATGTGGAAAAAGCTAGGTGACAAATAAAAAATATATACTATAATAACTGTGTTGCCCGAAAATTTTAGAAAGAGAAAGGGAGCGATTTTTCGTGAAAACGAAATTACTAGCTCTGCTATTAGCTGTAGCAGTATTTATTATGCCAACAGCTTCGTTTGCAGACATCATCGAAGGAGAATCAATTGTTACACTAGGAGAAAACTTGTCTGAACAACAAAAACAAGATCTGTTAAAAGAAATGAAAGCACCAAAAGATGCTACAATCATTACTGTGTCTAATGCGGAAGAACATAAATTTCTAGAAGGGATTGTTCCAAAAGCGCAAATTGGTACGAGAGCAATTTCCTCTTCTATGATCACATACACAAAGCCAGGTTCTGGTCTTATTGTACGTTCAAAAAACATTAATTCAATAACAGATGCAATGTATACAAACGCACTTATTACAGCTGGTGTGAAAGATGCAGAAATTCAAATTACTGCACCATTTAAAGTTTCTGGAACTGCTGCTTTAACTGGTTTAATGAAAGCCTATGAAACAACATCAAACAAAGCAATTCCTGAGGAAGTAAAAAAAGTAGCCAATGAAGAAATGGTGCAAACATCCCAGCTCGGCGATAAAATTGGTGAAGAAAAAGCAGTTCAACTTGTTGCAAAAATTAAAGAAGAAATTGCCAAAGAGCAGCCAAAAACGACTGAAGATTTACGTTCATTAATAAAAAAAATTGCGGATCAACTTGGTATTACATTAACGGATGAACAGTTAGATAACTTAGTTGCGCTATTTGATAAAATGAAAAATCTTAATATCGATTGGAATCAAGTTGGCAGTCAGTTAAATAAAGCAAAAGAACACGTTTCTGCCTTTTTAGGATCTGAAGAAGGGCAAAGTTTCCTAGATAAAGTTAAAGATTTCTTCTCAAGTATCATTGATTTTGTTAAATCGTTATTCAAGTAAAAAGAAGCTCGTCACTGACGAGCTTCTTTTTTTATACAAGTAATGGCAATTTCATAATAGCTTCTTCAACCGAACGAACTATATGATTTGCCTTCTCCTTCACATATGGATGAGCATGATGCAGAGTGAATGAATGCGGGGTTACTTCAAACATAGAAATATCATTGAAAGAATCTCCAATGCATGCAACTTCATTTGCTTCAATTTGCAAATGTTCCATGAGTCGTCTTAAAGCGCTCCCTTTACTTACTCCCCTTGGCATAATGTCAACATAGCGTTTACCAGACATAAAAACTTCGGCTTCGTTCTGAAATGTATCTCGTAATTCTTGATCTAATGCTTCAATTGTCTCTTCTTCCCCAAAAACAAACAATTTCGCAGGATGTACAGTTTTACCAAATTCCTCTTCTAATGCTTCTATTTCAGCAATATGCACGCCCATATACGTTTCAAAATTATGATGATGTTCATTTTTTCTTTTTGTATACCGTTGCTCATTTGCACAAACAATATCTGCTAGTCCCTTTTTATGGATATATCGATATATTTCCTGGGCAATCCCATCTTCAAAACTTGATTCATGAAATATTTTCCCATCCGGTAGTAACATCGTCGCTCCATTTAAACTCGTTGTGTAATATGGGAATTCAAACCTATTTACAACTTCATCAATTCGGTGGGTAAAGCGGCCTGAGGCAAAACAAATATTTGTCCCTTTTTCAGCTAACCAACAAATTGCACGTTCATCTTCTTTTTGCATATGATTCACATTGTAAACGAGCGTGTCATCTAAATCACTTACAAATAATTTAATCATGTCCTCTTCCCCTTCCATACACAATATCTACTCTAAGTGTACACAAAAAATGTTTGATTTTTGTTAAAAAATAATAAATTTTCGCTAAAAAAAATAAACGGGGGTATAATCCCGTTTATTTTTGTCTTTTTACATTTTGAGGTCTTACAATACTTGGTCGTACTTTTAAACTAGACATCGTTGGGCGAAGTAAAATCTTTGTTAATGCGCCCCAATCAAATGGTAAAAATGGCCATAAGTATGGTGTTTGTAAACTCTTAATCGATGTTAAGAATAAAATTAATATCGTCATACCTATTACAAAGCCCATCTCATGGAAGAGACCTGTTAAAATAATAACAAATAATTTTCCAACCTTATTCCCTAGCCCTAATTCATAACTCGGTGTTGCATATGCACCGATCATAGAAACTGCTACATACAAAATAACTTCTGGTACAAACAAACCTACATCGATTGCTATTTGACCAATTAATATGGCAGAAATTAATCCTGCTGCAGACGATAACGGCGTTGGAGTATGAATGGCTGCCATCCTTAAAAATTCAAGTCCTACTTCTGCCATTATCACCTGTAATAAAATTGGTAAATGTGTCATCTTAGTCGGTCCAATAAAAGCAAGATTTGCCGGTAAAAGAGTTGGATCAAATACAAACACTAACCAAAACGGTAGTAAAAACAAGGAGAATAAGACACCTAAAAAGCGTACCCAACGTAAAAATGTTCCGACAGCTGGATTTTGTCTAAACTCTTCTGCATGCTGTAAATGATGAAAATATGTTGTTGGCGTAATCATAGCACTCGGTGATGTATCAACTAGTACTAGAACATGTCCTTCTAATAAATGATTTGCTGCTACATCCGGTCTTTCTGTATATCGAATAAGCGGGAATGGATTATAGCTTTGCTTTACAACAAATTCTTCCACTGTTTTATCCGCCATCGTAATGCCATCGACATCGATGTTATTTAATTCTTGTTTTATGATCTTTACTAAATCTGGATTTGCAACATCTTGTACATATGTAATACAAACATCCGTTTGCGATCGATCCCCTACTCGAATAATTTCATTTCGAAGACGTGGATCTCGAATTCTCCTACGAATTAACGCTGTATTTACAACGATATTTTCAACAAATCCATCCCTTGCACCGCGTACTACTTTTTCAGTATCTGGCTCTGTCGGTGTTCGCCCTGGATAGCTACGAACATCTATCGCAAACGCTTCTGTTTCGCCTTCCACAAATATAATAATAAGTCCTGATAACGCTTGAACCATTACTTCATCCATCGTTTTCACTTTACTTACTTGCTGATGAATTAAACGATTCTCTAAAAGCTTTACAGTATCTTCTTCAACATCCCTTATTTCATTTGTATCCACAGCTTCTTCTAAAATAGGAATGATATAATTTGTATCACAAAGTCCATTTACAAATAACACAGCAATTTCTTTATTCAAAATTTGAAATTTACGAATACCAACATCAAATGTAACGCCTAATCCAACTGTTTGTTTTAAATAATTTTCATTGTCACTTATGAAAGTTGAAATAGGGATATCTATTTTTTTAGGCTTCGTCATAAAACCCACTCCTTTCCAAAATTAACTGAATGGCTTTTTTCGTAATTGGTGAGCCTCTCTCCCATTCATCATTTCCACACATCTTACCAATATCACCAACGCCAACAATGACGGGAACATTCAAATCATCTAAACAATAAATTGTATCTCCGCTAATTCTGCCAATTTCACCATCTGGAAGTCCAAATTTATCAACACCATATTCCGTTAAATTCCCGTTCCGATCTACGCTTACATCTACACGTGCCCATTCCCAATGGTGTGTATTAGACGCTACTGCCAAAATCCCAAGTACATCAATTTGTTTATGCGTAGCTACATATTTTAAAGCCTTTTCACCAGACCCTTCTCCAATAAATCCACTGTCATCAAACATGACAAACACAGGGTCATATGGCGTTTGCATAATAAGCTCAACAACTTTCTTCCCTGTCAATTTGGTTGGATTACTTTGTGATGCTGAAATACACCTTCCCCCAAATTCCTTTGTTAAAAGCTCAATTGTTCGCTTTGCATATTCATCTCCATCTGTGACCAAAATAACCCTTCGTCTCATTTGATTTATCCTTTCGGTTTACATATAAGTGCTATAAAAAATGAAAATAATATTGCTGCAGAAATGCCTGCAGACGTTAAACTAAACATACCCATACCAATCCCTATATATCCGTGTTTTTCTGCTGCATGCATTGCTCCATGTAATAGGGAATGTCCAAAACTTGTAATAGGAACTGTCGCCCCAGCACCAGCAAACTTTATAAGCTTATCGTACAATCCAAATCCATCTAAAACTGCTCCTATAACTACAAAGGTAGCCATTAAATGGGCTGGTGTTAACTTTGCGAAATCTAACAATACTTGTCCAACTACACAAATAGCGCCTCCTACAAGAAATGCATATATAAAATCCACAATTCACTCTCCCTTCACTCTCTCAAATACGACACCATGTGCAATTGTTGGAATGGTTTCTTTCTGCTGCATCATCATCGGGCTTAATAACGCACCAGTAGCAACGACAAAAATTCGTTGTAAATTCCCTTTTTCCATCTCACTTAATAAATGACCGTATGTGACAACAGCTGAACAAGCACAACCACTACCACCAGCAAATACTTCTTCTTGACCCGAATCATAAATCATTAATCCGCAATCATTATATATATGCCCAATATCATAACCTTCTTCCAGTAACAGTTGTTTCGCGATTGGTGTTCCAATAGCTGATAAATCACCGGTAACAATCAAATCATAATCATTGGCACTTCTCTTCAAATCTTCAAAATGCTGCTGAATTGTATGAGCTGCAGCAGGTGCCATCGCCGATCCCATATCTAACGGATTCGCAATTCCTAAATCTTGCACTTTTCCAATCGTAGCCGCTGTAATTTTAATAGCACTTTTTTCTTTACTAATTAATATGGATCCCGCACCTGTAACAGTGGAATTGGCTGTTCCTGGTTTTTGTCCCCCATACTCTGTTGGATAACGAAACTGTCTTTCAGCTGTTGCATTATGACTGCTTACTGTTGCTAAAACACGGTTTGCGAATCCGCCGTCTATAAAGGCTGATCCAACTGCTAAAGTCTCCATCGAAGTCGCACAAGCACTAAACATCCCTAAAAAAGGGATTCCCCACTTACGCGCAACGTAATTTGCTGTTACTGTTTGATTTAATAAGTCGCCCGCTAAAAAGAAATCAATTTGTGATGTTTCTACATTTCCTTTTTGCATGACTTGTTGAATAGAATCTGACATTAATCTTCGTTCAGCCAGCTCCCAGTTTTCCTCTCCGCAATGTAAATCATCATATGAAATATCAAAATCCTTCCCAAGAGGGCCTTCAGCTTCTTTCGGACCGACAGCAGTACCGGTTGCATTTACATAAATGTCATTTTGAAATACCCACGTTTGCTTTCCTGTCAACCTCATACTAGCCCCTCCTTTAGGACATCAAAATTTGAAATGTATATCTTATTAATCCAATAATGTATGCCCCAACAACCCCAAAAACGATTACACTTCCCGCTAGCTTAAACATGTTTGTAGCAACCCCAAGCACAATTCCTTCACTTTTATGCTCTAGCGCAGCACTCGCCATAGAATTCGCAAATCCCGTAACAGGTACGGCCGATCCTGCTCCAGCAAATTGACCGATTTTATCATATACACCACAACCTGTTAAAATCGCCGATAATAGTACAAGAGTTGCAACTGTTGGGTTTCCTGCCTCTTGTTCACTGAAATGAAAATAATGTATATAAAATTTCATCAATACTTCCCCGATTGTACAAATGAGTCCACCTACAAGAAATGCCTTAACACAATTAATAAAATAATTTGGTTTCGGATGGTATTCCTTCACTCTATTTACGTAATCATCCTTTAGTTTTCGTCCTGTCATTTATATATTTCCTCCTACTTTACGAAATAAATCCAGTGAAACAACGAGCCTATTACTTTTCCAAGTACAAGAGCAACGAGCAAAACAACAATTTTCCCCTCTACCCCTACTCGTTTCGCTAAAATAGGTAAAACATTTAACACTTCTGTTAATGCGGCAGCGAGCATTCCAATGAATGTGCCGCAAAATATGCCTAATATAACAAGCCAATATTGCGACGTTTGAAATGTAATATTTTTCAAACTACACCAAGCTCCTGTTAACGTACCTGCAATAACTGCCCACTCAAAATATTGAATGTGCTTTCCACTTCTCGTTAATTGAGCTAGACGAGGGATTATACCAAGTACAGCTAAAAACGCGACATATCCGCTACCTACTGCAATTCCTCCTGCTAAGCCGATTAAAATAACAAACCCAGATTCAATCATCGGCAAGTTGTTTCATATTATCCTTGTTTTCATGAACAATTACATATTGGTCAAGTGACTGCTGGTATTGGAACATCTCCACTTCTAACGGACTCGGCTCTTCATTAATACGCTTTTGGAATACATGATTAAAAAATAAAACCATACCTAACCCAAGACCTAATGAATAAGGAATTTGAAATAGAAGTGGTTGCGCCTTAAATTCTCCCGTAATCATGTAATATAATCGTTGGTGCACTTGTTGCATACTTACATCTTCATGGAAATAAATAATCGCAAGGGCCGCTCCAATAAAAAGTAACAACCATACAAGTCCGAAGAAAATCGGATGTACTTTCTTTTTTTCATATATAATTTCAACAAGAGTTTGTCCAGAACCGATTAAATTAATTTGTATATGGGCCGCTTTTTGCCTAATAATCTCAATAATTTTCATAACATCAATTACAACATGCGTCTTATCATGCGCTGTTATTTTGTAAACTACCTCATCCTGTAACGACTGAACTACCAGAGCATCTCCGGCAAGTTGAGCAACATCACCGAGCTTTACTTCATACGTAGGAGAAACTTTTAATCGATTACGCATTTTAATATAAATTGTTTGTTCCAATTTCTATTCACCTCTTCACTCTTCCTCGTAGTTGTAGTATGGTTATTGAATTTTTTTCTAATACAATTTTTTCATAAAAAAACATCTGTACCATTTCGGTACAGATGTTTTTTAGTTTATGTCTTTTTCTTAAATAAATTTGCAATACTTAATGCGAGCCCTCCCCAAATGACTACTATTCCAATAACCATCATCATAATCGCTGATCCACTCATTATGAAACACCCCGATCTTTCCATTCTTTTTCAAGCTTAGCAGAATCTGAATGTATTTGTGCATTCCATTTCTTTAAACTAATGATTAACGCAACGATAAGGAACGCTGCTGCAATTGACCAACCATACGTTACGACAAACTCCGTTGAATAATCTCCATAGTTCTTTTTAATATTTTGGATTGTACCATCAATTAACATGTACCCTAACATAAGCGGAGTAATAACGAGTAAACTCACTCTCCAAAACGTCCCTAACTTAATATCAGATACGAAGTTTGCGTGGTTTTGATAAACTGGTAAACGACGTAAAATGAGTCCTATCGTAACTACTTCCGCTAACGCAATCGTAATTAATCCGAAGTTATTAGCGAAGTAATCGACAACATCTAGGAACATAAGACCGCCACGTGTCGCAAAAACAAGAGAAACTAGTACGAGAAGCGTCCCCATAATTCCAATTGTTTTTTGGCGGCTTAAGCTAAACTTTTCAGATACGGCAGCAAAACATACTTCCGCAAGCGAAATGAGGGATGTAATCCCAGCAACCGTTAATGATAAGAAAAATAATACGCCAAATAAAGGTGACATTGGTAATTCATTAATAATTTGCGGGAATACTACGAACGCAAGCCCTACACCAGCACTTGCCACTTTATCAACCGGTACTCCCATATTGTTTGCCATAAATCCAAGAGCTGCAAAGACCCCAATCCCTGCTAATAATTCAAACCCTGAGTTGGCAAAGCCCGTAATAAATGCATTATTTGTTGTATCTGAGTTTTTCGGTAAATAACTAGAATACGTAATCATAATTCCAAATGCTAAAGATAAACTAAAGAAGATTTGACCGTAAGCAGCAAGCCATACTTTCCCATCAAAAATACGACTCCAATCTGGTTTAAAGAATGCATCTAATCCTTGCATCGCACCTTCCATTGTCACTGCACGAACTACGATAATAAGGAACATAACAACTAATAAAGGGATGAAAATACGGTTAACAACTTCGATTCCTTTTTTAACTCCTTTGAATGCAACACCAAGCACAATAATCCAAACGAGAGCTAACGGAATTAACACTTCTGGTACAAGCCCTCCAAATTGTCCTGGCTTATCTGCAACCTGTAAATACTCTTTAAATAAAAATGATTGCGTGTCTTTCCCCCATGCTCCAGTAATTGCAAAGTACGTATACGAAATAGACCAAGCAATAATTACTGCATAATATGTTGAAACGATAAATGTTACGCACATTTGCCACCATCCAATGAATTCAGCACGCGGATGAATACGGAAGAACGTAAGTGGCGCTGAACCACGATGACGATGCCCAAGAGCAAATTCAAACGCTAATAATGAAATACCAGTCGTTAATAATGCGAATAAGTACGGTAAAAAGAATGCGCCGCCTCCATTTTCATACGCTGTATAAGGAAAACGCCATATGTTTCCTAATCCAACGGCAGAGCCGACTGCTGCGAAAATAAATCCAGCCCTCGTTCCCCATTGTTGCCTCGTTTCCATATTTCCTTCCTCCTTTGTGACAAGTTCATACTTGGATTATATTTTAAATTTACTGAATTATCAATAAATTCTGTTAATTTTTACGAAAGTTTACAATCTCCTCCTATTAAAGGCATAAAAAAAGATCGAATAGCTATTCATCTATTCGATCTTTCATCTGTTTTAATATTTTCTTTTCAAGTCTTGAAACTTGTACTTGCGAAATGCCTATTCGCTCCGCTACTTCCGATTGAGTTTGGTCTTTATAGTAGCGTAAATATACGATTAAACGTTCTCGCTCGTCTAGTTCTCTAATTGCTTCTTTTAAAGCAATTTTATCGAACCATTTCGTTTCGGATTGATCTGCAATTTGATCTAAAATAGTGATCGGATCCCCATCGTTTTCATACACCGTTTCATGTATAGATGAAGGAGCACGACTCGCTTCTTGCGCCAGAACCACTTCCTCTGGCGTTAGTTCTAACGCTTCCGCTACTTCATTAATCGTTGGAGCTCTTCCAAATTCTTTCGAAAGCTCGTCTCTCATCTTTCGTATTTTATTTCCTGTTTCTTTTAAAGATCTACTTACTTTCACTGATCCATCATCACGTAAAAATCGCTGTATTTCGCCAATAATCATTGGAACTGCATATGTTGAAAATTTCACGTCGAAAGATAAATCAAATTTATCTACCGATTTTAAGAGCCCAATACATCCAATTTGAAATAAATCGTCCGGTTCGTATCCTCGATTAAGAAAACGCTGCACAACCGACCATACGAGACGCATATTGCTTTGAACGATTGTATCTCTCGCTTGTTGATTTCCATCTTGACTTTGTTGAATTAACGCTTTTAGCTCGTGGTCCTTTAACTGAGGTTTCTTCTTCTCATTTTTGACCTCTATGTCCATAGGCTATTCTCCTTAATTGCATAGAGCGTTACTATTTGATAAGTATTTTGTCAAATGGATTGTTGTCCCGAAAGATTCGTTTGAAATAACTTCTACTTCATCCATAAAATTTTCCATGATAGTAAATCCCATTCCGGAACGCTCTAATTCAGGTTTAGTTGTAAAAAGGGGTTGTCTCGCTTCATCTAAATCAAAGATGCCAATCCCTTCATCTCGAATCGTGAGTTTCACCATTGCTTCTTCCAAAATTACAGAAATATAAACAACACCTTCTGCATTTCCTTCGTACCCATGAATAATTGCATTCGTAACCGCTTCTGACACAACTGTTTTAATCTCTGTAAGTTCTTCCATCGTAGGATCTAGTTGCGCAATAAAAGCAGCTACTGTAACGCGAGCGAACGATTCATTTTGACTTAATGCTGAAAATTGAAGGTTCATTTCATTTCTCATTTATGCCACCCCCAACGTCGCGAGCGCATGCGCTTCACTTTCTTCTAAGCGAACAATTTTAAATAAGCCCGACATTTCAAATAAACGCTTAACAGGCGGTGAAATTGCACAAACAACCATTTCTCCACCTAATCCCTTTACATGCTTATATCGGCCTAATATAACACCTAAACCAGAACTATCCATAAACGATAAGTTCTCTAGGCTCAAAACAATATGATGAACACCATGTGTCTCAATCATATCTGTTACTTTCGTTCGCAACTCTTCAGCAGTATGATGATCTAATTCACCCGCTAGTCTCACACATAGGACGTCACGTTTTACTTCTAATTGCATGGAAAGACTCACACGATTTCCTCCTTATGCTCAAACTTTACTCATTTACATACATAAAGATTTTCGTGATACAACATAAGAATCCTTCCTACTGACAAAAGAAGAACTATTTCGCCATAAAGTGAAACCATTCAGCAATTATTTACTTACATACGAATAGAAAAGCGGCAAAATGTTTGCCGCTATTTTGATGTTGAAAACATCCCAAAACTTCTTTTAAATAACTCCCACCAGCTCGCTGCAGCAACATCTTCTTTTGCTACAATTGTTTGTTTTAATAAAACATCTTTATCTTTTTTAATTACAAGTGTACCAAGTGCATCGCCCTTTTTAATCGGCGCTTTCACTTTCTTTTCAGCAATTACCTCTTGCTTTACCTTGTCCATATTTTCGCCCTTCTTCATAAGAAGAGATACATTGTCTGACGCAACTAAATCTACTTTTTCTTTTTTCCCTTTTCCTACTTGGACAGTCTTAATTTTTTCGCCTCGTGTATACAATTTCTTTGTCATATATTGACCAAATGCGTAGTCAAGAAGCTTCGTTACTTGATTGTTCCGTTCTTTCGATGTAGGTGCTCCCATAACAACTGAAATAACACGCATCCCATTCTTTTCAGCCGATGCTGTTAAACAATATTTTGCTTCTGTCGTAAAGCCCGTTTTTACACCATCTACTCCCGGATAAAAACGTACTAACTTATTCGTATTAACGAGCCAAAACTTCTTATCCGTATCTTCACGTAAATAGTCTTCATATTTTCCTGTGTATTTGCGAATAAGTGGATATTTCATCAATTCTTTTGCCATTATAGCCATATCATTCGCTGTGGAATAATGGTCTTTAGCCGGAAGACCTGTCGGATTTTGAAAATGAGTATTTTTCAGTCCTAAATCTTTCGCTTTTTTGTTCATCATATTTACAAAACCTTCTTCTGAACCAGCAATATGCTCCGCTACTGCAACAGACGCATCATTTCCAGATGCAATGGCAATACCCTTTAGCATTTCATTTACGGTCATCTCTTCTCCAGGCTCTAAAAAGATTTGTGATCCACCCATTGAAGCTGCATGCTCACTTGCTCTCACTTTATCGGTCAGTTTTAATTTTCCTTTTTCAACTTGTTCCATAATTAATAGCATTGTCATAATCTTCGTCATACTAGCAGGTGGTAACTTCTCATTTGGATTTTTATCAAACAAAACTTTACCTGTATCTTGTTCAATTACAATTGCTGATGACGCTTGTTCCGCTAACTTCGGCGTTGTTTCTTCTGTTTTCTCCTGCTTCGTCTTCTCAGATTGTGCGAAACTAACTGAAGTACCAGAAAGCAATAACATGAAACAAACAAGTATTCCAAAAACTCGCTTCATGACTAACCCTCCATTCTATATCAAACCTATTTTTTCCAATTCTTCATTTTTTAATACCATATTTTTCTAACATTTTCGGTTGACAAACACATTCATCACCTTTATTGTATTAAGTGTATTACATTAAGTAGTACACTTAATACATGTCAGAAAGGAGACATTGCTCTTGCATATTCAACTTGATCCAAGAAGCAACACTCCGATATGGGAACAAATTGTTCAAAATATAAAAGAACTCGTATTGAAGAACATATTAGCTCCAAGTGACAAACTTCCTTCTGTACGCGAACTCGCTTCTTTACTCGTTATCAATCCAAATACAGTGAGTAAAGCGTATCAAGAGTTAGAGCGACAAGGGATTATTGAAACATTACGAGGAAAAGGAACATTTGTATCCCAATCGATTACCCCAACATTAGACGAAAGGAAAATCGCTATGGTTGAAAAGCAATTCCATCAATTACTATTAGAAGCCTCTTATCTTGGTGTTACGAAAGATAAAATTCATGATTGGATAGATTCATACTATAAAGAGATTGGAGGAAATACAGATGCTGAAAGTGACAAGCCTGAAGAAAACAATTGATAATCAAACGATTTTAGACGATGTTTCTTTCACATTACAAAGAGGGAGTATCATCGGATTACTCGGAAGAAACGGTGCGGGGAAAACAACTTTATTGCGAACGATGGTCGGTATTTTAGACCCTGATGCAGGGACCGTTACATATGAAGATACAAACATTCATCAGTGTCCTGAAATAAAGCAAAAAATCGTATATGTTCCGGATTCTACTAACATATTGAACGGATATACGGTAAAAGAAATTGTAAAGTTTTATAAAGCCGTTTATACCGCCTTTGATGAAGCATATTTCTATGACCTGTTAGAACGTTTTAACTTACCAAACAAACGAATTCGTAGCTATTCAAAAGGAATGAAAGCACTGCTTGCCATCATTTTAGCCGTTTCTACAAAAGCAGAATATATCATTTTAGATGAACCGACAAACGGACTTGATCCTATCGTGAAAAGGCAAATTTTACAGTTTCTCGTAGGAGAAGTTGCAGAAAAAGAGATTACCATTTTCATCTCCACTCACCATTTAGATGAAGTGGAACAAATTGCAGATACAATCATTATATTAAAAGGCCATACTATATCTTCTATTACATCACTAGATGATGCAAAATCACGATTTGCTAAAATCCAAGTAGCTTACGAACGTTCATTACCTCAAAAACTAGAAAACTTAAGCAATATTAAAATATTAAATCAAACAGGAAAAGTATATACAATCTTAATTGAGGGAAATGTGGCTACAACACTGGAGAAGTTTTATAAAGAACAACCTATACTCATTGAAGAATTAACAATGTCACTTGAAGATGTCTTCGTTACGACACTGGAGGAGGATGGGTATGTTTCATAAGGCGTTGTGGATGTGGAATTGGAAGCGCGGGAAATATGCTGTGTTGCTATTCTTCTTTAGTTCGCTTTATCTTTTATCTCTCGGATACTATAGAAGTGCTCAGATGGAACTCGATAAATATTACGGATTACAAGAAAAAGGGAAACAGTATTATTATTTTTATGCCTTTTCTTCAGGAGAAGGTAATAGTTTTTGGTTAACTGTTCTTATCATTGCCTTAGCCTGTTTATTAATGGGGTGGGAGCGTAGTAACCATTCTAATAGCACACTTATGGCAATGCCTTTTAATAGAAAAGATATTTTATTATCTAAATGGGCTTTCGGTTCATTCTGGATTATAGGGTCGCTCCTTGTAAATTGGATCCTTATGTATGTTATTTATAGAACAACAATCCATTTTGATTATCAATCATTTAGCCCCTTTAATCGATACTTTCTTTATGCAATTGTTTCTTATGTAGCAGTATACACAGCTGCATTATGCATCGGTACTTTTACTGGAAGTGTTGTTTCACAGCTTGTTTTTTGTATTCCGTGGTTACTAGCGGGAGTTACATTTACTACGTTATTATACACTTTCACAATAAACCATTTAAATGCCATGGATACTAGAAATCCAAATTTTTATAAACAACTTTATGAAATCAATCAAAAAACGAATATAGTTGCACCAATTAAGCACTTTTCTATCACTTATCAGTATGATCCAGAATCTCGTAAGATTGAGAATAACCCAACTACTTTAAGAGATCCAGCATCTCATATATATTATTCAGCCAAATCAATGTTAGTCCCTATTTTCTATACGATATTTTATTTACTACTTGGGATATATTTATATACACGATCGCCAAATGAAAACAGTCAGAAGATATTTATTTTCCAAAAGCATTTACGAATATGGGTATGGGGAACAACACTATATTTCGCTTTACTTGGTGGCTATAAAATATACAGTTTAAATTTCTTGTTTAGTTACTATATTGGTATATTTGCCGCTGGAATAATCACATATTTTATACTATCACGCCTAACAAATTATAAAGTTTTTTAAAGGAGGGATCCTATGTTTCAAAAAGCATTATGGCTCAGAACGTATCAACAAAGTAAATATGTTGTATGGCTATTGTGGCTCAGCAGTTTCTATAATCTATCCTATATGTACTATATGACCTCCATTGAACAACAACAATATTTACAGATGGACAAAGCGTGGAACTATATATATCATTACTACTTTAATTTAACACTTTTAAAACCTGTCATGTTGTTGGGTAGTATACTTATCGTTCTAGCCTGTACGTTAATTGGGTGGGAAAGGCAAAATAACGCTAGCGACTTGTTATGGTCTATGCCCTTTAAACGTTCGCACCTCTATATAACAAAATGGTTGTTTGGAATCTGCAATATTGTAGCAATTGTCGTTTTAAACTGGGGATTGTTTGCCATTATGAAAAAAACAACTTTTCATAATAAATATCAAATCTTTTCCCCATTCCATACGTACTTTTTATACATGTTGATTGTGCTAATTGCTATTTATACGCTTGCATTATGTATAGGAACGATTGCTGGAAATATCGTATCCCAAGGAATTATCACTGCCATTATAATCGTTTTTCCATTCTTACTTCCCTCTCTTATCGTAGGGGTAATTAGTGTTCATTCAAACGCAGATGGGGAAAAGATTCATACTAAAATAAACAATATGACGGAAAAGATACGTATTTCTAGCCCAGCAGAAGAATTTAATATTGTATTTAATTACAATCCACAACGTGCTTACACCGATCCTAAAGGAGGTCATCATGATGAACCAAATTTTTCATACATTCCTTCAGCTAAAACATTGATTGGACCTATTGCACATATTATTCTTTTATTACCACTTGGTATATATTTATATGTCCGTTCAGTCAATGAGCGAAATGGTAACTACTTATTATATCCAAAACTGCAAAAAGTAGTATTGACTTGTGCAATTTTCTTTGGTGGGACCATCGGAGGTTTAATGTTAAGTGGCGCGCAGTCATTGTCCAGCTTTTACATCGGATTTTTGGTGACTAGTTTCATTACGTATTTCTTCCTACCTAAAATATTAAAATGGAAAGTCTCTTGGAATTTCAAATAAAATAACCTCCTCTTGATGAGGAGGTTATTTTACATTCTCTCTTCTTTTCCCATATTCTTTTTCTTGCTTCGTTCCAAACCCATCACCATTTGCCACGATTTGATCTGTTGGAGCAACTATACTTTCAGCAATTCTCCATTCTCCCCCTTGTTGAATAAACACTTGCATAAAATAATTCATACCATTTAACTGATATGGATTTTCTTTTTTCACTTCATAGCGAGCTGCAACATAATACACTTGCACATTCTCAGCCTCAAACTTAGAAATATATTGCGATAATCTCGGGATATACTGTGACGCTTTCTGAAGTGGCAGTTGTTTTACTTTTACAAGAGAAGACTTTGTTACATTGCTTATCGTATCTTCATGCCGAATGTTATCACTATGATGAAATAAAATAGCATTCTGCATTGAGCGAATCCATAGTTTTGAATATAAAACAGGTTGCTTATTTGAAATATGTTGTAATTCTTTCTGAACGACTTGTAGAGGCGTTGCGGCATCCGCGAATTGATGAAAGCAGAATAAACTTCCAATCATAATGAAAAGCATAGAAATACGTTTCATAATTTTTCACTCCGATTCTTTTTAATTAAAGTATTGGAGTTTCAAAATGTTTTTATTCAAAAGAAAAAGGATAGGAAAGCTTTCGCTTCCTATCCTCATTTATTATAATACGCGGCCAAATAGCTCTAACACCATTTCTATTTCTTGGTCGCTCCAACCTTTAAATCTCTCTTTATAATATTCTTTTCGTACAGCTTCTAGTTTTTCAGTTACTTCTCTTCCGTGCTCTGTAATTTCTAAGTACACAATACGACGATCTGAATTAGAACGTTTTCTTTCTACTAATCCTTTTCGTACGAGACGATCTGTAACAGCTGTAATATGACTGGAGGTTACGTTTACTTCACTCGCAATTTGCGAAGCCATCTGTGGACTGTTTAAAAATAACGCGCGTAATACAGAAAATTCATTATATGGCATATGTTCTGCAAAACGTGTATTAATATCATTTTGTAATAAACGTATCATCTTTCGAAATGATCCGGATAACTCTAAAATCAGTGTTTCTCTTTTTTCGTTCACTAGCCTCGTCCCTTTTTTATCATATTTACACATATTATAATCTATAAATACCCTTGTTGTATATCCTTTCTTTCCTCAACATTCTCATTTATGTAACTTTTTTCATATAAATTTCTTTTTTGTTCACACATATACATATAAAAAGGATGGTGATGGAAAATGCAGGGTGGAATGAATCCTTATTTACACAATGTACGCACAGCTAACACTGGTAAAGAAGCGACTATTACTGTACAAGGTGAAGGTGTTATCAAAGCGAAACCAAATGTTGTTATACTAACACTTGGCATTCGAACTGATAGTAAAAATGTGAAACAAGCGCAAGAAGAAAATGCAGTACAATCAAAACAATTGCTGGATGCACTTAAACAGCTTGGTATTGCTGATAAAGATATAGAAACGATTTCTTATACGATCACTCCTCAATACGAGTATGTAAATGATAAAGCATTACTACAAGGATATCGTGTGGAACATTTGTATGAAATTACCGTTTTAAATGTACAAAAAGCAGGGGAAGTATATGATATAGCCGTTTCAAATGGAGCAAACGTAGCAAAAGGTTTACGGTTTCGAATATCTCACCCAAATAAATATTATGAGCAAGCTCTCATTCAAGCCCTGCAACAAGCTATAGAAAAAGCTCGTGCTATTGCGAGTACATACAATTTAAACATTAATCCTGTTCCACTCTCATTCGTTGAAGAATCAGCTCAATTACCAAGGGAAGTCGCGTCCTATGCTACTTTACATGCACAAGCATCTCCTCCCATTCAATCGGGAGAATTAGAAATCATTTCTACAATACGAGCGATTTTTACGTATTTATAAATAATTTCATTTATAAGTAAACGTTATCATTTTCCTTGTTGTAAAAACATGATGTTCTGATATAATAAAGGACGGTGAGCTCTTACAAAAGAGATATCACGGGTGGGAGAGGGATATGAAAAAGAAGGTTTAACATGAAAGGAATACTTGAAAGAACATTTAAATTAGGTTTACACGAAACATCACCAAAACAAGAAGTTTTAGCTGGAGTTACGTCATTTTTCACAATCGTATATATTATGATTGTAAATGCATCCATTTTATCCGATGCTGGCATTCCTCTTGAAGCTGGAATTTTAGCAACTGTTTTCAGTTCATTTGTCGGATGTCTGCTCATGGCATTTTGGGCAAATGCACCTGCTATTCTTGTCCCTGGTATGGGTGTAAATGCATTCTTCACGTACACTGCTGTGCATACGCTCGGATTAACTTGGCAGGAAGCATTAGCAGCTGTCTTCATCTCTGGTATTATTTTTGCAATTGCTGCGTTTACACCAATCGCTCGCGTGCTTTCAGTATCGATTCCAAAATCATTAAAGGAAGCTATTACTGTCGGTATCGGATTGTTTTTAGCGTTTATCGGATTGCAAAAAGGTGGTTTAGTCGTTTCGAATCCAAATACTGCTGTTGCAATGGGTAAATTAAGTAACCCTGTCGTTCTTGCGACCGTGCTTACTCTTATCGTTGCACTTGTGCTATTTATTCGTAACGTACGTGGAAACTTTTTATGGACGATTGCAATAGGAACTGGTATTGCATGGCTATTTGGCCTTGTTGATACAAGTCAAATCGGAAATAGTTCATTCTCATTCGCTAATTACGGCGATGTGTTTGGAGCTATGTCATTTGGCAAACTTTCTTCCTTACCGTTTTGGATTGCAACATTCTCCTTAAGCATGGTGCTTATTTTTGAGAACATGGGACTATTGCACGGTTTATTAGAAGATGACCGTAAATTCCCACGTGCTTACCAAGCCAATGCAATTTCAGCAATGACATGTGGTCTATTTGGCACAAGCCCTACCGTATCAACAGTAGAGAGTGCCGCAGGTATTACTGCAGGCGGTAAGACAGGTCTGACGTCTATCGTTACAGGGTTATTATTCTTTGCATCACTGTTTGCACTTCCGTTTGTCAAACTAATTCCTGATAGTGCCATTGCACCAATCTTAATTATTATTGGCGGCCTGATGATTACAAGCATTCAACAAATTCCTCTGAACGATTTTTCAGAAGGATTTCCAGCGTTCTTAATTATCGTCATGATCCCGCTCACATATAGTATCGCTGATGGCATTGCGTTCGGATTTATTGCTTATCCTATCTTAAAAGTTGCTCTTGGAAAGCGTAAAGAAGTCGCACCGTCTATGTATATCATTACATGCTTATTCTTAGCCATGTTCGTATTACATGCTATTGGTTAAGTAAAAAACACCGAGGAATTTCCCTCGGTGTTTTTTTTATTTAAACCATCCTTTTTTATAAAACCAAGCCATCATGCCGCCGCCAATTAGTGCCATAATAAGTAAACAAATAAAATAACTATATTGTCCACCAAGCTCTGGCATATGCGTAAAGTTCATTCCGTATACTCCCGCAATAAATGTTAATGGCATGAAAATAGTCGAGAATACAGTTAGTGTTTTCATAATGTTATTCATATGATGCGAGTTTAATGAAAAGTAACTATCTCGAATATCTGCTGTTAACTCCCGGCTTGCTTCAATCATTTCGGTCAGTTTAAGCAAATGATCATGTATATCTTTAAAATAAATTTCATGATCACTTATACCGTAAAAACGAGTCGAATTTAAAATACGATACAATAAATCACGCATCGGAATAATTGTACGTCTTAACTTCGATAGATCTGCACGTATATCAAATACTTCTTCTAGTACACTTCCTGCCGTCTCACCCGTTAAATTATCATCAATTGCATTTAAATGATCCTCAATGTAATAGACAGGCGCAAAATAGTCATCTACAATTTGATCGATAATTGTATGTGCTACGTGTAAAGGACTATTTTTAATACGCTTCTTTTCTCCAAGTGTTTTCCATACTCTTTCAATTGCATTGTTATGAGAAAAATGGAAAGAAACAATATAACGATCACTAATAAATAAATCAATCTCGTGCGGTTCTAATCCATCCTCACCAAATGCATGAAGAACTAAAAAGTTATATCCATCATAAAAATCAACTTTTGGTCTCTGTACATATTCTATACAGTCTTCTATTGCAAGGGGATGGAACTTAAAATGATCTTGCAAAATGTATGTATATTCTTCTTTCGTTGGCTTATATAAATCTAGCCAATACCATACAATATGGTCTTTCTTTGTTTCCTCTAGCGAAACATCATATAATACTTCATCTGTTTTTGTTATTGCACAAATTCTAATCATAATTTCACCCATTATTATTATAAACAAAAAATAGCAAAAAAAGCCAAGGAGAAATACTCCCTGGCCCTTCTTTATTATTCAGTAACGATTCCATGCACTAATGTTGGTGCATCTACATGCTCTTTAGAGATTTTCATGTTCTCATAAATTTTTGCTTTTACATCTTCCACATTTTCACGGTTTGCGTAAATGGTAACAAGGGATTCACCTTTTTTCACGCTTTCCCCTACTTTTTTGCGAAGCATTAAACCAACTGCTAAATCAATTTCAGATTCCTTCGTCGCACGTCCTGCTCCTAAAAGCATTGCTGCTGTTCCAATTTCATCTGCAACGATTTCTGATACATAACCGTCTTCCTTCGCTTCCACTTCAACTTTAAACTGTGCTTGTGGTAATTTAGAAGGATCATCAACAACAGATGCATCTCCGCCTTGCGCTGATAAGAACGTTTTAAATGATTCTAGCGCTTTACCGTTGTTCATTACTTCAATTAATTTCTCACGTGCATCTTCTAAAGATGAAGCTTGTCCAGCAAGGTATACCATTTGACTTCCAAGCGTTAAACATAACTCTTCTAAATCTTTCGGTCCTTTACCTTGTAATGTATCAATTGCTTCTTGTACTTCAAGTGCGTTACCAATCGCCTCACCAAGTGGTTGACTCATATCCGAAATAACAGCCATCGTATTACGACCAACGTTATTCCCAATGCGTACCATTGCTTCTGCTAAACGTTTTGCATCTTCATCTGTTTTCATAAATGCACCTGCTCCAGTTTTTACATCAAGAACAATTGCATCTGCACCAGCAGCAATTTTTTTACTCATAATTGAGCTTGCAATAAGCGGAATTGAGTTTACTGTTGCCGTTACATCACGAAGTGCATACAATTTTTTATCCGCAGGTGTTAAGTTTCCACTTTGACCAATAACTGCGATTTTGTTTTCATTTACAAGACGCATGAATTCATCATTTTCGATTTCAACATGGAATCCTGGAACTGCTTCTAATTTATCAATTGTACCACCAGTATGTCCTAGACCACGTCCAGACATTTTTGCAACCGGTACACCTAAAGCGGCTACTAATGGACCTAATACAAGTGTTGTTGTATCACCAACACCACCTGTGGAGTGCTTATCTACTTTTACTCCTTCAATAGCCGATAAGTCGATTGTATCACCGCTATTTACCATTGCCATCGTTAAATCAGCACGTTCTTGATCGTTCATATCTTGGAAGAAAATTGCCATTGCAAGTGAACTTACTTGATAATCAGGAATATCACCATTTGTATATCCTTCAACAATAAAGTTAATTTCTTCTGTCGTTAATGCATGTCCGTCACGTTTTTTTGCAATTAGGTCCACCATTCTCATTGTGAGGTCACCCCTTCATTTGTTTTACGATTGCTTTTACTAATGCTAAGAAGTTAGCTTTAACACGTTCTGTCGTTTCGATTACTTCATCGTGGTGAAGTGGCTGATCTAAAATACCAGCTGCCATATTTGAAATACAAGAAATACCAAGTACTTTCATACCAGCGTGACGCGCTACAATTACTTCAGGTACTGTTGACATACCAACTGCATCTCCACCAAGTGTACGAAGCATACGAATTTCAGCAGGTGTTTCATATACAGGACCTGTCATTCCAACGTATACACCTTCTTGTACTTTAATATTTAAGTCTGCTGCAACTTGTTTTGCCATTTCGCGAAGCTCTACTGTATATGATGTAGACATATCAGGGAAACGTACACCCATTTCAGAATCATTTGGTCCGATTAATGGATTTGTACCCATGAAGTTAATGTGATCTGAAATTAACATAAGATCGCCTGGTTCGAATGATGTATTTACACCACCAGCTGCATTTGTTACAACAACTGTTTCTACCCCTAGTTCTTTCATAACACGAACTGGGAATGTTACTTTTTGCATATCGTATCCTTCATAGAAGTGGAAACGTCCTTGCATTGCTACTACTGTTACACCTTGAAGTGTACCGAATACTAGTTGACCTGCATGGCCTTCTACAGTTGAAACTGGGAATTCAGGGATTTCACTGTAAGGTACTGTTACTGCGTTCTCGATTTCATCTGCTAATACACCTAGTCCAGATCCAAGGATTAGTCCTACTTGTGGTGTCTCTTGAAATTTCTCTTTTAAGTATGAAGCTGATTTTGTAATAAGTTCACGATTCATTTGTTTATCCCCCTATTTCTTTAGCTCGTTTAAGAAGCTTGTTCCGTATTCTGGCATTTTCACACCGAAGTTTTCTGCTACAGTTGCACCAATATCAGCAAATGTTTGACGAAGTGGTAATTCTTGTCCGCCTTCTTTCATGCTTGGGCTATATGCTAATAACGGTACATATTCACGTGTATGATCAGTACCATGATGAACTGGGTCATTACCGTGGTCTGCTGTAATTAATAATAGATCATCTTCTTTTAGTTTTTCGAATACTTCTGGAAGACGTGCATCATATTCTTGCAGAGCTTCTCCGTATCCTTGTGGGTCACGACGGTGACCGAATAGCGCATCAAAGTCAACTAAGTTTAAGAAGCTAAGACCTGTAAAGTCCATATTTAATGTATCTACAAGCTTATCCATTCCATCCATGTTAGACTTCGTGCGAAGTGATTCAGTTACCCCCTCACCATCATAGATGTCAGAGATTTTACCTATAGCAATCACATCATAATCACTATCTTTTAATTCATTCATTACTGTACGGCCGAATGGTTTTAATGCATAGTCATGACGGTTCGGTGTACGTGTAAAGTTTCCAGGCTCACCAACGAATGGACGAGCGATAACGCGGCCTACCATGTACTTCTCGTCTAACGTTAATTCACGTGCAATTTTACAAATTTTATATAACTCATCAAGCGGCACTACTTCTTCGTGTGCTGCGATTTGTAATACGCTATCGGCAGAAGTGTAAACAATTAAAGAGCCTGTTTCCATTTGTTCTTGACCAAGTTCATCAAGAATTTCAGTTCCAGAAGCTGGTTTATTACCGATGATTTTACGGCCTGTTTTTTCTTCTAATTCATCAAGTAATTCTTTTGGAAATCCTTCTGGGAACACTTGGAATGGTGTATCAATGTAAAGACCCATGATCTCCCAGTGACCTGTCATTGTGTCTTTACCAGTAGATTTCTCTTGCATTTTTGTATAATATCCAAGTGGTTTCTCTACTTTAGAGATGCCTTTCATTTCACGAATGTTACCAAGACCTAATTTCACCATGTTAGGCATTTGTAACCCATTCATATGCTCAGCAATGTGACCAATTGTGTCAGATCCTAAATCACCAAATTGTTCAGCATCTGGTGCTTCACCGATTCCAACAGAGTCCATTACGACTAGGAATATACGTTTATATTTATTCATAACTGCGACCTCCTATAAGTTCAGTTCTACTTCTTGTAGTATGTTCAAAACGCTATAAAGTGAAACTGTTCTCCATAAGAATTATCTTTCGTTCTCATTATCAAACAGTACTTCTTTAAATCATTCTCTAACCTATTTCGTTTACCTTGAAACGACTCAAAAACATTTCTAGTTTTTTCTAAGTCAGATGTCAGACATCTGATACTGATATCATAACATGTTTACGCTTTCTTTTTAATACATTTTCGTAGAATTTCTCATTTTCTTCACACTTCTATTGTAATCCATTATGCACAGAAGTGCTAATCATTTTATGATTTATTTCTTCGTATAAAGTGAAATTTTAATCAGTGGCGGTTTTGTTCTTTCCCACAGATCATTTTCAGGATAAAAATAAAAAAAAGCAGCTCTAAAGAGCTACCTTTTTTTATTTTACTTCTACCGTTTCTTCTTTATGTTCATGCAATTCGCCTTTTTTAACATGAACTTTCACTTTGTAAGAACCCTTTTCTTTGAAAGTATGTTTCGTTTCATACTCCCCTTTATTTCCTTCTTTTGCTGGAATGAATTCGTGTTTTTCAACACCATCTTTCCAAATCTCAAGTTGTACTTCAGCACCAGTTAACGCTTCTTCCTTTTGTTTTAAATGAACTTTCATTGTTGATTCAGCATTTGCTTTGATGTCACCAGCCATAAGGTGAATCATTGTATCGCTTTTATGATCGCCATGTCCTGCACCGTGATCACTATTTTCTTTTTTTGCATCTTCTACTTTCGCATTTCCTACAGCCACTTTTACTTCTGGCATAACATGCATTTCACGCGCATTTGTGTGAGCGATAATATGGTATACGCCATCCGTCTCAAACGTTTTCTCTACAGCATAAACACCTTTTCCTTTATGCTTACCTTCTAGCATCTCGTGCTTTTCGTCGCCAGCTTTCCAAATTTCAAACTTTACATCATCAGCATCTGTTACTTTTTCTTTTCCTTGTGTAACAAGTGCTTGTACTTCTGTTTTTTCACCTGGTTTAATTTCTTTCGGATTTGTTTGAACTGCTACTTTTACAGCTTCCAGTTTCTGTTCTTTTTTCGGTTCTTCTTTGTTTGTATTACAGCCAGCCAATGCTAGCATCGCGATAAATAAAGTCATAATAAGTTTTTTCATCATCATTTCCTCCTTCATACTTTATTTAGTATAGAGGAAAAACATTGTAATATTCTAGTCTTCTGCTGAAAACAATGTACGAAATGTTTGTGAAGTTTCTGTGAAGTACGATAGCCTTTTAAATCTATGAAAAAAAGAGCATAGTACCTATGCTCTCGGATGAAACTGTTTATATACATCTTTTAATCTAGTTTTTGAAACATGCGTATAAATTTGTGTCGTTGAAATATCTGCATGTCCAAGCATTTCTTGCACAGCACGCAAGTCTGCTCCATTTTCTAATAAATGCGTTGCAAAAGAATGGCGCAACGTATGAGGTGTAAGCTCTTTTTCAATATTTGCTTCTTTCGCTAATCGTTTTAAAATTTTCCAAAATCCTTGTCTTGATAATCGATTTCCATGATGGTTTAAAAAGAGTGCATCTACTACTTTTTTCCCCATCAATTCTCTTCTTCCCTTTTCAATATACTTTTGAATCGCTTCCGTCGCTAAGCTTCCTAGTGGAATAATTCTTTCTTTATTCCCTTTCCCTATGCAACGAACAAATCCCATCGTTAAATGTACATCTTCTAAATTTAATGCAATTAATTCTGAAACACGAAGTCCTGTTGCATACAATAACTCTAGCATCGCTTTATCACGAACCCCAAAAGCACTCGTCATTTTTGGTGTCTGAAGTAACGCCTCTACTTCATCAACTGACAATACTTTCGGTAATTTCCGTTCGCCTTGCGGCGTTTCAATATGTACGGATGGATCGTGCTCTACTGCTCGTTCACGAAGTAAAAATTGGTGAAACGAACGAATCGATGCAATATGACGTGCTAATGTTTTCGAAGATTTTCCGTTTTCTTTTAAGTGCTGCAGAAAATTAACAATGTGTAAGCGTGTCACTTCGTGAAAGCTTTTCGCTTGTTCTACATTTTGCAAATACTTTACATAACTTTTCAAATCACGTTCATAAGATACTACAGTATTTTTCGCTAGCCCTTTTTCGACAACCATATAATGAATAAAATCTTTTAATTGATCTTCCAATCTACACTACTCCCCATTTTCATAGAAAAACATCATTCTATTTACGAAAGCATCCTTTGCCGGCTCTTCATTCCCTGATACTTTTTCTACAGTCTCTTCTTTTGGCTTTTCATAACGATGATAGCTTTCATATTCTTCATTTATCCATAGTATAGCGAAATAAAACAAAATCGTACAACTTGTAAATAATAAAAATACTTTTATCCCATCAAAAGTTAATTTTAAAGCTCGGCGCATTGTAAATTCCTCCAAAATATAAGTTATTACAACATATGCCAAGCTTTCACCAATTTATACCTTATTCAAATAAAAAACCTCTTCCTAGTTAAATAGGAAAAGGTTATTTTTCATCCGTTTCATTTTCTTGACAATTTTTACAAATCCCATGGAATGTTAAACGATGATCCTTCACCTTAAAGCTCCAGTCATGTTCTACTTTCCTTTCCACTTCACCAAGTAAATCTTCTTGTATTTCTTGTACAGCACCACATTGTGTACAAATCAAATGATGGTGGAAACGCTGCGCACCTTCTTGGCGTAAGTCATAGCGTGAAACACCGTCTCCGAAGTTAATCTTATCGACAACTTTTAACTCAGATAATAGTTCTAAAGTTCGATAGACGGTTGCTAATCCGATCTCTGGCGACTTTTCTTTTACAAGGAGGTAAACATCTTCTGCGCTTAAATGATCTTCTTCATTTTCTAGCAGCACACGAACTGTTGCTTCACGTTGCGGTGTTAATTTGTAGCTCGCTGCATGTAATTGCTTCTTAATTCGTTCAATTCTTTCTTCCATTCGGTACTACTCCCTCCTCGCCACTCTTACACCATTATATCAGAAGAAGGGCTTCTGTCAAAAGAAAAACAATAAAAACAAATTGATAATTATTCTCATAAAGTATTTATTGTTTATTAATAGCCTCAACGACTTCTTTCATTAAAACTGGTGATGCATAAGCCTCTACACTAGAAGCAAGAGCCAACACCGCTCCAATTACAAGAAAGAAGCATGTATAACGGATCAATAATGGTAATAGCGGCTCAGTTATTTTCCGGATAAATTGATGCCTAATCATGCGCAAGGAAAAACTTGCGGCAATTGTTGTCATAACGAGAAATACTGGGATAATAATGAGGTTTTGCGGCAATACAGAAACAAATGCTAATAATAATCCATTCCATCCATGCTGACTTACTAAAAAACCTACTGTAAATCCGACAACTACTCCTTTTGCAAATAATAAAATAAAAATAAGTGGCAATCCAATAATCGAAATCCCTAAAATCCAAATAAATCCAATGTATTTTAATTGTGAAAAGTAACTTTCTCGAAACATTTCGCCTGCAATAGCAAATTCTCCTTTAGAAACTTGTCCAAAAAAACGTTGCAAATAAAATGATAAATCTTGTTTTTGATTTAATTGTAAACTATTTACAAGAATCGCTCCAAATATTACTCCCATCAGTAACAAAACAGCGTTAAATATATATAATGAAGAGTTTTCCTGTATGTGAGACATTACACGGTCTTGCCAAGTTTTTCTCCACATTTTTCTTCCCTCCGTTCACACTCTTACTAAAAATGTATGAAAGAAAGAAAAAAGTATGACGAATTAACATTGAAATTCCGCTCTACTTTGCTAAACTAAAAAGTAGAGAATAGGAGGGATTTCTCTTGAAACCATTATTATTAGATTTTCCAACATTATTTCAAACTGAACGCTTACAAGTTCGTAAGCCATTTCCAGGTGATGGTGCAGAAGTGTATGAAGCAATCCAAGCTTCTCTAGAAGACTTAGTACCGTGGATGCCAATTAACGCTGAAACAGAAGAAAGTGCTGAAGAAATCGTTCGTAACGCTCACGGACAATTTTTACTTCGTGAAACACTTGATTTTCACTTATACGATAAAGTATCTGGTACATTCATTGGAGCTATAACGCTAAAGCCTGAAAACTGGGATATTCCAAAGTTTTCACTTCACTTCTGGTTACATAGCGCTTATACGAAACAAGGCTATATGACCGAAGCTATTAAAGGTGCCATTCAATTTGCCTTTGATAAACTAAGTGCTAGAAGAATTGAAATTCGTATTGATGCAACAAATACAAATGCATGTAACCTAGCAGAACGTTTAGAATTTATTCTAGAAGGTACAATGGAAAATGATTTCATAGCACCAGATGGTAGCTTACGTGATGCACGTGTATATGCAAAAATTAATTAAAAAACACTCGCCTTTGGCGAGTGTTTATTTTTGTAGTTGTAAATATTGTACTGCAAACATCGTCTTCGCATCATGAATACGAAGATCTTTCATAAGAGTATTCGCTTCTTCTAATGATACTTCCATCAATTCCACAAACTCATCTTCATCTAACGCAGCTTTATTTTCTTTTTTCGTCAAACCTGTCGCTTTATATACATATAAAATTTCATCTGCAAATCCTGGAGATGTATAGAAAGAAGTAATAAGCTCCATATTTTCACACACATAACCAGTTTCCTCTTCTAATTCACGTACTGCTGTCACCTCAGGCTTCTCACCAGGTTCTAACTTGCCAGCCGGAATTTCTATAATCGCCTTTTCAAGCGCTTTACGATACTGCTCAACAAGCACAATTTTCCCCTCATCAGTAATAGCAATAATAGCAACTGCACCAGGGTGATTTACAATTTCACGTTTACTCATTGCTCCATTTGGTAATACTACATCATCAACACGAACTTTTATAACTCTACCATCAAAAATCGGCTCAGTTTTTACTGTTCTCTCTGCAAGATTACTCATACTACTTCATCTCCCTGTTCTATTTCCTATTCTTTCCTCATACATTTTACCACATTGAAAGGAGCGTGATAGAAATGAAAGTTTATATTTTACCAAATCGCGTCACTTTAGTCGGAAAAGCATGGCAAATTCGCCATAAGCTAAAACAATATGGCAAAGAGTATACAACTGTACAAGAGTGGATTACAGCAAATAAAGTGAAACTTTAATCAGTGGGGGTTTTCTTCATCCCCCACTGATTATTAGCCCTCACCAATCGGACTTTTATGGGCAGTTGATCTCCCACCTAACTTCTTTGCTCTCGCTGAATTTTGAGGTGGGGGTCTTACTGCCCATTAAAGCGGGATAAAAAGTAAACGTTTGTCAACCTCTTTTCCCTTTCGTACAATAAAGGTAAGGAGGTTGACCTATGAAAAAACGTCAATTAGGAAACTCAGATTTATTTGTGACAGAAATGGGACTTGGCTGTATGTCCCTTGGTACGTCTGAAACAGAAGCCTTGCGTATTATCGATGAAGCAATCGATTTAGGAATCAATTTTTTTGATACAGCAGATTTATATGATTATGGATTAAATGAAGAATTTGTTGGAAAAGCCTTAAAAGGAAAACGAGACCAAATTGTTCTTACAACGAAGGTTGGAAATCGATGGACAGAAGAAAAAAACGGTTGGTCTTGGGATCCTTCTAAAAATTACATAAAGGCTGAAGTGAAAGAAAGTTTACGTAGACTTCAAACTGATTATATTGATCTTTATCAACTTCACGGCGGGACGATTGAAGATCCTATAGATGAAGTAATTGAAGCCTTTGAAGAATTAAAAAAAGAAGGTATCATTCGCCATTACGGTATTTCTTCTATACGTCCAAATGTCATCCGTGAGTATGCAAAACGTTCAAATATCGTTAGTGTACTAATGGAATATAGCCTTTTGAATCGTCGCCCTGAAGAATGGTTCCCGCTTCTTAATGAACAGCAAATTAGCGTCATTGCTCGCGGACCACTTGCAAAAGGAATTCTAACTGACAACAATGCAAGAAAGATAGATAGAGTAAAAGAAAAGGATTACCTTTCTTATTCTTACGATGAATTATATGAGACACTCGCGAGTGTAAAAGAATTAATCAGGGAAAGCTCTTTAACAGGAACAGCTATTCAATATTGCTTACATAACGAAACTGTTGCAGCTGTTATACCTGGTGCAAGCTCTATTGGGCAATTGCAAGAAAATGTACAAGCTAGTAAACAAACAAAGTTAACAACAGCAGAATATATACAGCTTCAGCAAATTACGAAATGTGATACGTACGCTTTACATCGTTAAAAAGACGCTACCATACTGGTAGCGTCTTTTTATAACGTATCATATTTATCAGGATTCGTTCCTACATGTAAATTACGATTTAACGTATTAATTTGAGTCATCTCTTCTTCCGTTAGTGAAAAGTCAAAGATAGAAAAATTCTCCTGAATGCGAGATGGTGTAACAGATTTAGGAATCGTCACAATCCCACTTTGAATATCCCACCTTAATATAACTTGCGCAGATGTTTTTTCATATTTAGTAGCAATAGCCTGAATAATTGGGTGCTGAAATACTTCGCCGCCTCTCATTAATGGGCTCCATGCTTCCATTTGAATTTGCTCACCTTGACAGAAATTACGCAATTCAAATTGTGTTAACATCGGATGAAGTTCCACTTGGTTTACCATCGGCTTTACTTTGCAATTTGGTAATAGCAGTTCTAAATGATGTTTATGGAAATTAGAAACGCCAATCGCGCGCACTTTACCTTCTTCATACAGTTTTTCTAACGCTCGGTACGTATCAATATACTTCCCTCTTATTGGCCAATGTATTAAATATAAATCTACATAGTCCATTTGTAATTTTTTTAAGCTTTTCTCAAACGCCTCAAGTGTTTCCTCGTATCCTTGATCGTCATTCCAAACTTTTGTTGTAATAAAGATGTCTTCTCTCGGAATCCCTGATTCACGAACCGCTTCTCCGACACCGCTTTCATTTTCATATACAGTTGCTGTATCAATCGAGCGGTATCCAACTTCTAACGCTGTTTTTACTGCTTGTTTTACTTCGTCGCCTTCTTTCGCTTTATAAACGCCTAAACCAATCATCGGCATTTTTACGCCATTATGAAGTGTAGTTGTTGGAATGTGCACAGTCGTCTCCCTTTCATTATTACATTTTTTATAAGCCATCACTTTATTTGAACAAGATTCAACAAAAAAGTCAAAACATATGTACAGTTTACATAATAAATTTATACACATTCATCAATAATACGAATTCATTCATTCATTCACGTTATTTTCTATCCATTTCTTCGCTTTTTCATCAATATTACGTACAAACTCAGTTTTCCCTTCCGAATATAACGCACCATCATATGTATACTTTTCAGCTAATTCTTTCTTTAAAGTTGCATAAGCCTCGGCTTCTTCACAATGAGCCATCATATAATCACGAAATGCTAAATGCCTTACTATCTCAGGATCTCCTTTTTCAAACACATGTAAGTGATACGAACGTTTTTCCTCCGTTCCATGAATAAAATAGCGGCGTCTTGAAATACCATTCTCCCCTTTTGCGATGTAACCAAGCTTTTCAAAACATTCATTCCAATGATCTACTCTGTCGATACTCTCCACTTCCATAATCATATCTATAATTGGTTTAGCTGCCAGTCCCGGCACTGACGTACTTCCAATATGATGCATTTTCACCGTTTCTGGCATCGCTGCTTTTAATCTTTCAGCCTCTATTTGAAATTTTTCCCCCCAATGATTTTCATGCGGAACAACTACAATTTTTCTCATTCTAACTCCCCTTTTCTTACAAGCTCGTCAAAAAAATGATCAGCGTTATTTCACTGATCATTTTCGTTATTATTTAAAGTCTTTCCAAGTAAGGTTACTTTCACTTAACAGTTCTTCAAATGATTTATTCTTTTCACGTTCTTTTTGTTCTTGACGCTTTCTTTCCAGTTCTGCTGCCTCTTTTTTCTCTTCTCTCACTTGCAACTCTTTCTTCTTATTTTTTAATTGCTGCATAAGTGAATCGTTTAATTGATCACCTAATGTAAGAGATTCTTTCTTTGGTTGATTCATTTGCGATTGTCTTTGCATTTGTCTTTGTTTCTTTTTCTTCATGCTGCTCACCTTTTACTTTTTTCTCCATTATAGTAGATACACCATGAAATCGACAACAAAAAAGGAGCGTTACTCTATTATTCACTTTTTGTAAATATGTTAATTTTTCGAAAAAACTAAATTTTTATATAGATATAATCCTATGAATCTATTAAAATTATGTCGTATGATGTCAGATTATAAAAAAAGGAGAATTATATTATGTGGAAGAAAATTATTCCTACTGTTGCCGTTTTAAGTACCATTACTTTTTCAAGCGTATTTGCCGCTCCCCCATCTCAGACTCCAGCCGAACAAAACCGCTACATAGACGTACAAATGCTTGGTATTAATGATTTCCATGGACAACTAGATACTATTAAAAAAATTAATAACAAAGAAGCTGGTGGTGCTGATTACTTAGCTACTTATTTAAAAGAACGTAAAAAGCAAAATCCTAATACACTTCTCGTACATGCTGGCGATATTGTCGGAGCTAGTCCACCAGTTTCAGCGTTGTTACAGGACGAACCAACGATTGAATTTTTAAATGACTTAAAGTTTGATGTTGGTACAATTGGAAACCACGAATTTGATGAAGGTATCGATGAAATGAAACGCCTCATTTACGGTGGATATCACGAAAAAACAGGCAATTTCAAAGGAGCTAACTTCCCTTATGTCGCTGCAAACTTCTATAATAAATCCACTGGTCGCTTATTTTTACCGCCATTTACTGTAAAAATGGTAAACGGTGTGCCTATAGGATTCATTGGCGTCGTTACAACTGATACACCAAATGTCGTGATGCCTACTATGCTTAAAAATGTAGAAATCACTGACGAGGTAGAGGCAATTAATAAATCAGCGCAACAATTAAAACGTCTCGGTGTTAAATCCATTGTTGTCCTTGCTCATGTTGGCGGAACAACAGATGAGTCTGGTGTGACAAATGGAGACCTTACTCGAATTGCAAATGAAACAGATCCGGAAGTTGATGTTATCTTCGGTGGGCATAGTCACACGTATGTAAATGGTACTGTAAATAATAAACTAATCGTCCAAGCGAACTCTTACGGAACAGCTTTCTCAGACGTAGATGTAACAATTGATCGTAAAACAAAAGATATTGTAAAGAAAAAAGCTGAAGTTGTTACAACATACCATGAAGGTGTAGAACCTGATAAACAAGTAAAGAAAAAACTAGATCAATATAAAGAAAAAATCGCACCACTTGTAAATGAAGTTGTCGGAAAATCTACAGCACCTATCGACCGTAAACAAAATGATGCTGGTGAGTCCACTCTTGGAAATTTAGTTGCCGATGCCCAGCGCCAAACGATGCAAACTCAAATCGCACTTATGAATCCGGGCGGCATTCGTAATGACTTAGATGCTGGCGATATTACATGGGGCGAATTATACGGCATTCAGCCTTTTGGAAACCAATTAATTAAAGTAGATTTAACAGGCCAAGATATTCGCGACATTTTAAATCAACAATGGCAAAAAGGTACGACGAGAATGCTTCAAATTTCAGGTATTCAATATACGTGGGATGCAAATAAACCAAACGGTGAAAAAGTTACAAATATACGTTTAACAAACGGAGAAGAATTATCTCCATCTAAAACGTATAGCGTAGTTGCAAATGCTTTCTTAGCTTCTGGCGGTGATGGATTTGTATCATTTAAAAATGGTAAAAATGCAGAAACTGGTCCAAACGACTTTGAAGCGCTAGTTGATTACGTAAAACAATTAAAAGAACCTATTCAGCCAATTATCGATGGTAGAATTCAAAAAACAAATTAAGTACACTCATAATAAACAACCTTAATTTTTCATCGTAAAAGATACACACGGACCTTTTATTTTATCCGTCATATATGTGAAACCTAAAAAGGATACTCGTTCTTACAATGAACATAGTATCCTTTTCTTTAGTTATCAAAATGTGATGTGTTGTTAAAATCATATTGTTGTAAAAATTGTTGTAACGCCTCTTCTACAAGTTTAGATTTTTGAATTCCTTTCGATTCTGATATAACGTCTAGTTTTGCTAATATTTCTTTATTAATAGAAAAGGTACGTTTCTTTTTTTCTGTACTTATATTCATAATGGGCGCAATTACTTCTTCTCTCTTTCTTAATAACTCATAAATACTTTGTAATTGTTCATAAATTAATAGTTGATAATCCGTTTTCGCATATTGAAGGGCTGTCGCTTCTTGGAGTTGTAAGTGACGCGGTTCTTCTCCATCTCCTACAAAAATACGCTTTTTCTGTTCTCCATCATATTCGTATCCAATCAATCTTAATTTCTTCGATAATGTATACGGGCTTATTTCAAGACGTTTTGCTATAATAGCGATGGATTCACGCCTATTTAAACAATCGATAATTTCTCCAATCGTCACAATTTCCCTCCTCCCGTGTTGAAATAACACTAGTATGGTATGTTACAATGATTTCCTAACAGTATATGCAAAACGAATAGCCTGTGCGATTCATACGATTTTAGAAAAGGAGGTTTTCAATATGCTTTTACGTAGCTATACCCCGCAGTTCTATAATGAAAATAAACAACTCATTCCTAATAGTATCGCTACGATGGAAAGCGTTATGATTAACAACCGAAAACAAACTCTCCTTATGCGCGGGCAAAACGTAGAGCAGCCTATTTTATTATGCTGTCACGGTGGACCGGGCATGGCACAAATCGGATTTATTCGTCATTTTCAAAAAGAATTGGAGAAACACTTCATCGTAATTAATTGGGATCAGCGCGGGGCAGGTAAATCCTTTTCAATGAAAGATTTCGGAGCAAATTTTACAATCGAACAATTCATTTCCGATGCAAAAGAAGTGATTCAATATGTACTTAAAAAGTTCAGTAAACAGAAACTATTTCTCGCTGGTCATTCTTGGGGAAGCATTATGGGACTTAACATAGCACACCGATATCCACAATATATCGAGGCTTATATCGGTATTGGGCAGATTGTACATATGAAACAAAACGAAGAATTGCTATATCAGCATTTAATTCGTTCCGCCAAAAAACATGATCATAAAAAAGCATTAGCGTCTCTTTTAAAATTAGGAAAACCACCATTTTTAGATACGAGACGTCTCATTATTCAAAGAAAGTGGCTTGGCACATTCGGAGGTGCAATCCAAAACGGATCTTCCTTTTCTTTCATACGAAAAGGCTTCTTTTCTCCCGAATATACACTATTAGATTGGTTCAAGTTTCTCGCAGGAAATTTAAAATCTGGCGTTTTATGGGAAGAAATGTTGACAATCGATTTCTTTTCTTCTATTACGAGTTTATCTATTCCAGTTTATTTTTGTTCTGGTCGCTATGATTATCAAACTCCTTATGCACTCGTTCAGGAATATTGTGATGTGATAGAAGCACCTATAAAAAAGATGATTTGGTTCCCAAATTCAGCACATTCTCCCGATTTAGAAGAACCAGAATTATTCGCTCGTTCTTTACAATCAATTAAACAAGAGCTAGCTTTTCACCATTAGTAACAAAAGGCTCTTTTACATTTCATAGAAAACAATTTATAATAATATGTCGCAACTATGTATAAATATAGCAAGGTGCTTCATATTTACTTGCCTTAACACAATAAAATTTTGGGGAGATTACATTTATTATGAATGCTGTACTCGTTGCAGTAGCAGTTATGCTATTGCTTAGTTTGTTACGTGTCCAGGTCATTGTCGCCATCATTGTTGGAGCTTTAACAGGCGGGATTATCGGCGGACTCGGTATTTCAGAAACGATTAACACTTTTACAACTGGTCTTGGAAACAGCGCTCCAATCGCTTTAAGTTATGCAATGCTTGGCGGTTTCGCTATTTCTCTTTCCAAAACAGGACTTCCAGATGCCATGATTCAAACGGCATTAAAATGGATTGGCAATGAACAAGACACGAAAAAACAAGTTTATTCTAAAATACTTATTCTATTCATCATTTTAACGATGGCTTGTTTTTCACAAAATGTGATTCCGGTTCATATCGCTTTCATCCCCATCTTAATTCCAGCACTTTTAAAAGTATTAAATGAGCTGAAAGTGGATCGTAGACTTGTTACATGTATTATTACATTCGGATTGATTACTCCTTATATGTGGGTTCCAGCAGGGTTCGGAAAAATTTATCACGACGTATTGCAAACAAATGCTGCGCAAAGTGGTCTTACATTTGATGTCGCACTTATTCCAAAAGCAATGACCATTCCAGCAATCGGTATGATTATCGGATTATGTGTGGCAGTATTTATTACGTACCGAAAACCTCGTACGTATGAAACAGAACAAATTCATACTACTGAAAATGAAATCGTTCCCTATACAAAACGAAGCATTACTTTCGGGCTAGTATCTATCTTAGCTACATTAACTGTTCAATTAGCAACAGAATCAATGATTTTCGGCGCTTTAGCGGGGATTATCGTTTTATCAGTTAGTGGTAGTCTACCTCTTAAAGAAGCAGATGCGATATTAACAAGCGGAATGCGCATGATGTCCTTTATTGGTTTTGTTATGATTGCAGCCGCTGGATTTGGAGCTGTTCTTCGAAAAACAGGACATGTTGAATCTCTGGTGCAAACGAGTGCACATATAATTGGAAATAACAAACCACTCGCTGCATTTCTTATGCTTGTAATTGGACTTCTCGTTACGATGGGAATTGGTTCATCCTTTTCGACCATCCCTATTTTAACAACAATTTTTGTACCTCTTTGCATTCAGCTTGGATTTAGTCCAATGGCTACCATTGCAATTATCGGTACCGCCGGAGCGCTAGGAGATGCAGGATCTCCAGCATCAGATAGTACACTTGGACCAACATCCGGTTTAAACGCTGATGGTCAACACCATCATATATGGGATACATGTGTACCAACTTTTTTACATTACAATATACCGTTACTAATATTCGGCTTTATTGCCGCAATTACATTATAAAAGGTGCGTTTTATACGCACCTTTTACTTTTTTATTTTTCCTTTTAATTGTTGCAACGCTATTTTCCCATTTTCTTCGATACAACTTTCAATTTTCATAAATGACGGCCCTATCCACTCACTGTCTATACTCCCGTTCAGTCCAATAATTTTCAATTTATTCGGTATGCGGATATTTAAATTCTTTGCTGCTCGAATTAATTCAAAAGTAACCTTATCACTTGCAGTTACAATTCCATCTATATACGGATAAGTTTGCAATAATGTAATAAACTGTTTATTCGTATACCCTTGTACACATACTTCTCGATAAGAGATTCCTTCCTCCCAAACAGCGTCTAAAAATCCTGATATGTGATTTTCCATTTCTTCACTATTTTCTCCCTCATCGAAATAAGCAAGAAAATGACAGCCTTTTTCTTTTAATAAAGAAACCGCTCTTTGTCCATTTTCATAATAATTTACATGCGATTTTTTTTCATCAATCACAACAAATGGAAGTGGAATTTCTCCTATATTTTTAAAAACGGACCTTGTCAAAATAACACCTGCAACGTTATTTTCCTTCAACATATGTATATATCTATCTTTATTCTCTATATTACAAACAATGATTTGATATCCTTCTTTATACGCTATTTCCTCAATACAATGTAGCAAAGTGATGTTTGATGGGTTATATAAATTATCTACAAGTAATGCAATTATTGTGGAATTCTCTTTAAATAATGGCTTTGCTGCACTATTTGGCCTATAACGTAATTCCTCAATTGCTTCCTTTACTTGTTTTACTGTGTCCTCATGAACGTATCCTTTTTCATTAATAACTCGTGAAACGGTTGCGACTGAAACACCTGCCAATTTTGCAACATCACGTATAGTTGCCACATCGTCACCCCTTAATATGGTAATAGATTACAATTTTACGGTAACCTAAATTACAATATTCGTCAAGATTAATAACTTATATTTCTGAAAATTGTTACATCATTTTATTAAACGATACTCTAACTGAATCTCATGTAAAATCGGGATATTATCATACCCAATGCGCGGAATTTCTTTCTTTATTTTTCGTGCCTCTTCCGCCGCATTCACATATAAATTCGTCATCACAAAATTACGTTTTTGGTAAAAACGTAACGCATTCATATTATCATTTGTTGTTATAAGCCAAACCTGTCTGCACCGTTCTTCTTCTGCAACTTGTAATACACAATCTACAAGTTTTGTCCCTATTCCTTTTCTTTCTTCAAAGCTATCTAACGATACAATTTCACACGTATTTCCGATTACTTCATACGTTATAATTCCGATTATTCTGTCTTCTGAGAGCGCAACAAATCCTGGCAACTCTTCTAACTGATGCCCCTTACCACGTGAAACCATCAATGAGCTCCCCCAGTTCTCACACATGAACATTCGGATTGTTTCTTTCATCGCTGGCGTAATTTTTTGTATATGCACCATTTCCTATTTCTCCCCTTTTCTATCATTGTGATACAATATAAGTGTATCACATGTAACGGTATTTGGAGGATGAGGTAAAGTATGAAACGTTTTTTTGCAGCATTGTTTACTATACTAGGTGCGATAACTGCCCTTGGGATTTTCTTTACAAATAAAGTGATGTACTTAAAGAAAAAAACAGAGGAAGAAGTACTCGAAAGAGAAACGAAAAAACATTTTCGTATAGAGGATTTTGATGCACTTCATAAAGAAGAAATTCATATTCCTTCGCAATTCGGATATGATCTTCATGGATATTACATTCCTGCTGGTCATTCCAACAAATTTATGGTTTTCTGTCACGGCGTAACTGTAAATAAAATGAACTCTGTAAAATATGCAAGGTTATTTTTAAACAGAGGATATAATGTCGTTATTTACGATCATCGTCGCCATGGTAAGACTGGGGGAAAAACGACAAGCTATGGATACTATGAAAAGCATGATTTAAAATCCGTAGTTGACTGGCTAAAAAGTCGTTTTGGAACAAATATAACACTCGGTATTCATGGTGAATCGATGGGAGCTGCAACACTTCTTCAGTACGCAGGACTTGTAGAAGATGGTGCTGATTTCTATATTGCAGATTGTCCTTTTTCTGATTTCTACGGACAATTACAACATCGTTTAAAGGTTGAATTCCATTTACCGAAATGGCCTTTATTACCTTTAGCCAATGCTTTCTTAAAAGTGCGCGACGGTTATACGATTCGTGAAGTTTCACCAATCGATTGTATAAAAAACATTAACAATCCCGTCCTCTTTATTCATAGTAAAGATGATGATTATATTTTAGCTGATATGACGAAAGCACTATATGAAGCGAAGGAAAACAATAAACAACTTTATATTGCAGAACACGGCGCACACGCTTGCTCTTATAACGAAAATAAAGAAGAGTATGAAGCAGCCGTTGATCAATTTTTAAACTCATATGTAAAAGAAACAAAAAACAGGCTTGCATAAGCCTGTTTTTTTATTGCGCTAAAACGTCTGTAACTTGTTCCATATTTTCAGAAATCCATTGCATTGCATCATCTAGCGTTGGAAATTCTGTCGTTTGAAATGTTACCTCATCTTGCAGTAACCAAACATCCTTTGACTCTTGTCCTACACCAGCAATGGACCAGTGTAACAAACTATATGGATGATTATCATTCAAAAATGATGCCCACGTGCGCTCATTTGCAATATTTCGTAATGTACGTAATTGTTTATCCATCTTTCGTCACCTTACTCTAGTCAGTTATAAAAAACATTATAACACTCTCTTCTCTTCCAAAGAAAGTGCTCTTTTGATATTGTCAAGTACTTCTCTTGATTATATGATGAAAGTAAGCGTTTGGGAAGGAGGGATAGCGTTGGCAAAAGTACAAATTAAAGTAAATGATAATGGCTCTTTTCGCGTTACAGGGGACGTGGAACTAGTCGATTCACAAGGGAATGTATTTCCGGCAAAACCGGCATTTTCTTTATGTCGTTGTGGTTTATCAAAAAATATGCCTTATTGCGATGCTTCGCATAAAGGTAAATTCGAATCTGTTGTTAGAGCACCAGAGGCAGAATAATTTCACATGTGACATGCACATTTTTTTGTGCATGTTTTTTCTTTTTAGCAACTCCGTTATATCCCTTCTCCTTACAACATTTCTAATACTTTTGTCTCCATCCCAGCCTACATATATTTTCACACAATTCTTCACATTCGAATACTTTTTACTAGCCTTTTATTTTTTTTGTGCTATAATTTGAGCAAACAGCATCCTTCGGGGTCGGGTGAAATTCCCAACCGGCGGTGATGAAGTGCAAACTTCTAAGTCCGTGACCCGTTTTCAAATCGAAAACGGTGGATCTAGTGAAATTCTAGGGCCGACAGTATAGTCTGGATGGGAGAAGGATATGTTTTCTAGTAATTTTATATAGCGAATACACTTTTATTTCAGTATGCATATTTTTATAGATTCAATTCAAATCTATATATATGTTTTATTTTGTATACTTTTCTTTCTATGCTGAAATAAAAAGATACGACTAGCGTTTGAAAAATTCGATATTTTGCTAGGCTTCTTCCTTATGCCAAAATATCAATCATCGTTAGGTTTCTTTCCTATACTTTCGTATTCGAACTATATTTCTAGAAATCACGTCTCCCCAACCCCAAGGATATAAAATCCTTGGGGTTTTTTGATTTTTTAGGAGAGGTGAAGAAAATGACAGATCAAGAATATATGAGGATTGCCCTGCAATTAGCAGGAGGAACATCCGGGCAAACAAGTCCAAATCCTATGGTTGGTGCTGTTGTTGTAAAAGACGGAAACATCGTCGGTATGGGAGCCCATTTACGTGCTGGTAAAGAACACGCCGAAGTTCATGCTCTTCATATGGCTGGTGAAAAAGCAAAAGGAGCTACCGTGTATGTAACACTTGAACCATGTAGCCATTTTGGAAAAACACCACCTTGCTGTGATTTACTGTTAAAAAAAGGAGTTAAACGGGTGGTAATTGCTACTCTTGATTGCAATCCTCTCGTTTCTGGTAATGGAAAAAGAAGATTAGAAGAAGCTGGCATCGAAGTAACTACCGGTGTTCTTGAAGCAGAAGCGGTTTTATTAAATCGTTACTTTTTTCACTACATGAAAACGAAACGCCCATTTGTAACAATAAAAACAGCGATGAGCTTAGATGGAAAAACAGCAACTGTAACTGGTGAAAGTAAATGGATCACAGGTGAAGAAGCACGGGCTGATGTTCATCAATATCGCCATACACACGATGCAATTCTTGTTGGAGTAAATACAGTTATAGCTGATAATCCGCATTTAACAACAAGAATTCCTAACGGGGGGCAAAATCCTATACGCGTTATTTTAGATACCCATTTACGAACGCCACCATCTTCTCATGTCATAACAGATTCTTTAGCACCCACATGGATTATGGTTGGCAGGGATGTAAATAAAGAGAAAATAGCTTCTTATGAATCTGAAAATATAACTATATTCCAAATGAAAACGAAACAAATTGAAATTCAAGATGTTTTAGACCTACTCGGTGAAAAACAAATCCTATCTCTTTTCGTTGAGGGTGGTCAAACGGTTCATGCAAATTTCTTACAAACAAAGTATTTCAATGAAATTGTAACTTATATAAGTCCCAAATTAATTGGTGGAAGTAATGCCCCTACTTTATTTGGTGGAAATGGTTTTTCAAAATTACAAGATGCACTTTCCTTGAAAATTCAAGAGATGAAACAAATTGGCGATGATATAAAAATCGTTGCAAATGCTCGAAGTGAGGTGACGAAATGTTTACAGGAATTGTAGAAGAATTAGGAACGATTGCAAACATGCAACAAAGCGGCGAAGCGATGAAGTTAACGATTCATGCCAATAAAATTTTATCAGATGTTCACTTAGGTGATAGCATCGCGGTTAACGGTATTTGCTTAACTGTAACAAGCTTTACACCTACTTCATTTACAGTTGATGCAATGCCCGAAACGATGCAATCAACATCACTTCGCCTGCTCAAATCACACTCTAAAGTAAATTTAGAGCGAGCAATGGCTGCAAACGGACGATTCGGTGGACATTTCGTTTCAGGACATATCGATGGCATCGGAACGATATTAAACAAAAAACAACACTATAATGCCGTCTATTACAAAATAGCTATTTCTGATGAATTGCTACGCTATTGTTTGCATAAAGGGTCCGTTGCTGTTGATGGAACGAGTTTAACAATATTTGATATAGACAAATCTTCCATTACAATTTCACTCATCCCGCACACAGTAAGTGAATCTGTTATCGGAGAAAAGAATGCCGGTGACATCGTAAACATTGAGTGTGACATGATTGGTAAATATATCGAACGCTTTATTTCTAAACCAGTAAAACGAACAGGTTCAATGACCGAAAACTTTTTACAAGAAAACGGATTTCTATAAGGGGGAATCATTATGTTTCATCGTATTGAAGAAGCTCTAGAAGATTTAAAACAAGGAAAAGTCGTGATCGTATGTGATGATGAAAACCGTGAAAATGAAGGCGATTTTATCGCTTTAGCAGAGTATATTACGCCAGAAACAATTAACTTTATGATTACACATGGACGTGGCCTTGTTTGTGTACCAATTACAGAAGGGTACGCAGAACGTCTACAATTAGAACCAATGGTAGCTCATAATACAGATTCGCATCATACTGCATTTACAGTAAGCATTGATCATGTTTCTACAACAACAGGGATTAGCGCGCACGAACGTGCAACTACGATACAAGAATTGTTAAACCCTGCATCAAAAGGTACTGATTTCAATCGTCCTGGACATATCTTTCCATTAATTGCGAAAGAAGGCGGTGTCCTGCGCCGTGCTGGTCATACAGAAGCTGCTGTCGATTTAGCACAGCTTTGCGGAGCAGAACCAGCTGGCGTCATTTGCGAAATTATTAATGAGGACGGTACGATGGCACGCGTACCTGATTTAATACAGTGTGCAAAACAATTTGATATAAAAATGATTACAATAGAAGATTTAATTGCTTATCGCCGCCACAATGAAACATTAGTGACGCGAGAAGTGGAAATTACATTACCTACAGATTTCGGTACTTTCCATGCAATTGGCTATTCTAATTCATTAGATACGAAAGAACATATCGCACTCGTAAAAGGTGATATTTCAACAGGAGAGCCTGTCCTTGTACGCGTTCATTCAGAGTGCTTAACAGGAGATGTATTTGGCTCGTGCCGCTGCGATTGCGGACCACAACTCCATGCTGCACTTGCTCAAATTGAGCGTGAAGGAAAAGGCATTCTTCTTTATATGAGACAAGAAGGACGAGGCATTGGGCTTCTTAATAAGCTCCGCGCTTATAAGTTACAAGAAGAAGGCTTCGATACGGTAGAAGCAAATGAAAAGCTTGGCTTCCCTGCTGATTTGCGTGATTACGGTATTGGCGCTCAAATATTAAAAGATTTAGGTTTACAACATTTACGATTATTAACGAATAATCCAAGAAAAATTGCTGGCTTACAAGGTTACGATTTAGAAGTAATCGAGCGCGTACCGTTGCAAATGCCAGCAAAAGAAGAGAATAAAACGTATTTACAAACGAAAGTAAACAAATTAGGACATTTACTAAACTTATAATTAAAGGAGAGATTTATTATGGTATTCGAAGGTCATTTAGTTGGTACAGGATTAAAAGTTGGGGTTGTTGTTGGACGTTTTAATGAATTTATTACAAGTAAGTTACTTGGCGGCGCTTTAGACGGATTAAAGCGTCACGGTGTAGAAGAAACTGATATCGATATTGCTTGGGTTCCTGGCGCATTTGAAATTCCTTTAATCGCTAAAAAGATGGCTAATAGCGGGAAATATGATGCTGTTATTACGTTAGGCACTGTAATTCGCGGTGCTACAACACATTACGATTACGTTTGTAATGAAGTAGCAAAAGGTGTTGCATCTTTATCACTACAAACAGACATCCCAGTTATTTTCGGTGTATTGACGACAGAAACGATCGAGCAAGCGATTGAACGCGCGGGCACGAAAGCTGGTAATAAAGGCTATGAATCTGCCGTTGCTGCGATTGAAATGGCTCACTTATCAAAACAATGGGCATAAAAAAAGAGGCTGCGGCCTCTTTTTTTTATTTCTTCACTTTTTTCCGTACATCTTTTATTAATTCATCCATTGTTTTTCCTTCTGTTTGTATACGAAGCGTTTGTGCTGTTCTCCATACATTCTCTCTTTTCTTCGCTTCTTCTATAATAGTAATTTCTTTTCGTACTTCCTTTAAATCTTTCCCTTCTGTTTTCAATCCAAAATGTTCAGCTTTTGTTCGAAAATGTTGTTCAATTCGTTGTTGCATCTCTTTTTGTTCAGGATTTTCGGCGGCCTTAACTGGATCAGCACTTATTGCTTTTAGTAAAATGAGACAAGTCATAATCGCTAATATATATTTGTGCATGTAAAATCCTCCAACCCAATATAAATTACATATTTACTATGTACAATTGGTGCTTGGAAAATTCGTCCACCAAAATTCTTTTTTCCACTCAAAATCCACTAGTATCAAACGTTCACAACTATTTATTACATTTTATTTACAAAAAAAGCAAACTCTTTTACAAGCTTGCTTTTTTCTATCTTATAGTGCACACTCTTCAATCTCAAATCCTAAATCTTCAATCATACCCCAGTCTGCAGTCGGTTCTTGTCCAGCTGTCGTTAAGTAGTCTCCAACAAAAATAGAGTTTGCTGCAAATAAACCAATTGGCTGTACAGAACGTAAATTGATTTCGCGTCCTCCTGAAATACGAATTTCTTTCATTGGGTTTACAAAGCGCATCATCGCCAGCACTTTTAAACATTCTACTGGTGTTAGCTCCTTTTGTCCTTCAAGTGGCGTACCCTTTACAGCAACAAGGAAATTACATGGAATTGAATCTGCATCTATACGTTGTAATTCGAATGCGATTTCAGCACGCTCCTCTATTGTTTCCCCCATTCCAAAAATTGCCCCAGAGCATGGTGAAATACCCGCTTGTTTCGCTTTTTGAACTGTATCAACACGATCGTCATACGTATGAGTGGAGCAAATGCTTTCGTAATTATTCGCATGTGTATTTAAGTTGTGGTTATAACGATGTACACCAGCTTCTGCTAAACGTCCTGCTTGATCTTCGTTTAGGAAACCTAAACAACAACAAATCTTCAGATCTGTCGTTTCACGAATCTCCTTAACTGCTCCAATTACGTGATTCACCTCTTTATCTGTCGGGCGACGACCAGATGCTACAATACAATATGTACCCGCTTTACGACGAATTGCTTCGTGTGCTCCTTCTACAATCTTTTCCTGCGTTAGCCATGCATATTTATCAATTGGTGCTTCTGAAATAATCGACTGTGAACAATATCCGCAATCTTCAGGACATAAGCCAGATTTCGTATTAATAATCATATTTAATTTTACTTTCTTACCAAAGTAATGATGGCGAATGATGTAAGCAGCATTCATAATTTCTAAAACTTCTGTCTCATCAGCTTCTAATATCGCTATTGCATCCTCTTTCGTAATCATTTTCTCTTCTACTACGTCATATGCAAGTTTTTTCCAATCCCTTTTTATTTGTACTTGTTTCATTTCATCTCTTCCCCTCTTTTGTTATATGCATAAATAAAGCGTGATACGTCGCCATTATCCCTTCATTTTCCGTGAAGTCTCTTTCGTATATGCGCAGCATCGCACGAAAGAGTGAGGGACTTTGACAATAGGATTCTTCATTACTATTGGTCGCTCCTACTTTTCGAATAGAATGTAGAAACTCCTTAACTTCTGTAAATCTCTCTATGTAACACGTTTCAGAAACATGCACATCCCCTGTTTCTATCTCACATATATGGCGCAACTGATTTTTCGAATAAAAACGTTGCCCAATCGATGTTTCATTTTGTATATTTTTTTCTTCTTTCGCTCGCTGGAACGAAGCATGCAATTCTTGAAATGTTTCCTGTCCAAATGTTGAAAAGAGTAATATCCCATCTATAGACAAATGATGAAATAAATTTCTTATCACTTTTTTTAAATCATTTAGCCATTGAAATGTGGCATTCGAAATAATGACATCATATGTTTCCTCTAGTCGTAACCTTTCGATATCCTCACAATGAAACATTACATTTTTCACATTTTGTCTAGTTTTCGCAACCTCAATCATACTTTCAGCAAAATCAATGGCTGTAATATGTGCCTTCGGAAATAGGTTTGATAATTGCTCTGTAACATATCCTGTCCCGCATCCAAGTTCTAAAATACGTATCGATGAATTTGCACTATATCGCCGATTCAATGTAGAAAGTAATGAATGTGCCATCTTTTTTTGTACATTTGCATATTGATCGTAGGATACAGCTGCCACGTTAAACCGTTTTTGTAGTAACGTTTTGTTGATCATGTCGTATCCCCTCTACAAATTGAATTATCTCATTTACACAATATTCAAAATTCGTTACACATAATGCGTGTCCAGCCTCACTTACTACCTTAAGCATGGCAGTCTCATTCACAGCCATACTACGCGCTGCAGATAATGGACATATTACATCCCGCTCCCCATGAATAAGTAGTATAGGGACTTTAACTTCTTTCAATTCTTCTCTCATATCTGTTTCTATTAAATAATCCAAACCTAATAGTAAAGACTGAATAGAATCACCTTTAAAACGTTTTATCATATCTTCAAACCTTTTATTCTCTTTCAGCTCATTTTTCGTAAACATATTTTCATAAAACCGCTTGAGCGTATCTTCTTTCTTTCTCGCCACATTCTTTTTCAGCCGTTCTACATGCAAAGCATTCCATCCATTACTATAGTCACTTGCATTTGTAAATTTAGCAGTGCCACCAATTAGTACGATACCCTTTGCCTTAATTTTTTTATAAGCTTGAATTACCGCTAACGCTCCTAGTGACCATCCAACTAAAATTACATTGTCATCCTGTGCTATATCTATAATCCGATCCGCAAACTCACTTTGTTCTTTCACATTACGCCAATCAATGCATTGAACAGGATATTCTTTAAAATGCGGAAGTACTAAATCCCAAATATTTTCTTCCATTCCCCATCCAGGGATAAAAATAATCTTCAGCTCTTTCATACGAAAAGCTCCTCTTCTTTCGCAATGTGGATAATTCGGTCAATAGCCCATTTTAAATCAGCTATTGTATGTTGAGATGTAACTGCAAAGCGAATTCGAGAACTATTGATCGGTACAGTTGGCGGACGAATTGCAATAGCTGCAATACCTGCCTCTTGTAACCTTTTGCTAAACCGTAAAGCATTTTCATTTGAACCGACTACAATCGGTACAATATGAGTTGAACTATTCCCTATATTAAATCCAGCGTCTCGTAATTTGCTTCTGAAGTATTCCCCATTTGCTATAAGGTTTTCTCTTCTCTTATGATCTTCTTGTACAATTTCAATTGCTTTTTGCACTGCTCCTAACGTACTTGGTGGTAAAGCTGTAGTAAAAATAAAGCTTCTCATCATGTTTTGTAAATACTCTATATAAATTGCATCACCTGTCAAATACGCACCATAACACCCTAAAGCCTTGCTAAACGTCCCCATATGTATATCAATTTTTTGAGAAAGATCTTTTTCTATATGGGACAACCCTGCTCCATCAATTCCATATATTCCACTCGCATGCGCTTCATCCACTATAATAATTGCCCCATATTTCTCTTTCAGCTGCACTAACTCCCTCAAATACGCAGTATCACCATCCATACTAAAAACCGTATCTGTTACGATTAATTTCCTCTTTTCAGGCGAAGCCATTTTCAACAGCTTCTCTAAATGATCCAAATCATTATGACGATACCTTTTATGCTCTGCCCCGCTTAATATGATTCCATCAACAATACTTGCGTGATTTAACTTATCACTAAAAACAATATCGTGCCGAGAGGCTAAAGAAGATATGGCACCTATATTTGCCGTATACCCACTATTTACGATTAATGCTCTTTCAGTACCTTTCCAGCTGCATATACTTCTCTCTACCTCTTCATACAATGGATAATTTCCTACAACGAGACGAGAGGCAGTCGAACCAGTTCCATATTTTTTTGTACACGTAATAGCAGCTTCTTTTAACCTCACATCTCCAGCTAACCCTAAATAATTATTTGACGCTAAATTTAGCATCCTTTTCTCATCTCGAATAAGCCATGTCTCTGCTGCTTGTTCTGTTACATGCAAATTGCGATACTGCCCTTGCTCATTTAATTGTTGTAATTTAGTTTGAAGATGTGTGCGCCACGGTTGATTCATTTCGGATGAACTCCTCTAATTTTGAAATCATTACATATTCTTTAGTAGATTCCAAGACTACTTCTTTTGTAAACTCACCTTCAAAGAATGGTAATAAGCCTAAAACCGGTACCCCGCTCAGCTCTTCAATCATTACTTTATTTTCTTGTACCCTTTCCATTTCGCATTCTTTGCAGCCAGATAAAATGACACCTGCTACTGTTAAGCCATGTGCCTTTGCATAAGCAATGGTTAAAACTGTATGATTTACTGTTCCTAATGTAGGGCGTGCTACTACAATAAGGGGAAGCTGTAATTCTTTTGCAAAATCAATTACTAAAGCGTCTTCTGTATATGGAACAGCTAGTCCACCTGCACCTTCTACAAGTAGGCTATTAAACTCTTTCGCTCGTTCATTATAGTGGTGAATAATGTCTTTTAACGTGACTGTCCTTCCAGCTCTTTTCATGGCAAGTCTCGGAGCAAGCGGTTCTTCGATAGAATAAGGGCAGATTTCATCTTCTTTTGTTGATACACCTGATAATACTTTTAGCCTTGCTGCATCTCCCTCTGGATTTGATGCAACATGTCCACTTTGCAATGGTTTATATACCCCTACGTTATATCCTAATTCTCTAAATACACCTGCTAATGCACCTGCAACTACAGTTTTCCCCACTTCTGTATCCGTTGCTGTTATAAAAAAACCGCTCATTATTCTCCCTCCGTAACATCCGAGATTGCTTTATATAAAATACGTAACATATCGTCAATCTCATCAATTGTAGAAGCAAGAGGAGGCATAAATACAATTGTATTACCGAGCGGTCGTATAATCATACCCAGCTCTCTTGAGCGTTTACATACTTGAACACCGACTCTCTCTGTCCATTCAAACGCTTCTTTCGTTTCCTTATTCTTCACAAGCTCAATTCCAACCATTAACCCGCACTGACGAATATCCCCTACATGTTTATATGCAAAGAGCGATTCTAATTGCGTCGCAACATATTCTGTTTTTCGTGCCACTTCTTCTATTAAATTTGTTTTCTCGTATAATTCTAGATTCGCAATTGCTACCGCACACCCTAACGGATTCCCTGTATAACTATGACCGTGGAAAAACGTTTTTTGTTCTTCATAGCCTCCTAAAAAGGCATTATAAATTTCATCTGTCGTTACGGTGATTGCAACTGGTAAATATCCGCCCGTTAAACCTTTTCCGGCTGTCAAAATATCCGGCGTTACATTTTCATGTTCACATGCAAACATTTTCCCAGTACGCCCAAACCCAGTCGCTACCTCATCTGTAATAAATAAAACATTATATTTTGTACATAAATTACGTAGCCCTCTTAAGTATCCTTTTGGCATTGTAATCATACCGCCAGCACCTTGCATTAAAGGTTCTACAATAATCGCCGCAATTTCTTCATGTTTATCTTTCAGCAGCTCTTCCATTTCTTCTAAATGTTTTTTTACAATTTCGGCCTTATCATTTCCATAAGGAGAACGATATGTATATGGATAAGGCATTTTAATTGCCTCAAATAAAAGTGAACTATACACTTGGTGAAACAAGTCTATTGCTCCTACTGAAACAGCTCCAATTGTATCACCGTGATACGCTTCTTTTAATGTAACAAATCTTTGTTTCTTCGGTTTTCCTTTATGCTGCCAATATTGAAAGGCCATCTTAATTGCAATTTCAACAGCGCTAGAACCGGAGTCCGAATAGAATACTTTTTTCAAACCTTCTGGCACAACTTCAATTATTTTTTCGGCTAATAAAATAGATGGAACGTTAGCAAGCCCTAACATAGTAGAATGGGCAATTTTATTTAATTGCTCACGAATCGCCTCATCTAGTTCTGGCACTTGATGCCCATGAACATTTAACCAAATAGACGAAACACCGTCCCAATATTCATTTCCATTTACATCGTATAGCTTTCTTCCCTCTCCACGTTCAATAATGACAGGATCTTCTTCTAAATAATCCTTCATTTGTGTAAATGGGTGCCATACATAGGCTTTATTTTTTTCTGATAACTCTTCATATGTATAAGATGGTTTGTCAGTCGTACTCTTGCTAAAAGTCACAATTGTCACCCCTAATGTTAACTAGTTTATAAATATAGTTAACATTAAATCTAAATGACTGTCAATTATTTTTAAATTAAGTAGTTCTTAAAAAAGAACAACCTATCATACGATAAGTTGCTCTACTTTCCATGTTGTATCTTTCCGATTTCTAAAATAATCTCTTCATCCTTTTTTCCTTCTGTATCAATTCCAAGTTGCTTCGCATGCTCAATTAATAAATCATGATGCTGCTCAAATCTAGCCTTATTTACTTCTTTCGTAATTTCTTCTTTTGTTTTTCCATCAGTAGAAACCCCTAGTTTCGTAGCTGCTTTCTCCATCGACTTCTTCTCTTCAGCTTCTTTCGCTTTCTTCACTTCTGACTGCTGTATTTGCTTTTGCTTCGCTTGCTCTGATTCAGCTGCAAAAGCTGTGTAAATGCCAGCACTTCCGCCAATGACTAGTAAGGTGGTAAAAAGAATTATTTTTTTCTTCACTCTTTCCTCCCCTTTCGAATTCATTATAACGCACATTTTTCAGTCTTAAAACCTATCTCCTTTATTTCCCTAAAAAAATATCACATATTTTTATTGACATGTATGATGAATATATGATAAAAATTTAACTAACATCATATGAATCGGCGTTGATAGGATTTAGTAGTATTTCGATTTCTGATTTCAGAGAGCTGGTGGTCGGTGCGAACCAGTACAGAGCGAATTATGAATTACCCCCTGGAGCTTCTTTTACGAAACGTAAGGAGTAGTGAAAGACGGTTATAGACCGTTATGTCTAAAGAGTGGTGAAACGAAACTGTTTCACAATTTAGGGTGGTACCGCGAATTTTTCGTCCCTGCATATATTGCAGGGGCGTTTTTATTTTATTAACGCATATCATACGACCCTTTATTTTGTGATACATTCATTTCACAAGCTAGGGTGGTACCGCGATTTCTTCGTCCCTGCATAATTATATGCAGGGACGTTTTTTTATCCAATCATTTCCGCATTATATTGAGATATGGACAATTACCGGTAATTTGTCACAAAATTCTAAATTTTAGAAGGAAATAAACAATATTGGCGAATTTTATATAAAAAAGAGCTATTTTAGATTACTTAGGAGGGGAAAACAATGGTTTCAAAAATTGAATCTGTTCTTTTAACAATTTTTATCTTTTTCTGCATTGGCTTTAGTGTTATCAAATTAGAAGTTTCACCACACATCCCGATTTTATTTGGCATCGTTCTTTTATTAGCATTTGGATTTATGAAAAAAATTGATTGGTCTACTATGGAAAAAGGAATGATAAGTAGTATTTCAGCTGGTATTCCGTCTATTTTTATTTTCTTACTTGTAGGCGTATTAATTAGTGTTTGGATCGCTGCTGGAACAATTCCAACTTTAATGGTATACGGCTTCCAGCTTGTATCTCCAAAAATTTTCATTCCAACTGTTTTTGTTGTTTGTGCAATTGTTGGAACAAGTATCGGTAGTGCCTTTACAACTGCCGCAACTGTAGGACTTGCCTTTATGGGCATGGGTAGTGCTCTCGGATACGATCCGGCTCTAATCGCTGGTGCAATTATTTCGGGTGCATTCTTTGGAGATAAAATGTCTCCTTTATCTGATACAACAAACTTAGCGCCAGCTGTAACGGGTGTAGATTTATTTGAGCATATTCGTAACATGCTTTGGACAACAATTCCAGCTTTCATTATTGCTTTTATCGCATTTTTCATTTTAGGAAGCGGCACTAGTGGAGAGGTTGACTTCACAAACTTTATTAGCACATTAGAGAAACATGCAACGATTTCTATCGTTACACTTATTCCTATTTTATTACTGTTCCTATTCGCATTTAAAAAAGTTCCAGCAGTTCCAACATTGCTTGCTGGAATTATAGTAGGAATCATTATTCTCTTTATATTTAAACCTAGTACTTCTTTAACTGATTTAATGAAAATTATGCAAGACGGTTACGTTTCTAAAACTGGTATAAAAGATATTGATAGCTTATTATCTCGTGGTGGCCTGCAAAGTATGATGATGTCGATCGCTCTTATCTTCCTAGCTCTTTGTATGGGAGGATTATTACAAGGAATGGGTATTATCACGCAGCTAATGAATATCATCTCTAGCTTCGTAAAAAATAGCACACGCTTAATTATTTCTACTGCTTCAACTGCAATCGGTGTAAACTTTTTACTTGGTGAGCAGTACTTATCCATCGTTTTAACAGGACAAGCATTTGCTAATAAATACGATGAAGTTGGTTTAGAACGTCGTAATTTATCACGAGTACTAGAAGATGCAGGTACAGTTATTAACCCGCTCGTACCATGGGGAGTAAGTGGCGTATTCTTATCGAACGTCCTTGGTGTTCCGACATTTGATTACGTTCCATTCGCAATCTTCTGCTTAGCTTGTCCAGTCGTAACAATTATTGTTGGTTTCACTGGATTTGGCCTGTCATGGAAGAAAGAAAAAGCAGTAACAATTTCATAATATACGAAAAAGGATTACCTTAACCGGTAATCCTTTTTATATTTCTCGATTATTTATTTGCTTTTTTTCTTCTAAATAACAGAAGGAATCCAGCTCCAATAAACGCCAACCCAGCTCCAATTGTAGAAGCAACACTTGTACCTGTTTTCGGTAAATCACGTTCTTCTTTGTTCTCACTTACAGTTGTTGTTTCTTTTGAGTTTTGATTATCTGTTGTAGTTTGTCCAGATCCAGCATTATTACCTTCATCTGTTGACGGTGTTGTTGGATTTCCTCCATTATTTCCTTCACCTGTTGGTGGTGTCGTTGGATTTCCTCCATTATTTCCTTCACCTGTTGGTGGTGTTGTTGGATTTCCTCCATTATTTCCTTCACCTGTTGG